>JANQLM010000007.1 GCA_028280635.1 Halieaceae bacterium | reverse complement strand
CATGCGGGTGATATCCACCCGCCCCAACAGTTCTTCCTCGGCCCGAGACAGCAGCCAGCGTGCCAGGCTTGAGTCCATGCCACCCAGGTAACTCTGCAGGTTGTCTCGCAACACGGCTTCACCGCCTGTCTCGTGCAGGCTGACCAGGCCCTGGCCGCGCACGCCGTGATAGGGCGGCTCGTTGGGAGAGACCTCGAAGCCCACCTTGTGATTGTTGCGCAGCAGGGTGGTCAACTTGGCGTCGCGATGGGTGACGCACAGGAAGCTGCCGGCGTGATACTGGTACCACAGCGAGACCACGCGCGGGAAACCGTCACGGCCCACGCAGGCCAGCCGCAGTGGAAAACGGGTCTGTTCGAGGTAGGCTGCGGCGGCGGCCTGATCCCAGGGACCTTTGATTTCAAAACCGATATCTGGATTCATGGCTCAGGCTCCCGGCAGCAGCGCGTCGGCGGTTTTGGCATCCCGGTGGCGCACTATCGTCAGCACAATTCGCCCCACGCCGAAGCCAAACTTGGACAGGCGGGATTCGTTGATCAACACATTTGGCGCCACCAGGTACATGCGGTCATCCACGCGCAGATCGATGGTGCCGTCACCGTAGGGAATCTGCAGCACGTAGTCCAGGAACACGGCGTTGCCGGCGAAGCTGAGGCCACCGTCGCCCACCACGTCACCGGCGCGGCCGACGTAGCCGCCGTCGCCGTCCGGCGTGAGGGTCCAGACCCGGCGCTGTTGTTCGCCGTCATCAAAGACGAAATCCTCTTCCAGGGTGCCCACACCGTCCTTCCAGTAGGCGACAATGTCGGCATTGAAGTGCCGGGTCACCTTGCCGCCGCGGTCCATGACGACACCGTGGGCGGTAAGCCGGCCATCAAAGAACTCGCTGGGAACGAATCGGGGGCTGGCATCGCGGTAATCCTCCACGCTGACGCTGCTGCACCCGGTAAGCAAAATGAGCAGGGCAGCGGCCAACAACTTGCATGTATTCACGGCTATCCTTAGAACTGGAGTCTTGAAATCACGGGGTATATACGGCTTGCCGAGGCATGCTGATCAACGCGGGCCGCGGGAGGGCCGTGCACCATGGGCTGGCGCAATGCCTGGATGCGCCCGCTTTTGGTGCGAAATGGGCCTGGGCGAGCGGGGAAGCGCGTGCTCCAGCGGCTTGGCACAAAACTTGTTTCCTGAACTTCTGACACCTGCAGGGAAAACGCGCCGGCATGTCGCTGCGTGAACAACTCAACTCCCTGGCCGCCTCCGAGGCGCTGCCAGATACCTACCCGGCCATGGCCGAGCGCTGGTTCCTGCCCCTGGCAGACTGGCTGCAGACCCAGCACGCTGCCAGCGGCGCGCCGCTGCTGGTGGGCGTCAACGGTGCCCAGGGTACCGGCAAGACCACCGCCTGCCACGCGTTCTGCCTGATGCTGGAAGCCGGCGGCTTACGACCGCTGACCCTCTCGCTGGATGATTTCTACCTGACGCGCCGCGCCCGGCAGCGGTTGGCCGAGACAGTGCACCCCTTGCTGGCGACCCGCGGTGTGCCCGGCACCCACGAGCTTGCACTGCTTGAGCGGACCCTCGAAGCCCTGGTCGCGGGGCGGGAAGTCTCGATACCGGTATTCGACAAGGCCATCGATGATCGCTTACCAGCGTCCGATTGGCAGACGGTGGGCCCGGCCGACGTGATCTTCCTGGAAGGCTGGTGTGTGGGCGCGGGCCCGGAACCTGAGCTGGCGCTGCACACGCCGATCAACGATCTGGAAGCCAGCGAGGACAGCGATGGCGCCTGGCGCCGCTACGTAAACGAACAGCTACAAGGTCCCTACGCGGCCCTGTACGCTCGCCTGCACAAGCTGGTCATGCTCAGGGCGCCTTCCATGGAGCGGGTACTGGAGTGGCGGCGGCTGCAGGAAGAGAAGCTCTCGCGCCAGCGCAGCGGTGCCGGGGTGATGAGCGCAGCGCAGGTCAAGCGATTTGTGGAGCACTACGAACGGGTAACGCGCCAGTGCCTGGACGAACTGCCGGCCCGCGCCGATTACCTGTTCGACGTGGCCGAGGACCACGGCATCTGTGGGGCAAGAATCTCGTGAGTGTGCCATTGGTAGTGACCGATCTCGACGGCACCTTGCTGGACCACGACAGCTATAGTTTTGCGCCCGCCGCGGCGGCGCTGGCCACCATCCGCGAACGCAAGATTCCGCTGGTGTTGTGTTCCAGCAAAACCCGGGCAGAGATGCTGCCGCTGCAGGCGGAACTGGGGATCAGCGGGCCTTTCATCTGCGAGAACGGCGCCGGCATCTGCACCGTGACGGGGGCGGGTGTCGACCTGGAGGCGTTGGCGCCGCCCAGATCTGAGGTGTTGGCGCAGCTTCGCGTCCTGCGGGAGCAGGAGGGTTTCCGCTTTACCGGATTTGCCGATATGTCAGTGGAGCAGGTGGCGCAGAACACCGGGCTATCCCTGTCGGCCGCCGCGCTGGCCGCAGAGCGCGAGTTCAGCGAGCCGCTGCGCTGGGAAGACAGCGAGCAGAACCTGGAGCGCTTTCGATGTCTGCTCGAGGCGCGCGGCCTGGTGGCACAGCAGGGCGGCCGCTTCCTGTCTGTGGCCGGCCCCACTGACAAGGGCGCTGCGCTTAACCGCCTGCGCCTGCGCTATGTCAATCATGGGCCGGTTATCGCCCTCGGTGACAGCCCCAACGACCTGCCGATGCTGGCGGCGGCGGATATAGGGGTTATCATCAAATCGGCGAGGTCTGACAGCCTGCAGCCCGTGGGCCCCGGGCGTGTCCTCCGTACACGTGATCCCGGCCCCTACGGCTGGCAGGAAGCGATGTCAGGCCTGCTCGATGAATTCAGCGACAGCGCGGAGCGCTAGGGAGACCTGATGGGCGATTTTCACCAGAATGGACTGGTCACCACCCTGCACAACCTGACCCGCAGGCCGGTGGAGGACCTGGAGCGCGAGCTGATGCAGTTTCGCGCATCCCGTCCGATGTCCCTGGTGCTGCCCTGCCTGCACTCGGAGCTGTCGGGTCCGGCGCTGGCCAATATCGTCGACGAACTGTGCAAGGTGCCCTACCTGGACGAGATCGTCATTGGCCTCGATCGCGCCGACAAGGATGATTACCTGGAAGCGCTGGAGTATTTTTCACGCCTGCCGCAGCACCACCGCGTGCTGTGGAACGACGGTCCACGCCTGATGGCCATCGATTCCAGGCTCAAGGAGAAGGGGCTGGCGCCCACGGAAATGGGTAAGGGCCGCAATGTCTGGTACATGCTGGGCTACGTGCTGGCCACCGGACGTTCCGAGAGTGTGGCCTTGCACGACTGCGACATCGTCACCTATGAGCGCGAGCTGCTGGCGCGGCTGATCTACCCGGTGGCCAACCCAAGCTTCAGCTACTCCTTCTGCAAGGGCTACTACGCGCGGGTCGCCACCGACACCATGGGTGGCCGCGTCAGCCGGCTGTTCGTGACACCGCTGCTGCGCTCACTGACCAAGGTCTGTGGCTACAGCGAGTTCCTGAATTATATGGACAGTTTCCGCTATCCGCTGGCCGGCGAGTTCTCCCTGCGCTCTTATGTGATCAATGACCTGTTGATTCCCAGCGACTGGGGCCTGGAGGTGGGCGTGTTGTCGGAAATGAACCGCAACTACGCCACCAACCGTATTTGTCAGGTGGATATAGCGGAAGTCTACGACCACAAACACCAGGAGCTCTCCAGGGAAGACCCGACCCGCGGGCTGTCAAAAATGAGTACCGATATTGCCAAGGCGATGTTTCGAAAACTCGCCACCAAGGGTGAGGTGTTTTCCACCGAAAAATTTCGCACCATCAAGGCGACCTACTACCGGGTGGCGCTGGACTTTATCGACACCTACGAGAACGACGCCGCCATCAACGGCCTCGGCTATCAGCGCCATCGCGAGGAAGAGGCGGTCGAGCTGTTTGCACAGAATATTATGAAGGCCGGGGACTATTTCCTGGCCAATCCCATGCAGAAGCCCTTCATCCCGGGGTGGAACCGTGTCACCAGCGCATTCCCGGATGTGCTGGAGCAGTTCCGAAACGCGGTTGAGGAAGACTACCGTGAATACGCCGCCCCCCGCTGAGACCCTCGCGGGCCTGCAGTACCGGCTACAGAAGCACCTGGAGATTATCTACGGCGCTGGCGATCACCGTACGCTGGCCAATGAGTTGATGCAGACCATGGGTCTTGAGGAGCGCTGCCAGGCGCCCCGGCCGCACCTCAACCACTGGGATGAATCAGACAATATTCTTATCACCTACGGCGATACCATCGTCGATGGTGGCGAGACACCTCTCAAGACACTGCACCGGTTCCTGCGCGAGTACCTTGGTAACACAATTTCCGGCGTCCATATCCTGCCTTTCTTCCCATTCAGTTCCGATGACGGCTTCGCCGTTATGGACTACCTGGTGGTCAATCCTGCGGTAGGGGAGTGGCAGGACATCAGCGCCATCGCCAGCGACTTCCGGTTGATGTCCGACCTGGTGCTGAATCATGCCTCCTCCCGCAGCCGCTGGTTCGACAATTTCAAGAAGCGTGAAGACCCCGGCAGGGATTTCTTTGTGGAGGGTGACCCGGAGGCGGATTACAGCGCCGTGGTACGCCCGCGCAATTCACCGCTGCTGACCGAGGTGGAAACTGCCGACGGCACCCGCTACGTCTGGTGTACCTTCAGCGCCGACCAGGTAGACCTCAACTTCGCCAATCCCAGGGTGCTGGTGGAGTTTGCCGGCATCATCCGCCACTACCTGGAACACGGCGTGGAACTGTTCCGGATGGACGCGGTGGCCTTCCTCTGGAAGGAGGCCGGCACCTCCTGTGTGCACCTGCCCCAGACCCATGAGGTGATCAAGCTGTACCGCACCCTGATCGAGCACCACACCGAGCGCGCGGTGGTGGTGACCGAAACCAACGTGCCCAACCGCGAGAACCTCACCTATTTTGGCAACGCCAATGAGGCGCACCTGATCTACAACTTCTCCTTGCCGCCGCTGTTGGTCTACACCCTGGTGGAAGGGGATTGCCGGCACCTGAAGACCTGGATGATGAGTATGCCGCCGGCCCAATCGGGCACTGCGTATCTCAACTTTATTGCCTCCCATGACGGCATTGGCCTGCGGCCTCTGGACGGCCTGCTGGAACAGGAAGATATCGATCGTCTGCTGGACTGTATGCGGGACTGCGGCGGGCGGGTCACCATGCGCCGCGCCCGGGAGGGCTATGACAAGCCCTACGAAATCAACGTCGCGCTGTACGACGCGCTACAGGGCACCATCGACGGTGGCCGTGATGGCTACCAGGAAGACCGCTTCGTCTGTGCCCATGCCATCATGATGGCGCTCGAAGGTATTCCCGCCTTCTACATCCATAGCCTGCTGGGCACGGAAAATGACTACGGCCGGGTGGAGAATACCGGTCGGGCGCGCACCATCAACCGCCATATCTGGGACGATGAAGAATTGCGTGTGGCGCTGGCGGACGAAGCGCGCCACCACGGCCGCATCTTTGAGCGCATCACCCGCCTGATCGGCCTGCGCAGCGCCCAGCCGGCTTTTCACCCCAACGCCACCCAATTCACCATGCACCTGGGCACCAAGATTTTTGCCTTCTGGCGCCAGAGCATGGACCGCAGCCAGAGTATCTTCTGCGTTTACAACGTTACCGACGTGGTTCAGGCCGTGAGCCTGGCGGAAATCAACCTGGTGGGAACGGAGCAGTGGAAGGACCTGGTCAGCGGTGCTGCCTACCATGACCAACAGGGCATGATAGAGATCGCTCCCTACCAGGCCCTGTGGTTGACCAACCGCTTCTGAGCGGCTGCCTCAGGTCCTCTCAGGCAGCGACAAACAGCACGTCTGAACGCTCCTCCCGGCTGCTGATACCGCGCAGTAGCTTGAGCTGGCCGGCGTCGTCTTCCAGCAGGGCGGTACAGTTCTCCACCCAGTCCCCATCATTGCAGTAGAGAATGTCTTCGTACTGCTGGATGACCGGGTGGTGCAGGTGGCCGCAGATGATGCCGTCGTAACCGCGCTCGCGGACCATGTTGACCGCCGCTGCCTGGTAGGCCTGGATCGCAGCTTCCGCCTGGGAAACGTTGTTCTTGATCCAGCCTGACAGCGACCAGTAGGGCAGACCCATACGGTCGCGAATCCTGTTCACCCAGCGGTTCACGATCATCATGGTGTCGTAGGCCCAGTCGCCGATCAGCCGGTTGATGCGGCTGAAGCGCACGGCGTGGTCCAACTCGTCACCGTGGGTGACCAGCAGGCGACGGCCATCTGGCGTCACATGCACGTGGCGGCGTTTGATCACCACGTGGCCGAACTCGCTGCCGCAGAACTCGCGGAAGTTGGCGTCGTGATTGCCGGGGATGTAGATAATCTCTACGCCGGCCTTGGACTTGTTGAGCAGCTTGCGCAGCACCAGGTTGTGGGATTCCGGCCAGAACACGCGCTTGGACATCGCCCACATGTCGACGATGTCGCCCACTAGGTAGAGCCGCTCACAGCGCACCCGGTCCAGTAGCTGGATCAGGTGTTCCGCTTTGCAGTTTGCGCTACCGAGGTGTACGTCCGAAATCCACAGGGTCTTGCAGTGTATTTCCCCTTCAAAGCTCAGGGCTTCCATGGTCTTCTCCCTCTAAGGTCACATCCGTTCCCAGGTACCGCTTTCTTTTGCGCGGTTTCAGTTGTTGCAGATCGACGACCAGAAAGCCGTCGACACAGTCTCCGAAATCGGGGTCGATATTGAAGGCGGCGAAACGCACGCCCTCGGGCTCGGCCACTTCCGAGTAATGCTTGAACAGAATAGGGACCGGCATACCGTGCTCGGCCAGGTGCTCTCTCAGCGCCTTGAAGTCGGCCTCACGGTCAGTGCCGGAAAACGCTTCGATGAGCTTGTGCTGGTACTCCGGCTGCACCAGGTAAGGGTTGCGCCCGGTGACGCCCAGCTCATCGGAACCGTAGTGACATGAGTAGTAATACACGATGCGAGCGATGGCCGCGTCGCTGTAAAAGCGGCTGATCGACACCGGTCCGTACAGGTAACGGTAGTTCGGGTAGCGACGCAGGAAGGCGCCGATGCCGCACCACAGGTAGTCCAGGCTCTGGCGGTTCTGGTAGCGCGGCTGCACGAAGCTGCGGCCCAGCTCCAGGCCGCGTTCCAGCACCGGGCGCATGCCCTCGCCGAACTCAAACAGGGTGTGGGTGTATAGCGCTTCCACACCTTTGCGTGCCACCAGGTCGGCGGAATCGCCAATCCTATAGGCGCCGGCAATCTCCAACTGCTCCGGATCCCACAGCACCAGTTGGAAGTAGTCGCGGTCGAAGCGGTCGATGTCGCGGGGTAGCCCGGAGCCTTCACCCACCGAACGAAACGTCAGCTCGCGCAGGCGACCGATCTCGCGCATCAGGCAGTCGGAGGTCTGCTGCTTGTACAGGTAGATCTGCTTGCCGTCGGGCGTGTCGCCCAGCAGCTCGCACTGCTCCAGTTCGCGCTTCAACAGCAGGCGGTTCTCCGGGGCGGCGACCGTCTCCGTGGTCAGGAAAATGCCGCGGCGGCCGCGGGCGAGCCGATAGACGTGCTTGCGGAACAGGGCGGCCAGGTGCTTGGCGCCGCCGTCGACCCGCGAGTAGATGTCGTAGGGAATGGGATTGCCGACCCGGGTGTCCACAGTGTTGTGGCTCTGCTTGAACATTTCCCGCACCAGCCACAGCGTAGACAGCGGCTTGGCCAGGAAGGAGATGCTGTAGAAGAACAGGCTGTTACGTCCCGCTACAAAAATCGGCAGGATAGGCGCCTGGGCAGACTTGGCGATTTTCACGAAACCCGACTGCCACTTGCCGTCCTTGATACCGGTGGGGCCGAAACGGGAAACCTCGCCGGCCGGGAAGATAATCAGCGCGCCGTCGTCCTTCAGGTGCTGCTTGATATTGGCCAGGTTGGTCTTGGGCGTGTTGCCGCCCATATTGTTCACCGGCAGCATCACCGGCTTCAGCGGATTCAGTACCGCCAGCAGGTCATTGGCGACCACCTTCACATCGGTGCGGACTTCGCGAACGAGATTCAGCAGGGCCAGGCCATCCAGCGAGCCGATGGGGTGATTGGCAATAATCACTACCGGCCCCGTGGAGGGAATTCGTGCCCTCTCGTCTTCCCGCAGGCGCAGGGTGAAATCGAAGTAGCGCAGTGCCGCCTCTACGAAATCAAAGCCTTCCAGGTGCGGGTAGTCACGCTCAAACTGCTGGAAGCGCGATTCGTAGAAAAGAAAGCTGAGAAAGCGGGAGAGGGTACTGGCGGTCTTCGTATGCTGGTTTACAAAGTCGGGGTAACGTTCTTCGAGGATATGCTCGACGTTCAGCATGTCACTGGCCTCATCAACTCTCCCTGCTGTGCGGGTTCAATTACTGCTGCGGGACAATATTCGACATGTCGTCCTGCTGGTGCCAGACGCTCCCGATATCGGGACCCCCGGCACTCTCGCTGGTTAACACGTCGATCTTGCCGCCGCGGCGGAGGAACTCTGCAACTTGAGAATCTATTTCGGCCCGCATGCGTTCTTTTTCGTGTTCGCTGGCCGGGGACTTCAGCTTAGCCATGGTGCCTGCACCCCACTGACACTCCTAATTCGCGAGCAGGATGCCGCCGGGCTGTTGCAGCAAAAATACGCAGTGGTGAATATTTTGTGACAGGCCGCTCACGTTATTTTTTGTCGACAGGGGGTTGGCAAACGCCGCTCATCGCACTAATCTAAATGATAATCATTATCATTTAAGAGGTGGTCAATGCTCACTCCCGGATTCGACTTCAGTTTCATCTGCCCGCGCCATCGCCAGTGGATCGAGGGCAGCCCGGAAGTGGCGGGGCCTTTCTGGCACAGCGGCTTCGAGCAGGCCCAGCGGCTGATGGCGGCGAAAGACTGGCTGAACGCCTGGCGCCACGCGGGTTGTGCCTATGAGACCGCCCAACTGATGGTGCGCGATGCGAGCTGTTGCGATCGCAGCTGGGTGCGGCGCCACGCTGCCAGTGCGGCCCAGCTCAGCATGGTGGCCAGGATACTGCAGTTGAATGGCCACGCGTCCGCTACGGTGCACTAGTGGTCAAGCGGCTGGTTCACGTGGCGCTGCCGGCTGACCTCGTTGAAGACCTGCTGCGCCGGCACGAACTGCATGTCGAGCAGTTGCACTGCCTGGACGAACATTCCCAGCGCCTGTTGCACACCAGCCTCAAGAGGGTCCTTTTACTCAACCGGCGGCAGAAGCCTGCGTAGCGATGGCCTCGCGCGCGTGGGTGCCGCCGGTTGTTTTTTTGATGCGCCTCTCTACACTGGCTGAAACAAAGCCCGAGAGGCCCACATGGATTTGCCCAGGGACGGTTGCCCTTGACGGCCGTCGCCCTTCACCAACTCGGCATGGAATTCGCCGGCACGCCGGTACTCTCCGACATCACTGTCGGTTTCCCTGAAGACTCTGTCACCGCCGTGATCGGCCGCAGCGGCAGCGGCAAGTCGACCTTGCTGCGCACTATCAACGGCTTGGTTCGGCCAACTGCGGGCCGGGTCGAGGTGATGGGCAAACCCATCGACTACTCGGCTTTGCCCACGCTTCGCCGCGGCATCGGTTATGCGGTGCAGGGCACCGGGCTGTTCCCGCACCTGTCGGTTGAGTCGAACATTACCCTGTCAGCGCGGCTGGCGGGCTGGGACCAAACGCGCATCGAAGCACGCCTGGCGCGGCTGCTGGAACTGGTGCACCTGGATGGCGGACTGCTGTCGCGTTACCCCCACGAACTGAGTGGCGGCCAACAACAGCGCGCGGGCCTGGCCAGGGCGATGGTGCTGGAGCCCGCCCTGTTGTTGCTGGATGAGCCCTTCGGCGCCCTGGACCCCCTGACCCGGCTCGATGTGCATGCGCAAATTCGCGAGCTCCAGCAACAGGAGCCACGCTGTATCCTGCTGGTGACTCACGACATGCGCGAGGCCATGAAGCTCGCCGACCGTATCGTGGTGCTGGAGCAGGGGCGTTTGCTGGAGCAGGCCGAAGTCGGTGAGCTGAGAGCTCGCCATCCGCACCAGGAGCCGGAACAGATCCTGCTTGAGTTATTGGGAGAGCCGTCGTGATGCGGCGCCGGCCGTCCGCATGGCTGCTTGCCGCCTGCCTGCTCTTGCCGGCAATAGCGGCAGCTGAGCCGATCACCGTGGCATCCAAAACCTTTACGGAGAGCCATGTGCTGGCGGAGATCGCCGCCCAGAACCTGGAGTTGGGTGGCTTCGAAGTGGCGCGCAAACAGGGTCTCGGCGGCACCATGGTGTTGTGGGAGGCGCTGCTGGCGGGCGAGGTCGATGTCTACCCGGAGTACACCGGTACCCTGGCCCAGACGATCCTTCGGCGACCGGATGCCGACCCCATCGAGCTGGCCGCTGTGCTGGCGGAGCGCGACCTGGAAATTGTTGTGGAGCTGGGTTTCAACAACAGCTACGCCATCGCCGTTGACCGGACGCTGGCGGAATCCCTCGGTATTACCCGCATCAGCGACCTGGCTGACCACCCGGACCTGAAGCTGGGGTTTTCCCTTGAGTTCCTGAATCGCGCCGACGGCTGGCCGTCACTCAAGCAGCATTATGAACTGCCCCACGACGTGTCCGGGCTGGAGCATGCGCTCGCCTACCGGGCCATCGCCAGCGGCCAGCTATCGGCAACGGATGCCTACACCACCGACGGGGATTTGCAGTCTTTCGACCTGCGGCTTCTCGAGGATGACCGCCAGTTCTTCCCGCGCTATGACGCCCTGCTGCTGGCACGCCGGGACCTGCCAGCCCCGGCGAAAGCGCTGCTGGCGGAGCTGGTCGGCAGCCTGGATGAAGGCCGCATCCAGTCGCTGAACGCCGCCGCCGGCGAGCCCGGCGTCTCTCCGCGCAGCGTGGTGGCCAACTACCTGGGCCGGGCCGACTCCGGCGAGTTGGGCAGCGCCAGCCAGATCCTTGGCAATACGGCTCGCCACCTCAAGCTGACTGGCATGGCCCTGCTGTTTGCCTGTGCCCTCGCGCTGCCGCTGGCGATCTACCTGAGCCAGCACCCGCGCGCCGCCGCCTGGGCGGTCTACCTGGCGGGCCTGATGCAGACCATCCCTTCCCTGGCGCTGCTGGCTATCCTGGTACCTTTGCTGGGCCTGGGCCAGGTGCCGGCGGTGCTGGCCCTGTTCCTGTATTCCCTGCTGCCGATTATTCGCAACACCCTGGCGGGCATCCAGTCCATCGATCCGCTGCTGCGCGATGTGGCCGAGGGCATGGGTCTGAGTACGGTGCAGCGGCTGCGTCATGTGGAAATCCCGCTGGCTTTGCCGATGATCCTGGCGGGAGTCAAGACGGCGGCCATTATCAGCATCGGCACGGCCACGCTGGCGGCCTTTGTCGGTGCCGGCGGTTTGGGTGAGCCGATCGTTACCGGGCTCAATCTGAATGACCATGGTTTGATCCTGCAGGGTGCCATTCCTGCCGCCTTACTGGCCATCGTCACCGAATTTCTGTTTGAATGGTTGGAACGGGCCATCCTGCCCCCGCATCTGGTAGCTACTAAAACATGAATCTCGCCGAACGTTTTACTCGCGTGCGCACCGATTCGGAGCGGTTCTGCGAACCGCTGGAAAAAGAGGACTACAGCCTGCAGGCGATGGCGGATACCAGTCCGCCGAAGTGGCACCTGGCCCATACCACCTGGTTCTTCGAGACCTTCATCCTCAAGCCCTATGCCGCAGACTACCGGGCTTTCCACCCCGCCTACGAGGTGCTGTTCAATTCCTATTACAACGGTATCGGGGACCAGCACCCGCGGCCGGAGCGGGGCCTGCTGTCGCGACCGGTGCTGGAAGATGTGCTGGCCTACCGGGAGCACGTGGACGCCTGGGTCGGCGAACTGCTGGCCTCCGGACATCCGGAGCTTGACACCATCACCCGCCTGGTGGAGCTCGGCACGCATCACGAGCAGCAGCACCAGGAGCTGTTTTTTACCGATATCAAGTACAGCCTGTCGCGCAATCCGCTGTACCCCGCTTACAGCAAGGGAGAGCCGTCGCCGGGTGCGGAGCGCCCGCTGGGCTGGTGCGAACATTCCGGCGGCCAGGTGCAGGTAGGGCATAGCGATGCCGGCTTCTGCTTCGACAATGAGTTGCCCGCGCACGCGGTGCTGTTGATGCCCTTCGCCCTGGCGGACCGCCTGGTGACCAATGCCGAGTACCAGGCCTTTATCGATGACGGCGGCTACCAGCGCCCGGAGCTGTGGCTCTCGGATGGCTGGCGCACGGTCGGGGAGCGCGGCTGGGAATCCCCGCTGTACTGGTTGCATGGCGATGACGGCTGGCAGGAGTACACCCTGTACGGGCTCTGCCCCCTGGACCCGGCGCGCCCGGTATCCCACGTAAGTGGTTACGAGGCCGATGCCTATGCCCGCTGGGCCGGTTATCGTCTGCCCACGGAATTCGAGTGGGAAGCGGTCGCGGCCGGCACTGACGTGGCCGGCCAGTTCGTGGAGTCAGGGCGTCTGCATCCCGATGCGTCTCACGGTGAAGCTGACTGGCAGCTTCACGGCGGCCTGTGGGAGTGGACCAGCAGCGCCTATAGCCCCTACCCGGGGTACAAACCGGCAGCGGGTGCGGTGGGCGAATACAACGGCAAGTTCATGGCCAATCAGTTGGTGCTGCGAGGCGGCTCCTGCGTCACCAGCCGCAGCCAGATGCGCTCGAGCTACCGCAATTTTTTCTATCCACCGGATCGCTGGCAGTTCACCGGCATAAGGCTCGCCACATGGCTCTAGATGACAAGCCGATCACCGATGTGCACGCAGCCCAGCGCGAGGAGCTACTGGCGGGACTGCTGAATCCGCCGCGCTTCATCAACCCGAAGTTCTTCTACGATGAGCGCGGCTCCGAGCTGTTTGAGCGTATCTGTGAGCTGGAGGAGTATTACCCGACCCGTACGGAGATCGGCATCTTCAACCGTGAAAGCGCGGCCATTGCCGCCACCGTGGGCGCCGGCTGTGAGCTGGTGGAGCCGGGCGCGGGCAGTTGTGAGAAGGTGCGCTACCTGTTGGCAGACCTGGCACCCACAGCCTACCTGCCGCTGGATATCTCCCGGGACTTTCTGCTCGATGCCGCCCAGCGACTGCGGGAGGATTTCCCGGCGCTGGAAGTGCGGCCGGTAGTCGCGGACTTCGGGGCTGCATTTGACCTGCCTGAGGCCAGCGCGCGGCGGGTGCTGTTTTACCCCGGTTCCACCATCGGCAACTTCGAGCCCGCGGGTGCCCGCGAGTTTCTCTCCCGGGCTGCCGCCCTGGTGGGGTCGGGCGGTGGCCTGCTGATCGGCGTCGACCTGCACAAGTCCAGCGAGGTGCTGGACGCCGCTTACAACGACAGCCTGGGTGTTACTGCCGCGTTCAATCGCAACATACTGCGCCACGCCAACCGGCTACTCGATGCCGATTTCGACCCCGAGCAGTTCGAGCACGTGGCTTTCTACAATGCCCCCGCCCAGCGTATCGAGATGCACCTGGAGAGCCGCAGTGCCCAGCAGGTCCGTTGCGATGGCGCGCTGCTGGAGTTTGCCGCCGGTGAGCGCATTCATACAGAGTACTCCCACAAGTACACGCCGGAAGGGTTTGCTGAGCTGGCCGCGGAAGCCGGATTCCATGCCCGCGGCTGCTGGCTGGATGATGCTTCGCTGTTCAGCGTGCAGTATTTCGAAGTCGGTTCTTTATAAGACCGGTTGAGGATCATCGCCTTCGGTCTTTTTCGAGGCGCCAAGTCTGCCTTCATCGAGGCGCTTACCCAGGTGGGTTCGAGGCGCTACGTCGGGTTGTTTCCTGCCGCCGAGTCGGCCTGTCTCGAAACGCCGTTTTGGTGTGTTGCGAGGTGCCCGGCCGGCCGGAAAAGAGTCGCTCGCCGAGTCTGGTTCCAGGCGCCGTGTCGGGCTCCGCGCGGGGCTGTCCAGGTTCTGCATACGTTCCCATAGGTAACACGTATATGCGCACACAAATAGTGCAGCCAGGCACCAAAAAGGCGCGGATGTGCGTCACAAAATTCAATAAATACAATTAGTTACACAAATAATTCATCTAAACCCCTGTTCCTGCTGGTCTGACTGGTGTGATACTTCGTATGAGTTGTTACTGAGCGTAACCAAGCTCCTTAACGACCCATCCATAGTTAGCTTATTTTTGAGTCCGATTTGACTCTCAGGGAGATGAAACATGAAAACGACGATTGCACTGGTAGCAGCGCTGGCATCCGGCTCCGCCTTTGGCGCCTGTGACGGCAAGGGCTGGCCCGAGAAGCCTGAAGTACCGAACGGCGAAGTGGCCACCTTCGAGCAGATGATGCAAGCCCGCGAGGCCATGGCCGAGTTTGTGAAGGCCGGTGAGGCCTACATGGCGTGCGTGAAGCCCTCCGACAGCTTTGTCCACAACTACTACGTGGATCGCCTGGTGCGTGCGGCAGGTGACTTCAACGAAGAGCGCCAGGAATTCCTGCGCCGCGAGGCCATCGCCGCCAACTGAGCCTGATCAGTAGGTCCTGTCTAAAGCCGGCGCTTGCGCCGGCTTTTTTTTGCCTTGGGCCAGCTTACTGGCCGGCTTCTTTCTCCACCGCCTTCCATACCCGCATCAGGTTGGCCCCCAGCAGTTTCTCGATATCCGACTCGCTGTAGTCGCGGCGCAGTAGTTCGGCCACCAGATTGGGGTAAGTGGAGACGTCCTTGAGGCCCACCGGCAGGGTATCCCCAACACCGTCGTAGTCGGAGCCGATGCCCACGTAGTCGATGCCGGCGATCTTCACCACGTGGTCGATGTGGTCCGCCACGTCGGACACGGTGGCGTAGGGATAGGGGTAGATGCTCTGGTAGTCCTTGATGAACTGCCGCATGGCCGGATCGCCCCGTTCCAGGCCATGACGCTCGGCATAGGCATCCATGGCCGGGCGGGACTTGTTGCGATACTCCGCTGCCGCAGTGGTCACGAAGCCGGAGCCGAAGTTGATCATGATCACGCCGCCATTGGCCGCCAGTGCCTTGATCAGTTCGTCGTCCATGTTGCGCTCGAACACCGGGTCGGTGTCCACAAAATGACGAGCCGAGGAATGCGAGGCGATCACCGGCGCCCGAGAAATTTCCAGCACCTCGTAGGCGGCCTTGTCGGACAGGTGGGAGATATCCACCATGATGCCCAGGCTGTTCATCTCCGCCACCACCTCGCGGCCGAAAGGGCTCAGGCCATCCCACAGCCGCACCTTGTCATAGGAGGAGTCGCTGATGTGGTTGGAGTGGGTGGGATGTCAGTGTTGGCAGCGCCAAAGAATACCAGCTTTCACTGGCGGCGCCTGCGAGAGCCGTGAAGCATCAGTTGATGCCCTGTCCTCCCAGGGGCCGGGTTTCAATTCGCTGGCCGAAGCCGGCGATCAGCGGCCGGCCGGCGGCGATGGCCGCCTGGACCGACGCCAGTTTCAGGGAGGCCTTGTGCAGTTCCTGGCTTTCCCAGACTTCAGTGACCCACAACGCGTCGTGGCGTTCCTGGTCGAGTGCGACGATGTAACTGATACAGCCTGGCATTCCGGCGATACCTTCCAGGAGGATTTGCGCGAGCGCTTCGCGCTTCCCGTCGACGGCAATTATCTGCCCGATCAGGCCGTACATGGCTCGATTCTCCTCACAGTGAAGGGTGGTGGGTAGCATGGTCCCGGCCAGCCAAACGAGCAGCTCACGCCTGTGAAACTCACCGTTGGACATGGGGGCGGGTTACTGCCGCGCCCAGACGCCCAGTATATTGCCGCTGGGATCGCTGAAATGAAAACGTCGCCCGCCAGGGAACGAGAAGGGTTCGACCAGAATCTTGCCGCCGGCGTCCACGACACGTCGGCGTGTGGAGTCCAGATCGTCGGAGTATAGAACCACAAGCGGGCCGCCCGCCTGGACGCGATCAGCGACAGTGAGGCCGCCCACCTCGCCGACGCCGCCCGGTTTCTGGATGCCGGCGTAGTCTGGCCCATAGTCATTGAACTGCCAGCCGAATGCTTCGCCATAAAAAGCCTTGGCGGCGTGCATATCATCGACATTGAACTCGATATAGTCGATCACGTGGTTTACCTGGTTCATGGGTGTGCCTCCTGATTCCGGGCTCCGGGCGTGTCTTCGGCTCTCGCGGGGCACAGGCTCATCATCAACAGGATGAGCAGCAGCCTAGGCATCGACGATCCTTCCCAGCACAGTGTCGCCCGTGATGGTGGTGCGATGGATCACCCGCTCGACGCCTGGCCGGGTGCCGGTGGCGCAGTGCATGGCGCGCCAGTTGTCCCACAGCACCATATCGCCGGGCTCCCAGCGGTGGAAGTAGTGGAACTCGGGTTGGCGGGTGTGCACTACCAGCCGCTCCAGCAGCTCGATGGCCTCGTCATTGGACAGGCCCGCCCGGTGCGGGGCCACGATGCGCTCCAGGAACTGTTCGCAGATCTCCAGCACTTTGCGGCCTGTCACCGGATGGGTGACCACTGCCGGGTAGGCCACCTCGGGGAAGTTGGGGTAGTTGATATCCGAGGGCTTGCGCGGGCTGTAGGGGCCGGGCTCGTAGCCGTCCAGGTTCACATAGCGCATATGGCGGCGCTGCATGCTGAAAGCGTAGGTCACTTCGATTTGCCGCAGCAGGGCCTGGGTGTCCTCGTCCAGGGCGTCGTGGGCCTTGGCCAGGTCGCCGAAGCCGGTGAGGCCGTCTTCCCGGGCGCAGACCACGGCGGTCAAAACGGCGCCGCGGTTGGGCTTGCCGGTGTAGTGCAGGTCCATATGCCAGTCCAGCCGGCTGACCCGGGGTTCGCCGCTGTAGTAGGCGGTGAGATACTGCTCCTGCTCGGGATTGCTGGCCAGGGTGAACAGCTCCGGGTATTCCCGGGAGCGGGTTTCTTCGATGGGGTGCCGTTCCAGCTCCCCGAACAGCCGGCTGAAGGCAATCTGGCGGGCGGGGTTCACCTCCTGGCCGCGAAACAGCAGGATGCCGTGTTCGTCGAACAACGCCACCAGGGTGGCGGCGGTGTCCTCGTCAACAGGGGCGGCAATATCGAAGCCGTGCACCTCGACGCCGACGTTTTCCAGTGGGGAAATGTCCAGGCTCATTGTGACCATCCGGCCAGGATTGCGGGCAAATTTCCGGCAGTTTAGGCATAATGCGCAACATGAGCAAAGCAGTGAGCAAACGGCCCGGCAGCGGTACGAAATTCGCGACCGAGCAGGGCTTCAGCGCTATCAAAGATGGCGTCAAGACCAACGCCAACCGCGAGATTCCCAGCCAGCGCAAGCCGCCGTGGCTGCGCATGCGCCTGGAGCGCAGCGAGAAATTTGGCGCCGTCATGGACACGGTGCACACCCATCGCCTGGCTACCGTCTGCGAGGAAAGTCACTGCCCGAATATCGGCGAGTGCTGGAGCAACGGCACCGCCACCATCATGCTGATGGGCGCCGTCTGCACGCGGGCCTGCCGCTTCTGCGCCGTGGATACCGGCAACCCCAACGGCTGGCTGGACCCTGAAGAGCCTGCCAATGCGGCCCGCTCGGTGGAATTGATGAACCTGCGCTATGTGGTGCTGACCTCGGTGGACCGGGATGACCTGGACGATGGCGGTGCCGCCCACTACGCCGCCTGCGTGCGCGCTATCCGGGAACGCAATCCCTCTACCGCGGTGGAAGCACTCACCCCGGATTTCTCTGGCAGCCCGTCCGCCGTGGAGACCGTCGTTACCTCGGGCCTGCAGGTGTTTGCGCAGAACCTGGAAACCGTGGAACGCCTCACCCACCGGGTGCGCGACCCGCGGGCCGGTTACCAGCAGACCCTGGACGTGCTGGCCCACGGCAAGCAGGTGAACCCGGAGGTGCTGACCAAGTCCAGCCTGATGCTGGGACTGGGTGAAAGCGAGGAGGAGGTGCTGACTGCCATGCGCGACCTGCGCCACCACCAGGTGGATATCCTCACCCTGGGCCAGTACCTGCGCCCCACCCCGAACCACCTGCCGGTCGAGGAGTGGGTGACGCCGGAGAAGTTTGCCTGGTACCGCGAGCAGGGCCTGGAACTGGGCTTTACGGAGGTGGCCTCAGGCCCGCTGGTGCGTTCCAGCTATCGCGCCGACCGTATCCTCGAGCAGAATAATCTCGGCCTGCCGCTGGACACAGACAGCGACCGCATCCTTGCGGTCAATGTTGACTGAACACCCCGCTTGGCGGGCTACTCGACGGCGCGCTCCAGCGCACGTCCGAAGGCCGGCCGGCTGAGATTGCGGGCCATATAGTCCGCCAGGGTGGGATAGGGCTCCAGCAGGCCCAGGCGTTCCGCCATCGATACCATGTAGGTAATGCCGAAGTCGACGCCGGTGAGGCGCTCGCCGAGAATGAACTCCTTGCCACCCAACTTGCTGCTGATGTGGTCGAAGTGCAGCTTCACCTCGGGATCGGCGAAGCCGTTCAGCAGCGGTTGCTCACCGCCCGCCCGGGTGGACAGTAGCTTCAGCAGCAGGGGAACAAACACCGACCCCTCCGGGTAGTGCAACCATTGGGTGTACTCCGCCCAGGCGGCGTCACCCTCATCCGGGCCGAACTGGCCGTCGGTGTCGTACTTGCGCAGCAGGTAGGCGGTAATGGCGCCGGACTCGGACAACAGCAAGCCATCGTCCTCAATGACCGGCGACTTGCCCAGCGGGTGCACCTCGCGCAGCTCAGGCGGTGCACGCATGGTGTCCGGGTTGCGGTAATACTCCACCAGGTCGTATTCCACGCCCAGCTCCTCGAGCAGCCACACGGTGAAGATCGAGCGCCCAATGCGCAGGTGATGGATGGTCAGCATATGCTGCTCCTTGTTTTCCTGGGATTGTCTTAAAGCTTGAATACCCGCACTGCGTTATCGCGCAGGAATTTGGGCCATACATCATCTTTCAGCGGCACCGCCGGAAGATCCCGGAATATGCGCTCCAGCGACAGGCCCATGGGATAATAGCCCGCATAAATGATCTTGTCGGCACCACGGGTATTGGCGTAGTCGATGACGGCCTGTGGGTAGTACTTTGGCGCAAAGGCACTGGTCGAGTAATACAGGTTGGGGTACTTCAGCATCAGCTTGCAGGCCAGCTCGGTCCAGGGTTCGCCACCGTGGCGCATGACGATCCTGAGCTCGGGGAAAAACCAGCACACCTCGTCCAGGTGTTCCACTTTCTGGGGCTCCATGGGCAGCCGCGGGCCAGGCACACCTACGCACAGGCAGATGGGCAGGTCGAGGTCCACACAGGCCGCGTAGACCGGATACCAGCGCTTGTCGTTGATGGGCACCTGGGGCACCAGGCCGGAGGGGAACCCCGTTACCGCCTTGATATCAAAGCGCTCTTTCATGTCACGAATCCGGCGCACTTCTTCCATGCCCAGGTTGGGATTGGCCGCATAACAGGCGAAGAAGCGGTCCGGGTGAGATCGCAGGGCGCTCTCGTGCACTCTCGACGCGTCGCCGCTGATTCCGAGCATGGCGCGCTCAACACCGAAGCTGTCCATTTGTTGCAGGGTGTAGGCAAGGCCGTTCTCGATATCCTCAAGCTCCGGTACATTGAACATATACTGGGCGGGCATACTGAACTGCTCGCGGCTTTCCGCGTCCAGCAGCAGCGGTTTCATAAAGTCGTACCAGTGGTCGCGCTCGGCGCTGGGGATACCCAGCATGGTGTCGATAATGCCTATATCCGTGGGCAGGGTCATAATTGAGCCTCCTCGTAATTGCACCCAGTAATAGCACAGTGTCACCGGCGGCGGCAGGGCGCGCAGGTAGTGCGGCCCGGATAGACTATTATCTTGGTCGATCTGGAGGAGCTTGTATGATCAGAATTCTAGCGACGATGTTGGCGTGCCTGCTGTCGGCGGGCCCGTTGATGGCGCAACCGCTGGTAATTGCCCACCGGGGCGCCAGCGCATATTTGCCGGAGCACACCCTGCCCGCAGTGGCCATGGCTTACGCCCAGGGTGCTGACTATATTGAACAGGATGTGGTGCTGACCAAGGACGACGTGCCAATTGTGTTGCACGATCTCTATCTGGAAGCTACTACCGACGTGGTCGAGCGTTTCCCGGGGCGCGCCCGTGACGACGGCCACTACTACGCCATTGATTTCACCCTGGAAGAGGTGCGAACGCTGCGGGTAGGTGAACGGCGCAAGGGAGACGAGGCGGCCTTCCCCGAACGCTTTCCGGCAGACGTCAACATTCTCCGGGTACCGACGCTGGCCGAGGAAATCGAGCTGATCCAGGGTCTCAACCAGAGCACCGGTGGTGATGTGGGTATCTACGTCGAGCTCAAGAAGCCTGGATTTCACGCCGCCGAGGGTCGCAGCTTCCCAGCTTCAGTGCTGCAGATTCTCTATGCCTATGGCTACCGCGGTGCCGACGACCGGGTGTTCCTGCAGTGCTTCGACGAGGCCACCCTGCGCTTTCTCAAGGATCACACCGAGATCCGCTTGGTACAGCTTATGGAAGACAAGGCCCTGACCGCGCAGCGCGCGCGGGAGATTGCCAGCTACGCCCACGGTGCCGGCCCCTGGATCGGTTATCTCACCGACCAGCCTGAGTTTGTGGTCGCCGCCCAGGAAGCCGGCCTGGTGGTGCACCCGTTCACTTTTCGCGCCGATGCGCTGCCGCGTGGCGTGAAGAGCTACCGCGCGCTGCTCGATCGCTTTATTCGCAATATGAAAGTGGATGGCGTGTTTACCGACAACCCTGACCTCACACGCCGCTACGTGGACAGCCTGAGCCCTTAGTCCACGCCAGGTGCTATGCTAGCGCCACAGGGAGGGGACCGATGGCGAAGGATTATTCCGAGGCCAGCTTCAGCAACTTCATGCGCCAGTCGGTAGTGTCTGGCCTGATCAAGCCCGCCACCTTGCGTTCGCGCAAGCTGGCGGCTGAACAGCTCATGGTCGAGCTGAAGTCTCACGAGCGCAAGGACCTGCGGCTGGTGGACCTGGATGAGCTGTGCGCGCGCTTTCACAAGCTGGAAGGCTCCAGCATCCGGCCCGAGAGCATGGACATCTACAAGTCCCGCTTCGGCGACGCGCTGCGCGACTTCATCGCCTGGACCGACGACCCCAAGGGTTTCGCCCCCACCGAAAGCGAACAGAAGGCGCTGCGTGAGCAGTTCCAGAGCGAACCCGAGGACCACAAGCGGGCCCGCGAGGAGCTGGCGCTGAACCCGCCCCGCAATCCCCACCAGATCTTTCCCGTGCCCATCCGCGAGGATCTGGTGGTGTACATACAGAATGTACCGCTGGACATGACCCGCCGGGAGGCCGACAAGATTGCCGCGGTGATACGTGCCCTGGCGCTGCCCGAGGACGTCGGCGGTGACGGCAAGGACGAGGAGCCCGCGTGAGCCGCCTGGCCCTGGCAGCGCCCATGCTGGTGTTCGGCTTTGTCGGCATCTACTTCCTGGTGACCTTCCTGCAACCCGGCAACGAAGGCCGGGTCTACGACAACCTGGTACCGGAGCTGATCGGCTTCTGCTTGGAAGGCTTCTTCCTGATTGGCCTGTTCTCCTGGATACAGGCCCGGCGCGAACGGGAGCGCAAGGAAGACCTGCGCCTGAGCCTGCGCGGCGCCCTGCGGGAGATTCTCAGCTACCTCGACATCGGCCTACTGGGTGACACCGCTGAGCCTGCGTCTTCCCGCGCCATCGAAGAAGATGCACGGCTGGTGGCCAACCTGATCATGAAACTCGCCGACCACCAGTTGGATATTGACGCCATGGCGCGCATCAAGTCCGTCGCGCAGCGCAACCTCACCACCATCCACGACCTGATCCCGGTGGCGGCCCAGCTCAGCGCCGAGCATATCCGCTGGTGGCTGGCGATTACCGACAGCGTGCGCCAGCTTGCCGAGGCCACCGACAGTGCGGCGGTGGCGGGTGGGCTGCACCGTTTCCTGGCTAACCTTGGTGAATTTGACCAGCTTGAGCTCTAGTCGCCCGAGCTGCCGGCGGTGTAAGATGCGCGCCGTTTGTATAACTTTTGTTTAGCCATGCCATCCCGCCTGACTCTCTGCATGCTGGTCCTGCTCCTGCCCATGCCCGTGGCTGCACAGGATGCCCGCACGCTGGTGGCGGGAGCCATCGACCTGACCCGCGGCACCACCTCTTACGCTGAAATGAGCATGCAGATTCACCGCCCGGACTGGCAGCGCAATTCCAGCCTGGTGGCCTGGACCAGCGGCCGGGAGGACGCGCTCATTCGTTTTACCGCGCCCGCCAAGGATGCCGGCAACGCCACCCTCAAGGACGACGAGAAGATGTGGACCTTCACGCCGCGCCTGAACCGGGTGATTCGCCTGCCCTACAGCCTCATGGCCCAGAGCTGGGCGGGCTCGGATTTCTCCTACAACGACCTGTCCCGCACCGACACCCTGTTGCATGACTATGATCTGTCCCTGCTGGATAGCCGGCAGGATGAAGGTCATACCGTGTACACCATCGAAGCGGTGCCCCACGACGACGCCCCGGTGGTGTGGGGGCGTGAGGTGCTGGTGCTGCGGGATGACTACGTGCTGCTGTCCCATACCTTCCACGACCAGGACGACCAGCCGCTGAAACGGCTCGAAGCCATGGAGATCGGCGAGAAGGGCGGGCGTATCTTTGCGACCCGTATGCGCATGCTCAAGTTGGACGAGCCGGGCCACTGGACCGAGGTCAGCTACGACGAGGTCGAGTTTGACGTTGAGCTGGAAGAGGGCCTGTTTACCGTGTACACGCTGCGCAGCGGGGCGGGCGGGTGATCGCCTGGCGCAACCTGTGGCGCAACCGGCGCCGCACCCTCTTTACCGCCGGCAGTATCGCCTTCGCCTGCCTGCTGCTGATGTTCAGCCGCAGTCTGCAACTGGGTAGCTACACCGGCATGATCGATGCTGCCACCGAGCTGTTCAGCGGGCATGCCCAGGTGCAGCATGCCGATTTCCTCGATGACCCGCGCCTGCGCTATCGCGTCGACAACGCGTCGGCGCTGGCGCAGCAACTCGCTGCGGTCCCCGGCGTCGCCCGGGTGGCGCCACGCGGGCAGGCCTTTGCCCTGCTGTCTGTCGACGAGCGCGGCTTTGGCGCCCAGGTGATGGGCGTGGAGCCGACGGCGGAGCAGGACATATCCACCCTGCCCACCGCGCTGGTAGCCGGCCGCTACCTGCAGTCCGGTGACGAGGCCTTTATCGGCAGCACCCTGGCGCGCAACCTGGGGGCCAAGGTCGGCGATGAACTGGTGGTACTGGGTACCGGCCCCGAGGGTGGGGTGGCAGCCCTGGCCCTGACTATCGTCGGCATTTTTGAAACCGGCCAGGTAGAGTTGGATCGTGGCCTGGTGCAGGTGCCGCTGGATGTCTTCCAGCAGGGCTTCTATCTGGAAGACCAGGTTCACCAGTTGGCCCTGTCCCTGGACAGGGTCGAGGATATCGAGTCCGTTGCCGCGGCTGTTGAAACACTGCTTCCCCAGGGCCTGGCGTTTCGCGGCTGGCGGGACCTCATGCCCGACGTGGTGCAGGCCATCGCCATTGATCGCGCCAGCAACCGCCTTTTCTACATCATCCTCACCCTGGTGGTGCTGTTCTCCATCGTCAACACCTTCATCATGACGGTCTTCGAGCGCACCCGGGAGTTCGGCATGTTGCTGGCGATTGGGATGCGCCCCTGGCGGTTGATCGGCATGCTACAACTGGAAGCCCTGTGGCTGACCCTGCTGGGCAGCGCCGTCGCCTGCCTGCTGGCCATACCCATGCTGGCCTGGCTGTCGCTGGTGGGCATACCCATATCCGGCATCGAGGACCTGTTGGGCGGCTTTGCCTTTCCCAGTCACCTCAAGGCGCACGTATCGCTGCCGGACATGGGCGCCATTCCGGCTGTGTTTATCGTCGGTTGCCAGCTCTCTGCGCTGTTGCCGGCGCTGAGGCTGCGCAAGCTGGACCCGGTGGAGGCGCTGCGTGCGGACTAGTGTGCCCATCAAGGTGCTGGCACAACTCGGCTGGCGCAACCTGTGGCGGCATCGCCGTCGCAACATTATGCTGCTCGGCGCCATAGTGCTGGCCGTTGGGTTCGTGCTACTGGCAAATAGCCTGCTGCGCGGCTGGCAGGCACAGATGCTCGATACCGTGGTGGCCAACCTGACCGGGCATGTGAAAGTGCTGGCGCCCGGGTACCGGGACGACCCCTCCATCCAGCGCGGGTTCGAGCTGCCCACCGATTTCCAGCCGGATCTTCCCGGCCTCGATAGCTGGACCAGCCGGGTGCGGGTGCCGGGCGTGATCCTTTCCGAGCGCGATACCCGGGGCGTGCAACTGGTGGGCGTGGACCCGACGCGGGAAAAGGCGATTTCATTCCTTGCCGACGTGGCGGTGGACGGCGAATTCCTTGCGGATACGGCAGACCGCCGCGTGCTGATTGGCGCGGCCCTGGCAGAGCAGCTTGAAACCTCCGTGGGTCGGCGCATTGTGCTGATGACCCAGGGCAGCGACGGCCGCAACCGCGAGGCGGGCTTCCGGGTGGCCGGCGTCTACCGGGCCAGCAGTTCCGGCCTGGAGAGAGTGTTTGTGTTTACCGGGCGTGATGTGCTGCAGGATCTTCTGGACTCGGTGGCGGTGACTGAACTCTCGATACGCCTGGTAGAGAACGGTCAGCGTGCGGCGGCTCGCGACCTGCTGCAGCGCCAGTTTACGGCCCAGGAGGCGAGCACCTGGGACGAACTGGAGCCCATGGCGGCCAGCATGTACAGCTTCGTCGATACCGCGATGCTGATCTGGTTTTCCATCATGATGGCGGCTCTGGCGTTTGGCCTGGTGAACACCCTGGTGACCGCGGTGATGGAGCGCACCCGGGAACTGGGCATGCTGCGTGCGATTGGCATGCAGCCGGGCGTGGTCTTGCTGCAGGTGGTGATGGAGTCCCTGATGATCGTGTCCCTGGGGGTGTTGCTGGGCATCGGCTTCGGCATGCTGTGGGTGTACAGCCTGTCCGATGGCATCGACCTCAGCGAGTGGACCGCGGGCATTGAAAGCTACTACATGAGCAGTGTGCTGGTACCGGTACTGCTTCCCTACGATATCTTCCGCGTCGCGGGCCTGAGCCTGCTGTTCGGCTTGCTCGCCAGCGTATTCCCGGCCTGGCGGGCCGTGCGCGTGGAGCCGCTGGATGCCATGAGGCGATAAACATGGATGAGCATGAACACGTTGTTCAGTGTCACGGGCTGGAGCGCACCTATCACGACGACGGGGTGCCGGTGCACGCCCTGGCCGGGGTGGATTTTGAGGTCGAGCGGGGCGACTTCGTCAGCCTTGCCGGCCCCTCGGGCTCCGGCAAGTCCACGTTGCTTAACTGTATCGGCGGCCTGGACCGGCCCACCGCTGGCCGTGTGGTGGTAGGGGGTGTGGATCTGGCCTCGCTGTCCCCGACGGAGCTCGCCGAGGTGCGCCTGCGCCGGGTTGGGTTCGTGTTCCAGTCCTACAACCTGATTCCGGTGCTCTCGGCCAGGGAGAACGTGGAGTTCATCATGCAGTTACAGGGCATTCCCGCGGCTGAGCGCCATCGCGATGCCATGGAGATGCTCGACTCACTCGGCATCGGCGAGTTGGCCGATCGCCGCCCGGGCGAACTGTCCGGCGGCCAGCAACAGCGGGTGGCGGTGGCTCGCGCCATCGTCAGCAAGCCGGTGTTGCTGCTGGCGGACGAGCCCAGCGCCAACCTGGATTCCCATACCACCGCGGAACTGCTGCAGTTGCTGGCTGATATCAACCGGGAGCGCGGCATGACCATTATCACCGCCACCCACGATCCCGCGGTGATGGCCTTCGCCCGGCGCCGCATACGCCTGGTGGATGGTCTTATCGTGTCTGACCAGCGCGATCAGGACGCGGAGGACTGAGCATCCGCTGCTGGCTGTACCTCGGGCTCCTGTTGCTGGCCGGGGAAGCAGCCGCTGACAGCTTTGATGTAAGACTCAAGGCCTTTGGCACGGTCAACGACCTGCCCGGCAGCGATATCCAGGCTGAGGCCACCGGCAGCCCCGCGGTGGATGGCAACCTCGATATGCGCCTGTTGTTCCGCCGTCAGTTTGACGGCTGGGAAACGATTATCGATCACAGCACGATCGGCCTGGCCGGTGATGCCTTCGAATTCAGCGAGAACAACCGCGGCGCCATCGACCAGACGCCCACGGACGATGACTTTCGGGCCCTGGAGCTGACCTGGACCCTGGACAGCGGTGACCGCCACCGGGTCTTCCACCGCTTTGACCGCCTGGCCCTGCGTTACAGCGCCGAGCGCTGGAACCTGACCCTGGGTCGCGAGGCGGTGAGCTGGGGCAGCGGCAAGGTGTTCAACCCCCTGGACCTGTTTGCGCCCTTTGCGCCTACCACCGTGGACCGGGATTACAAACCCGGCCAGGACCTGCTGAAGTTCGACCGACGCCTGGCCCGAGGCGACCTGCAGGTGCTGGGGGTGTTTCGCCGTGATGGGGAGGGCGGCCGCGACCATGACGAAAACTCCTACGGCGGCCGCTGGCACCAGTTTGTCGGTGGCAGTGAGCTGGACCTGGCCCTGGTGCGTCACTTCGGGGACGACGTGGGAGCGATCAGTTTCCGGCACCCGCTGGGCGGCGCCCTGCTGCAGACCGACTGGGTGGTGACCCGGCTCGACGACGAAAGCGATACCGTTTGGTCGGGGGTGGTGAACCTGGACTACAGCTTTTCCCTGTTCGAGCGCACCACCTACCTGTTTGCCGAGTACTTCCGCAACGGCTTTGGCCGTAATAACAAGCCGGTGGACCTCGCCAGGCTGCCCCCGGAGCTTACCGAGCGCCTGCAGCGCGGTGAGGTATTCACTCTGATGAAGGACTACCTGGCGGCGGGCGGCTCCTACCAGTGGCACCCACTGCTGATGCAGGACCTGACCTACCTGACCAACCTGGAGGACGGCTCCGGCCTGCTGCAGACCAACCTGGCCTATGAGCCCGGTGATCACCAGCGCCTGGAGGCGGGCCTGACCCTGACTCACGGCAGTCGGGGAGACGAGTACGGTCGTATCGACGTGGGGGATGGCTTTACCACCGGCGGTGGAAGCCGTATCTTCGTGCGTTGGACCTATTTCTGGTAAGCAAGAGACCCCGTTATGAAGCACTTTAGTCGCGCCCTGCTGATTGGGCTGCTGGCGGTACTGCCAGTGCAGGCCGAGGATCTGGCCAAAGCGGTTCAGAAGGACTACGACCGCCACCTCGGTGACCTGTTCAGGCACTTCCACAGCAACCCCGAGCTGTCGATGATGGAAGACCAGACGGCAGCCCGGCTGGCGAAGGAAATTCGCGCCGCGGGTTTCCAGGTGACAGAGGGCGTGGGCGGCACTGGTCTCGTGGCACTGATGGAGAACGGTCCCGGTCCGCTGGTGATGATGCGCGCCGATATGGATGGCCTGCCGGTGCAGGAGAAGTCCGGCCTGCCCTATGCATCAGAAGCCAGGCAGCTTGATTGGGACGGCAATGAAGTCTACGTCATGCACGCCTGCGGGCATGATGTGCATATCACCAGCCTGGTGGGTACGGCACGCTACATGGCCGAGCACCGCGACAGTTGGTCTGGCACCCTGATGCTGGTGGGGCAGCCCGCGGAGGAGCGCGTCGTTGGCGCCAAGATGATGCGCGAAGACAAGATCTGGGAGCGCTTTGGCCAGCCGGATTACGCGCTGGCCTTCCACGTGAGTTCCGTGGTGCCGGCCGGCAAATTGGTCGCCGACCCGGTGGCCCCCTATTCCGGCGCTGACACCGTCGATATCGTGATCCACGGTGTAGGCGCCCACGGCGCCAGCCCTCACGGCGGTATTGACCCCATTGTACTGGGTTCGCAGATTGTCCTGGGCCTGCAGACGGTGGTCAGCCGCAGCCTGCCGCCGCGGGAACCCGGTGTGATTACCGTGGGCTCTTTCCACTCCGGCACCAAGCACAACATTATCTCCGATGAGGCCCGCCTGCAGCTCACCGTGCGCAGCGAGAGCGCGATGGGCCGCAGGCTGTTGCTGGACGGCATCAAGCGCGTAGCGGAGAACATGGGCCGAGTCGCCGGCCTGCCGGAGGACATGCTGCCGGAGGTGTATGTTTCGGATGAGTGGGTGCCGCCGACGCTGAACAATGCGGAGCTCACCAACGAATTGCGTGCTGCCTGGCAGTCGCAACTCGGCGACGATATCTTCTACGAGGACAAACGCCTGGGTATGGGGGCGGAAGACTTCCCGTTCTTTACCGTGGACCCCTATATTCCCAGCACCTACTTCGCTGTGGGAGGCACTCCCCAGAAAGCCCTGGACGCGGCCGCCAACGGCGGCCCGCCGGTACCCACCCACCATTCCCCGATCTTCAAGATCGAGCCCGAGGAGTCGGTGACCCTCGGAGTGGAAGCCACGGTCGTGGCCCTGCGGAAGCTGTTGCAGGCTGACAGGGTCGCCGCGCGCTAAATACCCGGTGCGCCCTGAGGACCATTCGGGCCAGCGCCTCCACGGCCTGGATTTTCTTCGGGCCCTGATGATGAGCCTGGGCGTTGTGTTACACAGCGCCCAGCTCTACCTCTCCATGCCGATTGTTGATTACTACTGGGACCCGGCGCGTTCGCTGTCGATGGATGTGCTGCTGTACTTCATCAATACCTTTCGCATGCCGGTGTTCTTTCTGCTCTCCGGTTTTTTCACAGCCTTGCTGCTGGACCGGCGGGGCGGCGCCGCCATGCTCCGCAACCGCTGGCAGCGTGTAGTGGTGCCCTTTCTGCTGTTCCTGCCGCCACTGGCGGTGGCCATGACGCTGTTGCGTATTGTTGCCGCTCACGTGATGGCTACCGGCGAATTTGGCTTTGACGTGGCGCTGATCGACAACCCGCGCATCCTCTGGGACAACACCCACAACCTGTGGTTTCTGTACTACCTCATGGGTCATCTGTGCGGGGTATGGTTGCTGTGGCAAGTCTGGCAGCGCCTGTCGGAGGCGCAGCAGCTACGCCTGCGCGGGCTGGCGACCGCGAGAGCCATCAATTCTCCCTGGGTGTTCGTACCGTTCTGCCTGTGTCTGGCGGTACTGGGCGCCCTCAACTGGTCCGGGCGTATCAGCGGCAAGCTCACTTTCGTGCCTTCCGCCAGTGTCTACTGCTACTTCGGCCTGTGCTTCCTGCTCGGCTGGTTGTTGTACCTGCGGCGCGATGACCTGGAACGCCTGGCTGCGCGCTGGCGGCGCTACATGATTCTGGCAACAGTGCTGTTTGTCGCTTCCCTTGGCACCATCCTTTCCAAGGGTATGCCTGGAGATGAGGCCTACCTGCTGCTGCATACGCTGCTGTGCCTGCTGACCGGCTTCTGCATCGGCTTGTACATGCTTGGCTTCGTCGGACTGTTTAGCCGTTACGGCCAGGCCTACAATCCCTGGACGCGCTATTTCTCAGACAGCGCCTACTGGATTTTCATCTTCCACTCGATTCCCATGATCATGATTGCACTGCCGCTCCACGGCTGGTCCGTACCGGCAGAAATAAAGTTCCTGGTCGTCTGCAGCGGCACCGTGGTCGCGTGCCTGCTGACCTACCAGCTATTTGTTCGAAACGGCAGGATCGGAGAGATCCTGAATGGCCGCCGTTACGAGACTGCACCGTGGCGCGGGTGACGGCATTCGCCTGTATGCCGACATTAGAAAGCTGAGTCTGTCCTTCATTGCTCTCATTTCCCGCGATGGCAGCGATTCTCCGAAGGCCGCTCTTCAGGGTCTGCTGAGCTGAATAGCAACCACCGACTCAAAGCTGACATCTGCCGGAGGGAGTCGCAGACAAGAATTTGGCGCGTTGTGTAGTGTTATGCGCGCCAGCGATTTCGCAACGGATTGATTCTATGAGAGATTCTGAGAATGCATGACTACGTACAGCGCCCCAGTAAGATACTTGCGCGGGCACACTAATGAACTGTTATGAGGCCTACTAGAGATTTATACGGAGTTTGTGAAGATGAAGCTTTCATTTAGTGGAAGGGCACGCCATGTGTATACACACCAACATCCAGTGAAAAGACTTAAATGGGCTGATGCGAAGACTCTTCGAGGAAGCGTTGATGAATTGGGGCTGTCTGGTAATTTCTTTGTGAAAGCTGAATTTGAACCCCAAGAACTATTGGACTGGCTGCCGCTATATATAGAGGCTTTTCCCGAAGAAGCCGTGGAGGTGCTTGGCAGTTTACATTCGAAAGCTATCGTCGCCCTCCACAAGTGCGGTGGTGAGTAGTTTGATGCATTGGCCACATAACATGTCTCAGCAGTCGCTGCGCTGGGACGTCCCTTCCGCGGCTTTGCCGCTGAAGTGCCGCCCCTGTGCGAGGCGTTAGGTGTCATGGAGCATGTGAATAAACTTCTGGACGCCGACGAAGACCTGCAGGCCTTGTTCAAAGCCGTTGGCTTTGTCGTAATTCAATTTGGCCAAGCAGAACAATCTCTAGATCTAATAGTTGCATCGATTTTTCAAGGTACTGAGAAATCCGATCGACCTAAGAGAATCCCGAAGATGCTAGAACCGACGCTCAATTACCTGCGCGAGTCCATTGATAAATTCGATGTTCTTGCTGGAGCCAAGGATCGCATACTTTTATTGGCTGAAGATTTTGAAAGAATGAGCGGACTGCGGAACGATATCATCCATGGAGCAATCGCTGACGTTTCCCCTCATGAGGGCGCCTTCGCATTTGCAAAACTGGATATCCACCACGGATTTCATCACGTGCGAGAATTTCACCTCGATCTGAAAAAATTCCCCGAGTTGGCTGATCAGCTTATCGAGCTTGGTAGTCGTGCAGCCGAGATCGGCTGGGAGGTGCATTAGACATATGACACCTACCAAGGCCATAGGTAATTGGGGTCAGAGCCAGGTTTTCGACGGCGAGGCATGGGTCGCCCTTTTTGTTTATGGCGTAATGTTACTCTGGCCCCAATATTTGATCCCGTTGTTACCGATTCGAAGCATTTCAGGCACTTCGCGAACACGGTGAGTATATTGGTTCGACTTTTTGATTAAAGATGAAAACCACATTGCGAGAGAGGCGTGTCGTTGAGAGATACAGAAAGTCGTTTTATAAAACGCGAAGCGTCTTCAAGCGACATAACTCTGTTGAATTAATACTGCAGATCCTCTACTACTTATACGAGGACTTTCAGTTAGGTCATCCTAACCACTTGCGCAAGCTGCCCTGGGTACAAGTGCTTCTGATTAAATGGATACTTGCTGACAAGTCATTCAATCTAAATGGCGCTTCTCCTTCTCAAGATGATGCCCTGCGCTGCATGAATCTGGCGCGAGAGTGCGCCATGAAAGCTCGAATGCCTGATGAGTTTGCAGCCAATAGCCTCTTCTTCATGGCGATTAGCTTTCAGCAACTAAGCTATCAGGAGGGTTTCTCTCTCCAACGAGTTTCCAGAACCAAGCTCATATTCGCTGACCTCGAATCGAACCACAGACTTACAAAACAGTTTGAGAAGCTATTTGGGATCACAGTGCTCGAATTCCTGGAATTGAGCATTGCTATATCAGCTAAGTACATAAGCAACCCTACTCCACAGTTTGTGAGTTCATTCTTTAGCACGTTGGAGCCAGAGTTTTCTTCAGACGCAATCAAGAAGTTCTTGAACGCTATTTCTATTGACGCAGACACTCTTCGGCGACATCTAGCCCAATTGTGTCCGGATACGCGACAACCTAAGGAAGCATTTGAGGTAAGCCCCCTCCAGGAATTCCCGCTACTGGGCGTGAACGGCAAGTACCTTTGTTGGTATCCAACCATTTTGTTCAGATGTCTAGAGTCGTTTGTCTATGATTCTCTTAAACGGCAGGACCCTCAGCGCTTCATGGACACCTTTGGAGACATTTTCGAACGATACGTGCGGCATGCTCTGGAAGAAAGCAAGGCAAAGGTGTTTTCAGAATCCGAGCTACAACAATTTTTACGTGGCGAAAAGTGCGTAGATTTCGCGATTCATGAGGAGGGCTCGCTCGTACTAATCGATGCAAAGGGTGTTGAACTCGCTACGAAAGCAATAGCGACTCATAGACCAGGTGACATCAAGAGCGCCACTAAGGCTAATGTTCTAAAAGCCATAGGACAGGCCGAGTCTGTTTACAATAACTTAAGTAAGCTAGCGCCTCTCATCGGTGAGAAAGCAGACCTTATACCTTACGTCATAGTCGTGACCTACAAGGAACACTTCCTCAGCAATGGCTCCCGATTCTTCGAAACACTGTCAGCGGATGTGCAAACAGCACATAGCATCCCTCATGAGAACATATACTTCCTATCGATAGATGATCTTGATTTTCTCGCTGAGGCTGTGCGTCAAGGTCGAAAAACTTTTAGCGGCATGCTCGAACTGGCAAAGGGTGATGATGCCAAGCCGGCTACTAGCAAGCTTATATTTGAACAACACCTGAGAGCGCACGGTTTAACCGCGACACCGGCACGGCTGACTAGCGCATTAGAGGCGCTCACAGAAAGGATGGAAAAGGCGCTCGCAGACTAATGAGGCTGTTAGTAGATAGGAGTGTTCGAGCCCACTCGCAGACCGTAGACACGGTTGAAATAGTCAAGCCACTAAATTGGGGCGGCATGGTGGTTGAGTCACGCGTGGTCGGCTACCAAGGAAGGGAGTTGGGCAGTAACGAGTGGCGCAGATCACAGATACTTTCTTTGCCTACTATTGCTCGAATGGCCAAAGAGAAGAAGCTCAAGTTATTTACAACAAACGAACTTGAGTATGAGTCTTTCTACTCATCAGTAGCTCTAAGCAAGCACTTCACCAGCATCTTTCATGACATCGAGTTTTTTAGAATCCCATCAGCAGTTGGCAGATCTTGGTTTGAATCATCGGCTGACTTAGATGAAACGATTGGAGGGAAGGCGCACGAGGCATGGTACCAGGACTTCTTGCTGAAAATTACACCGGAACAAGTTGAACATATTCTTCAATTCCCTCCCTCTCTGCCAGAGAGCGCTGTTGAGAGTCTTAGGAATCTATGTAGGTTTAGGGAACTATGTACAGGCCTCAGCGATTCACAATGCCGAGATGCATTTCACCTCTGGTGTGCAGAAGTGGGAAAGATGGACTTCTTCCTCACGATGGACAAAAAATTTGTAAACGTGATTCGTCAGACGAAATCGAAGATCGAATTACCCTGCAAGCCCATTTTTCCAACTGAGCTCTTACAGCGAATTCGGGGGACAGTTTACTTAACTTCCGAACATATTATTGGGTGCTATCGTAGAGGTTTGAGTTAAGTAAACTGACCCCGGAACTCGCCACTCTGGACCCAATATTCGCGAATGTAGTTACGCAGATTGAGAAATCAACCGATACTTAACAAGGTAGTCATCATCGCGCGTCCGGCGTAACCGCGGATTGCACCGCAGGCCGCCAACTACAGGCGCGCTATATGATCAGGGGGTAAAAATGCGTTACCTAATATTGATGATCACGATGGCTTTCAGCACACATGGACATGCTGAAGGTTTCTCCAAAGAGGAATGCAAGGAAATATTTCAGGCTTGGGTATTAAACCGTATGCTTGAAGAAACGTGTCAATTTGGTGGCGCTCTCTCTTACAGACTTGGTGCAATGGCAAAATCTGCCTGTGGTGACGTCTTGTCTGAAGCTGAGGTTCAAAAATTTGGCGCGGAAGTTGGGAGAGACCTAAAAGATGATTATCAAAGAATGGGTAAAAAAAGGCTTTGTGAAGACACGAGACCAGGGTATGAAGCCGCAGTGAAGACAATAAGCAGATGACGTTCCAAAGCATCTTGAATCTGAAAGCGGGTCGCCTGCATGGATGACGAAGAAGTTGAAAAGCAAGACAGGTGCTATTCACTTCTAAAGCATTCGTTTGTGGGCTTTTTACACAATACCAGAGTTGGTATTGAATTCTTCGGGAAGCATCCAGTTGTTACGGGGCTTTTGGCTTTACTCAGTGTTGCGGGTTTAGCCATATCAATATTAGGTTTTGAGCTTGATAGAGATGACGCCAGATTCACTACTGAACAAGTAGCCAATGTTGATAAACGTGTTGAAAAAATATACGAGCTACTGCAAGGAACGGCGCGAGATTGGCACGTCATGGAGAAAGCTTTTTATGGTATTCGTGTAGGCGGGCCTATTCAACCTGCATATGACTTGGAATTTGAGCGCCTTTTGCGTAGAGGTGATGGAGTACTAAAAACCATAAAGTGGCGCTTGCCGAATTCGAATGATTTCACCGTGGAATATGATAGCGAGCAAGACCGCATACGGTACATACAAATAGACTGGAATGGTAATGAGTTGGGAAAGGAGGTGGGAATCTCCAATTTTCGCTTTGGTGAAACCACCTTGCAAGACATCAGAGATAGCTTTGATAGCAACGGATTTAGCTACGCAACACATGTTATGTACAAAGACGATGACGGCGTGGTTACCTTTAACGCTTTTGAGTTGGTTGAAACTCCCACGATAATTATAGTCTTCAAAACACTTCTTCCTTATGAAGCTAAAGCAAAGATTGATCTTTTGTCAAAAGAAAAACAACTGCTCGGCCAGATTGGGACGCATTTTCGTTTGACCGGGATATCTGTCGCCGACGAAACATATCTTGATGACGTTTGGGGCGAAGTGAAAATATACGACCCAAAGAGTAATCCAATCGCATTGAAGTGAAAGCTCTGACAAAGAATGTGCTCCTCGTCCCTCACGTTTCTTTTTGCTGCAGGTGGTGGTAAACCTTATGTCCTTTAATAGGTCACAGCGGACATAGATATCCACAAGTTTCTACTCATCAATCTCACAACCTGGCATGGCCAGCTATACTCCACAGCGAGCGCTCGGTGCGCCACGTTCGTCCATTAACGACAACGCTTCAAGAGGTAACGCCATGAAAAAAGAACTGGTGTTCTACACGAATCCGATGTCCCGCGGGCGCATGGCGCGTTGGATGCTTGAAGAAGTCGGCGTACCTTACCGGGCGGAGATTCTGGAATACGGCACCACAATGAAGGCGCCGGCGTATCTCGCCATCAATCCCATGGGGAAGGTGCCCGCGATTCGACATGGTGACAAGGTGGTGACCGAATGCGCGGCGATTTGCGCCTATTTGGCGGATGCGTTTCCCCAGGCCGGGCTCGCGCCGCCCCCAGCGGATCGCGCTGACTATTACCGCTGGCTCTTCTTCGCAGCGGGGCCATTGGAGTCGGCAGTTGTGAACAAAGCCCTGGGCTTTGTCGTTCCCGAAGAGCGCGAAGTGACAGCGGGTTATGGCACGTTGGCCAACACTCTCAATACGCTTGAGTCGGCCGTGTCCAGCAGCCCCTATATCGCGGGTGAAGCGTTCAGTGCGGCAGACGTTTATGTCGGTTCCCAGATCAGTTGGGGCCTGCAAACCGGCGTGATCGAAAAGCGCGACGCCTTCGAGACCTACGCGCGCCATGTAACTGACCGGGACGCCTATCGGCGCGCTGATGAGATCGACGGCCCAATGGGCTGACGAGTTCGTTGACGCCTGCCCGGCGCCAATGACGTCCGCCGAGCTTCGGCCATAACGCCAGCCTGGTAACCCTGCACACTTCGCACTGACCACCGTTGGCGCTGGAAAACCTGCTGAAAATTGATTCGGGACCGGGCTCCTGCCCGGGTGGTGGCTTACTTCAGGATCAGCCAGAGGGCATGAAGGATGCCCGGGACATACATTAACAGGCACAGCAGGACGTTGATGGCGAGATCCTTGCCGACACCGCTCTTGAGGAACACCGCGACGGGCGGCAGAAGTATTGTGAGTATAACCAGGACGACTTTATTCGCTATCCAGTTCCTTTGGATAGCTGATTGATTGTTGTGGTAGTACAGGCCTGCTACCGGCAGGCACTTCGTTGTACAGCTTAGCCTGTGCTGAGATATTCGTCGGGGACGGGCAGGCCCTGTGCCCTGAAGAAGGATAGCTGATCAAAATAGCCCCGCTGGAAGACGATCTTGCCATCCAGTATCTGGAAGAAGCCGCAGCCGCGAAGGCCCAACGGGTCACTCCACTCCAGGATGGCCCAGTCTCCCGCCTCGTGAATCTGCTCGATATTGCACACCATGGTGGCGCGGCCGAACTCGATTTCAAACATCCGGCGAATCTCTTTTTTACCCACCAGCGGCTCAGTGACGATCTGGTGATTGGTCGCCTGTTCGTCGTAGAGCTCACACAGGCCGTCGACATCGGCTTGGTTGAACCTCTCCACCCAGGTCTGAGCAACTTCGATTGGTTTCAAGATGGTGTCCCCGGCCCCCTGTGAGCTTTGACCATAGCGAGCCTGGCACCCGGGCGCCACCTTGCCAGGCAAGAAACTGCTGCACTCGAAGTGCGGTGCTCTTATGCCGGTCCGGGGTTTATTGAAGCTGATATACAGGTCGCTAAGCTCGGGCCGGATCTGTTTCCGCCAGTGGGTGCTCTTACTCTCGGTGAGGCGTTCCCGCTATACGCTGGGTAGGGGGGTTCCTCCGGGCAGTTGTTCATGGAGGGCGGTGGCTGGATACATCGATAATTCTATTGAACGATCGGTCGGTAAAATGTACTATCTGGCCACATTGAGATTCCTGAACCCTCCAAGCCATGGACAGCCGAGCCAAAACAGCACCCAACAAGAATGTACTTGCCTCCCAGCGGATGCGGGCGAGGATCATTGCAGTCTCCATCGAGGTGCTGGGAGCGGAAGGTTTCAGTGCACTCACGGTGGGCAAGCTGAGTCAGCGCGCAGGCATTAGTAAAGGGGCGCTATACCATCATTTTTCCAGCCTTCATGAGGTCAGGCGCGCGGTGCTGTCTTCGCTTCTCGAACCCTTCATCAGTCCTGACCGGCCCCAGGATTACGCAGACCTGCACGCTTACCTGTCAGCTATTGGTGATGTGTTCTTTCAGAGGCTTGCTGCTTATCCGACGGAAATGAAGGCGCTTTACGCGTTTGTGGCGCAGGCGCTTGTAGACAGTGATGTCAAGGATGAAATCCAGCGCCTGATTCGTGGCAGTCTGTCCGAGTACACGCTCGCCGTTACGCACTTCTATCCAGGCAGCTCACCGCGGCACATCGAAACCGCCGTGCAGACGGTAGATGCCTACTTCTGTGGCGTGGTGTTCCATTGGTTTCTGCTGGACGATGAGCCTGCCTGTCGTAAGAGCTGGGAGGTCTTCAAGTGCTCGCTGGTTCACTCGCTATCGGATGGGTTGGGACGGTGATGTATCGGCGGGTGCTGCTGCTTCTTTGCTTCACGCTACCGGGCTGTAGCGCTGATCCCTCCCAGGACCTGTACCAGGCCCAGGAAGCCATCCCGGTCGGGATTGCAACAGTCACACCGCGTACCCTGGAGGCGGACGTACGCTTATACGGAGTCCTGGAGTCAGCCGAGGAGGTGGTTGTTAACGTAGAGTTCGCGGCGCCCGTGGTGAAGGTGCTGGCGGAGGAGGGCCACCACGTGGCCAAAGGTCAGCCTCTCCTGGAACTCGATACCAGCAAGCTGTTGCTGATACTGGATGAAACGAAGCACCTGCTTGAACAGGCGCAGGTGCAAATGGACAACACAAGCCTGAACCTGTCGCGTCTTGAGGCGCTGGCGAACGCCAACACCATCGCTGTGCAGCGCTATGATGATGCCCGCTTCGCGCACGAGTCAGCCGCGGCCCGGGTGAGGGAGCTCAGCAGCCGAATAAAGTTGATAGAACGCGACCTCGATCAGCAGGTCGTGAAGAGCCCCCTCGATGCGATAGTGGGGATACGCCACGTTGAGGCCGGTCAGTCCATCATGGCCTATCAGCCGCTGATGACTTTGCAGGCTGTTCAGACCATGAAAGTGTCGGTGTTCGCTGGCGAGCGCCAGCTCCCTTATCTCCATGTGGGCAACCGAGGTGAGGTGATGACCGTCTTCGGTCAGGTCGAATCGGTCATCCACTCTATTTCCGCGGGCTCGGATAGCCGCACCGGAAACTACGAGATCAAGCTGCTTCTCGATAACCCTGACTCGCGCCTGAAGCCGGGCATGACAGCGCGCGTCAGCCTTCGCCCCACGCCAATACTCGATCAGCTCCTCATTCCAGACTCGGCGCTTGTGGCCTGGAATGGACGCCACGTGGTGTACGTCGCCAGGGAGCAACGCGCAGAGCGCCGGATTGTGGGTGTTTCAGTCGTCTCAGGCGACATGCTGGTGGTGGAACACGGATTGCGCGCCGGCGATCAGTTGATTGTCGAGGGCGCCCGTCAAGTCACGGAGGGATCACCCCTACTCGTATCTGACAGCGGTTTGCAATGAGCCGTCTGATACGCTTCTTCATTGAGCGGCTCAAGCTGGTCACCCTGCTACTGGTGCTGGTTGTTCTACTGGGCCTGGCCAGCCTCAGTGCCCTTCGCTACGAGGTCATGCCCACGATGGATATGGGTGTGGTCAACGTGACCACAATGAAGGCCGGCTCGGGTCCAGAGGAGATAGAACTCGGTATCAGCCTGGTACTGGAGGAGGAGCTCCTGAAGGTGGACGGTGTTCGAAAGATCGTTTCCCAGAGCATGGAGGGCCTGTCTCTCATCACCCTCAATCTCGATCCGGACTTTCCCAATCGGCCCAAAGTGCTCGCAGATATCCAGAAGGCGGTGGACCGCGCCCAGAGTCGGCTGCCCGACGACCTGATCGAGAAACCCCTGGTAGAGGAGCTCGGTTCTGATCAGCTCCCGGTCGCCGAACTACACATCGTCGGTGCGGTCAGCGAGGAAGTGCTCAGGGTGCTTGCCCGCCAGTGGCAGCAAAAGCTGCGCAGCGTCCCCGGTGTCTCCGGCATCGACAAGGTTGGCTATCGCCGCCCGGAGGTCAAGATCCAGCTTGACCAGCGAAAACTGCAGCAACTTGGCATCACGCTCGATGAAATTGCAGAGGCGATACGGCTGCGAAACGTTCGTGACAGCGGTGGCTCGGTGCGCTCCATGAGCGGCGAAAAGGAAATCCTTACCGTGGGGCTGTTTGATGACCCGCTGGAGGTCGGCGACGTCATCCTGCGCAGCCGTGAGCCTGGAAATGCTGTTTTTTTACGCGATGTCGCTCGCGTGATGCCCGGTTACGAGGAGTGGCAGGTGCAAAACCGGACCAACGGACAGTTGAGCATTGCGCTGCATATCAAGAAGAACTCGAATGCGGATGAGCTGAAGACCCTGGACCGCCTGCGTGAGTTGATTGCGACGGAGACACCGCAGTTGCCCGAGGGCGTGGCACTGTATCTGGTGAACGACGTCTCACGCTTCACCAGGGACATGTTGAATACCCTGGTGACCAACGCCTGGATGGGATTTACCTCCGTGTTTTTCGTCCTGTGGGTTTTCCTCGGGCGGCGTATGGCTTTCTGGGTCAGCATCGGCCTGCCATTCTCCATACTGGGCACATTTTTTGCCCTGTTGTTCACAGGTCTGTCAGTGAACGGTATGACGCTCATTTCCATGATACTGGTGCTGGGTATGTTGGTGGACGATGCCATTGTCACCGCTGAGAGCATACAGGCGAGGCGCGAATCGGGCTTGTCATATGTCGATGCGGCGATACAGGGTACCCGTGATGTGGCAGCACCTGTAACGGTGAGCGTTCTCACGACAATCGTTGCCTTCCTGCCGCTATTCACCCTGGGTGGACTCGAGGGTGATTTTGTTAGAGTGATACCCACAGTGGTATCGCTGATGCTGCTGATATCGCTGTTCGAGAGCAAGTTTCTTCTGCCGGCACATCTCGCGCACAGTCCGTACACAACCAGCCCGCGGCACTGGTTGCTGGCGGCACAGACAGTCTATCGGCGCATCCTGGCGGCCATGCTGCAGCACAGAGGGATATCCTGCCTTGTGTTTGTCACAGTATTCGTCGGTGTGTCGCTCGTCGCGCTGTCTTTCATTCGCTTTCAGCTCTACCCGGAGACCGCACTGGATACCATTCTCGTCAAGGTTGAGTTGGACAATGGCACGCCGTTCGATGAGACAGTTGAGCGCATGCGCCATCTCGAGGCCGCGATGCGCCGCGAGGTGCCAGCCAACGACCTGCTGCATACCACGGTTCAGGTAGGCCACCATGACACCGACGTCTACGGTGTCTCGGAAGGCAGAAACCAGGCGTGGGCGCTGCTGACGGTGTATCTCAAGCCTCTGGGGCAGCTTGAGCAGAAGCCGCAGACCACGCTGCTAGCCCTCAGGGCCCTGGCCAGTCGGGAACAGGGCATAACGTCAATTACAGTCGAGCCGCTCAAAGATACGCCGATCCTTGGCAAGCCTGTAGAACTGGAAATCCTCGCGAGAGGAGATCAAAAGCGCGCGGCGGCGGCCAGGGTCAAGGAGTATCTCGAAGGTCTATACGGTGTCACGTCAGTCTGGGACAGTTACACCGCGGGCAAGGACATCCTGGACCTTGAGTTCAACTACCACAACCTAGCCGCCTACCAATTGAGTGTCAGGCAGGTAGCAGACGCCGTACGCGTGGCGCTTGATGGCCTGATTATTGCCGAGCAGCAGCTAGCCGAGGAGCGCACCTACTTTCGACTCGCGCTGCCGTATCCACGGCAAAAAGCCCTGGGCACGCTGGAGGGTATGTTTATCGTGAACGACGAGGGCCTGCCGGTGGCCCTGAACTCGGTGGCCAGCTTCCACCTGCGGCCAGGTGAGGCGTTTATAAAGCACTTCAACGGGCTGAGAACTATTACGGTATACGCGGAAATTGATCGTGGACTGACTGATGTCTACACCGTTAATTCGCAGCTGCGGGACTACCTGCTGAGCTCAAACATGAGCCGCCAGTATCCGGGCATTGATTTCTACCAGGGTGGCGAGCTGGAGCAGCAGGCACAGTCTTTCGGCAATCTTGGTGTGGCTTTCCTTGCCTGTGTCCTGATGATCCTGTTCATCCTGATTGTGCTCTTCAACTCGTTCACTCAGGCGCTGTTGATTCTCGTCATACTGCCATTCAGCCTCGCAGGCGTGCTGCTGGCGTTTGCGGTGCAGGGCCTGCCGATGAGCTTTATCGCCCTGACAGGCGTGCTGGGCTTGATTGGCGTCCTGGTGAACGACTCGGTTGTCATGGTGTATTCCCTGAACCGCGAGCGAGACTCCGAAGATGTTGAGACCATCGCCGGCCGGGCGGCGACCCGGTTTCGTCCGATCCTGATTACTTCCGTGACGACGCTCGCAGGCCTTCTGCCCACTGCTTACGGCTGGGGCGGTGACGACCCCTTTGTCGCGCCCATGGTAATGTCCATGGTCTGGGGGGTGATGTTCGGCACCCTGATTTCACTCTTCCTGCTGCCTTGCCTCTATATGCTCAACGGCGATGTGCGACGCTGGTGCCGCCGTTGGTGGCGTGCGGGCGGCTAGCGTTTGTCGAAGGTAATGTGCAGGTCGTTCAGGCCGCGCAGGATCAGGTTGGGCCAATGGGTGAGGGTGTTCTTGCCCTCGGTCAGGCGCCAGTGGGTGGTGCGCTTCATCAGGTGCTCGAAGGCGACGTTGAGTTCCTTGCGGGCCAGTTGAGCCCCCAGGCAGAAGTGCACCCCCTGGCCAAAGGCGAGATTGTCAGAGGCGTTCTCGCGGCTGATATCGAAGTGCTCCGGGCAGCGGAACATGGCCTCGTCGCGATTGGCTGAAGCGAAGCGCACCATCAACATGGCGCCTTCCGGGATCGCCACGCCGCCCAGTTCGGTATCCGCTTTCACCTTGCGCCACAGGCCACAGGAGGGCGTGGCCAGGCGCAGGATTTCCTCCACGGCATTGGGCAGCAGGCTGGGGTCCTGTTCCAGCTTGATGAACTGGTCCGGGTGATCGATGAAGTACAGCACGCCGGCGGCGATACTGGCCCGCGAGGTCTCGTTCCCCGCTACCAGCAGTTGCTGGATAATGCTCAACAGCTCCTCGGTGGTCAGCAGGCGGTTGTCGTCGATGCGCGCCTGGGCGAGGTCCGAGATGATGTTGTCTGCCGGGTTCTCCCGCAGTTCGGCGATCTTGTCCACGAAATAGTGTTGGAACTGGACGATGGCGCGGGCGTCCTCCACCTCCTGTTCTTCATCTGCAAACTGGCTGAGTCGCGAGCCGAAGCGGTCCGACCAGTAGCGAAACAGCTCGATATCCTCGCGGGGTACGCCGAGCTGGTCGGCGATGACGAAGATGGGGAAGGGCACACAGAAGCGGTTGAGAAAGTCGACCTCACCTTCGTCAATCCAGTCGTCGATCAGCTCGTTGACAATCTGCACCATGTAGTCGTGCATGCCCTCCACGCGCTTGTTGGAGAACACCTTGTTGAGCAGCGAGCGGTACACCCGGTGCCGCGGTGGGTCTACGGTGAGCAGGGTGTCCGCGGTCTCCCAGCCTTCGGCGTAGATGGCCAGTGCCTCCGGGTTTTTCGGCGGCGGATTCAGCTCGTCGGCAAATTCGTTTGAAAACACATCGGTGCGCTTCAGCGCTTCGCGTACATCGGCATAGCGGCTGACAAAGTAGATGTTGGTGCCGGGAAGCTGATAGACCGGTGCTTCTTCCCGCGCCGCCTTGTAGAAATCGTAGGGGTGTTCGATGACCTCGGGGTCGAAGAAGTCAAAATCAGCCAGTGCTTTGCCCATGGCGGTTCTCCCGGATAAGAAACCAAGTACTCGAAATTTACAGTCAGAACTGACTGTTTTCGAGTCGTGACAAGGTTATTTCCTCGCGGGGCTTAACCTGGATCAAGATTTCCGGCCTGGGATAATCCGGTCTCTGCCTGTCTGTTCCCGAAACCGCGGTTTTTTGCCACGCCCGCCGCGCCCATGAGCTAGGCTTTTGGTAGCTGTATTGCAGCAAGTGCTTAACGTCAACCACGCAGACCCAGGAAAACAGGCTATGACCCAGGTAACCGACGCTGACAAAGAGAGCTTTTTCACCGATGTCGCGGCCGCCTCCGCCAGTGCGGTGTGGGCGGCTGTCGCCACCCAGGCCGAGGACGGGCCGCGGGTACGGATGGTGCACCCCACCTGGGACGGTGACGTCCTGTGGTTTGCCACCTCCAGGGCCTCGCCCAAGGCGGCACAGCTCATGGCCAACCCGCGTCTGGATATCCAGTGGCAGGTAGCGGCGCCGGAATTCGTGCACATCATGGCGCGCGGCAGCGCGGAAGTGCTGGACGACCCGGAGTCCCGGCGTCACGCCTGGGAAGTGCTGGATTACGACCTCGCCCAGTTCTGGCCCGACGGCGTGGATTCCGAGGACTACGTGGCCGTGAAGATCACCCCCGAACGGGTCGAGCTGTCAGAGATGTTCGGCACCACCAACAAACGGGTCTGGCGTAGCTGATCCTGGCGGCGGGTGCCAAGCCGCTGCGCTCTTTGTTTAGAACCCGGTGCGCGCTTTGTTTTAAAACCCGCTGCGCTCTTTGTCTTAAAACCCGCTACGCACTGTCACCGAGAGCTGCACATCGTCCACGTCGCGCCCGCCGGTGCGCAGCGGTACCGCCAGGTCGATGTGAATCATGCCGCTGGTGGGCAGGCGTGTGGGCATGATGCGCAGGCCGATGCCCACATTGGACAGCCAGCCGTTCTCCGAGTCATTCGGGTCGTCGTCGAACCAGGCGCGGCCGCCGTCAAAAAACGCTGCCGCGCCCCAGCGGAATAGCCGCAGCGGTTCGCTGTCGGCATACCAACGTTCCTCGATGCGGGCGCGCAGACGCCGGTCACCCTGCTGGAAACGCTGCGGGTAGCCGCGCAGGCCGCTGTCGCCTCCCAGTTGCAGTTGCACGTCGTCGGTCAGGCCCTCGGCCCAGGTGCCATCGATGGCGGCGTAAAAGCGCCAGCTATCGGTTTGCAGCAGGTGGAATTCACCGCCGGCGTTGACAAAGAGATTCTCGGCTTCGCCGTCCGAGGTGGTCACCGAGCCACCCAGTGACGAAAACCCAATCAGGATGACGGAATCCGTGGGGCGCGTGCCGTCGCGCCAGCTCGCCTCGACAATCACCCGCCCGTCGTCGGCGCCGCCGGCGTCCGGCGAAAAGCCCAGCCGCCCGCTGAGGCGTTGGCCCAGGAAGACATCATCCGGCCTGCCGATCAGGGCCAGGTTGGAGATGGGGTCGAAGTCGTCCTCAATGGTTTCGAAGCCGATATAGGGGTACACGGCGCTGCGGTCTTCCGGCAGCTCATCCGGCTGCAGGTTGCCGGGCTCGCGCTCGAACTCGAAGTCCCACCACTCCAGTCCCGCGTTCCAGCGCCGCACATGGCCGTCTACCCGCCCCGTGGACTGGGCAAAGTTGAGCTGCCCGCTGAAGGTTTCCTGCTGGAATTCCACCACCCGATCGCCGGCGTCAAATAACGGGGTGACACGTTTGTCCTCCGTCACGCGGATGCCCCGGCTGCTGCGTTCATCCAGGGAGCGAAACGGCCGCCGCAGGTTGACGTTGACGCGGTGGCCGTCGTCGTTATCCGCCACATCCGCATTCAGGCGCCAGGCGGTGCCGCGTACCGCCGGGTCGAAATAGAACAGCTCGACGCCGCTGCGGTCCACATCGTCGTTGTACAGCACGCCCAGGGTCTCGCCGCGGCCCAACAGGTTCTCATCCTCGATACCCAGCGACCAACTGGTCTCGCCACCGCTGAAATCGAACTCCACGGTAGGCAGGATGGTCCACACATCACGAGTGACCACCATCATGTCCACCACCTCACCGCAGCGCCGGATCGGCACCACGCGGGCGTCGTAGAGCCAGTCCGCGCGGCGTAGCACCCGCTCCGCCTCCACTACTTCCAGCGGCACGAATTCCTCGCCTTCGATCAGGAAAGGCAGTTGCTCACGGATGGTCGACTCCCGGGTGATGATGTGCAGCCGGTTGGCCGCGCGATAGAGCGACTTGTCCTGGGTGGGGTCCGACGTATCAAATATAGGCTCACGGCGCATGAGCAGGCTGCCCACCTGGCCGCCTTCCGCGAGTTGCCCCCCGGTGCCGGGAGGAATGGATTCCAGCAGGCCGGCCCGCGCCTCCTCGGCCCAGGGCAGGTCCCGGCAGGTTTGCTCGGCGCCTGTCGGCAGCGCGCCCGCCAGGCACATCAACGCCAGCAGGGCGCGACCACCCCGCTGACAGGCGGAAGGACGCATCATTGACAGTAGCCTCCTTACCGCGGATGGGCCGGATGGCAGGTTACAACAGCTTCGCCAACAGTGTAGTTGGCCCGTGACTGGATACTCTACTCAGATATCCGGCCAAGCCTCAAATTCCAGATCTGGAATGGTCGCTGCCTCATTCTCAGCCATGGCGGAGGTGCTGCTGATCGGCTGGCGGATAGCGGGTGGCGCTTCACTCGAAGAAACAGAGTTTGTTGCCGTCCAGGTCCCTGGCGTAGGCGGCATAGCGCCCCGAGCGGATACCGGGCTGGCCTTCATCGCTGCCGCCGAGTTCCAGTGCCAGGGCGTGCAATCGGTCGACCTCGGCCGGGGAGCCCACATTGAATCCGGCCATGCTGCCGTTGCCGCGGGTGGCGGGCTGCTGGTCAAAGGGCTCGGCCAGGGCGAACATGAAGTCGCCATCGGACCAGAGGGTCATGCGGCCTTCATCGTGGAGCTTGTTGATAGGGCTGCCCGCGAACAGCGTGTCGTAGAATGCGACCGCCTGCGGCATGTCGTTAGTGCCGAAAACGAAGTACTTGAGCTGCATAGTCGCCGTATCTCACCGGGGCCACCCCGGGGTGTTTCCAAAACGATGCTGCATGATACAAAAAAGGGGCGACAGTTGATCTGTCGCCCCTTTTTCTTGGGAGCAGGGCTCTCGGTTCCGGCTAGAAGCTGTAGCTGGCGCGAACACCCGCCGTTCTCGGGCGTGAGGGCCCGAACACGTACTGTGGGTAGGGCGAGCCGTCGAAACCTTCACCGAAGGTGCCGTCTTCCCACTCCTCGTCAAACAGGTTCTCAACGTAGCCGCTGATCACCCAGCTATCCTGCTGGTAGCCAATCACGAGGTCGGTCTGGTTGAGGAAGTTGATGTTCTGTTCAGCCAGGTTGGTGGGTATCCAGTCGCCGCGAGCGTCGTCTTCCCAGGTCCATGCTAGGTTGCCGAACACTTCGCCGCCGTTGTTACCCACCGGGAAGCTGCCGTTCAGTACCGCAAAGGCGGTGAACTCGGGTGTCAGCGGGATAGACTCGCCTTCACAGGCGTCTTCGGTGGCGCCGAGGTCAAGCGCTGCACCGCAGAAGGCCTGCACGTCGTTGCCTTCTGAATCGAACCAGGAACCGCCGACGCGCAGCGTCACGTTGTCTGTCAGCGAGGCAAATATCTCTACCTCACTGCCCCAGCCATCCAGGGTACCCACGTTCCCTGCGGTGGTGATAAAGCCCGGGCCGTTCGGGTTGGTGGCAGTAAAGAAGGACTGCAGGTCCTCGTATTCATAGTAGAAGGCAGTGGCAGACAGTTGCATGCGTCCGTCGAGCAGTCGGCCCTTGTAACCCACTTCGAATGAGGTGACTGTCTCAGGCTCAAAGTCTGCCGGACGATCACGGCCGCGCAGAGCCTCGTCCTCCACGGCGATACCGGTTTGCCGGTTTTCGAAGCCGTAGGTGTCATAGCCGCCCGGCTTATAGCCGGTGGCGATGGAGCCAAACAACAGGGTGTTATCGGTGGGGCGGTAGTTGGCCACGATCCGGTAGGTGACCTCGTCCCAGTCCTGGGTGTCGGACAGCGCGCCGTCCGGTGTGGGTACCACACCCTGCACGCCGCCGGAGAACTGGGAGCCGCCAATATCCGCCAGGCGTTCGTTGGAGTATTGCTTCTCATCCCAGGAATACCGCACACCGACGGCAACGTCGAACTGTTCGGTGAAGTCATAGCCCAGTTCCACGTAGGCGGAATAGCCTTTGTAGGAGCCAGAGGTTTCGTTGCGGTCGTTGATCAGGCCGTTGGTGGACGGCGTGAAGGTGTAGCCGAGGTAATCCTCGTAGTAAGCTGCACAGCCGCGGTAGGCGTCCCCCGCATACAGGTAGTAGTTCAGGTACAGGTCACAGTAGACGTCTTCGCTCTGGATGTTGGTGAAGGTGGTGTCGATATCCTCTTCATAGTAGGAGGCACCGGCGTACCAGTTCAGGGGGCCGTCACCGGAAGAGGTCAGGCGGAATTCCTGCTCGAAGTAATCACCTTCCTGAAGCTGGTCGTACTCAAACAGCGTGATGGGCAGGCCGTCGAAGTCTTCGCCGTACTCGTAGTCGTGATCCTTGTACCCTGTGACCGAGCTGAAGGTCGCCCAGCCCAGGTCGTAGTCGATCAACAGGCCCACTGAGTAGACCTCAGTCTGGTCGCGAGATCCGACCTGGTCATTGATGTTGACGTTGGTGTCGTTGCCCACGTTCCAGGGCTCGCCGCCGTTGAGGAACAGGGACTTGCCGCTGTTGAAGTTCACACCTTCGCCGGTCACGCGGTAGATACTGCCCGCCTGGTCGCGATCGTCATATTGCAGGATCAGGTCAGCGGTCAGTCTGTCGGTTTCGTAGCGGAAGCTGACGCGGAAGGAGTCGTTGTCGTGCTCGATCAGGTCATCGCCGTTGAAGATGTTGTCCACGTAGCCGTCTTCTTCGGTGTGGAAGTAGGCCACGCGCATCGCCAGGTTGTCTGTCAGCGGTACGTTGGCGGCGCCCTCGAAAACAAACACGCCGCGCTCGCCGATATCCACTTCTGCAAAGCCGGAGGTTTCATCCGTGCTCGCCTTTGCCGTAATCACGTTAACTGCGCCACTCACGGCGTTGCGGGCAAACAGGAAGCCCTGCGGGCCGCGCAGAATCTCGGTGCGTTCCACGTCAAACAGGCCGGAGACCCCGGCGCCGGTGCGCCCCTGGTACAGGCCGTTCACATACATACCAATGGATGGGTCGGCGCCGTTACCGAACAGGTTGGTACGAATACCGCGTATGGCCACGGTATCGAGGAAGGAGTCCTTGGAATTACCGGTGATGCCGGGTGTGAAGGAGATCAGGTCCTTGATGTCATTGAGGTTGAGCATCCGGGTTTCCGCGCCGGACATTGCTGTCATGGCAACGGAGACGTCGAGCACCGACTCGGCACGCTTGGTGGCGGTGACCACAATTTCTTCGAGCTGCTGCTGGGCCTGGACGGACGTGGCTGAGGTGCCCGCCAGCAGAGCCACGGACACCGCTCGCGCTATCTTGGAACGAGGGCTGGCCGGCCGATTTGCAGCTGCACCCCTCCTGTTGTGAAGCCGGGTGTTTTGCTCATTATTGGCCATTTGGTGTCCCCTTCGTATTGGTTTTTAGCTACCTACGCGTGAAAGCTAGACCGAGTTTTGGGTAATAGCTATCCCGGAAATTAGGAATATTGGCGTATTGTTTCGTTTTAGCCTATACGCTCGGACATGAAAACGCGATAAACGGCCAATCCTGAGCGTTCTGCACCGATTGGGGGCTCAAATCACGCCAGGTGCACTGAAACCGGGCTGCTGGCGGCTACAGCTCCAGCGGCACTCCCTCCTGTTCGAGGGCCTCCCGCATTGGCTGTAGCTGCCGCTCGTAGCGGCGCCAGCGGCCCACCGACCGGGTGTGGGCGGGCTGCCGCACCTGCACCGAACTCGCTGTTGTGACGGCGCCGGACTGCTGGTGGAAGGCCAGGCAGGCGTCCTCCCAGGGTAGCTCCAGGAAATCGATGAGCGCGCGGGCATTCGGCTCGAGGTTGGCGGCGGTGTCCTCGTAGGAAATGTCGAAGAAGCGATCGCCAAAGCGCTCCCGCCAGGTCTGCATCAGCTTGAAGTAGCGGCCGTGATGGCGGGCCATCTCGCCCTGCTCGTAGGAATGCGGATAGGCGTCAGCAAACAGTTGCTTGAAGCTGGCGAAGCAGGCATCCATGGGGCTGCGGCGCAGGTGCACAATCTTCGCGTTGGGCAGTGCTTTCAGGATGATGGGGATATACAGGTAGTTTGGCGGCAGCTTGTCGACGAAGCGCGGCGTCTCGCCGCGCAGCTTGGCGGTGGTTTGCAGGTAGGCACCGCCCAGCCTGGCGGGATCGACCGCCGCGCCAATCTCCGCCAGCACAGGGGATTGGGGTGTCGGCTCCTGGTAGTCCCCCAGGCGTCGCAGACAGTGACCGAACTGCTTCAATTCACCCGCCGAATGCACCTGTGAGTGGGCAACAATGATGCGTTCGACCAGGGTGGTTCCGGTCCGGGGCTGGCCCACCACGAAGATCGGGGAGGGGTCGTCATTGCCGGCCGGGCCGGCATCCAGCCACTCCCTGGTAAAGGTGTGCTCGAAAGCCTCGAACATCTCAATTTCCCTGGCTTCGTCGAAGTCCAGGGTCTGGCGTCGCGCTTTCGCACCCTGCTCGAAGGCAGCGAAGGCGCTGTCCCACTCTTCCAGGTCCTCCAGTTCCTTGCCCATGCCGTAGTAAAGGAAGGCGAGGGCGCGAGGATTTTGCGCCTTGGCGACCAGGCCCTCCAGCAGGTCAACGTGGCTGCGATCTTTGGCCTTGCGCATGCCGGACATCAGCCAGTGCGCATTGGGGTGCCCAGGCGCGGTCTTCAGGACGCTCTGCAGCAGGGTCTCTGCCTCTTCCAGCCGGTCCAGGAAGATGTGGTTGTTGGCCTGGTTGATCTGGAAGGGAATGCTGTCCGGGTCTTTAGCCAGGGCCCTGGCGTACCAGCGTCCGGCTTCCTCCTGTTCGCCGAGCTGGCCGTGTACATTGCCGATCAGGTCCAGCACCAGCGGGTTGCCATCGGCGTGTTTTACCGCCTCGGCCAGCGCCATGTCCGCGCGGCCCGCCTGGCCGGCGCGCACAAACAGGTTGGCCAGGTTGGCCCAGGCCGCCCCGTGCTTGGGGTCCAGCTTGGTCACCGAGCCAAAGGCGCGAATGGCATTGCCAGTCTGTTTGATTTCCAGAGCGATCAAACCCACCAGGAAGTGGCCCTCTACCAAATCCGGCTTGGCGCCGAGGAGTTTCTGGCAGCACGCGGACGCCTCGTTGATGCGGCCCGCATTGAGGTGCATAAAGCCTTCCCGCAGTGCGTCTCGCATCCACGGCTGAACCGGTGGGGATTTCTTGTTCATGCTTGTCGGTGCCAGGGGTCGATGGGGTGCAGGTTAACACTAGCGGCGAGTTTTGGCGCAATCTCGCACCGCGTGCGCTGCTCTCTGTTACAGCCTCGCTCACTTCTGGTTTGGTGTTTCTCGAAGCGCCAGCGCAATCTTGTCGACGTACTCAATGAATGCAAGCTGTTCGCTGGCTGTAAGCGCAGTGAGCATCTGCTCGCAATGGTCCAACTGCTCTGCCAGGAAGTGCTGCGCGCCCATCGCGCCCAATTCCGTGGTATGTAGTCGCACCACTCTTCTGTTCTCCTCGGTTCTTGCTCGTTCGAGTAGGTTTTTCTTCACGAGGCGATCGACCATGGAAGAGAGAGTGGTTGCGGGCAGAAACAGGTGTGCCGCCATCTCGCTGGCAATGCAGCCATCATTCCTGTGGACGAAAAGAAGCGCATGTGCCTCTGACAGGCTGAGTGTGACGCCGGCGTCCGGCAGCTCAATTGTCCCGCTGCTCCTGAACCTGCGAACGAGGTCGTCGATGCCTTCTCGGAGGGCTTCAATCCTCCTGGGTTTTATCCTGGCCATGTTGTGGAGCCTAAGTGCATGTATCTCGCATTGCCACTTCTAATATACGAATTCGTATAATACGATATCGTATATATTGTTTGGAAGGGGCGGCCGGTGGCTGCCTCTGCATGGGGCAAGCATGACGACACCGATATTCCTGTTAACAGGCGCAACTTCGGGCATGGGCGTTCACGTTGCACGGGAACTGCTGCGCTTGGAAGAAAGCAAGGTGATTGCGGGTGCCAGAAACGCCGACCAGAGCAATCTGCTCAAGGGTGGGGTCGATCCCGATCGGCTGAAGATTCTGCCGCTCGACCTGGACGACTTGGATTCTGTGGCCAGGTTCGCTGAGCGTGTCTGCGCGGAAATCCCGACGGATGCGGTGATCGAAGCGATTGTCTGCAATGCCGGGCTGCAACTGACGGGTGCCAGGGCGATGAGCAGCCCGCAAGTCGAGCGTACGTTTCAGGTTAACGTTCTGTCGCATGTCCTCCTGGTTGAACTGCTTGAAGACAGAATGAAATCGGGTGGGACCGTCATCACCCTAGGGAGCGGCACCCATGATCCCGGTAACACACTGGCGAGCGTTTTTGGATTTCGCGGCGCCTTCTTTCCGAGCGCGGAAGCCGTCGCCGCCGGCGAAGTGTCTCCCGGAGGATCCAATACACAGCAGGGGATGGATCGCTATGCCACGTCGAAGCTGTGCGCCATCCTCTACGCTGTGCAGATGGCTGAGCAAGAGCCCGCGTCGGGTCGCAGGTTCTTGTGTTACGACCCTGGCCTGATGCCCGGCACTCAGCTTGCGCGAGACCGATCGGCGGTTGAACGGTTTGCCTGGAAGTATGTGATGCCATGGTCGGCGTACTTCCTCCCGGGGGTAAGCTCAGCCGAAGCATCCGGCCAAGCGCTCGTGCGCGAGTTATTGCTGAGCCGGGAGCACAACAACGGGGACTACCTTGAGTTCACTGGAGAACCTGCCCCGAGGTCGGGCATCTCCCTGTCACGTGAGCATGGGGACGCTCTCGTCGAATACAGCCGCCACTTGCTAAGCGCTTTTCTGTCATAGGCATGCACATTGCCTGACAGGCCGTCTACTCCTGGGTTTGGACGTCGTGATTTTTCTCGATAAATGATAAGTGTTTGATTCTATTAATATAAAACAGGGATTATTCCTGCCTGGTTGTTCTCGTGGTAGAAATGCCTGACCCCGACCCGATCTGGAGAACACCCGTGGCCAAGTCCGCTAGAGAACACCTGGCTTCAGACAAGCAACCGAAGACGGTGGTGCTGGATGGAGATTTTGCCGGCGTCAAGAAAGGGCAAACCTTGTTTGTTGCCACCCCGGCGATTGTTGATGCCTATATCAGGAAAATTCCCCGCGGCGAGACGCGAACCATCGTAAGGATGCGACGGGAACTGGCGAGAAAGCACAAGTGCGACGCCACCTGCCCGGTGTCTTCAGCGATATTCATCCGCATCTCAGCCCAGGCGGCCATCGATGAAATGGAAGAGGGCACACCGACCAGCGACGTGGCGCCGTTCTGGCGGCTACTCACCAGCGCTGACATGATCGCCAGCCGCTTGTCCATTGCTCCGGCGTGGATTGACCGGCAACGAGAGTCCGAGCAGGTGTAGGGAGATCGGCCCGGGTCAAAGACCGCAGGCTACCGGCAATCGTATGCCACGGCTTCAATCTCGACACCCACGTGGCTGGCCGCCGGGTCGCCGGTCAGGCGATACCAGTCTTCCCGGGTGACGACAACGGCATTGGCGCCGCTCTCGGCGGCCGCGTTGCGAAGGTAGTTTTGCAGGTACCCGATGTTCTCTTCTTCGTCATAGCCGCTAAACGGGATGCGGGTGTCAATGCGCTCTGTCTCCTTACAGCCGCCATTGGCTTTCTCGACGATCGCAACAGCTTCGCCGGCGGGGGTGAGTTCCGCCATGAGCCGGCGCTTCTCCATGGCCTCGTTGATCGAGACACAGCCGGACATGGTGAGCACCGAAAGTATCACTGCAAGGAATCGAGCCATCGTGTTCTTCTCCCATCAGAAAGCGTTGTCGCAATCCGATGCCGACGTTGCTTCGATGGGCTAGCTTTTGCAAAGCTATTTGATGGGGCCCGCTCCATTATGGGAGTGGGGTCACATTTTTTGATGCGCCTCGCGCCCGGTGCGTTTCAGCTCGTCTACCTCTTGCGAGGTGAGTACGACCGGACGAACGATGGGTGCACCGGATTCATCAAACAGTTCCGAGCCCCGGTATCGCTTGCCGATACGCGTGGACGCCACAATCCATAGAAACCGCAGGCCGGCGCCGACAAGGCCATTCGCTTTTGGCTTCGGTTCTCCGCTTGCCGAATCGACATGGACTGTCGCGGCACTCTCTCCGAAGTCCGCATCGATCATCGAATGATCAAGCGATGAATGGACAAGACCAATAAAGGAGATCTTTGGATTGGGTAAGGTGTTGCCCAAAGGCGTGTTGCAACAGGCAGCGTACCACCGCAGCAGTCCATTCTCACCGAGCCGCATCGCAGCGAGTTGCTCCCGGCCCTGGGAGAACGTCACACGCGGCTGCGCCAACTGCACGATGTCGGTGCCACCTTGAGCATCCAGTACTTCATCGGCACACCCAAGGTATCTCGCGAACGCCTGACAGTCTGCACAGTAGCAAACAACGCGATTGTGTATTCCTTTACCTTCAACGTGACCCACCACACTTCCGCATTTGCATTGAATTCTGTGTGTC
>JANQLM010000117.1 GCA_028280635.1 Halieaceae bacterium | reverse complement strand
GTAACGATGACGCCGCTCGAACTGCCGTGTTCCGCCACCTGCAGCAGGATTTCGCCGCTGCCCGCGTACTTGAGGATATTGCGGCTTAGCTCCGACACGGCTGTCGAGACCGCCTGTGCGTCCACCTCGCTGAGGCCGGCGCTGCGACAGTAGCGATGGGCCTCGACCACCGTCCGCGTGGCGTCGGCTTCCGAGGCCACGCGAATACGGGTCGCCCCCTCCTCAGTCTCCACGTGGCGGCTCCAGCGGGGGCGCGTCTGCGTGCTGTTCTTCGCTGGCCGAGACGTCCTCTGCGTCCTCGTCTTCAGCCGCTGCCATTGGTTCCGGCTCCGCCAGCATTTCGAAGGCCATGTCGAGGTTGAGAGCGGCGTCGATGTCGTCGGTGCGCGCTTCGAGCTCCACCAGGGCGGACACCACGCCAGCCTGAAAGCCCGAAAATATTGTCCGCGCGCCCATAAGCGCTGCCATCGACATGGTGTCCCTGAGGGCCTGAAACTCTTCCAGGTCGAGGATGGCAATGCCGGAAAGGTCAAGGATCACTGCGGAGGCGCCGGAGCGCTGCAGCAGATCCAGCAGGTCGGTGCGAAACCGGGCCAACACCGCGTCGCTGAGGTCCACCTGTATGGAGACGACAATGCAGCCCCGTGACAGCTGCATGGGGACGCGAGCCATGTCCACCGCGGTGCTCACCGTGGGGCACCGCAGATGGTTACATCCAGCACGTCGAAAGCGGTGGCGAGGGCAGTCTTCATGGTGGCGGTGGTTTGCACATCGTCAGCCTCGATGCCGAGTTCCACGATAGTCTGGGCCATGGCGGGGGACACGCCCGAAATAATGGATCTACAGCCCATCAACCGGGTGGCGCGGGAGATCTTGATCAGGTGGTTGGCAACCGCAGTATCCACGACACCGACACCGCTGACATCGAGAATAAACACCCGGGCCTGGGTCTGGGCGATTTTCTCCAGGCCGGCGTTCATGATGTCGCGGGCGCGCTTGGAATCGATCAGCCCGACGATGGGCAGCAGCAAAATGCCGTCCCAGATAGCGGTTACCGGCGTCGACATCTCCAGCATGGACTGCGAATGGGCCGTCAGCGCTTCTTCGACCATCGCGTTATAGGTGTCCACCACGATGGCAGTGTCCAGATGCAACAGCTTGGCGATGGCGTGCTGGGTAGCCAGCAGCTCCTCACCATCCATCTCCGATTCCCGGGCGATGGCCAGGAAGCACTCCAGGAATCGGTTCATGCCGGCAAAGTAGGTGTTCAGGGGCAGGCCGATACGCGCATGGGCTTCACCTACCCGGCGGCGGCGCGCTACATAGGCCTCGTCCACCGTGCCGCTCATGAATAGCTGCCAGTAGCCGTGCTGCAAGCTCTGGACCCGGCTCAGGGTGTCCGCTTCGGAGAAGTACCGCTCAAACTCGGGCTGGGTACCCAACCACGCATACCAGCTGTCCACCATGTCCTGCATCTGCGGTTCCACTACCGCAGCAAAAGCCTGAATCCGCGCCAGGTCGTGACGGGTGATGCCGTACTGCTCGCACATCAGCGCCGGACTCTGGTGCCCAAACTGGTTGCAGATTTTCAGCGTTGATTCCATTAGGTCCCTCGGATGGATGGCTCAGCGGCGCCCGCCTGCGAGCGGGTCTTGGTGTGCTGCGATCCCTGCGCGCCATGCATTAAACCACTCCGGTGAGGCGGAATGCCATACGGTGCTCAGACCATGGGGGCGGGCAGGTAGTCGGCCGTCAACTCCGCGGACACGTCCCAGAGCCGGGCAGCCAGCGCGTCATCCGTCAGATATGGCGTACCTTCACCGACATTGCAGTTGTCAAAATAGTAACCGCGTACGCCCGCCAGGGAGGGATGGGTGGTGAGGAAGGTTTGTGTGGCGGCGCCTTCCTCCACTGTTTTGGTGAACATCCAGCCGAGCCAGCGAGCGGCGGTTTGCTGCCAGTCGGGCATGTTGCGAATGGCATTGGTCACAATCACCCCGGGGTGCAGGCTGTTGGAGGTGGCCATCGTACCGGACAGTCTGTCCGCCAGGGCCCGGGAGCACAGCGCATTGGCCAGCTTGGAATGGCCGTAGGCCACCTGTGGGTCGTACTCATGCCGCTGCCAGGCCAGGTCGTCCAGCAGGATGCCGCTCTCAGGCGCCCGGCGGTGGGCCCGGCTGCTGACAAACACAAAGCGCCCCTGTTCGGCGGCAATGACGTGGTCCAGCAACTGGTTCACCAGGATGAAGTGGCCCAGGTGGTTGACGCTGAAGTGCTTCTCGACGCCATTGATGACCTCCAGCTCGGGCACCGCGACAATGCCGGCGTTGCATACGAGTCCATCCAGCGGGCGATTCATGGCGCGGATTCGCTCGCCGCAGGCAGCGACCGACGGGTAGTCGCCGAGATCCATGAATTCCGGCGTGGTGTTGCCATCGACAGCGGCGCAGGCAAGCTCGGCTTTTTCGAGGCTGCGGGCAATACCTATAACATGAGCGCCGCGCAGGGCGAGCACCCGCATGGTTTCGAAGCCGAGACCGGAGTTGCAGCCCGTTATCGCGTAGGTAAACCCACTCAGGTCCAGACCCTCGGTGACCTGTTCGGCGGTAGCGGATTCATCAAAGGGACTGACGGGTGGGGTGGCGCTGACAATACGGGCCAGTATCGGTGCGGGTAGCGCAGCCAGCAGCGTGACCAGGCTGGATTGCTGGAGAAAGCGTCGGCGGTTGTAAGGCGTCATGGCAAGTCCTTGAATCCTTGGGTACCCCTGGGTTTGGGCCGTAGGGACGGCGCAAGGTTCCCCCTCGGCACCGTCGGCGCATTGCTAGTTTAGAAGTGAATTGGCGAAGATGAGCAGGATAATGGCCGGCACCACAAAGCGGATATACCAGGGCCATATTGCCCAGAACAGGCCCTTGTCGATATCGGGCTGTCCCTTGCGCAGCTCTTCGAGGATGCCGTTGCGGTGCCATACCCAGCCACAGAACAGGCAGTACATCAGGCCCAGCAGGGGTTGTGCGTAGCGTGTAGTGGCGGCGATAACCAGCCCAAACAGCGCCTCAAAATTCAATAAAATCAAAGTACTTATGAGTGCTATCGAGAATCCGATTGAATATACGGCGCGGCGCCTGCTGAAACTATGGTTCTCGATGGCATAGGACACGGGCACTTCGAGCATGGAGATTGAGGAGGTCAGCGCCGCGATGGTCATGAGGGCAAAAAACAGCAGGCTGACAACCACCCCGGTGGTGCCCATGGTGTCGAACAGCGCAGGCAGCACGGTGAAGATCAGGGTATCTCCGGAGATCAGTGACCCGTCCGCGGCGAAGATTTCCACGCCGTTGTGCAGGGCCACGTACATCGCGGGTATCACCACGAAGCCGGCGGTTACCGCGATCATAATGTCCACACCGGTCACCCAGCCGCCCAGCGCCGGAAGCTTGCCCTTGTCGGGTATGTAGGAGCCGTAGATCAGCATGGTGCCGGCCCCCAGCGACAGGCTGAAGAACGCGGCGCCAAGAGCACTGACGATCAGTTGCGGCTTCACCGCGGCACCGAAGTCAGGCAGCAGGTAAACCCTGAGGCCTGCCATGGCGCCTTCCAGCGTCATCACATAGCCCACCAACAGGAACAGGGTAACGATGAGAATCGGCATAAGCCGGCTGGACCAACGCTCGATGCCGTCATGCACGCCTTCGGCGATGATAGCGGCAGTCAGGAACATGAACAGCCCCATGAAGCCGACGTTGCGAACGAAACTGAAGTCCACCAGCCAGTTCGCGGTCCGGTCCATGCCCGCAATGCTGGCCAGGGCCGAGCAGAAATGGGCGATCATCCAGCCGGCGACGATGCCGTAGAAGCTCAGGATCATGGATACGGTAAAGATGCCCGACAGGCCGGTCAGGGTGCCGATGCTCGCTGTCTTCGGGCCCCTGGAAATGAAGCGCAGCGCGGTCACTGCGTTGGCGTGGGCGTGTCTGCCAATGATGAGTTCCGCCATCAGGGCAGGGTAGGCCAGCAGGAAAGCCAGCAGCAGGTAGACCAGCAGGAAGGCAGCACCGCCGTTGCTGGCTGCCTGGGTGGGAAATCCCCAGATATTGCCCAGTCCCACCGCGCTGCCCGCGGCGGCCATTACAAAGCCGAAGCGGGAGCTAAACTCACCCCTTGGTGATGCCATGTTATTGTTCCTTAAGGGTTTTTTGCGGAGTGTAACAGTATTTTGGTGAACCGGTTCACAAGCTTGAGGGAAATCATGACACTTATTTTGCGCTGGGCAGTAAAATTATTCCCGTCAACATAGAGGTAGGTAATGAACACAGACGGTCGCATATCACCGGAGCAGCATGCGCAGAACGAGCGCGGCGGCTTCTTCCGCCGCAGCGTCATGGCCATGGCCATGATTGCCGTGTTCGGCTATGTGGTGGCCTTTGTACAGGCTGATCGCGGCACTGTCCATTACAAGGCCTATGTTGCCGCCTACACCAACTGCTTCCAGCACATCGTAGAGGCGGAAGCTGCGGCGGTGAACTGCAACTATGTTCCCGAGGTGCGCGAACACCTGATCGCACATCGTGAAGCCTTCGCTGTCGGCGACCCTTTCCTCAACCTGGCGCTGTCACTGACCGCCGCCGTACTGCTCTCACCGCTGATCCATCGCTTCGGGCGCTGGCTGGTATCCCGCCTGCAGCCCTTTGGCGGAGATCACGAGCGTACAGTGAGTCATCCTGCGTGATATGATGCCGCCCCCTGCCGGGGTGGTGAAATTGGTAGACACAGGAGACTTAAAATCTCCCGGCCTTTGGGCCGTGCGGGTTCAAGTCCCGCCCTCGGCACCAATAAAATCAAATAGTTACGCTCATAGAGCGATCGAATCGAGGCTCCCTCCTAGTTGTAGTAGACGCATAGTAGACACCCCGGCCGGCACCGCGGGCTGCCTCCATGACTAGCGGTACTCGCACGGAATTCGTTGTACCAAAGCGCGGGTTCCTGTGGGCTTGTGAGGTGGTCGAGCAACTGAGTATTTCGCGCTCCACCCTCGATCTCTGGCTTCAGCACCTCCCTATGATCAGGCCCAAAGCGTTCGGGCGGCAGCAGCGCAAACGGTTTTACCCGCGGCACCTGAATCTGCTCAGCGACGTGCGCTACATGAGGCAGTCCGGCATGTCACTTCGCGCTATCCGATACGATCTGACCTGGCGTTTTCGCCGATCATCCAGCGGGCGCCCAGCGTCCGCCCCGGCCGAACCAGAAGGCGTTAAGCGTGAGCGCTGGATGCTTGAAACGACCCACAAGCCGACTGCGGCGGAAATCGTGAGGCATGCGCATGTTACGCCGCGGACGGCCAATAGGTACCTCAGCGCGGGTTCTGCGCCCTATGCCGTCGGTGCATTGACGGACCTGCACGTGCGGGGGCGTGTTCTCCCGTCTACGTGGCAGTACTGCTTCATCAACGCTCGCGGCAACCTAGAGATACACTCCGCAGGGGAGGTTAGCGAAACAGACATACTGAACATGTCATGGGAGAGAAACCTACATCATGCGCAGGTGACTCGGCTCCACCGAGAGTTGGAAGATGCGAAAGCCCGAATCGCCGAGCTGGAGAGCGACATTGAAGCCGGAAAGCCCGGGCGCGCACGCGAATACAAGGGCGCGACGAACAGCGACAATCAGAGGGTTAGATGCATGAACCTAAATGCGATCCACAGGCACCTTGAGCTTACCTTGGAAGGTCTTCAAGGAATTGAGCAAATAGCGCGGGCGAGCGATGAAGGAGCTGCGCCCGTCGCCGCGGCCTTGGTGCCAACGCTTTTTCAACTCGAGCTGTACCTGGACGAACTCAGGAAGCATACGACCATTACGACGCTCCCAGACAATCCTGGTGATCCCGATCGTGTTGAGCTGCGGCTCATCGACAGCAGCGACGACCAAGAGAAGTAGGGTGCGCTGGCTGCCAGCGCACCCTCGTAGTGGCATCGCCTCTAATCGCGATACCCAGCCGTCAGCCGGCTGCTTCGTAGTCCGGGTCCTCAACCACACCGGGCCAGTCTGGAACCTTGCTGGCCAGAAGCGCATTAATGAAATCACCAACCGTCTCGATGGAATCGAGGTCTTCCATGTCGGCACCCGATGGTTCGGGCATCCAAGTGCCGTGCAGAATCCCGATGATGCGATCTCGCACGAAGGCCAGCGCCAGGGCCGGTGCAGCCGCTTGCAAAGCCCTGTCCTCGTCTAAGCCACCGAAAAAGTCGCGGGGCAAGACCCGGTCCAGCTCGCTTTCGATCTGCTCGCTACAACGGTGCAGAACGCCGAACAGAGCCTCCTCGGCGTATGGGACGTCTGAGGGCGCAACCACGTAGCCATCGACAACCCGATGCGGCGAGGCCACCAAACCAGTGGCGTCACGCTGCGGCTCCGCGTCTGAGTCCTCGGGCATCCACCCGGCACTCACGTAGAAGGCCGCCAGCGCCTGCACGGGGGCATCCTTGAGGACCATCTTGCCGCTTTCAAACTGAGAAATGTATGCCCGGTTAACGCCCGTCTCCCGAGCGACTGCCGCCTGCGACAACCCAAGAATGCGCCTCGCCTCACTTGATTGAACACCGGTGATGGTATCCATATTTTCTTCCTCCATGTTGGTCAGAAATGCTTGTGCACAACACGCTCCGTACAGTTATTGACACAAGTCCAAGGGGCCGCGCGCCGGGGGCGCGCCGCCAAAAATCGGTGCGCCAGGTGGCGCACCGGGGTGAAAATTCAGGGCGCAGTATTCGTCCCACACATCGACCGACGCACTGGCCACACTGCGAGCCCATTGAATGCACCAGTGATACGGCCTAGTCAGGTGATGGATACCGCGGTGCAACAAGCCGAACACCCGCCCGGGTGACTCGTCACCATATCGCGTGGACCAAGGCGCCACGGCTTCGCCGGTGTCTGGGTCATACTCCAGCCACCTGGCCACCTTCACCGGCGCATCTGAGCGGCGCCCTTGCGGTCCACCCATGAGCTCGACATAGGCGGCCCAATCTGCCCCGTCAGCGGCTTTGACCAACTCCCCGAACTCGCCGTCCTCATCACTCTCGACGCGCCGGAGCTCGCGCCACACGCCCACGGTGGGACCGCCGATCTGTTGGAACTGGCGTACACCGTGGGTGCTGGCCCATGCCAGAATGCGCTCCGCACTGGACTCGGCATCACGGCCATACAGATCACGGTCCACCTCGTGTCCATCGATATTCTTGGCGACGTATTTGGCGACGTAGTGAACGGCGGTGCCCTTTGACTGGTCGATACGCTCGACTTTGAGACGGTGCTTAGCTGCACCTGGCTCGGCGCCATCTTCCGCCAGCGCGTACTTGCGAAGGATGCGGCGAGCATTTCGGACCTCAGCGCGGGGCATGAACAGCAGCAGATGCCAATGTGGGCATCCGTCATGGTGAGGCTCGACAATGCGGAACCCGTAGGGACGGCAGCCGACTCGCTCCCATGCCGCACGTACCCGCACCCATAGGCGCATGAAATAGGCTTGAGTCTCACGCACGGTGTGGCCGCCCCAGGACGGGTTATCCTCCTTGCCTCGCAGCCTGTGGTACTTGCTGGGCGCTGTGAGGGTGTAGAACTCGGCCACGTGCCCGCGGTTGTCGGCGACGACTTCAAAGCCCCTCAGGCGCGTCATCAGCTCTGCGCGGCGGTTGGCTGGGTTGGACAGCGACTTGCCGGCCAGCTCTGCCAGGGTGAACCCTTCACCGTACTGGTTCACCGCTTCGAGCGACTCGAGCAATACCCGGTTACGTCGCCGCTGCCCCCGGTAGCGGGTCACGGTGTCATCGGCGCAGTAAATCTGCTCAAACCGGGACACTTGGCGCAGATCACGGGCAATTTCGTCTAGCGCCCGCCGCTGGAGCGCACGAACCTGCCTGCGCCACCAGCGCGGGCACGATACGCGGGAAATGGTGGGTGCGTAGGTGTCGGCAAAGCCGAGACCCCACTGGCGCGGCTCGGGCAGCTCCAGCCCATAGGCCGCCAGCCGCCGGCGGGCCAATTGCACCACCTCAAACGCGGGCCATTTCTTCGCGTAGAGTGCCAGGCTTCGGGCGTGCGCCTCGCACCAGTCAGCGATCTTGGAATCATCCCAGGCCAGGTGCAGATCAGCGATGCGCAAGCGGGGGTCTATCTCTCGCAGCCTGGTATTAGCGGCGCGGTAGGAATGCTCTGCCGTAAGCCGCTCGATGTGCGGCCGAAGCACCGTATCGCAGTAGCGGCCGGCATGGCGAGCGTAGAAAGGCGCCCTCCATTGGCTATCGCCTTTCGGCTCGGAGAATGTCGGAACGGCGGCGCGTGTTGAGAGCTTCATTTTTCGAGTCTCGCAACTGCGCTATGAAAGGCTGACGCGGCGGATTGACCTGCACCGCAATATCGCCGGCCGGAGTGCTCGATTACTACCGCAAAGGCAGCGACTGGCGACTTAGAGGGCGGGGTAACACATACGGTCGCACCGGAAGCCAAGGCCCGGTGAATCGCGCTGGAACCCTTGTTAAACCTGGTGTTTGACGGGTTTGCAACATGGTACGCATGTTGACCTTGGGTGCGTTTAACCAGGCTCAATTGGGAGGAACCCGGGTTAAACCGGTATACCGGCCGTGGCCTCCTCAGGCGCCCGTATATTTGATCAAGGTTCGACATTGATCTAACCTCTATTTGCTGTATGAAATCCGAAAGCCCGCAGGACTATCCCCATAGCTGCGGGCTTTTTTATGCCTAGCCGGTAGCCCGGGACGCCGCTGAATAATCGGATGTCGAGGCGCACACGCGGCTGGCAATGAAGTCGTCAAGGTCGCATGGCCGGTATCGAATGGTGCGCGAACCGAGCCGCACAAACGGGACTCTGGCTCCGACGCATCTGTCACGCTCCAGAAAGGTCTTCTCGACGCCCAGGTAGTCGGCGGCTTCTTCGGTATTCAGCAGTTTTTGTTGATGCATGGCACTGGCCCTCAATGTGTGACTGACACTGAGTGCAATGTGCTAGCTGGGGAGGGGAGTTGTGTAGTACGTGTGCGCGCAAACGTATACACATACGCGCACACGTAGGTCAGATAAGGTCAGTTTTCCCGCAAAACTCGCTTTTTGACGTGCCGACGGTAGTCCGTCAGGGTCCGAACCGCGTTCGCCTCAATCATAGAGGGGCACAAGGTTTTCTTGTCGCCCGGTGGCAGACGGTGCCAATACGCCCTCGCTGCTGCTGCCAGACTATCCCAGGGACCGTTCGCCAGCTCGTACTTGATAAACCCTTTTTTTATAGCATTTCCACCCGCGTGGCGTGCCTCGGCCGCGCTTTTAGCATTCAGCGACACCTTCCGCCCCGTGTGCCTATCAGCGGCGTCTTTGCGCACAAGCATCGCTTCGGCCAGGCTGAGCACATCCCATGCCTTGAACACGAAAAAAGCGGCGTTGTCGATCTCACGGACTTGATGGCGCGCGGCCCAAAATGTGCGGTCACTGCTCTCATCTGAGGCAGGTCGATCCCGCATCAAGAACATCCCATGCAGCACGTTGAGTCCCAGCGCGTTGAGCGCCATTACAGCGAACACTTCGTGCCAGTGAAGGTCCGGGATGGCCGCGCTGGCCAGGTCGTACCCATCGACTAGGGCGGCGTGATCGCTCGCCATCGCATGCAGCAGTTCGTCCACGGTCGGCGCACCCTGCAGGAGGCTCGCGGCGTTTTTACTCTCGCCTGCCTCGATTTCCCGAGCCAGTCGGTCGAGCGCGCCAGCATTGTGCTGAGCGAGCAGGCCATCAACGACATCGATGATCTGGGCTATCTCGTTCGCATTACGTTCCGCAAGCAGGCGCATTGCACGCTCGTGGAGAGCATATTGCCGCTCCAGCAGTTCAAGGTCTCGGTCCAGCGAGAACGCATGAATATCGAAAGCGGCGAAATAGTCGAGCGACCAGTCAATCATATGCTCGCCTCGCTGCGTGTCAGCAATTCAAGGCCGATACGCTCGCACAATGCTTCCTCGATTCGCTCCATCGGCTCGCGAAGCCGGTCCACGCCCGAGATGATATAGCCGGCCGTCACGTCATTCGGATCGCGATGGTTGAGCAGGCGCTTAAGGGCGTAGTGCGGAATATCGAGACCTTCCGCCGTGGTGATGAAGGTTCGGCGCAAGTCATGGAGCGTGAATGGGACGCGCGATAGCTCTGCCACACGCCGGACCGCAGAACGGGGCTCGCGCAAGGGCTCGCCTGGCCGCACAGGGCTCTCGAAAACCCACAGGGCGTCAGACTCGGTTTGGCGGCGTCGCAGGATCGCGCCCAGACGTTCGGTGATTGGCAGGACATGTGGATCACGGTTCTTGGTGTCCTTGATTGTCAGTGTCCCATCATCGAAGTCCACACCGCGCCATTCGAGCGTGGCGGCTTCGGTCTTGCGTAGTCCTGTAAACAACAAGACGTGCAGCAAGTCACGAGTGCACACCTCGTTCAACTGCAGTGTCGCTTCATACCAGGCCGACAACTGGTGCGGCTTGATGATCGTCTGACGACGCGTGGTGGGGTACCAAGCACGGACCTGGCTGAGACGATCCACCGGGTTTGCCTGTATCAGCGGGCGGCCTTGCGCGTCCTCATACTTGGCCATGGCATGGTTGAACACTGCACGCAGCACCCTCATCGCATTGTTTGCCCGGGCTGGCGCGGTGGAACCCAACTTCTGGTGCCGCGCCTCAACCATGTCCTTGCTGATTTCTCTGAGCCGTATTCCGAGCCAATCACCGATACACCCGCCCATTACTTTCCGGTAATTGGTAATGGTCCCTGGCTTGAGTTCCTTGCGGGACCGCAAGTAATCCTCGAATGCCTCACTCAGCGTCACTGAGGCGGCTCTGCGCGAGCGACGCTCTTCTGCAGGGTCATTACCCAGGGCGATACTGCCGAGCAGTTCCTGAGCGCGCATACGGGCCTGTGCGGGCGTGAGATGCCCATATCGGCCAAGGGTGATGCGCTTGACCCGACCGTTTATCCGGCGTTCGACAAAAAAAGAACGCGTACCACCACTCCCGACCAGCAAGCCAAAGCCCTTGAGACTGTCATCTCGATAGATTGTTTGAGCAGCTTGGCCACCCGGCTTTGGTTCGGGAAGAGGGGTGCTGTCGACAAATGATTTCGTGAGCTTAGGCATTGGGCGCTGAGTACTTCAACGAAGACTGCATATCCGCGCTATGCAACGGAAACACGATATCTGTTCAACAATTCCGTAAGTTCTAGCAGGCGAGCCTCTTTACCTGCCATCACCAAAAAACGCATCCCGACGCTTGCTTGCACCTCATTCGTATGCCGCAATAGATTCAAGACCTCCCCTAGGGGATAGCTTGCTTCGACCGTCCCATCTTCAGCGAAACGCCTAAAAGAGTGCTCGACAGTGGCATGTGCGACCCCATGAAATGACTTGAGGTTTAGCTCAGAAGTAGCTTTAACCCAGGATGCCTCTCCGCCTGGTGACGCACCTATCTCCTTAATCATCGTTTTGATCGTGGGCGGTCGCCCTTGACAGTAGTTATCAAGAGAGGCGTCCGATGCATGCAGCAACAGCCACAGACCGCTAACGTAGCTATCAAAGTGAGCGCGAATCAATGCATACGCAGGGCCAGCGAAATTGCTGCTGAAGAGCAGGAGAATTGCGTCGCCAACGTCAAGGCTATGTTGAAATATCGAGGCTGCGACTAGTGACCGCCGGTCGTCTGGAATCTTTAAGTCCTCGGTGTTGTGCGCAACCCACGAACAAACACTAGCCGCTGCCTGTATGGCTTTTGACACCTTAGGGTGCACCTCAGGGACGACATCAATGATCATCAGGTCTTGAAGTTCGTGTAGTAGACCTATAGTAGACACAATGGCGTCTACTATTGCAAACTACCGCGGGTCAACGAAAAGACTGCACACCCTAAAGCGAACATAAACCATTGCTTTAATAGGCTTTTGCGCACTGAGGTCAACTATGACAAAGAGCGACTACGGTTCCTTAAAATCTCCCGGCCTTTGGGCCGTGCGGGTTCAAGTCCCGCCCTCGGCACCAGTCTTCCCGCTGTTTTAAATCTGCCTGCAGCTGCGCCATACGGTGACCTTGCCGCCACCACGCAGGCTGGTCTTGTCGCCTGACGTTACCGATAAGTAGCGACCGTTCAGCTCCAGCCCGATCTCACTGTTCTTAAGAACGGTAGGGTGGTAGACCGTCTGCCGGTCCTCGGAGCGAATAATATGGCGGCAGCCCACCTTGAAGTTGTTACGACCCTCCAGGCGCTCGTAGCCCTTTTCTTTCAGTTTGTTGTTGCCGAGCTTGTTCTGGGCAATGGCGGCGGGAGCGCCTGCGGCGAGCGCGGCGGTGAGTACTAGGACGATGATGCGATGCATGAGCTTGGCTCCTTGTAAAACTCGGTTCTCGATCCCTGGCGATCAGGGGACTATCGCCACGGCATTGAACTCGGCGTATCCCTTGAGGTGGCAGATGCCGCTCACCCGGAGTTTGACCGTCAGGCGGTTGGCGGCGGCCTGGACCAGGATATCCTGCATCTGCTGGGAGCTGCCGCCGGTGGTCTCCCGGAAGAAGAGGTGCTGCTCTTTGCAGTTGCTGGGATTCTTGCGCAGGTCGAGTTCCACCAGTATGCGCCCGAAGATGTTGCTTTCCAGTGATACGATGCGTGCCGGCTTGGTCCAGTCGGCCTCGGCGAGGGCGCTGGTTGCGGGCAACGCCAGGGAAAACAGTAACAGGAGTGTGCGCATCTCCGGCCTCGGTGGGGTATGTTCTCAGTGTAGACCCCGCACAGTCGCGGGTTAGCTCGAATTATCCTGACAAATTCCATAATATCGATAGCCAACACCCTGGGGAGACCTGTTTTGATTCACCGTATCTTGCGCGCGCTGTCTTTGATGGCGGTCGTTGTTGTGGGTCATTTCGCTGTCGCCCAGGAAACCAGCCCCGGCCTGCCCGGCGCCGATGACCTCAAGTCCGCCGCGGAGGCGGCCGCTGCGAACCAGGATCTGAGCGAAGAGCAGCGCACCCGGTTCGCGGACATCTACTCGCGCATCGATGCCCAGCTCAAGCGTGCTGCGGACGCAGCGGACAAGGCCGCCGGCTTCCAGAAGGCGCTCGAAACAGCGGCCGGTGAAGCCAAATCCATTCGCGCGCAGCTGGAGGAAGACCAGGCCGCCGCGGAAAACGCCAGCTATGAGCTACCTCTTCGCATCAGTCTTGAGGAAGCGGAGCAGCTCGTTCAAACCGAGCGCGCCGCCCTCAAGAACCTCGAGGACCGGGCTGAACGCATCTCCAACAGCCTGAGCGTGGAGGACGAGCGCCCGGAAATCCTGCGTAAGGAGCTTGCCGACAGTCAGGCCCTGGTGGAGCGCCTCAACGCCCAGTCGGTAGGCACCGAGAACGCCTCCGCCGCCCAGATCCAGGCGGAGAAATGGCTGCTGGCGGCGCAACTTCGGTCCGCGCAGGCGGCCAACTCGCGGCTCGAGGTCGAGCAGCTCAGCCGGCCGATGCGCATGGACCTGCTGCAGGCGCAGCGCGATAGAACCGCTTTTGACCTGCGTGAGCAGCGGGAAAAACTGAAGGCCTTCGACCAACAGGTGCTGGCCCTGCGGGCGGAGCAGGCGCGCAGGGCGCTGAATGAGGTGGCTTCGGTGCAGGAAGCCGTCGCCGGCGCTCACCCGGCCATCCAGCAGCTTGCCGAGGCCAACACGCTGCTGTCCGCGGAAATCACCAGCCGCACCGCGGCGCTGGAACAGCTTCGCCAGCAGGAGGATGTCGCCACCGAGACGGCGATTCGTTTCGAAACCGACCTCGAGAACATCAAGCGCAAGCTGGCGGTGCTGGGCATGAGTGAAGCCCTGGGCAAGGTCCTGCGTGAACAACAGGTTCGCCTCCCCAACCCACTGTATGGCCGCGCTGACGTCTCACGCCGCGAAAGGCTGATGTCGGAGGCCAGCCTCAAGCAGCTCACCTACGAAGATCAACGCCGCGCGCTGCAATCACTCAGCGGGTACGTGGACCAGCGCCTGGTCGATGTCGAGCCGGCGGAGGCCGAACGCATCCGCGACGATATGCTCGACCTGGCGCGGACGCGGCGCGAACTGGTCAAGAACGCTTTGGATGTGGAGACCACCTACCTGCGCGCCCTGGGGGACCTGGATTTTGCCGTGCGTCGGGTTGAAACCTCTGCACTTACCTATCGCGACTTTATATCCGAGCGGCTGCTGTGGATTCGCAGCGCACCGGCTTTTTCCTTCGATACGCTTAAGCCGTTGCCGGGAGAGATTGTCGACCTGCTGTCGCCGATCAACTGGTGGAACGTACTGGCGGCCCTGCCGAAGGCGATGTTGGGGTCGGTGCTGTACCCGGTCATGCTGCTGGTGTTTGCCATGCTGTTGCGCTATCACCGTCGCTTGCTCGAGTTGCTGGGGCACACCGGTGACCAGGTTGGCCAGGTGGCGGTGGATACCTACCGGTCGACGCTGGAAGGGCTCGGTTTCACCGCGTTACTGGCTGCTACCTGGCCGCTACTGGTGGGTACACTTGGACTGGCGCTGGAGGCGGTGGATTTTGAGGGCCGGATGGAGCGCAGCGTCGGCTTTGCCCTGCATCGCTCCGCGACCTACTTTTTCGGCCTGGAGTTCCTGCGCTACCTGCTGGTCCCACAGGGACTTGTGAGACGGCATTTTCGCTGGGCCAATGACAGCGTGGCACGTCTCTCCCGCAAGGTCTGGCAGCTGGAAGTGGTGTTTGTGCCAATGGTAGTGGTGGCCATCGTTGCCAACCGTTCGGCGCCCCAGGAAGGTATCTCGGTGCTGACCAGTATCGCGCTGATTGTCGCCCTGATCGCGCTGTCGCGCTTCTTCATGCTGACCCCGAGTTTCGCCCAGGGTGAACTGAAGCACTTTATTTCCATGCGCAGTGCGCAGCGACAGTCGCTGCTCGGGCGAGTGATTCGCTATGTCATGACGGCCCTGCCGTTGGCGCTGGTGGTGTGCATCCTGCTCGGCTTTACCCATACCGCCACTGAGTTCCTGTCCTCTCTGGTGGGCACGCTGGCCTTGTTTACCGCCTTGCTGCTCCTGCACGAATTGGGTGTGCGGTGGCTGCGGATCATGCGCCTGCGACTCATAGACAGCGAGCGGCGCAAGGCGGAACAGGCGGCCCGCGAGGCGGCCGAGAATCCGGATGCAGAGACGGTGCCGCTGGAGGATTTTGAAAAGCAGAACCCTGATGAGCTGGACAGTGAAGGCCGCAACCTGCTCAACACCGCACTGGTGATCATTGCCATTGTCGGGACATGGGGCGTCTGGAACGATCTGTTACCTGCGCTGGGCATTCTCGACTCCATTGCGCTGTGGAATACCACGGAGCTGGTCGATGGCGTGGAGACGCTGACACCGGTGACCCCCCTGGATATCGTCCAGGTATTGCTGGTCATTTTCGCGGGCTATGTGGCCGTTCAGCGTATCCCGGCGCTGCTGGACCTGTTCCTGCGACAGAAGATGGAGCTCGCCTCCGGTACTGTCTACGCCAGTGTGACCCTGGGTCGCTATGCCCTGGTGACCACTTTTGTCATCGTTGTACTCGGTATGCTCGGCGCCAGTTGGAGTCAGATTCAGTGGGCAGTGGCGGGTCTCGGCGTGGGTATCGGCTTTGGCCTGCAGGAGATCGTAGCCAACTTTATCTGCGGCATTATCCTGCTGTTTGAACAGCCCATCCGGGTAGGTGACACGGTGACGGTGGGGGAGACCTCCGGAATCGTCACGAGGATTCGCATGCGAGCAACGACCGTGCGCGACTGGGATGGGCGCGAACTGCTGGTGCCCAACAAGGAATTCATTACCGGTCGGCTGTTGAACTGGTCCCTGTCAGACCAGCAGACGCGTTTGCTGATTGAGCTGGGTTTGGCCTACGGCAGCGACGTGCCACGCGCCATGAAGCTGGCGCTGGAGGCGGCGCATGAACATGACAATGTGCTGGCGGACCCCGAGCCATTTATCACCTTTGACGCCTTCGGCGACAACGCCCTGTTGCTCACCCTGCGTTGTTACCTGCCGTCTCTGGACCGGCGCCTGACAACGGGCAGTGAATTGCGCAATAGCATCAATGACAAGTTCAACGAGGCGGGCATTGTTATCGCCTTCCCACAGCGCGATGTGCATATCAATGGCCTCGGGCCGATCGACGTCAATATCCACAACATGAACGAGCTGGCGGCGGACTAGCCGCCGCGCCACCGGAGTACCCCATGAAACAAGCCCTGCTGACCATGCTTGAAATGCAGCACCGCATGAATTCCCGAGTTCACGAGAACTGGAACGCGCAGGGTTTCGAGTGGTATCGGGCAGTGTGGATAGAGTGCGGCGAGCTGATGGATCACTACGGCTACAAGTGGTGGAAAAAGCAGGAGCCGGAGATGGAGCAGGTGACCCTCGAAGTGATCGATATCTGGCACTTTGGCATGAGCGCGCTGTTCGGCGAAGGCGACGGTCCGGAGCAGGTAGCCGACAAGATTCTTGCGCAGCTCGAAGACTATCAGCCCTCCGGCGCAGAGCTGCGGGAGGCCACCGAAGCACTGGCGCTGGACAGCCTGGCGACGCACAGCTTTTCCGCGCGCTGTTTCTGGGACCTGATGGCCGGTGTCGAGCTTGACTTCGACGGGCTGTTCCGCGCCTACGTGGGCAAGAATGTCCTCAATTTTTTCCGCCAGGATCACGGTTACAAGGACGGCACCTACACCAAGACCTGGCAGGGCCGGGAGGACAACGAGCACCTGGTCGAGCTGGCCGAGTCCCTGGACAGTCATGCCGACGATTACGCGGACCAGTTGTACCAGGCTCTGGGTAAACGCTACGCGGAGTCTGGCGGCTGATGGCTGATCCCGACAAACTGTCTACCTCGGCGCTGGCCCGCAAACTGGGGCTGCCGGTGCAGCAGCTTTTTGCCACTCTGAAGGACTACGGCTGGATTCAGCGCCACCAGGACAGCTGGCTGCTCACCAACAAGGGAGAGTTCGAGGGCGGAGGCTATGTCGACAGCCAGCGTTATGGCCGCTACATCGTCTGGCCCGATAGCCTGGTGGAACACCCGATGCTGAGTGCGATTGAGTCCAACCAGCGGGTCAGCGCCTCGGGCATGCGCCGCTACTATCCCAAGCTTCACCCTCGGCAGATCAACCGGGCCCTTGCGGAGCTGGGGTTGCAGGTGCACAGCGTACTGGGCTGGGAGCTGACGGAGCAGGGCAGGAAGCTGGGTGGCCAGCAGGAGGAGAGCGACAACAGCGGTGCCTATTACGTGACCTGGCCCCACGAGATTGTCGACCACCCGGTGATACACAGGGAGCTGGATGCCCAGGCGGATGCCGGCGCGCCGGTGAGCGCTGAGCCAGCCGACGATCTGTTTGCGAGCGCGGCACTGACTGAACTGGTGGGTATCGACGGGCACGCTCTGGAAACTGCCCTGGAACTCAAAGTCTGCAACTGGTTGTACCTGGCGCAGCTGGCGCACGCCCATCAACGGGCGCTGCCGGTGGAAGAAGTCCTGTACGCCGACTTCTATCTGCCTGCCGCCAGGGTGTATATCGAATGCTGGGACGAGGAAGTCCCGCCGGAGCGGCTGGGTTTAAAACTCAAGAAGAAGGATGTCTACCGGGAAGCGGGCCTGCGGCTTATTGAAATCAACGAAAAAGACGCCGACCGCCTGGACGAGGTTCTGGGCAGGCCGTTGATGGATTACGGCATTCGCGTTTAGCGGCGACCCAGCCGCACGCCACACTCCATATGCTCCGTGTAGGGGAACTGGTCGAACAGGGCCAGCGCCTCGACCCGATGGCTCGCTGTCAGGGTGCGCAGGTTTTCCGCCAGTGTCACCGGGTTGCAGGACACGTAGAGGATGTTCTGGAAGTCGGCAGCCAGCGCCACCGTATCCGGGTCGAGTCCGGCCCGCGGCGGGTCGACGAAAAGGGTGCTGAATTGATAGTCCGCCAGCGGGCGGGACAGGTTTTTGAGGCGGCGGAACTCACGTTCACCTCGCAGCGCCGCCGACATTTCCTCCGCCGACAGTCGTGCCAGTGCCAGGTTATCGACCCCGTTGATATTCTGGTTGTGCAGGGCGGCCTGGATTGAGCGCTTGGACAGCTCGGTGGCCAGGACCTGCTCAAATTCCCTGGCCAGTGGCAGGGTGAAGTTGCCGTTGCCGCAATACAGTTCCAGCAGGTCACCGCCCAGCCCCTGCGCCTGGGCGTAGGCCCAGTTGATCATTTCGCAATTCACCTGGCCATTGGGCTGGGTAAAGCCCTGCTCGTACTGCCGATATCGGAATTCGCCGCAGCTAAGAGGTAGTACTTCCTCCACCCAGTCCCGGCTCAGGACCAGCTTCTGCCTGCGGGAGCGGCCAATCACATGGGCATTCAACGATTGCTCCACCAGCCTGGCTGCTGCCTCCCAGTCCGCGTCCAGGGGCCGATGGTAGACGAGGGTAAGCAGCAGCTCGCCGCTCAGTGTGGACAGAAACTCCACCTGGAACAGCTTGCGACGCAGCACCTCGCTCGGCAACAGCAATTCACGCAGGCGGGGCATCGCTGCCTGGATGCGCTCGGCAGCGATGGGAAACTGGTCAATCCGCAGCGGTGTCTTTGGGTCCTGCCGGTCAAACATGGCGTAGAACAGGTCGTCACCCTCATGCCAGATGCGGAACTCGGCGCGCAGGCGGAAAGCCTGCGGTGGCGAGGGCACTCGCAGTGCCACCGGTGGTGCGAACTCTGCCAGCATCGCTTCTACCCGGTCGCATTTGGCGGCCAGCAGCTCGGGGTAGGCGTTGGCGTTTGTGGTCGTCATCCCAGCCAGTCCCGGTCGCGTTGCCGCCACCAGCGGGCGGCAGTTTGCAGGGCCTCCTGTGGATCGCCCGCACGTTCCAACAACACCAGCGCCGCGGCGGCGGTGTGCTGCACGGCCAGAACTCCGTAATCGTCTTCAGAGCGGCCGCGCCAGCAGGACTGCAGGGCGCTGGCGCCGGGGAGCTGCACCGGGTCCGGCTTGTGGTGCAGGCTGCGCGGCCAGTTCAGCGTTGTTTCCTCGCCGCCCCGCAGCAGATGGCATTCGGTACGGGCGTGGGGTTTGATCTCGACTTCGCCGGCCTCGCCCTTGAACACCAGGCTGGCAGGCTGCCCCAAAAGCCTGTCGGCTCCGGTGTGCAGGCGGGCGTAACCGGGGTGGAATACGCTTTGGATACTGTGCGGTGCCCGCAGCGGGTTCAGCATCCGCGTCAGTGTATTTACCGGCGAGCGCAGGCCCAGAATGGGCTTGAGCTGCACGATCTCGTGCAGGGGAGGGCATAGGCATGCCAGGGGCATAAAGCAGAAGCCACGCTCATCAAGTGCGGACGCCACCTCGGCAAAGCGCTGTACGGGGTGTACCCCCAATGCCCCCAGGCAGGCCTCGGAATAGGCGCGCCCCGGGGTGTGGCCATCCGTGCCGTGCATGAACACACGCACCCCGTTGTGGGCCAGTAGCAGTGCACTGAGCAGGTACCAGGGATGTTGGTTGCGCTTGCCGGCGTAGCTGGACCAGTCCAGGTCGCAGCTCACCGGCGGCAATTCGCCCAGGTAATCCCGGCAGGCCTGGACGAAGCCGGCCAGCTCTTCCGGCGTTTCCTCCTTGACTCGCAAGAGCATCAGGAAGGCGCCGAGCTGCAGGTCTTCCACCTCGCCGCGCAATACCATGGTAAAGGCGGCTCGTGCCTCGTCGAAGTCCAGCGAGCGGGTGCCGGTCTTGCCCTTGCCGAGTATGCGCACGTAGGGCGCAAATGGATGCTCGTTCATTACAGGCAGTTGTCGGGTTTGGGCAGGCCGGCGATCTTGCTGCCCAGCTTGGCGGGGCTGCCGGGAAACAGTGACATCAGGTAGATGCTGCGGCCCTTGTCGGCACCCAGTTGCTGGGCCGTAAATTTCACCAGAGCCCGGTTGGCGGGTGACGCCTCGAAGCGTCGATAGAATTCGCGCAGTAGCGTGATGATTTCCCAGTGCGCCTCGCTCAGCTCAATACCCTCCCGGCGCGCTATCAGCGTCGCGACCTCCGGGGACCAGTCGTCCAGATGTCGGAGGAAGCCCTCCTTGTCGAATGCGACGTCGGCCATCAGTACCAGCTCTGTACCGCGTCGCAGGCGACAGAGAGTTCTACGAAGCCACGATAGTCGATAGCTTTAGCGCCGGGATCAACGCAATCGACAATGCCTCTGGCGTCGGCGTCCGCCTCCAGCACGTACAGCGTGCAGCCAGCGTTTCTGAGCGCGGCGGCATAGGGATCGCAGGCGGCGTAGACGCCGTCCTCCAGCAGCAGCAGGCTGTCACCGGGATTGACACAGCGCAGGCAACTGGCCATCGCATCGCCGCTGGGGGACTGGTTCAGTGTGTGGAGAATGGCCATGGAATCAGAACACCAGGACCTGAGAGTGATCGGCCATCAGCTCACGCACCGCTGTTTCAGTCAGCGGCGCAACGCCCTCGATCAGGATTGACGGGTCCAGCCCGCGCGCCACCAGGGAGGGATTGTCCACGTAGAGGCTGTCTACGTCGTACAGGGGAAGTGAGGCCAGGGTGCTGGTCACATTGCGAGCGTTGATGCGTTCAGCGCGCTGTTGGGGCAGCAGTTGCCAGACGCCGTCGTCCATGAACAGCAGGCTGACCGCCTGGTCGAAAGCGGCGCAGGCCAGCGCCAGGTCGTAGCCGGCCCGCGACAGGCTGCGGCCGTAAGGCGCGCGCCGGAATACCAACAACAGGGATTTGTCGTCCATATCAGCCGCCGAAGGTGACCAGGCGGTCGCTGTGCAAATGGGCGTCCACCAACTGGCCCAGCCCGGATAGCTCGAAGGCCGGGTGGGCGCTGGCCGCGGTCTGTTCGTGTCGGCCCGCCTCGTTCTCATCCAACACGCCGCGACGAATTGCCGATGCGATGCACAGGACCAGGTCGACCTTGTGATCAGCGGCCAGTGCTGCCCAGGCCGCCTGGCGGTCAATGTCATCCTGGGCCGGTACCGCCAGGCGGTCGCCGTGCTGTACACCCTCGTGGTAGAAGAACACCCGGTAAAGCTCATGGCCCGCTTCGACGACGGCCCGGGCAAAGGCCAGGGCAGAGTCGCCGGACTGGGCCGCACCGGGCGAGTTCAATACAAGCAGTGAAAACTTCATGGGCTCAGATGGTAGCTGAAAACGGTGCAGGGCTGTTCAGAAACGGCTCACAAACGAAAAAGCCCCGGCAGTCCGGGGCTTTGCTGATTCCGCAAAACGCCCGCCCGGAGGCGAGCGCCCGGTAGAGGCTTCAGTCGTCGCCGCCGAAGGCGCCGAGCAGGTGCAGTAGGTGGACAAACAGGTTGTAGATGTCCAGGTACAGGGCCACCGTGGCGCGGATGTAGTTTGTCTCACCGCCGTTGATGATGCGGCTGGTGTCGAACAGGATCAGGCCGGAGAAGATCAGTACAAAGGCCGCGGAGATTGTCAGCGACAGTGCCGGAATGCCGAGGAAAATGTTGGCGATGGAGGCAACGATACCCACCAGCAGGCCGACTATCAGGAAGCCGCCCATGTAGGAGAAATCCTTACGCGTGGTCAGCGCGTAACCGGACAGGCCGAGGAACACGATGGCCGTTCCGCCCATGGCCTGCATCACCAGCGAGGGTCCGTTGGGTAACGCCATGTAGGCGTTCAACATCGGCCCCAGTGCTGCACCCAGAACGCCGGTGAAAGCGAAGACGGAGACAATGCCCATGCCGCTGTTGGCGGTGGCCTGCACCACAAACAGCAGGCCGAGCCCCACGAAGCTGAGTATCAGGGCCACGCCGTGGGAGAGATTCAATGCCATGGACAACGCGGCGGTGCCGGCGCTGAACAGCAGCGTCATGCTTAACAGCATGTAGGTATTTTTCAGGACGCGGTTGGTCGCGAGGATCGATTCCACGCCGCCGGTTTGTGCTGAGTACAGGCTTTTCGGTTCCATGCTTACAACTCCGTAAGGTGCGCTCATGCGCTACTGATATGATGTAAATGATAGGGGCGGGGGCGGCAAAATCAAGCGTTGTGGCTTGTGTGTATAGATTTGAGTCCCCATTAATTGATAATTGTAAGTTGCTGAAATGTCTACGAAACCTGTCTGGCAGTGGATTTGGTGGAGTTTACTTGAGGATTAGACGGCCTGGTATTGGTTTAGTTCGGGGCGTAGGTAGGTTAGATCGAGCCGGGCCAGGGATGCATCACAACAGGCTTTTGCCTGTTGTGACCCTCCGGGCGTACCCTAAAAAAGGGGCAGGCTCTCCTCGATCGCTGCGCGATCTGCGGGCGTGCAGAATGCTCCTTTGGTCGGGAGGTAGGACTTAGACCGAGCCGGGCCAGGGATTGACGACAACACCCTTCGGGGCGTTGTCGCCCTGCGGGCGGTTTCACCTGCGGTGAACCCGTCCTGAACGCTCCTGTGGTCGCGTTCAGTCGAACCGGGGGGTTCAAATCAAATCCTGGCACAGCGTCAAATAAAAAACCCCGGGCGCTGCCCGGGGTTTTTTATTTGGCGGTGGGCCAGGGATTCGAACCCCGGGAACCTCTCGGTTCAACGGTTTTCAAGACCGCCGCTTTCGACCGCTCAGCCAGCCCACCTTTAACTGTTTTGCCGCGGCGGGGCCGCGGCAGGCGTCGCATTATACAGCGATGCTTTCTTTGCTCAAGCCTGCTACTGGGAAAGCGGCGGGCTGTCATTGCCGCCCGTGGCCGGACCGCGCGGATCGTTGATCGCGCGGGGTGGCTGGGGGCGTGCGGGGATCACCGGCGGGGCAATATCAGCGCGGAAAAACACCGGGTGTGCCGTATCGATAAAGACCTCTGCCACGGGCTTTGGTGCTATCCGGGGATCGTTCCAGGCGCGGCCGCCCGAGCTCTCGGCGCCGGCTATCGTGTTCTCTGATTCCGGGTCGACTTCGGCCTGGAGGTCTGTCTCCGCTGCCTCTGCAGGCTCAGCGTCCACGGTCTCCTCTGCGGCTTCAGCCACTTCACCCGGTGCCTCAACGTCGGCCTCCGGCTGGGGGGTAGCTGTGTAGGTCGTGTCTTCCGGCGGCGTGTCGTCCACCTGGGTCGCTGCTGATGCTTCTTGTTCCGGCGTATCTTCGGCGCCCCCTGCAGAGGCCGACGCGTCTGCCAGGTTCCCATCCACAGAAGCTGTATCGTCAGTCGGGACACCACTGGCCGGCGCGTCAACCGCTGCGGGAACGTCGGTGACAACGGGTGACGTTGTCACCTGTTCTTCGACGGGGTCAGCGGTGGCCGCTTCGGCCGGGACCTGCTCCGTATCAGCGGCAGGGCTTGCCTCTGCATCCTGCGGCCGCTTGCCGCGACGGCGGCGGCGGGGCTTGTCCGCGCCGCGCTGGTCGGATGGCCGCTTGCGCGGTTTGTCCTGGGACTCTTCGCTATCGGCAAGCTCTACGCTGTCCGTCGCTGCCTCCCTGGGCTGCTGGGCTGCGCCGTCTTCGTTGCGACGGCGGCCACGGCCTCCACGGCGGCGGCGACCCCGGGATTCTTCATTTGCGCTACCTTCGCGACGGGTATCTGCATCCTTGCGCTGTTCGTCATCCCGCACGTTGCCGCGGTTGTCGTCCCGCTTGCCGTCGCCTCGCCGGGCGTCTTCGCGCCGGGCATCGTCACGCTTCCGGCCCTGCTGTTCCGTGCCTTGCTGGCGGTTGTCCTGGCGGGCGTCGCCACGCTGGCCTTCACCGCCACGGCGGCGGCCACGGCCACCACGACGCCGGTTGCGGTTGCGCTGTCCGTCCTTGCTTTCCTCGCCGTCCTGCTTGCCGCGGGATTGCTGTCCGCCTTTTTTCGCCCTCTTGCCGCGGGTCTCTTCCTCAGCGGCTTCGTCGCCCAGGAATCCGAACAGCCGTGCCAGCAGGCCAGGTTTTTTCGCCGGCTCCTGTTGCTTACGCGGCTTACGCTCGCGACGCCGGTTGTCGTTTGCCTTGTCCTTGCGCGGACTGACTTCCTGCGGCGCAGCTTCCGGCGCGGGAGAGGCGGGTGCAACGGCCTGTACCGCGGCGCGTTCCTGGGGAATGTCCTGGGGCACATCGGCGGGGACTTCTTCCTCCTCCGGTGTGATGTCGATTTCGAAGGACAGATCCTTCTTTTCGACCACCTGGTCGTCGCGCAGGCGCTCGACCTCAAAATGTGGGGTTTCCATGGACGGGTTGGGCAGCACCACCACCCGGACCTTGGTCAATTGTTCAATTTCGACAACGGCATCGCGCTTTTCATTGAGCAGGTAGGTGGCGACCGGTACCGGCACCACGGCACGCACTTCCGCCGAGCGCTCCTTGATCGCTTCTTCCTCCAGCAGCCGCAGGATGGCCAGTGCGAGGGACTTGGTGTCGCGGATGGTGCCCTGGCCATTGCAGCGCGGGCAGACAATGGCGCTGGTTTCCCCGAGTGAGGGGCGCAGGCGCTGGCGTGACATTTCCAGGAGTCCAAAGCGGGAAATGCGCCCCAACTGGACACGCGCCCGATCGATCTTCAGTGCGTCACGCATGCGGTTTTCCACAGCGCGTTGGTTGCGCGAGGCCATCATGTCGATGAAATCGATAACAATCAGACCGCCAATATCCCGCAGCCTGAGCTGGCGCGCGATCTCGTCCGCGGCCTCGAGGTTGGTCTGCAGTGCAGTCTCCTCAATATCGCTGCCCTTGGTGGCGCGGGCCGAGTTGATATCGATGGACACCATGGCTTCGGTCGGATCGATCACAATGGAGCCGCCGGAGGGCAGGCGAACCTCACGCTGGAAGGCGGTTTCGATCTGTGACTCGATCTGGAAGCGGTTGAACATGGGAATCGAATCCTCGTACAGACGGAGACGATTCTTGTATTGGGGCATGATGTGGCTGACGAAGTTCTGGGCGTGCTGATGCGCGTCGCTGGAATCGATCAGCACCTGGTCGATATCCTCGCGCAGGTAGTCGCGGATTGCGCGGATAATGACATTGCTCTCCTGCAGCAGCAGGGAAGGTGCCTTTTCTTCTTCGCCGGCTTTCTGGATCGCTTCCCAGAGCTGCACCAGATAGTTCAGGTCCCACTGCAGTTCTTCCGAGCTGCGGCCGATGCCCGCCGTGCGGATAATGACACCCATGCCGTCGGGAATCTCCAGTCCGCTCATGGCTTCGCGCAGCTCGCTGCGGTCGTCACCTTCGATGCGCCGGGAAATACCGCCGGCGCGGGGGTTGTTGGGCATCAACACCATGTAGCGGCCGGCCAGGCTGATGAAGGTGGTGAGGGCGGCTCCCTTGTTGCCGCGTTCCTCTTTGTCCACCTGGACGATGACCTCGGTGCCTTCCTTGACCAGGTCCTTGATGCGGGGGCGGTTCTCGCCGTTGCCACCTTTCTTGGAAAAGTACTCGCGGGAGATCTCCTTCATGGGCAGGAAGCCGTGGCGCTCGGCGCCGAAGTCGACGAAGGCGGCCTCGAGGCTGGGTTCTACCCGGGTGATGCGGCCTTTATAGACGTTGGATTTTTTCTGGACGCGGGTGCGATTCTCGATGTCCAGGTCGTAGAGCCGCTGGCCTTCTACCAGGGCGACACGCAACTCCTCGGGTTGGGTTGCGTTGATAAGCATTTTTTTCATGTGTACCACACTTGGCTGTGGCACAGCGGGGAGGCGAATTGAGCCTGGGCAAGGCAGGCCGGTCCAGGTCGTTAGCTGCTGACGTGATACAAACGCACTCACACGTCGGAGCGTGGCCCCGGGGCCTGTGTCAACGTTGACTCACCTGGGACTCCCCAGCCAGCGCAGCGCGCGGGGCGGGCGTATCCCATGAGACAGCGTCTGTCGCGCCAGGCGCGTATACCTGCTGTCTGCGGTGTTCGCTATCTCACAGCCCGGTTAAGGGTGTCTGCGCGTTCACCGGCCTTTGGTGGTGTCACCGTGTGCAGCGGGTCAACGTTTCTGTCCCGGCTGCAAAATCTGCTCTTTCTCAATGGCCGCCAGCATCCGCTGCGCGGTTTAAGGTATTTCCGTTTACCGGGGCTGCGGAAATATGTCTTGTGAACACTGCCGCAACCCACTATTTTCTAGCTTTTTTCAGGGCCTGTAGCCCGGAGAAAGCCGGTTTTTTGGTCGCTGGTGGCTCATTCCCGTCGGGGCAAACTCACCAGCGTTTATGCTCGCGTGGCTATCGGTGTAGGCCATCGCTGGTTCACGATTGATATCGAAAACAGTCGACGGCAACAGCCGCGGCGTCCGCCGGCAGCGCGCTGATCGCTGCGTGTCTGTAGGTCCGGCGGCGGCAATCCGTTGTGGATTCCGCGAAACACGGCGCCGACTATAGCACCGAAATATAAGTGCTTCAATTTAAAAGGGTTTATGAGCCAGGTCCGATTCATCCAGGTCACCGCCGACTACCAGGGGCAGCGACTCGACAACTTCCTGCTGCGGGAGTTGCGTGGTGTCCCCAAGACCCGCATCTACAAGGCACTGCGCAAGGGCGAAATCCGTGTCAACAAGGGTAGGGTGCGGGGCGACTACCGGGTATCCGAAGGCGACAGCGTGCGCATCCCGCCGCTGCGCACCGCCGAGCGCGCTGAACCGCAGGACGTGCCTCGCCGCTGGGCAGGATTGCTCGAAGATCAGCTGATTTACCAGGCCGACGGTCTTTGGGTGCTGAATAAACCCTCCGGTCTCGCGGTGCACGGCGGCAGTGGTCTCTCTATTGGCATGATTGAGTGCCTGCGCAAACTGGCGCCGGACGAAGGTTTTATGGAACTGGTGCACCGCCTGGATCGTGATACCTCCGGCTGCATCATGGTTGCCCGCAAGCCCGCGGTATTGAAGGACCTGCACAAGCAGTTGCGCGAAGACCGCGTCGATAAGCGCTACCTGGCCCTGGTGGCGGGGCGTTGGTCTGCCAGCCGGCATTTTGTCGAGGCGCCGCTAAAAAAGAACACCCTGAAATCAGGCGAGCGGATCGTCAGGGTGGACCGGGAGGGCAAAGCCGCGAGAACCGAATTCCGGGTGGTGGAACGCTTCGCAAACACGACGCTGGTGGAAGCCAAACCCGTCACTGGCCGAACCCATCAGATACGCGTCCACTGCCTGCAGGCGGGTCATCCCATCCTCGGTGATGACAAATATGGAGACCGGGAGGCCAACCGGCAGGCGGCGGAGCGGGGCTTGAAAAGACTGTTCCTGCACGCAGCCTCGCTGTCTTTCGTGCTGGGAGGGGAGGCCGTGTCGCTCGAGGCGCCGCTTGATAGCAATCTCGAGCAATATCTTCAAAGACTGCGCAACTGATTGATAATTAAAATTATTATTTGCTTATTACATTGCCAGCGGATCAAATCCCCTGAGTCGCAACAGCGCACAGAGCTCTATCAGGGGAAGTCCTTCCAGTGCCGTGGGGTCATTGCCTTCAAGGCGCTCAAACAGGGCGATACCCAGTGATTCCCATTTGAAGCTGCCGGCGCAGTCATAGGGCTCATCCAGCACCAGGTAACGATCGATTTCGCCCTCTGTGAGCTGCCTGAAGTGCACGGTTGTCGGGACCACGGTGCTCAGCGGCGCCTGGCCCGGCGCCAGCACGCAGAGCCCCGTGTGAAACACCACCCGCCTGCCGCTGCAGAGTGCAAGCTGCTGCCGCGCCTTTGCACGGCAACCGGGCTTATGGAGCAGTTCACCTCCCAGGCAGGGCACCTGGTCAGAGCCAATAACGACGGCATCCGGATATTGTGCGAAGACAGCGGCAGCTTTTTCCCGCCCGAGCCGGCCCGCGAGAGCCTTCCCGGGTTCATCGGGCAGCGGTGTTTCGTCCACCTCGGGGGAGATGGTCGTGAAGGGGAGTTGCAGGCGTTCCATCAGGCGCCGGCGATAGGGTGAGCCGGAGGCGAGTATCAGTGTCATGGGTGCAGCGACTCCTGGCCGGTTGATGGGCGTCCGCCCAGGCGGAACTTTGACCGCCCTCTGGCATAGAACTGTCTGTATTTTAAAGATTTTTTTGACAATACCGAAATCCGTCCCTATGATTGCGCGCCTATGTCGCCAGAGCCTCTCCCGACCACCCTCGATGTACGCAGAGCGGCGGCCCGCGGCAGCGTCGTCAGCGGTGCAGTTTCACTGTCAGCGCTGCCCAGATTGCGGGATGCGCTGGCCTCTGGAGAAGGTTCGATTGAAGCGCAGTGCGCGTTTGGCAGGGACGAGGAAAATCGTTCCGTCGTCACCGTTACGGTGAAGGCTGAACTGATGGTTGCCTGCCAGCGCTGTCTGGAGCCGATGCCGCTGACACTGGAGAGTGAAAACCAGCTTGCGATTGTCGGCGATGACGAAATGGCCAGGCAGTTGCCGGCCGCTCTCGACCCCTGGGTGGTGGAGGGTGAGCAAGGCGATTTATTGAGCCTGGTAGAAGACGAACTGATCCTGGGGATTCCTGTCGTCGCCTACCACGACACTGAGACATGTAAAGAGTTACTGGACGCCTATCGCCAGCCGCCAGAAACACCGGAAACCGATGGCGATAACCCGTTCAAGGTGCTGGAGCAACTGAAGCCCGGCAGCAAACAGCAGGAGAATTGACATGGCTGTACAGCAGAACAAGAAGACGCGCTCCCGCCGTGGTATGCGCCGTTCGCACGACGGACTTTCCCGTGCCACTCTGTCCGTGGACCAGACGACGGGCGAAACCCATCGCCGGCACCACGTGAGCGCCGACGGTTTTTACCGCGGTCGCAAGGTGGTAGAGCGCGGCGACGACGATTAAGCGGATTCGCAGTCCTTGGACTCAAGGGTCCATCTGGCTGTAGATATTATGAGCGGGGACTTCGGTCCCCGCGTTACCTTACCGGCGGCGCTCGCCGCCCTGTCCGCCCATCCAAGATTGCACCTGCACCTGGTGGGCGACGCTCCCCAGATTGAAACTCAGATTGACACCCTGGACGCCGGCAACCGCCAGCGCCTGTCGATCACCCACGCCCCCGGCGTGCTGCCCATGGACGCCTCTACCCGCGACGCCCTGCGCGGTGCACAGGACTCGAGCCTGCATAGCACCTTCAAGCTACTGGCGGAACAGCGTGTTGCCGGGCTGGTGAGCGCTGGCAGTACAGCGGCGCTGATGGCGCTCGGACGGCAGAGAGTCAGCATGCTGCCAGGCTTCGGGCGTCCCGCCCTGTGCTCCCCTATACCGTCGGAGGTGGGCAGTAGTTACATGCTCGACCTGGGCGCCAACGTGGAAGCCGACTCGCAGTCGCTGCACGAGTTCGGTTTGCTGGGCTCCGCACTGGCGCGGGCGCTGGACGGCAATGAGGCCCCCAGGGTGGCGCTGCTCAGCAATGGCATCGAGGCTTCGAAAGGCAATACAGCGATGCGCGAGGCGGCACGCAGGCTCGAGTCGGATCCCAGCATCAACTACGTGGGCTATATAGAAGGCAGCACCCTGTACAGCGGGCATGTGGATGTGATTGTCTGCGACGGCCTGCTCGGCAACGTGGCGCTGAAGACCGCTGAGGGTACTGCGCACTACGCCGCCGGTGCGCTGGCGCAGAGTTTCAGCCGCCACTGGTGGCTGCGCTTGCTGGCGACAGCCGCCGCCCCGGCGCTGCGGGAAATCGAGTCCGCCCTCAGTGCCGACCTTCACGGCGGCGCGTTTTTGCTGGGTCTCGATGGCGTGGTGGTGAAAAGCCATGGCGCATCCAGCAGCGTGGCCTTCGGTGCGGCCGTTGAACAGGCCGCCCGTTGCATAGAGCAGGACATGGTGCTAGGTCTGGCACGCTATCTTGACAAGACTCTCGACAAACAGGAGACACAATCAGAATGACACGGGACGAACTGGCATTCGTATTCCCTGGCCAGGGTTCACAGAAAATCGGCATGCTGGCCGCTGCCGCAGCGGCCCATGCGTCCGTGGCGCAGACATTTGCCGAGGCCTCTGAAGCCCTGGAATATGATGTTTGGGACCTGGTCCAGAACGGCGAGCAGGACGCACTCAACCTGACGGAAACGACACAACCCGTGCTGCTGACCGCCAGTATTGCCCTGTGGCGGGCCTGGCGCGCGGCGGGCGGCGCTATCCCGGCCCGCATGGCCGGGCACAGTCTGGGGGAGTTTTCCGCGCTGGTGGCTGCCGGTGCGCTGGGCTTTACTGATGCGCTGCGCCTGGTGCGTGAACGGGGTGCCGCCATGCAGTCCGCGGTGCCTGTGGGCGAGGGCGCAATGGCGGCGATCATCGGTCTAGACGATGCCGCCATCGATGGCCATTGCCAGGCAGTCGCTGCAGCCACCGGACAGGTGGTCGCTGCGGTCAACTATAACTCTCCCGGTCAGGTAGTGATTGCCGGTCATACGGCGGCGGTGGAGGCGGCCATCGAAGCCCTGAAAGGCGCGGGTGCCAAGCGTGCCATGCCGCTGCCTGTCAGCGCTCCGTTCCATACCGAACTCATGCGCCCGGCCGGTGAGCGATTGCAAGAGGTGCTGGCGGGCTTAACCGTGTCGGCCCCGGATATCCCGGTGGTACACAACGTACACGCGGAAACGGAATCAGACCCGCAGCAGATTCGCGCGCTGCTCGTCAGGCAGATCTACAGCCCGGTGCAATGGACGGCCTGCGTGCATGCGATGCAGTCCCAGGGGATCAAGGCACTGGTGGAGTGTGGCCCCGGCAAGGTGCTCAGCGGGCTTAGTCGACGGATTGATAAAGGGCTGTCGAGCTACACTATTGAGGAGCCGGCGGACTTTGAATCCAGCCTCTCAGCTATCAATGAGGAGATCGTGGCATGAGCAACGCTATTGCGCTGGTAACCGGCGCCAGCCGGGGAATTGGGCGCGCCATCGCCGAGCGCCTTGCCGCCGACGGTTTTACCGTGGTGGGAACTGCTACCAGCGAGGCCGGTGCCCGGGCGATATCCGATTACCTTGCGGCTACCGGCAATGACGGCGGCGGTCGGGTGCTGCGGGTGGACGATGACACCAGCGTCAGTGAGACCCTGGCGGCCATTGCCGATGAATTCGGAGCGCCGACCGTGCTGGTCAACAATGCCGGTATCACCCGTGACAACATCCTGATGCGCATGAAGGAAGACGAGTGGAGCGCAGTTATCGACACCAATCTCAACGCGCTGTACCGGGTCTGCAAGGCCTGTGCCCGGGGTATGACCAAGGCGCGCTGGGGCCGCATTATCAATATCACCTCGGTAGTGGGTTCAATGGGCAATATCGGCCAGAGCAACTACGCCGCTACCAAGGCGGGCGCGGAGGGCTTTAGCCGGGCCCTGGCGCGGGAACTCGGCTCCCGGAATATCACCGTAAACTGTGTGGCGCCGGGATTCATCGACACGGATATGACGCGGGAGCTCCCGGAGGCGCAGCGGGAAGTGCTGTTGCAGCAGATTCCGCTGGGCCGCCTGGGCGAGCCGGGAGAAATCGCCGCGGTAGTGGCTTTCCTGGCCAGCGAAGAGGGCGCCTATGTCACCGGCGAGACCATTCATATCAATGGCGGCATGTATATGTAGGGTCCGGGCTGATCGGGCGATTGCGGGGCTGTTATGCTGCTGTGGCAGCATGTACATGGACCGGCAACACGAGTAAAATGCGGCCCGTTCGAGTACCGGACGGTATTTTATCTTCACAGGAGTAGACTGAAACCATGAGCAGCATTGAAGAGCGCGTTAAGAAGATTGTCGCAGAACAACTTGGCGTTAAAGAAGACGAGGTAGAAGCAGGTGCCTCTTTTGTCGAGGACCTGGGTGCCGACTCCCTCGACACGGTCGAGCTGGTTATGGCCTTGGAAGAAGAGTTTGAAACCGAGATTCCCGACGAGGAAGCCGAGAAGATCACCACCGTGCAACTGGCGATCGACTACATCAACGAGAACCTGACCTGATCCACCCTTTCAGCGCTCCCTCGAAGGCCGCCTCACGCATTGATGGGGCGGCTTTCGTGCTTCTGGGCCACAACAAGTTAACAATGAGGACATAGCGTGTCGCGCAGACGAGTAGTAGTCACCGGACTCGGCATGGTTTCCCCTGTGGGCAACACCGTGGAGGAATCCTGGGGGAATATTCTGCGTGGTAAGAGTGGGGCAGCCCCCATCGATACCTTTGATGCCTCCGCGTTCGCCACCCAGTTCAGTTGCAGCGTCAAGGACTTCGATTTTGAGCCCTACCTGAGCCCCAAGGAAGCCCGCAAGATGGACCTGTTCGTGCAGTACGGGATGGTGGCGGGCATCCAGGCCATGGAGGATTCCGGCCTCGAAGTCAGTGAAACCATGGCCGAGCGAGTCGGCACTTCCATAGGCTCCGGTATAGGCGGCATAGGCCAGATCGAGAAGAACGCTGAGGTCATTCGCACCTCCGGGCCGCGCAAGATCTCGCCGTTTTTTGTGCCTGGCTCCATCATCAACATGATCGCCGGCAACCTGTCCATCAAGTACGGTTTCCGGGGCCCCAACCTGGCCATGGTCACTGCCTGTACCTCCGGCACCCATAATATCGGCCTGGGCGCCCGCCTGATTGAGCGCGGGGATGTGGATGCCATGGTGGTGGGTGGTGCAGAGATGGCTACCACGCCGGTGGGCGTCGGCGGCTTTGCGGCGGCGCGAGCCCTGTCCACCCGCAACGACGACCCGGAAGGCGCCAGCCGGCCCTGGGACCGCGACCGTGACGGCTTTGTACTGGGTGATGGCGCCGGCGTCATTGTGCTGGAAGAATACGAACACGCGCGCGCCCGCGGTGCGAAGATCTATGCGGAACTCGCAGGTTTTGGCATGAGCGGTGACGCCTACCACATGACATCACCACCGGAAGATGGCCACGGCGCCCTGCAGGCGATGCGCCAGGCCCTGGAAGATGCCCAGTGCGATCCTTCGGCTATCCACTACATCAATGCCCACGGCACCTCCACCAAAGCCGGTGACCTGGCCGAATGCACGGCGGTGAAATCCCTGATGGGGACTGCGGCATCGGACGTGGCCGTCAGTTCGACCAAGTCCATGATTGGCCACTTGCTGGGTGCCGCTGGCGCGGTGGAGGCCATTTTCTCGGTGCTGTCCCTGCGCGACCAGGTGGCGCCGCCGACCATCAACCTGGACAACCCGGATGAGGGCTGCGATCTTAATTTCGTGCCACATACGGCGCAGGAAATGCAGATCGATGTGGCGCTGTCGAATTCCTTCGGTTTTGGCGGTACCAACGGCAGTCTGCTGTTCCGGCATGCTCCCTGAGGCGTGACACTCCCGTTTCACTGGGTAAACGGCACGCCGGGCGCAAGCATTTCACTCAGCGACCGCGGCTTCAGCTACGGCGACAGCCTGTTCGAAACCTTTCGTGTGCACCGGGGTCGTCCACACCTCTGGCGCTACCATCTGCAGCGTTTGCAGGCGGGCCAGCGAGTGCTCGGCATCGAATGTGAAACCCGTCGCGTCGAATCGCAACTGGAGCTGGCGCTGGACTGGCTTGGGACGCAGGCGCTCGATGACGCCGCGGCGCGCCTCACCCTTAGCCGCGGCGCCGCGGGTCGGGGCTACCGCAGCGCCGCCGACATGTCGACGCTGACCCTGAGCCTGGATACCGTTAGCCCCTGGCGCTCCGTTCCGTCGGCAGCCCGGGTAATACTGTGTGAGACGCCGCTGGCCATCCAGCCGCTGCTGGCCGGCATCAAACATGGGAACCGTCTGGAACAGGTGCTGGCCGCGCGGGAGCTGCAAGACGAGGATGAGGGCCTGCAGTGCAATAGCCGCGGGGAAGTCGTTTGTGGTGTGTCGTCCAATGTGTTTATAGCGCGCGACGGAAAGCTGCTCACGCCTCCCGTAGTCGATTGCGGTATTGCCGGCACAGTGCGGCGCGCCATCATGGAAGCACTGGCGCCGAGCGCCGGCCTGGAAGTCGTGGAAACGCGGCTGCACCCCGACGATCTTGTCACCGCCGAAGAGATGTTGCTGACCAGCTCCCTCCAGGGGATTCGCCAGGTGGCGCGCTGCGGGGAGCACGTCTTTACCTCCTCACAGTGTGGCGATACCCTGCGCGAACACTTTTTCCATTTCTCCGAATCCTCTGAATGAAAGCCTTCTTCCTGACCCTGGTGCTCGGCATGTCGTTGCTCGCAGGGGTGGGAGGCACACTTCTGTGGCGCTGGTGGCACGCGCCCATTACGCCGCCCAATACGGTGCTGCAGGTGGATGCAGGCGACAGCCTGTCAGATGTGGCCGTAGAGCTACAGCAGCTCGGTGCCTTGCGCTGGCCAGATATGTGGACACTGGCGGCTCGCTTCCAGGGCATGGATGCACGTATAAAAGTGGGGGAGTACGGCCTCGACACCCCGCGGACGCCGGCCGCCATCCTCGCGATGCTGGTCGCGGGGGAAGTACGCCAGTACAACGTCACCCTTCCGGAGGGCCTGACCCTGTCAGAGGCTCTCGACATACTGCAGGCGGACCCGGCAATCGAGCCGGTGCTGGACGGTGCCAGTGATCCCAGGTTGCTGGAACTGGTGGCTCCCCTCGGGCATCCGGAGGGCCTGTTTTTCCCGGACACCTACCGTTTCACCCGTGGCCAGAGCGACCTGGATATCCTGACACTGGCCCACCGCCGTATGCAGCAGGTACTGGAATCGGCCTGGCAGCAACGGGATGTGGGCTTACCGTATGGCAGTGCCTACGAGGCTTTGGTCATGGCGTCCATTGTGGAAAAGGAAACCGGCCTGGCTGCGGAACGGGAGCACATCGCCGGAGTGTTTGTCAGGCGGCTGGAAAACAATATGCGGCTGCAAACCGACCCGACCGTTATCTACGGGCTGGGCAATCTGTATTCCGGCAACCTGCGGCGCAGTCACCTGGATGATGAGTCGAATCCCTACAACACCTACCGGCACAGGGGCCTGCCGCCGTCACCAATTGCCCTCCCGGGTGAGGCGGCTATCATGGCCGCCGTGCAGCCTGCCGAGGGTGAGTCCCTGTATTTTGTGGCCCGCGGCGATGGCAGTCACCAGTTTTCCGCCACGCTCGAAGAACACAACAGGGCCGTGCGCCGCTATCAATTGCGCCGTCGTGAGGACTACCGCTCCGCGCCTGCCCCGGGCCAGGCAGAGGAACCAAGGGATGAGTAAGCGCGGCCTGTTCATCACCGTCGAAGGCGGGGAGGGGGTCGGTAAGTCCACCAATATCGCCGTGGTGGAGAGCTGGCTACAGGAGCAGGGTATCGCCTACCGCAGGACCCGTGAGCCCGGCGGCACGCCGCTGGCAGAAGAGATCCGGCAACTGCTGCTGGCCCCACGGGATGAAGCAATGGCTCCGATGGCGGAGTTGTTACTGGTGTTTGCGGCACGGGCCCAGCACATCGCGGCAGTGATAGAGCCAGCGCTGGCAGCGGGGCAGTGGGTGATCTGCGACCGCTTCACGGATGCTACCTACGCCTACCAGGGGGGCGGCCGCGAACTGCCGCAGGCGTGGATCGCGCGGCTTGAAGACCTTGTACAGAGAAGCCTGCACCCGGACCTGACACTGCTGCTGGATGCGCCGCTGGAGGTCGGGCTGTCTCGCGCCGGTGAACGCGGTGAGCTGGATCGCTTTGAGCAGGAACAGCGAGTGTTTTTCGAGCGCGTCAGGAACTGTTACCTGGAGCGTGCTGCCGCTGAACCTGATCGCTTTCGTCTGGTGGATACCAACCGGCCGCTGGAACTGATCGCCGACGACATTAGGGCCCTGCTCTCGGCAGCGAGGACAGGGCAATGAATGTCGGTCTCGCTCCCTTGCCCTGGCAGGCGGATGACTGGGCGAGCGTCTCCCAGCGCCTGGCGGCCGACCGGCTGCCTCATGCGCTGTTGCTAGCGGGACCCGCTGGCATTGGCAAGTGGCAGTTCGCCTGCGTACTGGCCGCACGGATGTTGTGCCTGGAACCCCAGGCAGGCCTGGCCTGTGGTAAGTGCAAGACCTGCAGCGTGCTGGCGGCTGGCAGCCATCCGGATTGTCTTGAACTGGCACCTGAGGAGGGTAGTCGAGTTATCAAGATCGACCAGGTGCGTGGGCTGATCAGCTTTGCCGGCAAGACGCCGGCCCTGGGGTCCCGCAAACTCGCGCTGTTGTGTCCCGCCGAAGCGATGAATCTCAATGCGGCCAACGCCCTGTTGAAGTGCCTTGAAGAGCCGAGCGCCAGTACCACGCTGTTGCTGGTGAGCCACCAACCTGCCTCGTTGCCCGCTACCGTCAGGTCCCGCTGCCAGACCGTCACCCTGCCGTCGCCATCAAGACAGCAGGGGCTGTCATGGTTGGCCGCCGCCTGCGGTGGGGAGGAGACAGCGGGGCAGTTACTGGACGCCTGTGACAATCGGCCGCTGGCGGCGCTCGCCCTGTACCAATCCGGAACCCTCGAGCAACGCCTGGCCCTGCGAGGCGGCATTGACAGCTTGCTGGCGGGAAGGCTCTCCCCACTTGAACTACCGGCGCTCGCATCCGATATGGAATTGGTGGACGTACTGGCCACCATGCAGTCCACGGTCCAGCAGAAACTGCGAACTGGTTCACAGGCGCAAGGGCAGGTATCAGGAGAAGCCTTTGAACTGTGGCGCGAACTGGGCCGCCTGCAGCGCAGTATCAGTGCCGGCGCGAACCCAAACCGCCAACTGATTATTGAGGACTGCTCCGCAAGATTGGCAAGGACTTTAGGTACAGGGGTAAGTTAGTGCTAGTATCTGGAGGAGTCGAACAGGGAGTTCACCAACAGTGGGCGACAGCAAACACACAGCCATGCTCAGGCGAGCGCACACGGGCGCGAGTACACGGCTATGAGCACCCAGCTATGAGTAACCAACAGGGGGGCAGGAACGGCATCCTGTCTCTTACCATCAAGGACAAGGCTGTCCTCTACTCCGCCTACATGCCATTCCTCCAGCACGGCGGCCTCTTCGTCCCCACCAACAAGGAATACAAGATTGGTGACGAAGTCTTCATGCTGCTCAATCTGATGGACGAGCCCGACAAGATTCCCATCGCCGGCAAGGTGGTGTGGATTACTCCCAAAGGCGCCCAGGGTAACCGCACGGCGGGCATTGGCGTCCAGTTCAGTGAAGAAGATGCCCAGGCCAACGCCAAGATTGAAAACCACCTGGCCGGTTCCCTGGAATCCGATCGTCCTACCCATACCATGTGAACCGGGCCGGAATCCGGTTCCCCGCCGTGATCGCCGGAATTGCAGTTGCTGTCATTGTTACTGTCGTTATGACCGCATCATCCCGCCATCAGCCTGTCGCCGGTATCAGGCTCTCCTATCATTCGGGCGTTAACGCGCAGGGTATTGCTATCACGTATGACGCGGCCGGAATTTGTTGCGCCAACAACTGCCCGGGGCGGTCTCGGTGGACTTCCCGCCCAAATGCTCGGCTGGCAGAGAGAAATGCCGTGCAAGCTCTTGTTTCTTATGAGCTTATGGCAAAAAAATGGGCTCCAAAAGGAGCCCAATAAGACCATTAGGAGTGAAACATAAAGGAATTGCTTCCCTGATTGGAACACAAGATGTGCCCCAGCGAGCACCCGTTTGAACTAGGGGATAGGTGCCCACGTTCTTAGTATTGCGCAAAAATGGTAATTTTCCATAACGATTTCTTGGGTTTTTTAAAATAAATCGCGATAACGAAATGACGTCTAATTCCAAGAGCTGGTATGTCCCGGGTTGAAATTTGCCCCCGGGGAGTCATCGAGGGCTTCTACGGACGGGAGTGGGATTGGGGCGTCAGGCACGATTATGCCGACTATCTGCAGGGCCTGGGACTCAACGCCTACATCTACGCGCCGAAGTCTGATGCACACCTGCGCAAGCAGTGGCACCTGCCGTGGCCGGAGGAACAGTCAACGGCGCTGTCGGAGCTCGCCCATCACTACCGTTTTATGGGTTTGAACTGGGGCGTCGGGCTGTCTCCGTTTGCGCTGTACCAGCAGTACGACAGGTCGGCCAAACAGGCCCTGCGGAAGAGGGTGGCGGCGATCGATGCTCTCGGCGGCAACATACTGGCCCTGCTGTTTGACGACATGCCGGGGAACACCGAAGATCTCGCTGCACGGCAGGCCGAGATCGTCGCTGACGTTCGGGCCTGGAGCGGCGCTGAGTGGCTGATTGTTTGCCCCACTTACTACTCCACCGACCCGGTACTGGAGCGCTTCTTCGGCGCCATGCCAGCCCGCTACTGGGACGACCTGGGCATATCACTGGACGCTTCCGTCGACGTGTTCTGGACCGGCCCGGCAGTATGCTCGGCGGCGATCGATGCGCAAGACCTCAAGGCCATTGCGCAGATGCTGAGGCGTGCGCCGGTGTTGTGGGATAACTATCCGGTAAATGACGGCGAAAAGGCTTCGAGATTCCTGCACCTGGACCCACTCCCTGGTCGGTCCCCGGACCTCCCGGCCGCGTTGCGCGGGCACTTTTGCAACCCCATGAACCAGGCTCGCTTGTCTCGCTATCCGCTGGGTGGCCTGGCGGCACTGTACGGCGGCCACTGTCCGTCCCCGGGAGAGCTGTTCTCACCCGGACTGGCTGCCTGCCTGGCCCGTGATCAGCACTGTTTTCAGCACCAGGGGCTGGATGCCATGTCACCCGATGTCAGGCGTCGCCTCGCCGAAGAATACACGGCCCTGGGGGAGGAGGCCGCCCTGGAAGTTGCCGGCTGGTTGCGGGACGAGTACCGATTCGACCCGGCCTGCCTGACCGGCTAGCAGGTAGCGTTCGGCGCGGTTTTGCGTCCTTTTGAACCCGCCGGAAGCGCCTTGAAGGCCCCCTGCAGTTGTGGCAGAATCCCCGCCCTTGAATCAACCCGCGGTCTGTCTTGCACAGCGCGCTTTAAAAGCCAAGCATATCAGCCACTTAGCGGTGCTACTTCAAGCGCATTTCGGCGCTTTTCTAGCGCGTGGAAACGGTGACGATGGAGTGCAGGCGCGGCGAAGCATTTTTGCGAAAGTGGCGGAATTGGTAGACGCGCTGGATTTAGGTTCCAGTGCCGCAAGGCGTGAGAGTTCGAGTCTCTCCTTTCGCACCAGTTTTTTGTCTGAGGAATATACATGCAGGTTTCAATCGAAACGACGTCAGGTCTTGAGCGTCGTCTGACCGTGGGCGTACCGGCGGAGCGCGTCGAGAACGAGGTCAACAACCGGCTCAAGAAAGCCGCCAAGAACATTCGCCTGGATGGATTCCGCCCCGGCAAGGTGCCGCTGAAAGTGATTCGCCAGCGTTTCGGCGCGGGCGTTCGCCAGGAAGTACTCGGTGAGGTAATGAGCCAGTCCTTCTACGAGGCGGTCAATCAGGAAAACCTGCGTCCCGCGGGCCAGCCAAATATCGAACCCAAGCGGATGGACGAAGGTGACGATATCGAGTTTGTTGCCACCTTTGAAGTGTTCCCCGACATCGAACTCGCCGACATGGCCGGCATCGACATAGAGCGGCCCGCAGCGGATGTCACCGACGCGGATATCGACCATATGATCGAGGTGTTTCGGAACCAACAGGGCAAGTGGGAAAGTGCGGAGCGCCCTGCCCAGGAAGGCGACCAGGTGACCATCGACTTCGTGGGTACCCGCGACGGCGAGCCCTTCGAAGGCGGCAGCGCCGAGGGCACGGAGCTGCAACTCGGTTCCGGCCGCATGATCCCCGGCTTTGAAGACGGCATTGTTGGCATGTCTGTGGGTGAAGAAAAAACCCTGGATCTGAGCTTCCCCGAGGAATACCACAACGAGGACCTGCGCGGCGCGGCCGTGCAGTTCAAGATCACCCTGCACTTGCTGAGCGAACGCGTTCCCGCTGCCCTCGATGAGGAGCTGTTCAAGACCTATGGCGTGGAAGAGGGCGGTGAGGAACAGTTCCGCAGCGAGATTGCCGACAACATGAGACGCGAGCTCAAGACCGCGGTTCGCAACCAGGTAAAGCAGCAGGTGCTGGACGCGGTGGTCGAAAAGCATGCGGACCAGGACGTGCCCAAGGCCCTGATCGACAATGAAATCAGCACCATGCGCCAGCAGATGTTCCAGCAGTTTGGTGGCGCGGGTAGCGAGGACATGGATATTGAGAGCCTGCTGCCGGCTGAGATGTTCACTGAGCAGGCTGAGCGCCGCGTCAAACTGGGGCTGGTGCTGAACGAGATGGTTAGCAGTCGCGAGCTGAAGGCTGATGCCGACAAGGTGCGCGCGGCGGTAGAAGAAATTGCCGGCACCTATCAGGAGCCCGAGCAGGTGGTGAGCTGGTACTACTCAAACCAGGAGCAGCTCGCCGGCGTAGAAAACATGGTACTGGAAGATGCGGTCATCGAGGCCATCCTCGAGTCCGCCAACGTAAGTGAGAAAGAGTGCAGCTACCAGGAAGCACTCGCCCAGGCACAGGAGAGTCAGAGCGCATGAGCCAACAGTTCGATGGACACAACCGCCAGCAGGTGCAGAACCTGGGCCTGATACCCATGGTGGTCGAGCAGACCGCCCGCGGCGAACGCTCCTACGATATCTTTTCGCGGCTGCTCAAGGAGCGACTGATTTTCTGCGTGGGGCCCATTGAGGACGGCATGGCGAACCTGATTGTCGCCCAACTGCTGTTCCTGGAAGCCGAAAACCCTGATAAAGACATCAACATCTACATCAACAGCCCGGGTGGTGTGGTAACGGCGGGCATGGCCATCTACGACACCATGCAATTCATCAAGCCCGATGTCAGCACCACCTGTATTGGCCAGGCAGCCAGTATGGGGGCCTTCCTGCTGGCGGGTGGGGCAAAGGGCAAGCGTTTCTGCCTGCCCAATGCGCGCACCATGATTCACCAGCCCAGTGGCGGCGCTCAGGGCCAGGCCACGGATATTGACATCCAGGCCCGCGAAATCCTGATTTTGCGTGAGCGGCTCAACCAGCTCATGGCAGAGCACACCGGCCAGGATATCGAAACCATCCAGGTCGATACCGAGCGCGACCGCTTCATGAGTGCTGAACAGAGCAAGGAGTACGGGCTGGTAGATGAAGTGGTCGGCCGCCGCATTGCCCTGCCCGAAGAGAGCGCCTCTAACTGATAAACCGGCGGATTTCCGCTAGTACTTGATAAGCCCGCAGCCCGCGTGCCACGTGGGCTTGCGCCCTTGTTCCGCAGAATCGGGACAGGGACTTGCATTGTGCTGTGAAAATCAGCATCTTTAAGGTAAGAGCGCCCAAAAGGCGATGCGTTTGAACGACGCCTTCGGTGCGCGGTCTGACGCTTGTGTGCGTATCAACAGGTGAAGCAAGTGAGCGCGCAACCGCAACCAGGGTTTGGCAAGGCTCAGCGAGAATCAGGTAGGCCGGGCAGATAGGCCAGGTAGACAGCCCAGGTAGACAGCCCAGGTAGATGGTCCAGGTAGCTAGGTAGATAGTCCAGGTATTAGGTAGTCCAGGTAGATAGATGACTGACGAAACAACGAATTCCGGGGACGACGGCGGCAAGCTGCTCTACTGTTCGTTCTGCGGCAAGAGCCAGCACGAGGTACGCAAGCTGATTGCCGGTCCTTCGGTGTTCATCTGTGATGAATGTGTCGACCTCTGTAACGATATTATCCGCGAGGAAGTGCAGGAGTCCGGTGGCGAAAGCTCACAGGATCGACTGCCCGTGCCGCAGGAAATCAAGGCGATCCTCGACGAGTACGTTATCGGCCAGCAGCGCGCCAAGAAAGTGCTGTCCGTAGCGGTATACAACCATTACAAGCGTCTGCGTCACGATGACGGCCGCTCTGACGACGTGGAGCTCGGCAAGAGCAATATACTGCTGGTTGGCCCCACAGGCAGCGGCAAAACTCTGCTGGCGGAAACCCTGGCGCGCCTGCTGGATGTGCCCTTTACCATCGCGGATGCCACCACGCTCACTGAGGCGGGCTATGTCGGTGAGGACGTAGAGAACATCATCCAGAAGTTGCTTCAGAAGTGCGACTACGATGTTGAGAAAGCCCAGGTGGGAATTGTCTACATCGATGAGATCGACAAGATTTCCCGCAAGTCGGACAACCCTTCGATTACCCGCGACGTGTCTGGTGAGGGCGTGCAGCAGGCGCTGCTCAAACTGATCGAGGGCACGGTGGCTTCCGTGCCCCCCCAGGGCGGCCGCAAGCACCCGCAGCAGGAGTTCCTCCAGGTTGACACGTCGAATATCCTGTTCATCTGTGGCGGCGCCTTCGCGGGGCTCGACAAGGTGATCCGCGATCGTTCGGAGAAGGGCGGCATCGGTTTCGCGGCCGAGGTTAAAAGCAAGGATGATTCCAAGAACGTCGGCGAAGTGCTGCGGGATCTCGAACCCGAGGACCTGGTGCGCTACGGGCTGATCCCGGAGTTTGTCGGTCGCCTGCCGGTGATCGCGACCCTGGAAGAGCTGGACATCGACGCGCTGGTGCAGATTCTTACCGAACCGAAGAACTCTCTTACCAAACAGTACAGCAAATTGCTGGAGATGGAGGGTGTCGAGGTCGACTTCCGCGATGATGGCCTGCGCGCCATTGCCGAGCGTGCCATGGAACGCAAGACTGGTGCCCGCGGGCTGCGCTCAATTCTTGAGGCCGTATTGCTCGACAGCATGTACAACATCCCGTCCCGGGATGATGTGAGCAAGGTTGTTATCGACGAATCAGTCATCAAGGGCGATTCCGAGCCACTGTTGGTGTACCAGAACAGCGAGCCACCCAAGGCCGCTGCTCCAGAGGAATAGGCGGGGGCGATCCAGCCCCGTCACCCGGTCGGAGCTCCGCGCCCTTCCGCTCTTTATTCACCTTCGCGCTGTACCAGCCGGCAACCCGTTTACGGGTTTGTCGGCCTTGCAAACCGAGCTGTTAGCCCCATATCACACACATCACACTCTTTACATAAACGTGATGCGCCAGGGAGAAACCAATGGGATCTGAAAGTGTTGTTAGCCTGCCTCTGCTGCCCCTGCGGGACGTTGTGGTTTACCCCCACATGGTCCTGCCGCTGTTTGTGGGCCGCGAGAAATCTATCGAGGCGCTCGAGGATGCGATGGCGGCTGACAAGCAGGTGCTACTTGTCGCGCAGCGCAATGCCTCCGAAGACAATCCCGGTGTAGACGATGTCTACCAGGTTGGCACGGTGTCCAGCATCCTGCAGCTTCTGAAGCTGCCCGATGGCACCATCAAGGTGCTGGTGGAAGGTGGTTACCGCGCCTCGATCGGCAGCGTCGACGACGGTGAGCGTTTTGCCGTGGCGGAAGTGCGCGAGATCGAGAGCGAAGAAATCCCCCGCGATGAAGCCGAAGTCCTGGTGCGCTCTACCATCTCCCAGTTCGAAAAGTACGTCAATCTCAGCAAGAAAGTGCCCAGCGAGGTGCTCACTTCCCTGTCGGGCATCGATGAGCCAGGACGTTTGGCCGACACTATCGCCGCGCATATGAGTGTCGACCTGGACCAGAAGCAGGCCATTCTGGAGATATCCGGCATCCGTGAGCGGCTCGAGCACCTGATGGGTCTGATGGAGGCAGAGATCGACCTGTTCCAGGTCGAGAAGCGCATCCGCGGCCGCGTCAAGAAGCAGATGGAGAAGAGCCAGCGCGAGTACTACCTCAACGAGCAGATGAAGGCGATTCAGAAGGAGCTCGGGGAACTCGACGAAGAGCCCAATGAAATCGAGGAACTGCAGGCGCGCATTGAAGAAGCCAAGATGCCCGAAGAGGCCAAGGAAAAGACCACCGCGGAGCTCAACAAGCTCAAGATGATGTCACCGATGTCAGCGGAAGCCTCCGTGGTTCGAAGCTACATCGACTGGATGCTCAGTGTGCCCTGGTCCAAGCGCAGCAAGGTGAAGCATGACCTCAAGCGCGCCAGCGACATCCTCGAGCAGGATCACTATGGCCTGGAGGAAGTGAAGGAACGCATTCTCGAGTACCTCGCCGTGCAGAAGCGGGTGCGCAAGATCAAGGGCCCTGTGCTGTGCCTGGTAGGCCCCCCCGGCGTCGGCAAAACCTCACTCGGTGAGTCCATGGCACGCGCTACCAACCGCAAGTTCGTACGTATGGCCCTGGGCGGCGTGCGCGACGAGGCGGAAATACGCGGGCATCGCCGTACCTACATCGGCTCGATGCCAGGCAAGCTGCTGCAGAAGATGTCGAAAGCTGGCGTGCGCAACCCGCTGTTCCTGCTCGATGAGATTGACAAGATGGGTATGGACCATCGCGGTGACCCCGCCTCGGCCATGCTGGAAGTGCTTGATCCAGAGCAGAATCACGCTTTCAACGACCACTACCTGGAAGTCGACTACGATCTTTCTGACGTTATGTTTGTCTGTACCTCCAACACCATGAATATCCCGGCGCCCCTGCTGGACCGCATGGAGGTGATTCGGATCCCCGGCTACACCGAGGATGAAAAGCTCAACATCGCACAGCGCTACCTGATACCCAAGCAGGTTAAACAGAATGGCCTGAAGGCCGATGAGCTCGATTTTTCTGCCGAGGCGCTACTGGACATGATTCGCTATTACACCCGCGAAGCCGGTGTCCGGGCGCTCGAGCGCGAGATCGCCAAGGTGTGCCGGAAAATGGTCAAGGCTTTCAGCCTGGCAGAGAGCGATGCACCGGTGACGATCTCGCCGGAAATGCTCACCGACCTGTGCGGTGTCCGCAAGTTCAATTTCGGCCGCGCCGAAGACGACAACAAGGTGGGCCAGGTGACCGGACTGGCCTGGACCAATGTCGGCGGAGAACTGCTGAGCATTGAGGCGGTGGCGGTGGCCGGCAAGGGCCGCCAGGTAACCACTGGCTCACTGGGTGACGTGATGCAGGAGTCTATCAAGGCGGCCACCACAGTGGTGCGTTCGCGCTCGCAGTTATTGGGCATCCCCGCCAGCTATCACGACAAACACGACCTGCACATTCACGTTCCGGAAGGCGCCACGCCCAAAGATGGTCCGAGCGCGGGTATTGCCATGTGCACGGCACTGGTATCAGTGTTGACGGATATCCCGGTGCGCTCCGAGGTGGCAATGACGGGAGAGATCACGCTGCGTGGAGAAGTGCTGCCAATTGGTGGACTCAAGGAGAAGCTCCTGGCTGCC
>JANQLM010000020.1 GCA_028280635.1 Halieaceae bacterium | reverse complement strand
AGCAGGCGGTTCTCGATGATATGGCCCAGGCAGGGCACGTCGACTTCGCTGGCATGAAACTCGATGCTGCCGGTGCCATCTGCGTCCCAGACCTGCATGTCGCGGTAGGCGCAAACCCGCTGTTCCAGCAGCGGCTGCCAGGCACCCAGCGATTCCAGCAGCTTTTGCGAAGCCGGCGTGATCGCGCTGACCCGCGCATCAAAATCCGCCGGCGCCGCGGCCTCCTCCAGTTCCCCGGGCCCATCGGTCAGCAGCGGACGGGTTTCCACCAGCGCCAGGCGCAGCCCGCTGCCCACCAGTGAGCGCACCAGCGCGGCACCGGCTATACCGCCGCCAACAATCACCACGTCGTAGTCAGGGGTGGACATCGCGATACTCCGTACTGGCGGAAATGCCCGCGGTTCGGCGCACAAACTCCCGTTTCAGGCCGGGCGCCAGATCGAGGGTGAAAAGGCCCAGGTCGCGCAGGAGGGGCAGGGCCATGCCGGGCCGCATGAACAGTTCTGGCAGGCGATCACTGAACGCGGTGGTCTGGGCCTGGTCTGCGGCCTGGGCCTCCCGGTAGGCCAGCAGCACCTCAAGCTCACCGGGCGAATGACCCCGCGGTACGGCTTCAGCCAGGCCATCGGCGAGGCGCGCCACGTCGCGCAGGGCGAGGTTGAAGCCCTGGCCGGCCACCGGATGCAGGGCGTGAGCCGCATTGCCCATCACCACCACCCCACTGCGCACCTGCTCCTCGGACTCGACCAGAGCCAGCGGATAGCTGTGGCGTTCGCCCACTGTTTCCAGCCGCCCCAGCCGGTAGCCGAATTCGGCCTGCAGGTGTGCCAGGAAGTCCTGTTCACCGGCTGCCAGCAGTTCGGCAGCGGTGTCCGGCGGCAGCGTCCACACCAGGGCGCTGCGATGCCGGGCATCACTGCCCGCGGCGGCGAGCGGCAACATGGCCAGCGGGCCGCGTGGCGTAAACCGCTCGAAAGCCCGGCCCTGATGCGGCCGGCGGTGGGCGATATTGGCAATGATGGCCTGCTGGTCGTAACGGTGCTCGCGGCGGCCAATGCCGAGGCTGTCGCGCAGCGCCGAGCCGGCGCCGTCTGCCACCACCAGCAAATCCGCTTCGAGGCGGTCGCCATTGTCCAACTGGAGGCGGAGGCGGTCTCCGCCCGTCTCGGCGGATTCGACCTTTGCGGGACTGACCGTGGTCACCCGGCCCGCCAGCAGAGCTTGCAGCAAGCGGTTGCCGAGCCAGGCGTTTTCCACCACGAAACCCAGGGCGGGCCAGCGGTACTCGGATGCCTTCATCAGCGTGCTGCCGAAACGGCCGCGCTCGGAGACATGAATCGTATCGATGGGCTGGGCACGCGAGCCAACGGCCGGCCAGAGATTCCAGCCCTCGTACAACAGGCAGCTACCGTAGGACAGGGCCGTAGAGCGGGCATCAAAGGACGGGGTGTAGCTGGCTTCAAAGCCCGGGTCTGGCGGCACCAGGGGAAAAGCCTCTACCAGGGTAATGTCCATGGACGGCACCTGGCGCTCCAGCGCCAGCGCCAGGCTGACGCCGACCATGCCGCCGCCGGCGATCACTACCCGCGGGCTGCTCACCGGGCGGGCTCCGGGTCCTGCGCCTCAGCGTCCATCACCCGGTTCATAAACAGGTTCAGGCAGGCGAAGCGCAGGTATTCGGTCAGTTCAAACAGGTGGCTCTCAGCCTCCTCGTCGTCGTCCTCGGCTTCAGCACTGTCATGGCCGGCCTCGGCAATGGCGGCGATGTCCTTGAGGATTTCGCCGGTCTCGTCATCGAGGCCGGCGCCATCGGTTTCAGCCACCATCAGGGCATAGGCGGCCAGGAAGCCCTGGCACCACTCAGCCAGACAGCGGACCCGCGACTCAATGTCGGTATCGTCTTCCGGCAGGAACAGGTGGAAGTCGAACTCTTCATCCTGCAGCGCCTTGAGCGTGACCTGGGCCAGCCGCAGACAGGACTCGCCCAGTTCCCCGTGCAAGCCGAGTTCCAGTGCCTGGGCCGCCGCGGCAAGGCAGTCCTCCGCGTCCACGCTACCGGCGCCGGCGTATACGCCACAGACGCCACCGTGCACAAAAGCCGGCGACTTTTCCGCCCCTTCGGCCAGTAGCTGGTTGGCAAAGTCGTCGAAATCGAAGGGCTGTTGGTCAGCGTCGGTGAAATCCATGCGGGCTCTTATGTAAATTTCGTGAAATCGTTGGCAGGTTATTGATATTACTATGATTTAGTGAATTGACCTGCTCCGGGACGAACTCTATAGTAGTGACACCTGATAATTCAGAACAACAGGGTTCACCAGGTGGCGATGCCGGACACGCAGTTCAAGGCGCTGGAGCAGAAGATAGACGATCTTATCAAGCTCTGCGCCGACTTAAACCGCGAGAATGTCAGCCTAAAGGCTGATGCCCGGCAGTGGGCCGCTGAGCGGGATTCCCTGCTGGCACGCAACGAACAGGCGCGCAGCAAGGTTGAGGCCATGCTGGACCGGCTCAAGACCATGGAGCTAGACAAATGAGTAGTGCCCATGAGTAAGGCCCGCACCGTCTCGGTGAGCATTCTCGACAAGGAATACCAGGTGGCCTGCCCGCCCGAGCAGGAAGCCGAACTCATCGTGTCCGCCTCCTACCTGGACAAACAGATGCGCTCGATTCGCGAGTCCGGCAAGGTCATTGGCCTTGAGCGCATCGCCGTGATGGCGGCACTCAATATCAGTCACGAGTTGTTGCAGGCCTCCGAGCAGGACGATGCGCCGGCCCCCACCACAGACGGTGGCCCCAGTGAGGAAGCGGTCTCCAGCCTGGCGCGCAAGATTGATGAGGCCATCTTCTCCCTGCGTCAAATGGAGATCGGTTAGCCGCTCTCCAGCACTTCCGCTATACTCCCCTGGGAATCCTGGTGTACTCGCCAGAGGACAAGTTCTCTACCCGATACTACCAACCCAGGGGGTTGCTCGCTGCTGATGATGTGCAGGTCCGTGTTACGGGAAGCCTAATTCAGCACAGTGACCACCGCCTTGAACCATCGGGTTCAAGGGCGCCGTTCTCAGCGGTACTCCGGGGCTTCCTTTAACACCGCTATAGACCTCGGCCTCAATCACCTTCGAGACGCTAAGTCACTTTTATTTCTTTGAACCGCTCGGGTTAACTGCCTCAATCACTTTCGAGGCGCTAAGCCGCTTTTCTTTCTTCGAACCGCTATAGATGTCGGCCTCGATCGCTACCGAGGCGCTAAGTCATTTTTATTTCTTTGAACCGCTCGGGCTAACTGCCTCAATCGCTCTCGAGGCGCCAAGCCGCTTTTCTTTCTTCGGACCGCTATAGGTCACGGCCTCGATCATTACCGAGGCGCTAAGTCACTTTTCTTTCTTCGAGCCGCTGTAGATCTCGGCCTAGATTACTGTTGAGGCGCTAAGCCGCTTTTCTTTCTTCGGGCCGCTGGCGATCTCATCCTCGGAGACCGTCGCGGGGCTGAATCGCTTTTCTTTCTTCGGACTGTTCTTGGTGTCGACCTCAATGACTGCCTGGGCGCTAGGCCGGGGTTTGTTGGGTAGAATTGGGGCTGTTAAAGGTTAGGGGGGTTGCTGGTGGTGGATAAGGCGGCGAGCAAGCGGGCTTTGCGGGCAGAGATGCGTGCTCGGCGGCGTTCCCTGTCGGCTGCGGAGCAGCGTCGGAATGCCCGGCTGCTGGCCGGCCATGTGGCCAGGTTGCCGCAGTTCAGGGCAGCGCGCCGGGTGGCGCTGTACTGGGCCGCCGACGGCGAGATCGACGTGGCGCCGGTGATGCGACTGTGCTGGCAGCGCCGCAAGCGGGTATACCTGCCGCGTCTGGCGGGCAGGGAAATGCACTTTGCCGAGCTCAAGCGCGGCAAAAGGACGATTCACAATCGCTACGGGATTCCCGAGCCAGACTTAAGCGCAGCAGCCGAAAAAGCTGATGCGCTGGATCTGATACTCGCGCCTTTAGTTGCATTCACCCCCGCCGGGGACCGTCTCGGAATGGGTGGTGGCTTCTATGATCGCGCCCTGGGGAGTGCACGGGGCTGGGTAGTGGGGGTCGCACACAGCTGCCAGTGCGTTGAGGCGCTGCCGCAGGAGAGCTGGGATCTCAGGATGGCCGGTGTCATAACAGAAAAGGGGCCGGTGGGGCCCCTTTTCCGTGGATCCGGAGGATCCGCAATTTTTACTCTGATGAAATCTCGTCAGCCGTAAATACACCGGCCTGCAGCGCAGACGCCGGCTCTGCGACGCTGCGGCTGGCACTCATCGGCATCAATAGCGTCAGTGCGACGCCCAGGCCAAATGCTGCCAGCAGAACCACCAGAAGATCAGGCTTCTTTTTCACCTTTCTTCGCCCCTTACTTAGAGTCAACATGACTCAACCACTTGCAGATGCGGACGGTATCGCGGATCGCCGCCCATGAATCTGTGGCTGTTATCTAGCTGTTTTCACCCTCGGGAGACCCCGGTTGATGCAACAGCGTTTTTTGGTAATTTGCCACAAACAAAGCCGAGTTTATTTGCCTGTGGACAAAATGCAAGCCCTTATTAGTCTTTGTGGATAAATTTTGTGACACCAGTACTGTCGCGGCTTGTGGACAATTTCAGCTCAAGTACTGGCGATAGGCGGGATTGTCGGTTTCTTCCCAGAAACGGTAGTGGATGCTGTCCAGCGCAGCGAGCACTTCACGGCGTTCACCGGGCTCCACCTGCAGGCCCACCAGCACCCTGCCAAAGGCGGCGCCGTGGCTGCGGTAGTGAAACAGGGAGATGTTCCAGCGCTGTCCCAGGCGGGTAAGGAAATTGAGCAGGGCGCCAGGACGCTCGGGAAACTCGACCCGAAACACCATTTCATTGTCGATGCTGCTGGCCGTCGGGCCGCCAACCATGTGGCGAATGTGCAGCTTCGCCAGCTCATTGTCGGTGAGGTCAATCACCGGGTAGCCTTTTTTCTCCAGCGCGGCCACCACGTCCCCGGCACCGTCGGTTCCCTCGGCGACTTTGACACCGACAAAGATATGGGCTTCGCGGGCGTCGGTATAACGGTAGTTGAACTCCGTGATGGAGCGCTTGCCGAGATCACTGCAGAACGCCTTGAAGCTTCCCGGCCTTTCCGGAATGGACACGCTCAGCACAATCTCGCGTTTCTCACCAATCTCAGTGCGTTCGGAGATATAGCGCAGCCGGTCAAAGTTGGTATTGGCGCCGCTGGAAATGGCCAGCAGGGTCTTGTCCGTGATGCCCTCTCGCTCGACGTAGGTTTTCAGGCCCGCCAGCGCCAGAGCGCCGGCCGGTTCGGCGATGGAGCGCGTGTCCTCAAAGATATCCTTGATGGCGGCGCACATTTCGTCGGTGGTGGCGGTCACCACCTCGTCCACGGTGTCGCGGATGACCCGGAAGGGCTCCTTGCCAATCTGCGCAACTGCCACGCCGTCCGCAAACAGGCCCACTTCCGGCAGCCGCACCCGGCGCTGCTTTTCCAGCGCGGCGGCGAGGCAGGCGGCATCCTCGGGCTCAACCCCGATCAGCTTGATCTCGGGACGCACGTACTTGATGTAGGCGGCAACACCCGCCAGCAGGCCACCGCCGCCCACGGGCACAAAGATGGCCTCAATGGGGTCGGGGTGCTGGCGCACGATCTCCATGCCGATGGTGCCCTGGCCGGCAATCACATCCGGGTCATCGTAGGGGTGGATAAACACCAGCCCTTTCTCTGCCACCAGCTCACTGGCATGGGCCGCGGCCTCGTCAAAGGTGTCGCCGTGCAAGACCACACGGGCGCCGTGGGAGCGCACGCCGTCAACCTTGATGCCCGGCGTGGTGCGGGGCATGACAATGGTCGCTTTCACGCCCATACGGCTGGCAGAGTAAGCCAGGCCCTGGGCGTGGTTGCCGGCCGAGGCGGCGATGACACCGCGCTCGCGCTGTTCCGCCGTAAGCCGCGCCATCTTGTTGTAGGCGCCGCGCAACTTGAAGGAAAACACGGGCTGCAGGTCTTCGCGCTTCAACAGGATGCGATTACCGAAGCGCTGGGACAGTAGCCGCGCGTGGTCGATTGGCGTTTCGCGGGCCACGTCGTAGACGCGGGATTCGAGAATTCGTTTTACGTAGCTTTGCGGCATGGCAGCGATCTGTTGAGCTTCGCGACGGGAGTGATTAAACGACACGCCATACTAATGGAGCGCGCCGCTATTTGCAGCCCGGCCCTGTAGATCGACCGGGCCAGTGCCTATAATGCCGCTGTGTTTTCAAGGGAGCTGGCCGTCTTGAATCGGGACAGAGATTCCTAAACCAGCATCCGGCATAAACAGCCTTGAATGAGGATTGAGAGTCGTGAACCAGGATGAGATGAAGCAGGCAGTCGCCGCGGCGGCACTGGAGTACATCCGTCCCAAGCTCGAGGACGACAGTGTCATCGGCATTGGCACTGGCTCAACCGCCAATTACTTCATCGACGCCCTGGGGGGCATCCGCGCCGAAGTGGAAGCCACCGTCGCCAGCTCCGAGGTTTCGGCCCAGCGCTTGCGCGACAACGGGCTGCCGGTCTACGACCTCAACAGCGTGGACAGGGTCAGCTTCTATATAGACGGTGCTGACGAGAGCAATCGGGCCCTGCAACTCATCAAAGGCGGCGGCGGAGCACTGACCCGGGAAAAGATCGTCGCCGCGGTGGCCACCGAGTTTATCTGCATCTGTGACGAATCCAAGCTGGTGCACACGCTGGGAGATTTCCCGCTGCCGGTGGAGGTAATCCCCATGGCACGCAGCCATGTCGCCCGGGAGATGGTGAAGCTGGGCGGCGACCCGGTCTACCGTGAGGGCTTCACCACGGACAACGGCAATATCATCCTCGATGTCTACAACTTCCCGGTGGCGGCACCGCTGGAAATCGAACGCAAGATCGACGGTATAGTGGGCGTGGTGACCAATGGCCTGTTTGCGCACAGGCCCGCTGACATACTGCTGTTGGGCACCCCTGGTGGCGTGGAAACCCTGTACCCCCAGTGATATGTTCCGCGGCCCGTTTGTCCACCACTGCTACACACCGGGCCGCCCGTCCCCACGCCGCGTGACGCGCTGCATCCTGAGAGTTTTGGCGGTTTTCCTCGGCTGGACGCTGGCGCCGGCCGGCTACACCGCCACGCCCGCAGTAGACCGCGGCAACAATGAAATTTCGATCGCCATCTCCCAGGAGCCCCAGTGGCTCACCACCATCCGCGCCACGGACACCGTCAGCTTCACGGTGCTGGATCACATCACCGAGGGACTGCTTACCAGAGACGTAAGCAACCGGCTGGTGGCCGGTGTGGCCGAGCGCTGGGAACTGAGTGACAAAAAAGCCACTTTCTGGCTGCGCCGCGACGCACGCTGGAGCGATGGGGAACCCGTCACCGCCCACGACTTCGTGTTCGCCTGGCGGCAGGTCGCCAACCCCGAGAACGCTGCGGAGTATGGCTCCCTGATGCGCATATTCCCCAATGGGGAAGCCATACTCGCCGGAGAAATGCCGCCAGAGACACTGGGCGTGGAAGCGATCGACGACTACACGCTGGTCGCGCACCTGGTGTCGCCCACCGCCCACTTCCTCGACCTGGTGTCGTTTATCACCTTTCGCCCGGTGCGCGAGGACTTTTACCGCGCCCAGGGCGGACGCTATGCGGCAGATGCGGGAAACATGCTCTCGAACGGGCCCTTCATTCTCACCGAGTGGGTCCACGACGCCTCGATGCGCATGCAGAAGAACCCCTATTACTGGAACCGCGACGCCATCCCGCTGGATGCGATCAACGTGCCCTATATCACCCGCGACCCCAACGCCCGCTTCAACCTCTACCTGGACGACAAGATCGCCCTCGCCGACCAGCTACAGCTTTCCGCCATGAAGATGGCGCTGCAACAGCACCAGAAGCTGCGCTCCTTCAGCGACGGCACCTTGTTCTACCTGGGTTTCAACTACCGGGAGGGCCGCCCCACCGGCAATCGCAACCTGCGGCGCGCCATCCAGAGCGTGTACGACGTCTCGGAACTGACCTACAAGGTGATTGGCGTGCCCGGTAACCTGCCGGCCTACACCCTGTTTCCCGCCTGGCTGAGGGGCGACGAGGGCCAGAGCCTGAATGCCCAGTACCCGCCGCACAAGCCACAGCTCAACATCGAGCGCGGCCGTCGCTACCTGGAGCAGGCCAGGCAGGAACTCGGGGTGGAGGAGATACCGCCACTGAGCATGCTGCTGGACGACACGGCCAACGCCAGCAGCCAGGCCGAGTATTTCCAGAACGTCATGGCACGCACCCTGGGCCTGGAGGTCCGGCTGGACAAGCAGATCTTCAAGCAGCGCCTGGCCAAGATGAGCGCCGGAGACTATGACATCGTGGCGTCGGGCTGGGGCCCGGATTACAACGACCCGATGACCTTTGCCGACCTGTTTGTGTCCTGGAACCTCAACAATCGCGGCCGCTACTCCAATCCCGAGTACGATGCACTGATCCGCGAAGCTCAGCAGACCACCAACCAGCGTCGACGCAATGAAATTTTCGCGCGCATCCAGGACATCATCCACGACGAGGTGGTGATACTGCCGCAATACGAGCGCGGCTATATCTACGCCCTGGACAAGCGCGTCGCCGGTGTGCGCCGCTATCACATTGGCGGCGACCCCAATTACAACTACGCCTACATCGTCAAATCCCCCGAGGACAGGGAGTCCGCGGACTGATGGGCAGCTACGTCGCCAGGCGCCTGCTGTCAGGGGTGATCACCATCTGGTTTATTACCACCGCCACTTTCTTCGGCATGCATGCAGTACCCGGCGACCCGCTGCTCAACGACAAGGCCGTCACCCCGGAGATTCGCGCCAACCTCGAGCGCGCCTACGGCCTCGATAAACCGGTACCCCAGCAGTACCTGATCTTCCTGGGCAACATGTTGCAGGGCGACTTCGGCATTTCCTTTACCCAGCAGAACCGGCGCGTCAATGACATCATCGCCGAGCACTTCCCGGTATCGGCCACGCTGGGCGTGCTGGCGCTGCTGTTTGCGGCCGCCGGCGGCATCGTCTTCGGTGCGCTGACGGCCCTGTTCCGCGGGCGCCTGCCCGACTACCTGATCATGCTGCTAGTGATTGTTGCAGTCTCAGTGCCAAGCTTCGTTTTTGCCGGGCTGGGCCAGCTGGCTATCCTGCAACTCAACAGGCTGGTGGGCTTCAGCCTGCTGCCCGTGGCCGGCTGGGGCACCCCGTCGCATATGCTGGTGCC
>JANQLM010000014.1 GCA_028280635.1 Halieaceae bacterium | reverse complement strand
TCCGAACCGTTCGGACTTTTGGATGGTCAGGCAGCACTGGCCGCGCCGGACTGCTGTTGCTCCCAGCGCGGCTTACGGCCGACGTTGTCCGGTTTCGAGTACCGGCCGTCGGGCCACATTCGATTCATGGGGATGTCGGTGACGGCGGCGATGAAGGTGGCGACGTCGTAGCTGGTATCGTCTCCCCGTATCACGCCGCTGACTGTGGGCTGAGAGACGCCGAGTTTCTCGGCAACTCCAGTCTGCGAATAGCCCGCTTTTGTAAGCGCAGCTATAATATCTGCGTAGTGCATGGCGTCTCCAAAGCGTCTGTGCGGTACATCTGGGCGGTGTTGCAGCACCGCCCTACTTTTTTCAGCAGACAGCCTATAATTCTAGGCTGCTGCGCTGATTAAACTGTCGGTGGCCTAGTTTGTCAACAAGATATGGCGGTAAAGCTGAGAATTTTGTGCAGCGATTAGCCAGTGAGATCACTCGGTTGGGTGACGCGTCCGTTCTCGCCGGAGCCCTGGGTAGGAACCGGAACACGATCTACGACTGGAAGAAGAAGGGGAACATTCCGGGGTACGAACTGGCGCGACTTGCTGAACTGGGAGCGGACGTGGTGTTCATCTTCACGGGTCAACACTCCCTAGAGAGAATTTCGGACTCCGACCCTGACCTCCTGGGCGAGCACAACATGGAGTTCGTCGTATCGGAGATCGTAGAGATGATTCAGGAGGAGGCTGAGCGCCACGGCGTGGAGTTCGACGCTCAGTTCTGTGCAGTCGAAGCCGTGCGCGTGTTCCTCCAGGTTAAGAAGGTGGGTCTTTCACGAGTGGATTACCAGGAGGTGGCGAAGGCCATCGTGCACGGCATGATCCGCATGTGGACATCGGTCGAATCGGGAGAGATCCGCGAACCAACCCAAGGAGAAAAGTCATGACGCAAGGATGCGTGTATCCGTCGCCGGTCAGCCCGGCCCTGCTCGCCGACATCGGCGCAATGCTCAAAGAGAGCACCGAGATGATCGGGGTGAACCTGGACAGCTACGCCCTGATGTACCAGGCGGTGTCGATCTACAACGCCGTCCAGGAGATCGGCCTGGGCGACGAGGATGAGCTGTTCTTTGCCGCCGAGCGCCTGGTAGTCAGCCGGTGCAACGCGATGAGGCCGAAAAGGGGCCAAATCCACTGATCTGAGACCCCCTCTCAGACGCCCTGTGTGGCCCTGTGGGCGCGATCCGGGAAACCCGCCCCAGGCCACGACGAAAAAAACTTAACGAAAGTTGAATATGGTTTGAGTCGGTTTAACGCGATCCAGTCGCTGGGCCGAAGGGCATGCTGCGACTTCAGGGCGCATAGCCGTGCCAATCAGGGTGGCCCATGCCCAGAAACCAGCTACTGGAGGCCCTGCAGGTATTCACGTAGCGAGACTGTAAGAGTGCCGTACTCAGCCATCGCAGCATTCAGCACAGCTGGGCGCTCAGCTTCCTTCTTCTCATGCATCTGACCAGGGAGATTGACCATTGTCCTGCCAGCTCGCATTAGCATGCTACCCAACTCCTCCGGTACCAGCAGCGCGAGGTGTGAATTTTGTCGGTACTGGAGAGACACGAATTCATCGTAGACCTTGAATGAGCCTTCGGGAAAGCTCTCCCTCCAATTGGTCCCGCATAGCATCATGTACTGTTGCGAAGTAGCTGCGAAGTCCACTATTGCCGACTTCAGTTCCTCGTACTTCGCCGCCCGGTGTCGCAGTGCATGCTCCTCCTCACGCTCCTGTCGTGCTTCCTCGGCTCGCCGGGCGGCCCGTTCCTCCTCGCGCTGTTGATCCCACTCGCGATCGTTTAAGTAACGTCGGCGTGCCCGACGATCGGTAAAGAAACCAACCAGTATGGGGCCGAATACGGCCCACAACTCCAAGAAGCCCACCCATGCTTTAGCATCCACTTCCATCGCCAAATCCCTCCCGCTCGAAATCCTATCTGTGCCACTAACCTTGCACGGGATAACCGCCCCGTTCAATCGCCGCGTTTTACCCCAACCTACCCGTTCTTACCCAGCTGTCAGAGCGCATTGCTGGTGGCCACCAGGACGTCTTGACCCGGCCCGGCAGCCGCAGGCATCCTACGAGCCTCCCTACCCGACCTACCCCGGTGTGAAAGATTTCACAGTCTTTCCCTCATGGCGATCTCGGCACACTGCCCGCCATGGAGAAGCAACCGCCCATCACACCCCGCCGCGTCGCTCTGGAGTTCAAGGGACTCACGGAGTGGTTCGACATCTTCTATGTCGGCACCCACACGGACGCCCACGGTCGCACCGACACCTACGACGAAGCCTACCTGCAGCAGCTGGCGGTCAACTCTACTCCGGCGGAGGATCGTCCCTTCACGGTCCCACTAGTGGTGGGCCATCCCCAGAAGGATGACCCCGCCTACGGCTGGGGTATCGAGTTCAAGGTGGAAGATGGCGTGCTGTACGCCAAGGCCGACCACGTCGAGCCGCAGTTTGCCGACCTGGTGAAAGAGGGCCGGTACCCGAATCGCTCCGTGAAGATTGTCCAGACCGATGCCGGTCCTGCGCTGGGCCATATCGGCTTTCTCGGCGCAGCGGCACCCGCGCTCGATGGCCTCGAACCGATCTACAAGAATGCCGACGTCCAAGGCGCTGAGTTCGAGTTCAGCACGAGCACCTGGTACGCCACCTCAATCATCGCTTCCTTCTTCCGTGGCATGCGTGAGTTCTTGATCGATCGCTTCGATATGGACACCGCCGACCAGGTGATCCCCGACTGGCAGATCGACGCACTGGCCGAAGAAGCCGGTGAGCAGCGTGCTGAGCAGCTCGACGATTTCTACTCGTTTACCGCGCCGCCGACCGGCGCTCACTCTGAGGACCCGACTATGGACCCGAAGGACAAGCAGTTCACCCAGGAAGACCTCGACGCCGCGAAAGCCCAGGCGAAGTCTGAGGCGGAGGCGGAGTTCGCTAAGCAGAACGCGACGCAGCAGCGCGACGAGTTCATCGAGACGGTGCTCACCAAAGCGGTGGCCGACAAACGCGTTGCACCGGCGCAGGTCGATGGCCTGCGTGCCTTCATGAAGACGCTGTGCCACGACGAGTCCGAGGAGCACACCCTGGAGTTCACCCTGGACGATGGCAGCAAGAAGCAAGTCACCGGCCTGTCCTGGTTCGCCAAGGAAATCCTGGAGGGCCAGGGCGAGCATCCGCTGTTCAAGGTGGACGCGGAGGCCGCCAACCAGAACGACAGCGTTGATCTGAACGATGGTGAGGCGCTGGGTCTGGCGGCCAAGGAGTACATCGCGGAGCAGGCTGGCAAGGGCATCACGGTGTCGGCCTCTGTGGCGGTCGCCCACATTCGTAGCCAACAAACGGCGGACTGACGACCGACGCCACAACTAACGCACAGGAGTAGCTATGCAAAATCCCATGCTTACTAAGTCCCTGGACGCAGAAGGCACCCTCGTGCCCTACCGCTTGCTGACGTTCGGCACCGGGGACCATCAGGTGGCGCTTGCGAGCGCTGTTGCCAATGCCCCCGCTGGAGTCACCGGCGCACTCGTCGGCGAGGATGGCCAACGCGTTGATGTCTACAAGGTGGGGATCGTCGAGGTGGAGTACGGCGGCAACGTTACCGCTGGCCAGCCGCTTACTACGGACGCGAACGGCAAGGCCGTTGCTGCCAGTCCCGCAGCGGGCGTGAACAACCGCATCTGGGGTGAGGCCGTAGTCAGCGGTGTCGACGGTGATATCGGTTCCATTCATCTGAGCTTCTCAACCCTGCAGGGTTAAGTGGCCACCGATTAACGAGTAGGAGTAACTATGAGCGGAAACACGCCATTCCCCACAGACCCGGCCCTGATCGCGGTTGCGGTGGCCTACACGAACGCGAGACTGATCGCGGACAGTGTGCTGCCGCGTGTTCCTGTTGGGAAAAAGGAGTACAAGTACTTCGAATACGATCTCGCGGAAGGCTTTACCGTACCGGACTCTCGCGTGGGCCGTAGGAGTAGACCCAACGAGGTGGAGTTCTCCGCTACGGAGAAGACAGGACTCTGCGCAGACTTCGGCCTGGATGATCCCGTTCCCAACGATGACATCGAACAGGCTCCCGAGAACTACGACCCGCTGGCCCACTCGACCGAGTACACCACGAACTTGATCTACTTGGGCCGCGAAGTACGTGCGGCTGCCCTGGTGTTCAACCCCAACACCTATGCTGCGACGCATCGCCAGACCCTGTCGGGTACAGCGCAGTTCAATGACTTCACCAACTCCGACCCTATCGCTGTGATCTCCGATGCGCTCGACGTGCCGGTGATGCGGCCCAACGTCATGACCATCGGCCAGACCGCCTGGTCGAAGTTGTCGCGCCACCCGGACATCGTCAAGGCGGCACATGGCAATAGCGGCGACAAGGGTCGGGCGACACGCGAGCAAGTCGCAGAGCTGTTTGAGCTGGAGGAGCTGCATGTCGGCCAGGCCCGCTTCAACACTGCGAAGAAGGGGCAAGCACCAAACCTTCAGCGCTGCTGGGGCGGCCACATCGCACTGACCTACCGCGACCTGACCGCCAATACGGAGCGTGGCCTGACCTTCGGTCTCACCGCGCAGTACGGCAGCTGGTTAGCTGGGAGCATGTTCGACAAGGACATCGGCCTGCGAGGCGGCCAGCGCGTACGTGTCGGCGAAACTGTCGAGGAACGCGTACTGGCCAATGACCTGGGTTACTTCATCGAGAACGCCGTCGCCCCCTAATACCACCCAGCGAGAGAGCCCTTCGGGGCAGTAGGAACGGCGGCGGGTTTGGGTGCTTCGGCACCACCCGCCGCCGTTTTGTTTCATTACCAGGAGACGCTTATGTCGACGTCAAAGAAGCACTACAAGGCCCTCAACCTGATCCGCTGTGACGGTGATGTGATTGAGTTGGGTCAGGTGGTCGCCCTCACCGAGGAGCAGGTGGCCAAGATCGGCACCGCTGCCCTGGTGGAGGCGAAGCCCGAGGAGATTCCCCCCGAAGACGGTACTCAGGAAAAGCCGGGCAACGAGAACCAGGAGCCATCGACCGCTGCTCCGGCTGCCAAGGCCCCCGCCAAGAAGAAGGCGGCTGCCAGGAAGAAAGCTCCGGCCAAGAAGAAGGCTGCCGCGAAGAAGCCTGCCACGGGTAGCGCCCAGTCCTGAGTATGTACACCACCGCATCGCAACTACTCACTCGGTACGGCGCAGAGTCGCTGGCCGAGTTGGGCGGCCAGAAGCTCCCCGATGAGGTGGTGCCCGAATGCCTGCAGGCGCTCATCCTGCAAACAAGCACCAGTGGTTTCACGGCCGCAGAGATCGCTGATGCCCAGGCGGCGCTCGATGCGATCAACGCGGCGATCGAAGACGCCCAGCACTTCATGGACAGCTACCTCGGCAAGCACCTCACGCTGCCGCTGGACCAGGCTGTGATCGACGCGTCCGTCATCCCGCGTCAGGCCGCGATCATCGTGCGCCATGACCTCATGGTCCACGGTGCGGATGAGCCGACAGTGGACAACTACAAGAACGCGGTCGCTTGGCTGCGTGACGTCTCCAAGGGGACCGCAGCGATCGGCGCGGAAGACGCCGCGCAGGACGGAGATGTCGCGTCTGGGTTTCGGTTCCAGCCAGGCGGCGAAACGCGCGACTGGAGTGGCTTCTGATGGCGGGCTTGAATCTCACGCTTTCCCTGGAAGATGCCGGAGCTAACGCGCTCCTGGACGCGGTGGCCCACGCGGACACCGAGCACCTGCTCGACGAGATCGGTGCCTACTTGGACAGCCAAACGCAGCGTCGCTTCCAACTGGAGCAAGGCCCTGATGGCGAAGCCTGGGAGCCGAGTGCCCGAGCGCAGCTCCAGGGGGGCAAAACGCTCCAGGACAGCGGCCGCCTGGCGGCCTCGATCACGCACAACGTAATCAACAGCGGCCGTGCAGTGGAGCACGGCACGAACGTGATCTACGCCGCCATTCACCAGGAGGGCGGTGTCATACAGGCGAAGAACGCGCCGTACCTGCGCTTCCCGCTGCCAGGCGGTGGCTACGCGACGGTCGAATCCGTAGTGATGCCAGCGCGACCCTTCGTCGGCTTCGGAGCCGAGGAGGAAGAGGATATCCCTGTGATGGTGATCGACTGGTGGCAGGAGGCGATCAATGCTGCTGGAAAAGGTTGAAGCGCGCATACAAGCCTCGATCAGCGGGCGGGTCAGTATCGACACGGTTCTGGAGATCGCTGAGGTGGCCCGGAAGAAGCCCAAGCGCGCTGCGAGTCTCTTCCTGGTACCGCTGGGTGATCGCGTCAGCGATCAAGCCCGAACCACCGGCCCGGTGTTTGACCAGGTGACGACGACCTTCGCCGTGGTGTTTGCGATCCGCCACATGGCGGGCAAGGCCAACATGAAGAACGCCGCGCTGGAAGACTGGCGCCAAAAAGTCCGCGGTGCATTGAACGGCTGGACGCCCGACTTGCCGCACTACAACCCAGTGCGTCGCGGGAATTCACAGATCGTGACGGTGCGCGATCACACCCTGTGGTGGCAGGACCAGTACCGCACCACGTTCTTTGAGGAAAGTGCTAATGCCTAGAAAGTCATCGAGAAAGACCGCAGCCCGATCCACCGACAAGCCGCGCCGTCCTACGCGCGACCAGATTCCCAATGCCGGTGGCATCTATCGCTTCGACCCCGATGCCGAAGCGGGCACCGATCCGATTTCCGTTGTTGAGCCGGCGACTGGAAGTGAGCCGCCTGCCGACGACACCCCAACCAACGACAACCCGGAGTAAGGTATGACCTACATAATCCGTGAAGAAGACGTCCTCCTCTTCCTGCTGAAGGAGGCCAACTACGGTCTAGGTGGCAGCTTCGCGGCTGCTGACGCCATGGTCGCTGAGTCAGTCACGCTGCGGCCGCTGGAAGGCAACAAGCAGCGGATACACCAGGTACGCGGCTTCAAGGGTGCAGCGCGAGGTTCACGCTCTGAAACGTACGTGGGCATCGAGATTGTCATGGCGCTGGCAGGCTCCGGCGTCGTCGACCAGGTACCGGCGCACAACCTCCTCTACCTGGGCTCCTCACACAACGCAACGATCACGGCGACCACGTCAGTCCTCTACGCGCTGGTGGACGCCAACGAAGACAGCCTCTATGCAGGCTTCTTCGCCCTGGATACGTTTCACCCGCTACGGGGTCTACGCGGTGGCCTGAGCTTGCAGTTGGGCACGGATGGCATTGGCCGCGTTGTGTTCAACGGGATCGCGCTCTACGACCCGCCCACGAAGACGGCTCCTCCGACGCCGGACTTCTCTGCCTTCCAACTCCCGCAGGACATCAACGCGTCTACCGTGACCGAAATGCTGTTCTTCGGCCAACAGGTCGGCATGAGCGCTCTGGAGATTACTGGCCGTGACACGGCGCAGTACCTCAACGTCGCCAACCAGGAGGAGGTCATCCAGAGCAGTAGTGGAAACGGGGCGGGATACTCGATCACTTTCCGCGAGGGCGACGTCGGTGTGTTCAACTTCTTCGAAGCAGCGAAGAACAACGCCACGGGTGCGATTGCCTTCCAGCTTGGTACCGATGTTACGGACGCGGGCCACATCTTCGAGTTCGATGCCCCCAACGTGGAGATCGACACGATCGAGCGGGTTAACCAGCAAGGCGTTGCCTTCTTGCGCTGCTCGGGACCGATCGTTCCGACAGCGAAGAACAACGACTACACGTTCGTCCACCGTTAATCGACCAGGACTCGGAGCCCCCTATGAGTGAAGAAGAGAGCACCACCGCGCGCGGATTCAGCTATGACCAGCTGACCACCACCTACCACTGGCCGGTAGTGGTCGAGATGCCCCAGGACGGTGAATTCGAAGAGTTCGAGTTCACCGCCGAGTTCAGGATGGTCTCCCAGGATGAGGCCCAGGCCATCTACGACCAGGTACGCACCAAGCTGCAAGCACAGATCGAGGACAAAAACGGCCCATCAATGATCCCCACCAATGCCGTGGTGAAGGAATTCCTGGTGGAAGTATGGGTGGGCTGGGACAACAGACTCAAGGGCACGAACGGTGTGCAGATGAAAGCGACCAAGGCGAACAAGCGCAAGTGGCTGGCCTGGTCGCCGATGATGCGCGCGATCGACAAGGCATACCGCGAGAGCGCGCGTGGCCAGGAGGCCGTCAAGGAAAACTGATCGGGGCGGCTCGTCACTGGGCGGGTGGCGAGCAACAGAAACGCCCCGCGAAACGTTACGCCCGCCTGCGCGCAGCGCTGAAGGCCGCTGGTGCCCCGGACCACATCCTTGAGCGCCTGACCGACGACGCAGCCCAGGAAGACGCCTACCGCGTTTTCAGTCAGAACCGGAACGCGGTAGTCCTGTTCAACCTGTGCTCTCACAAGTGGGAGTACGTGGGCACGATGATGGGTGTGCTGCCCGTTGGTCTCCGGCTCGATCAGGTGGAGATTCGTGCACGGCACATTCCCGAGATTCGCGCCCTGGATGAAGCCGAGACGGACCACCTCTGGGTCCAAATCGACATTCTGGAGCGGCACGCGCTGAAGGCACTGAGGCAGCAACTGGAAAGTGAATAGCAACAGCTTCACAGTCGGGATGACCCTTGAGATGCACGGGGACCAGGTGGTCGCCCGCAAGGCTGACAATGTCACGAAGTCGGTCGGTCGCCTCGGTGATGAAGTCGACGATACCACCGCCTCCACGCGCGCCCAGTCTGCAGCCAACGACGAGTATTCCCGCAGCACCGACAAGGCCAGGAAGGAAACAGACGGCTTCACCAACCGTGTCCAGTCCCTGAAGTCTCAGCTCGGTGACCTCAGAGGGCTGCTGGCTTCCGTTGGTGTCGTCTTCTTCGCGCGCGAGGCGCTCCAGACTGCAGACGCCATGGCGGCTCTCGATATCCGCCTGACGTCTGCCACGCGATTGACCGGCGACTATGTGTTCGTTCAGCGAGAGCTGTTCCGCGTTACCCAGGAGAACGCGGCGGCCTACGCGACGACGATAAAGCTGTTCCAGGACTTGGCACGTGCAGGGCCGGAACTCGAAGCGACCAACGACCAGGTGATCCTTCTAACGGACACGGTGCAGAAGCTCGGCGTGATCGGTGGTTCGACCAACGAGCAAATGAACAACGGCCTGCTGCAGTTTACACAGGGCCTGACGGCCGGAGTGTTCCGCGCCGAAGAACTGAACTCCATCCTGGAGAACCTGCCGGAGGTCGCCAGTCGAATCGCTCGCGGCATGGATATGACAGTCGGCGAGCTGCGCGCCGCCGTCTTGGCCGGTGAGGTGTTGAGCAAAGACGTGTTCGACTCTCTGCTGTCGCAGGCCACCGAGATCGCCGCCGAGTACGGAGAGATTCCCATCACCGTCGCGCGAGGGTCACAGCAGCTCCGCAGCAGCATTTCTGCCGTCATCTCCGACCTTGATCAGATGAACGGCACCACGATGGCGATCGGCCAAACCCTGAGTGATCTATCCGCCGCCCTCGACTCTGGTGACGCGGCGGAGACGCTGGACGACATGGTCACTATCGGGGAGGCCCTTGCCGTCGTCTTGGCTGTCCGCTTGACGGCAGGTTATCGGCAGGCGCTGGCCTCTCAGGTGCAGTACCAAACGGCGCTCATGAGCGGGAAGGCCGTCGCCCTGGAGAGTGCGCAGGCCGACGTGATGCGAGCGGAAGCGGCGATGCACCTGGCGTCAGCGGACCTACGCAAGGCCAGGTCCGTCGAGGTGGCTGCCGTCGCTCAACGGCAGGCGGCAACAAGCAGTGCCACGCTGGAGGTGGCCGACAGAAAGCTGGCGGCCGCGAAGCTCGCAACCGCTGAAGCCACTCGCGCAGCGACCGCTGCGCAGGTCACTCTCACGGCGGCACAGCACCGGGCAACCCTGGGTAGTCGAGTACTGACCACAGCACTGACAGGTCTGAAAGGGGCCTACGCGCTGCTCGGTGGACCGGTGGGTGTCGCTGCGCTCGCCGCCTGGGGAATTTACGAGTACTCCAGCGCCACCCAGGAGGCCAAGGAGAGCACGGCCGCCCTGATCGAGGATCTCGACCAGCTGACTGGACTCTACGTCGCCATGGGGGAAGCGACCACCGAGCATCGCCTGGGGGAACTGCGACAGGAGCTAGAGACTACCCAAGCCCTGCTTGACCAGCTGGAGCGACCGACGTCCGATGCGGGGCGCGTGAACTCTGGTGCACTGGGTATACGCAGCGATGAGGTAGAAGCCCTGCAGGAGTACAACGCGGAGTCTGTGCGCCTGAAGTCGGTGATCACCGAGCTGGAAAGGAAGATCGCCGCCAGCGAGAAAGCGCTCACCGCACTGCGATCGGAACAGGATGACACTGGGGAGTCAGCCAAGAAGCTGACGACCCAGCAGCAGGACCTCCTGGACACGCTGTTCCCTCTCCAGGAACTCGGCCGCGAATACGCGGCGGACCTGGTCCTGCTGGACGAAATCTACGGTGAGAACGGGCGCAGCACGACCGCCTACCAGCAAGCGCTCGATGCCCTGAAGCGTGAGTACATTGATCTGTTCCCGGCGTTGAAGTCGCAGCTGGAGGAGGAGAAGAAGCGCACGAAGGCCATACAGCAATCGGCTGCTGCCGATCAGAAGCTGGTGGACACCCTACGTGATGAAGCCAGTCTGCTGAATCAGACCGGCCGAGAGCGAGCCATCGAAGTCCAGCTTCGGAAGTTGTCGGCGAACGCCACCGAAGAGCAACGCGAGGCCGTCGCTCGCCTCGCCGGTGTGCTGTACGACGAGGAGCAAGCGCGCGAGCGAGCCGAGGAAGCGGCAGAGCGCTACGCCGAGGTGTGGGACAACTCTATGCGTCGGATGGACGACTCCATGGCGCAATGGTTTAGAGCAGGACTGGATGGCTCGGGTGCCTTCTGGGACCAGATGGTCGATACCGCGAAGGATGGGCTTGCTGAACTGGCCTGGGTGCTCACTCGCGAGCAGATCATGGTCAACATCGGATTTGGCGTCAGTGGGGGCATGGGTGGTCTGTCCGGTCTTGTGAGCGGTGCTGGTAGCGCGGGATCGACCGGTGGTTTGCTGGGCGGTGGGCTGACGCTGGCCGGGCTGATGTCCGGCCCCAATGCCCTGCTCGGTTCTGCCTTCACCGGAGCCGAGGCTCTGGCGGCCAACCTGGGGCTGAGCAACGTGGCGGGCGGTCTCTACGACTGGTCCTCACGGCTCGCAGCCACGGGCGGCCGCTTTGGGATCGCGGGTGGTGCCGCCGTCAACCTGGGCGCGGGCCTGGCCGGAGGCTTTGCAGGCAACCTGCTGGCCGATTCGCTGTTCAGCCGAGAGCAGGCAACGGGCGGTGTCTTGGGCGTATTGGGTGGTCTGGGTGGATCGTACTTCGGGCCTCTGGGTGCCGCTGCTGGGGCTGCGGTCGGCAACCTGTTCGATACCGCGATTGGTGGCTCCGATTTCTCCGGCAAGCGGGTGAAGTTCGGTGTGACGGCCGGTGGTCGCCAGGAAGGCGGGTTTGATTTCAGCGAGACCGCCGCCAGCGGCCTGGAGCTGGGGCTGATCACCCGGCGCACCGACAACGTCGGATTGTCCAACGAAAACGAGCGGGCGCTCCTGGACTCCTTCCTGGCAATCGACAGCACGCTCACGGAGCTGTCACGTGCCTTCGGCGTCAATGTCGACCTAAGCGGCCAGTCGCTCACCAACCCCACCGGCCGTCGCTATGACGGGGGCCAGGCACCGGCGGACTTCTTCGGTTCCCTCGGCAAGGGCGGCACCAGCCAGGAAGAACTCGAAGCAGCACCGGCCGAGTTTATCCAGGCGTGGATCGCTGCGACCTCCGACGTGTTCGACGAAGGGGTACGCGAAGCACTGTTGGCGATCGATGGGACCGCCGAGGAGATGCTGGCGGAGTTCGGCGAGATTCTGGCGTTTGAGGAAGCCAAGGCCGGGTTCAAGGAGCTGTTCACCGTCGAGACCGAGTCGGAGCGCCTGATGAATCAGTTCCAGGCCCTGCGAGACGAGTTCAAGGCGCTGACCGGCGAGACGCTGCCGAACACCCGCGCGGGTATGCAGGAGTACATCAACGCCATCGACGTCCACGACGAGGCCAACAAGGAGGTGATCCAGTCGATCCTGGCGATGGCTCCGGCCCTGGAGGAAATCTACAGCACCCAGGATGAATGGGTGCAAATTCTCACGGACGCCGTCGCGCAGCAGGCTCAGGAGCTGGAGCAGCTGATGGCCGGTGTACAAGCCGACCTGGAGGCGCTGACTCTGTCGTCGTTCGAACGCGAGCTACTGAGCATCGAACGTGCCTTGGAGGAGACGATCGCGGCCGCCACCGAGCGCCGTGCCACTGAAGAAGACCTGGCCGACATCTACCGCCTGGCCGGGCTCCAGGTCAATGAGGTGGTACGGTCGATTGAGGCAGAAATCTACTCGCTTACCCAGCAGCTGTACGGCGGCGATATCGTCAGCGAAATCTCTGCCGAACAGGAGCGCATCGCCGACCTCAACCGGTCCCGCGACGATGCCTACCGCGCCGAGCTGCGACGCCACGAGGAGCTGATCGCCAGCAACGAGACGATCACCGACTTCCTGGAGAGCCTCGTGCTGGGCGAGCTGTCGACGCTGTCGCCCGAGCAACGCCTGGCAGAAGCTCAGCGCCAGTTCGACGCAGCGATCGCGGCCGGTGACGCCCAGGATGCCACCCAGTCACTCTCGGCGCTGCTGACGATCGCGCGGGACTACTACTCCGGCACGCAAGGCTACCGGGACATCTTCTCCTCCGGGAACGCGGCCCTCCAATCACTGATCGCCGATGTGGGCACAGCGCCCACCGCCCCGGCAGCGATCACCGGCAGTCCAGCCCTCTCGTCCCTGCAGGCCCAGCTGGAGCAGCAGCAACAGGAAGAAGAGAGGCTACGTCGCCAGGCCATGGTCGCCGATCTCATCGACGCGTATCGCGCCTACGGAGCCGCTACCGACCAGAGCGTTATCGATCTGATGCTTGCGAACGGCCTCAATCTTGACCAGGTGGCCGCGGATTTTGGGATTAGCCTCGACGGCCTGGAGTCGGGCCAGGGAGAGCAGCTCACACAGCTGGCAATCGCGCTCGGAACCGACAGCACGATTTTGGCGAACATCCTGTCCGGCGATCTCAGTGATCTCCAGGACATCAGCACGGAAGGCACCACACATCTGCGGACGATCGCCGATGAGCTGATACCGCCGCTGCAGTTCGCCTTCTACGGCATCGTGAACGAGGGCAGGCGCCACCACGGAGAAATGATGGCACGTCTCCAGGTCATCGTGACGACCCTGGAGTCCCAGCTCAATGACACGCGCGCCTGGCGTTCACAATATGACACGGTCGAGTGGTGGAAAGCGCACCGCCAGCAGCTCTCTCTGGTGGCACTGCAAAACATTGACCGCGACATGGACCGCAGCATCAACGTGCTGGGAGTGATCGCATGACCCCGGCCGAGTTCACCACCTGGTTAGCAAGCGATAGTGCGCGGCCCGTCGCCCTAGTGGAAGCCGAGCACTCGGCAGGTACCGAATACCTGGCAACTCACAACTTCATCTCAGGTACCGCCGACACACCTGCCAGCCAAATCTACATTGACGCGATTCAAAGCGACGTCGTTATCGATGATCAGCTCGGCCGGGGGAGTTTCGGGGCACTTGATGTCCTCCACGACGGCGAGTTCGATGACTGGATAGGCCGCGTCTGGGCGGGGTACGCGCTCCGCGTGTACCTCGGCGATCGCAGCTGGTCTCGCGACGACTTCATGCTGATGATCGACGGCACAGCGGCGGGCATCTTCGCCCCGCAGCCTGGTCAGTTACGGCTGCAGTGGTCGGATCGCCGAGAGGCGCTGCGCCAGGCCATCATAGGTGGCCAGGATATCGCCATCACGTTGGGTGAAGCCTACAACGTCCCAGCGGTGCTCACGGCGTCAGCGCCGAGTTTTGTCTTCGACGTTCACGACCAGGCAATCACCGCCGCTAGTGTGCGGGACAATGGGGTGGGGTTAGTAGAAGGCGCAGGCAACGACTACACCCTCAATACGGCGACGGCGGAAGTCACGCTGGAGAACGGCTACGGCAGCCCAGTCGGACAGGTCTGCGCCGACGTTTCCCAGGCCGATACCACCCTTGCCGCGATGGTGACTGAGCTATGCGGCCGCGCATCGGTGTCAGTGGACGCACCCAACCTGGCCGCTTTCCCAAGTAGCGCTGCGCTCGGCCTGCACGTTGACCAGGCGACCTCCCTGGATTCACTCCTTCAGACTGTGACGGCCTCCCTGGGCGCGACCTACCGGTTCAGCCCGACAGGGGCGCTCCAGGTGTTCCGCATCGATGAGCCGGCGATCACGGCCGACTACACGCTCGACCCAGACGATATCGAGCAACATGGCATCCGCCTGTCCAGCATCGAGCAACCATACGCAAAGACGACGCTTCGGTACCGGCGGAACTTTGCGCCCCAGTCGATCGACAGCCTCTCCAGCTCGCTGTCTGCTGACGCCAAGGAAGACCTGGCCGTCCGCGACCTTGAGGTGAGCGCGACCAACAGCCTGCCGCTGTATCCCTTGGCGAGTGAGCGCACGATCGACACGCTGATCGCCAACGCCAACGACGCACAGACTGAGTGCGATCGACGCAGTGCGCTCCGCAGCCAGCCCCGGTACGTCCACCAGGTGGATGCGCTCATGGCCGCCATGGAGGTGCCACTCGGCAGCACCGTCGCCATCACCTTCCCTTACGAGCAATTCGACGTGGAGCGGAACGTGCTGGTGATCGGCTCGCGCCGTCAGCTGGTCCAGCGCCGAGTGAGGCTCACTACATGGCACTAGAGCGACACGTCCAGATGGTGGTCGGCAGTGCGATCGACACCATGACGCTGGCCACACCCTCCACACCAGCGGTAGCGAGCATGCCGGTCACCAACCTGCAGAACCAGTACAAGGGCAGGCCAATGCGACGCGTCGGCGTGGACATGAACATCCAGGGAGTGGCAGCCGCGCCGGACTATGCGTCGGCATTCGCCCTCGCCTGGCACAACCTGCCCGGTGCCGGGGATTACCGGCTGCGGCTGTACAACAGCGTCACGCCAGGCGTGGGCCAGGTGTATGACTCGGGCGTTTTGCCGGTGGCCACCCCGATCCCGTTGGGCGTCTTCAAACTCGGCGTGGACCCGCTGGGGGCGACCTACGAGCAACAGTCGATCCATCCCTCAATCGCGGCGCTCTTCTTCGACCCGATCCCGTACCAGAGTTTCCAGCTGGACATCAATGCACCAGGTGCGGCGAGCTTCGATATCGGTCGTCTGTTCCTGGGCCAGTCATTCCAGCCGCAGATCAACTACGTGTACGGCCAGCCCTTTGAGACGGTCGATCCGTCCCAACACATCGTCACGGGCGGCGGCTCGCTGGTCACTGTCCAGGCCGAGCAGTATCGTCGCGCCCGCGTCAACCTGCAGCACCTCGACCGTGCCGAGCGTGAGCGGCTCAGCTACGAGCTGGTCCGCCTGGGCAAGAACGCCCAAATCCTGCTGGCCCTGGACCCAGGCGAATCCGGGCTGTTGAAGATCGAGCAGACCCTCATCGGCAAGCGCGAGTCCAATGCGGCGTTCAACCGGCGCGATGCCACGTTCTATGAACATGAACTCATCGTCAGGGAGTAACTATGGCACTGATCGATAACATTGCTGATTTCCAGTTGGGCGACGACGCCGACGTTCCGGGAAGGCTCAACCTACTACGCGACGCGGTGCAGGAAGCGCTTGTCCTCATGCAAACCGAAGCACAGGGCGCGGGTGACAAGACGACAGCCGATGCGTTGCAAGTCACGCTGGACCGGGTCGCCGTCTCTGCGGATCGCGCGGCCACTGAGCAAGCCTTGGCGGACGCGATCGCCGTAGTGACCGGCGGGACGGCGACGCTGGCGCCTACGCCAGGGAGTATCCCGCTCGCAGATGCAAACGGCCTGATCGATGGCGCATGGCTTGGCCCGCAACGCGCGTTGTCGGTAGCGTTGGGAATGAACAACCTGGTGTCGGCCGCTTTCGGCCAGCGGGCGGACAACCCCGACTGGGTCTACGCAACCAGCGGGCACAGCTTCTACGACGAACCCGTCCCGGCCGGGAAGTACTTGGGTCAGTTCGAAAGCGCTGCGCTCGCCGCAGCGGCACCCAACGCGGCCGTCGGCGACTGGTACCAGGGGACAGGGAACGGCGGTCTAGAATGGTTCGAGCTGACGGACGTCGAGGCGGGGACGGAGGCCAGCGCGGAGATTCATCGAGCCGGGACACCGCACCCACCAAAGGACGAGGACGTGCTACTCGTACTGTCCAGGACTCGATTGGCGCTTCTCGATTGCAGCTCGGGTGAACCACGGCTGTGGCGTCGCTGGATAGAGGGCAACAACAGGCACATCCGCGTAGGCTCCGCCGCGACGGTGGTCAGCTACATCAACGGCGTAATCGTCGTTGGATCGGACACCGGCTTGTGCCGAGTTGACCTCGCGGACGACTTTGCCGATCTGTTCACCACTGCGCACTATCACTGGCAGGACGCTCAGGTAGCGGACAGCGAGTCGGACAGCGTCTTCTTCGTCGTCAGCACGCAGGGACTGGTCAACGGCGTGGTCAACGACATCGCCGTCACTCTGGTCGCTGACGCCCCACGAGACAAGTTCTGCAACCGGAAGCCCTCGCTCGCTGTCGCGACCGAGGGAGGCGTCACCATTCTGCATCCGGACGGAACTGTCGCCGATATCACTGGGAGCCTAGCGGGCGCGGAGACGGCAGACACGTGGGTTGAGTTTTGTCGTGGAGCACTCTATGTGGGCGACCGGGAGATCACGGGGGAAGCGTTCTACGTAGTCGCCTTCCCCACCCTGCCGCTGGCCGACACGACAATAGCCACGGCTCCCGTCCGGCATGGGAGCACAGACAGCTCCTACGATGGAAGCGCTCCCGATATCCTTGGGCAGTCTGCCGCCTTCGCCAACGGCTACAGCGGTGGCGGTATCCAGCAGCGCTCAGGCATCACCTGGTTGCTCGACAATTTCCACACTCCTGACCAGAGCCTCTACGCATACAAAACGAGCGAATACAGCACGTCGCTGATGAAGAAACCACTAGCGATGCTGGCGTGCGACAACGACAGCGCATCCTACTCTGATTCGGAGCTGCTGCTCGACAGCGACTTCACTCTCGGGAACGGCAGCTGGTCGCTTTTCACCACTGCACCAGCGACAGCCGTGATATCCGGCGGCGAGCTGTCCATCGCGCTGAATGACTACTCCGGGTTCCCGGAAAACAATTCCCAGCTTGTGGAGTTGGTGGGCGGCAGATTCTACAAGCTTCTAGTGGACGTCACCGCACTGACTGGAATGATCCGAATCGGCGTCTACTTTGGCGCTACACCGGTCGCTGAAAGTGATCTGCTCTCCGCAACGGGAGTCCACGCGATCAGCTTCTTTGCTCCGCAGTCGGGCTCTCATCGCATCTGGGCCAAACTCGCTGCGTCGTCCACGGCGTCCGCCACGTTGGCGTCTATGAGTCTGAAAGCGTCAGTCCCCGATAGGTCCGAGCAGGCGAACCACGTGAACCTCTTCGGTACACTGACTCGGGACCAGCTCGGTAACTCCGGCCTGCACGGCCTGCGCGGCTTCCGGGATAGCAACTATCTGCTATCAGAGACCATTCCTGAGCTGACTGGACTTGGAGACGCGTACATTGCCGCCTGGGCGAGAGGCGGTGCCACCTACTCCCCTGTGATCCAGCTCATCGAGTCTTCGGCGTCACTACCGACAACCGACACGCACCTGTTTAGCCTGGCGATATCGAATGGTGGCGGCTCAGGCCAGCTCCGAATGTCGCGTGGTGGCTTGACACTCACCGTACCGGCGGAGTGGAACGATACGGGGTTCTACCACTGGAGACATTTGGTCCTCGTCTCAGCGGGCAACGAACTGAAGCTGTATCTCGATGGGACGCTCCGCGCAACGCTCGACATCACCGCTGCGGCCGCGCTTGCTGGAACATATAAGCTGCTCGTAGGCGGCGGCCTCGCAAGCCAGACAAACGATCTGTGGACGCACAGTCTCGCGATGCTCTCTTTCGGAACGGCAGCGCTAAGCGATCGCGAGGTCGAGACACTCTACAAGTCGCAACGGGCCACGCTCGATCATGGTGCCCTGCTCACGGGCGGTGACGAGGTCGACGCCATCGCCCACGACGAGTTGACGGGCATCACCTGGGTGGCCAATGGAAACAACGTTGACGGCATCATCGACGGCGCAGTCGTAGAGTCTCTCACGCAAGCGAGCACGACGGACGCGCTGGCCGCCGGCAACGGGAGACGCCTCGTCGCGACAACGAGCGGGGCACAGGTGGACGCCGTATCACGAGATCGATTAGCGGTTGCCCCTGGACGAAAGACACCATTCTGGATAGACGCAGGTACAGGAGATGGGACCGTCACGGAGTTCCTGCTATCGGAACTCGGACTGAATATCGAGGTGCTACGCGTCGAGCTGGATGGTGTCGGCAAGCACGTCGGTGCCACGCGTGATTACACGCTCACACACAATGGAACGGACTGGATTATCCAGTTCGCGGTAGCACCCCCGCTCGACGTAGAGATCGACGTCCAGGTGGTCTCGCTATGAACCTGGTAGATATGGCAAACGACCAGGCAGTCTGGCCCACCGGCCGCCTGCGTCGACGGGCAGAAGCCACTCTGCGGCAAAAGCTAACAGAGCAAGATGAGCAGAGACTGGATCGCATACTTCGAATGGTCGCTGCTGGGGAGAAGACCCTGACACCGGCTCAATCGGCAAAGCTCACCCAGGCAGAGAATCTGCTTGGCCAGCATGCGACGATGCTCGATCGCGCTCTCGCTGACAATACGCTACTCGCCGAAGTACTCGCGCACGAGGAAGCGGCCATGGCGGACGCCAAGCTCTCGCTCATTTTGGATGGCCGCGAGGAGACTCAGTTGTTGGTTGATCGGCAGGTAGTTGACGAGGCAACTGGAGAGACGCGGATAGAACAAGTTGCCTATGGCACGCTGCCCGCCATTGAGGCCATGCCAGGGCCGAACGATATCTCGGATGGTGATGGAGGGACCATCCGTTCGGCTCGCGGCAAGCTGGTCGACCAACGTCAGGCGGCGCGCGATCAAATGGCATCCACGTCCCCCGAGGCGATGGTGTTTGTCTTAGCCCGCGCGGAGGGAAGCTGATGGGCTTTGATCGTGGAGCCTTCTCTGTCGTTTTCGCGACCCTACTGTTGGTGGTCGGCCCTAGCTGCACCTTTGACCCCGCGATTCCAGAAAGCCGCAGCGCCGTCCCTCTGGGAGATGCACCCCCTCCCCACGGATGGGAGGAGCTTCGCCGCCACTGCCAGCAGGTCGTAAGCGGGCAGCGGTCTGAGCGAGTCTCTGTGGCGCAGTGTCGATTGATATTCGGCATGACGATGTCGAACGCGCTCTGGTGGTACCTGGTGGAATTCAACTGGGAGCACAATGCCGCGATCGAGAGCCAGGACGATGAGATCACTTCCGGTTTCTCGGACGTATGGGCAGTCCGTGGACAGTTTGGTGACTGCGAAGACCACGCGCTGCGCAAACTATGGGCTCTGCTGGTCGACCTGGAGAAAGGCAGGCACGTGCTCCTTGATGCCGGGTTAACGCGAGACCACCTGCGAGTGACCGCTGTGTACACGGACAGCGGCACCTTCCATGCGGTGCTAACCCTGATCACCGATCGCGGGGACTATGTCCTGGATAACCTCCACGGTCTCCCACAGTCAGCGTTGGAACTTCGGCGACGTCATGGATACCGCTTCGACAAGCGGGAGATCGCATTCAGCCAGGCATCGAGTCCCTGGCACTGGGAGCGGATCACCTACGAGAACTGAGAGAGACGGGCGACTGGCCAACGGCGGGAACCGCTGGCCAGACATTCAAACCCACGTGAAGGAGCACGTGAGCCGAACCGAGGCCCGCCGCTGTGCGCACACAGCAAGGTAAGCCTAGACGTCGGCAGTGACACACACAAGGACGGTCATGGCGAAACCCCTGGTACCCTGGATCGGCGGCAAGCGGAAGCTGGCCGAGCACATCATCCCCCTGTTCCCGGAGCACGACTGCTACGTCGAACCCTTCTGCGGCGCGGCCGCGATCTTCTTCCTGAAGGACCCATCACCCTGCGAGGTGCTCAACGACATCAACCTCGATTTGGTCACCCTTTATCGGGTGGTTAAGCACCATTCACAGGAGCTTTATCGACAGTTCGAGTGGGCCATCACCAGCCGCGATGAGTGGGAGCGGTTGCAACGCGTCCCCGCAGATACACTCACTGACGTGCAGCGTGCGGCGCGCTTTCTCTATCTGCAGAAGCTGGCGTTCGGCGGCCGGGTGGCTGGACAGTCATTTGGCACCGATACACAGGGGCCATCCAGGCTCGGCCTGGACACTCTGGAGTCTGACCTTGAGGTGGCCCGGAACCGGCTGCGACGTACGCGCCTGGAGCGCCTGCCATGGCCTGACGTCATCGAGCGGTACGACCGACCGCACACGCTGTTCTACTGCGATCCCCCGTACTGGGAGACAGAGGGCTATGGCGTCGACTTTGGGTACCAGCAGTACGTGCGCCTGGCGGAGCTGATGGCCAGGTCGGGTGGCGTCATCATCGTCAGCATCAACGACCACCCCGACATGCGTGAGGTCTTCGCAGATTTCCCTGTCATCGAGGTCGAGTACGAGTATCAGGTTGGCGGAGCGGCACACCGCATGCAGTGCCGAGAATTGATCTATGGCAACTGGCCTGCAGGTTTGCCCCCAAGGAAGGGGCAAACGGGCCTCTTTTGAACACCTTTTCGCTCAAATCCCGAAGCACCATGAAAAACCGGCTTACATTCCCTCTAGCGGTCGCCAATGGATGGCTGTGCCGCCAAGGGTTGTAACTTTCGATGAGGAGTTCGAAGAGATGAATCTAGCCGATTTGGAGAGGATAAGAAGATCGATCGAGGCGCTGGAGTGCATTGAACAACTATGCGGTTCGGCGCGAGACCTGCACATGGTTTCGCCGGACGGATTGGCGACACTAATCAGCTTGGTGCGCCAGGACTTTGAGGTGCTGACTCTACGAACACGACCAATCGGAGGTTAGCAATCAGTGCGCGACTGTTGTTTTGGCTGAATTCGTTTCCAGAATCTATTGCGAAAGTTTCCAGAATTCAGTCGCGCGCTACAATCCGGGCGCGAATCTAGGAATCCCCGACTGGCCTGAGCACCAGGGTATGTACCTGCTCACCGGCACCCGGCGGCAGGCCGGAAGCGCTGGCCTGGAAGGTCGCATGCTGCTCCCCGGGTTGGCCGCTGGGAGAGACTCGAGCCACCACTTCTACCACCTCGAGCTCGGAAATTTTCTGGCCCGCCATGGAGGCGGCGTCGTCCAGGCGCAGGGTGACGGGAAGCTGGGCCGCAGTCAGGCGCTTGACCGCCACCGGCATACGCGTGTCCAGGGCGGGGTTGCGGGCGAACACGAAGACCGTGTCGCCAGGCGCAGCACTCATGCCCTGGGCCAGTTCCAGGCGCAGGGTAACCCCCGGCCCGCTGGGCGCCGGCTGCTCGACGGCGGCTGGCGCCGGCGAGGCATGAGGTGGCGCTGCCGCCAGCTCGCCGCGCGAGGCCTGGGCTCTGGCGCGCGCGATCACACCGCGGATCATCTGGGCCGACTCGGACTGGGGGTCTTCCATTACCAGCAGCCGCTCCCAGTAGGTCACGGCGGCGAGATACTCGCCGGCTTCAAAGGCGGCCATACCCAGCAAGCCCAGGGCTGTGCGCTGGTGCGGGTTGATGCTCAGGGCCCGCTCCGCCAACAGCTGGTCATCGGGGGTCAGCTCGCGGTTTGCGGCTAGGAAGCCGGCCTGTGCCGCCAGCGCCGCCGCCATGGCGTCGTTGGGCGCTTTCTCTGAGAGACCCAGATACAGGGCGCGGGCGCGCACATAGTCGCCTTCGTTCATGTAGAAGCGACCCAGCATGCCCTGGTAGTAAAGGTTGTCGGGGCGGGCCGCGGCGCGATCTTCCACCGCCAGCATCAGGCGCCGGTAGTCAGCTTCGCTGGTATCTTCGTTTACCGCGTCCAGTTGCCGCTTCAGCGCCACATCAGCGCCGGCCCCCAGTTGCCAGTACATCACGGCGGATACCACCAACAGCATACCCAGCAGCACCGCGACCGGCAGTGAGCCGGCTTCCCGCTCGGTCTCACGGGCCTCGGCGTCAGCCTCTTCGAGCATGCGCAGGCGCGCATCCTGCAGCAGGTCCTGGGCCAGGGCTTCGTCGGTGGCGCCGGGTCGGCCGATACCGGAATCGCGGGTTTCATCGGCGGTGTCCAGCTCGGCGCGGCGCTGCAGGAACCAGTCGCGGTTGGAGGCACGGGTATCGATACGGCGTTCACGCAGGAACCAGCCGGGCAGCAGCACAAATACGGAAGCCAGGGCCAGCAACAGCAGCGCGGCCCACCAGATTTCAGTCACGACTGCTCCTTGTCTTCGGCCAGCAGCGCATCGAGTTTCGCCTGCTCATCCGGGTTCAGGGTACCAGGCGCCGCTGGCGCGCGGCCGCGCATACTGGAACGCAGCACCAGCACTGCCAGCAACAGCAGGATGGCCGGGGCCGCCCACAGCACCAGGGTCACACTGTTTACCCGCGGCCGGTAGAGTACAAACTCGCCGTAGCGACTCACCATGTACTCGACAATTTCCTGGTCGCTGCGCCCGGCGTGGAGCTGGGCATGTAGCTGCTTGCGCAGGTCGGCGGCAATCGGCGCATTGCTGTCGGCGATGTTCTGGTTCTGGCACTTGGGGCAGCGCAGCTCGTCCGCCAGGTCGGCAAAGCGCGTGCGCAGGGTTTCGTCCTCGAACTCGTAGGTTTCGATAACCGCCAGCGTGGCGCTTGAAAACAGCAGTCCCAGCAGCAGGCATAGTGCGCGCGCTCCTGTGGGAATCATATTGCCGGTCATGGCGGGCTCCCGGCGGACTGCTCGCGCCTGAGTTCATCGACAATCGGCGCGAGAATACCGGCCCACACCGTCTCGTTAACCACCCCCACGTGGCGATAGCGAATCACCCCGGCGGCATCCACCACGTAGGTTTCCGGGGCGCCGTAAACCCCGAGGTCGAGGCCAAGGCTGCCCTCGGCATCGACAACGCTGACGCGGTAGGGATCGCCCAACTCGTCCAGCCAGCGCAGGGCCTCGACGTCTTCATCCTTGTAGTTGATGCCATAAATGGGCACACCGGCTTCCGCCAGGCGCGTCAGGAAGGGATGCTCCACCCGGCAGGAGGCACACCAGGTGGCCCAGACATTGAACAGCGACACCTCGCCGGTCACCGCCGCCTGGTCTACCACCCGGTCCTGGCCGAGGGCCGGCAGCGAGAAAGTCGGCAGCGGCTTGTCGATCAGTGCCGACGGCAGCGCCTGCGGGTCCAGCCGCAGGCCGACCAGCAGGAAACCACCCAGTACCAGGAACAGGCCCAGCGGCAGGAACAGCTTAAGCCGCTTCAAGGCCACCCCCGGCCGGCGCCGTGACGGATTGCCGCACCCGCCGATAGCGGCGATCCGCCAGCGTCAGGAATCCACCGAGCGCCATGGCGATAGCACCCGCCCAGATCCAGCGCACGAAGGGCTTGTAGTGCAGGCGTATGGCCCAGGCGCGTCCGTTTTCCAGCGGCTCGCCCATGGCAATAAAGACATCCCGGAACACGCCGGCGTCGATGGCGGCTTCGGTCATGATCTGGCCGGAGGCCAGGTAGCGGCGTTTCTGGGGCTGCAACACGGCTACCGGCTTGCCGTCGCGCAGCACGGTGAAGTTGGCGCCGTCGGCAACGTAGTTGGGGCCCTGCACCGGCTCCAGGCTGTTGAAGGCGAAGCTGTAGCCGGCCACCTCTTCCACGTCACCGGGGCTCATCTTGAGGTCGCGCTCGACCGCATACTGGCTGACCAACACCACGCCGACCACGGTGATGGCGAAGCCCAGGTGGGCCGCCTGCATGCCCCAGTAGCTGGCCGGCAGGCGCCGCAGGCCGGCCCCGATGCTCGAGGCATTGCGAACCCGGATGGCGAAATCACGCAGCATGGCCAGCGCCAGCCAGCCGGCGAGTATCACCGCCAGCATCACCCACAGGTTGAACTCACCGCCGTAGACAAACGGAAACGCCAGGCCGATCACCATGGCGGCGATGGCCGGCGCCGCCAGTTCCTGTACCCAACGCCGGGTGGCGTCACGTTTCCAGCGGGAAGTGGGCCCAACGCCCATGAAGGGTATCAGCAGTGCCATCAGCGGCAGGAAAACGGCGTTGAAGTAAGGCGGCCCCACCGAGTATTTGCCGAGCTCCAGCGCATCGGTAATCAGCGGGAACAGGGTGCCGAACAGCACCGTGAGGGTGGCCACCAGGAACACCACATTGTTGAGCAAAAGCAGGCTTTCGCGGCTGACCCACTCGAATCCGATGCGACTCTGTACCGCCGGCGCCCGCAGCGCATAGAGGGTCAGCGAACCGCCCACCACGATGCCGAGGAAGGCCAGGATAAACACACCGCGGGCCGGGTCGGCGGCGAAGGCGTGTACCGAGGTCAGCACACCCGAGCGCACCAGGAAGGTACCCAACAGGCTCAGGGAAAAGGCGAAGATAGCCAGCAGCACCGTCCAACTGCGGAACAGGCCGCGTTTCTCGGTCACCGCCAGGCTGTGTATCAGGGCGGTGCCGGCCAGCCAGGGCATAAAGGAAGCGTTCTCCACCGGGTCCCAGAACCACCAGCCGCCCCAGCCCAGCTCGTAGTAAGCCCACCAGCTACCCAGCATGATGCCGATGCTCAGGAAAGCCCAGGCGGCATTGGTCCAGGGCCGCGACCAGCGCGCCCAGCTCGCATCCAGGCGTCCACCCATCAGGGCGGCAATGGCAAAGGCAAAGGCCACCGAGAAACCCACGTAACCCATGTACAGCAAGGGCGGGTGGATGATCATGCCGGGATCCTGCAGCAGCGGGTTGAGGTCGGCGCCATCCTGGGGCACGCCCGGCAGAATCCTCTCGAAAGGGTTGGAAGTCAGCAGCGAGAACAGCAGGAAGCCCACGGCCACAAAACCCAGCACCGACAACACCCGGGACAGCAGCACCAGTGGCAGCGCGGTGCTGAACACCGCAACGGCCGCGGTCCAGCCCGACAGGAACAGGATCCACAGCACCATGGAGCCCTCGTGGTTGCCCCAGGTGGCGGCAAACTTGAGAGCCGCGGGCATCAGGCTGTTGGAGTTATTGGCCACCAGGGCCACGGAGAAATCGTCGGCGATAAAGGACCACACCAGGCAGCCGAAAGCGATGCCGACAAACACAAACTGGCCGATGGCCAGCGAGGGCGCCATGGCCATGGCCCTCTGGTCGCCGCGGAAGCTGCCCAACAGGGGCACGATGCTCAATAGCAGCGCCAGGCCCAGGGACAGGATGAGTGCGAAGTGCCCGAACTCAGGAATCATGATCCGGTGGCCTCGTCGTGGGCGTTGGCGAGTGCCTCGGCCACTTCCGGCGGCATGTAGTTCTCATCGTGCTTGGCCAGTACCTCAGTGGCCTGCAATACACCGTTGTTATCCAGGACCCCGGAGGCCACCACACCTTCACCCTCGGAGAACAGGTCCGGCAGGATACCGGTGTAAACCGCGGTGACGGTGGCCTGGTAGTCGGTTACGTCAAACTCGACCCGCAGGGAATCGGGGTCGCGGCGCACGCTGCCTTCCACCACCATGCCGCCCAGGCGAATCGGCTGGCCCACCGGCGCCTTGCCGGCGGCGATCTCCGCCGGTGGGAAAAACAGGTTGATATTGCCGCGCAGGCCGTAAGTCACCAGGCCCACCGCCAGTGTGGAAAACACCACGATAAAGCAGACCAGGACCAGCCGCTGTTTACGAACCGGATGCATTGTTGACCTCCTCGATCCTGACACCGGGTGCAGCCCTGGCCTCAGGTACATCATCCACGCGCAGCTCGGCGATAAAACGCCGCGCCGAGCGCGCCGGCAGCACCAGCAGGCCGACGCAAATCACCGCGCTTACCGCGACCACGGTCCACACGTAAATCCCGTGACCCTCCATGGCCAACGCTGCCTGCAGGGAGTCGAAATACACTTCAGCCGGCTCCTGCCAGCGAGCGCACCCAGCCGGTGCCGGCGCCGCGCCGCAGCAGTTCACTGCGCATATTCAGCAACAGTGCACAGGTGAATAGACAATAGAAAGCGAGAATCATCAGCAGCAGCGGTTGCAGCATGGAGCTGTGCATGGCGCTCTCTTCCGTGAACTTGATGGTGGCGGGCTGGTGCAGGCTGTACCACCAGTCCACCGACTTGTAGATGATGGGGATGTTGACCATACCCACCAGGCTAAGCACCGCGCAGGCTTTGCCGGCGGCTTCCTTGTTTTCGTAGGCCTGGTACAGGGCCATGACGCCAAGATAGAGGAAGAACAGGATCAGCATGGAGGTGATGCGCGCATCCCAGACCCAATAGGTACCCCAGGTAGGCTTGCCCCAGATGGCGCCGGACAGCAGGCTCAGGAAGGTCAGCGCCGCGCCCACCGGGGCGGCGCACTTCATGGCGACCTCGGCCATTTTCATACGCCAGACCAGGCTGACCGCGCCGGCGATGGCCATCACATAGTAACCCGCCAGCGCTACCACCGAGGCCGGCACGTGAAAATAGATAATGCGAAAGCTGTTGCCCTGCTTGAAGTCCATGGGCGCATACAGCAGGCCCCAGACCGCGCCCACCACCAACATCAGCACCGTGAGCGGCAGCAGTACGGCCAGGATTCGCCCGGAGATACGGTACATCCAGGGTGGCGAACCGAGCTTGTGAAACCACGTCCACATTAGGGTTATTAACCTTTAAAACAGGGCCAGATTATAACGAGCTTGTTCACGTTGTACCTAACCTGCATCAACAGAAATCCGCAGGCCGGCACTGATGGCAAACGGCGCCAGCGCCACCGCCAGGGACAGCATGCCAGCCAGCAACAGCAGTTGGGGGGATGCGTCGAAACCCTCGGCGGCGAACCGCACCGCGCCGGCGGCGAAGATCAGCACCGGTATGTACAGCGGCACGATAATCAGCGAAATCAGCATTCCGCCACGTTTCAGGCTTACGGTGAGCGCGGCGCCGATACTGCCCACCAGGCTCAGCACCGCGGTGCCCAGCAGCATGCTCAGCATCAGCACCGGCAGCGCAGCGACCGGCAACTGCAGCATGGTGGCGAACAGCGGTGACAACAGGGTTAGCGGCAGGCCAGTTACCAACCAGTGCGCTGCCGTGTATGTCAGCGAAGCGAGATAAAGGGGTTGAGGTGCAAGCAGCAATTGCTCCAGGGAGCCGTCCTCATAGTCCTGGCGGAACATACCCTCAGCGGCCATCAGCGAGGCCAGCAGCGCCACAATCCACAGGATACCCGGGGCAAATTCGGCGAGCTGGGCGGGCTCTGGCCCGATGCCCAGCGGAAACAGGGTCACCACCAGCAGGAAGAACAACAGCGGGTTGATGGTGTCCACCGGCCGCCGGTAGGCCAGCAGCAGTTGGCGTTTCAGCGAGGCGCCGAGGAAAGCGTTGACCGATGCGTATGGCGCACTCACGGGCCGCCCCCCAGCACCAGCCGCCGCAGGGGAGTATCCAGCGGTAAATCCTGGTGGGAGGTCAGTGCCACCGCTCCGCCACGTGCAACCTGCTCGGCCATGGTGGCCGCCAGTGCGGCGACCCCGTCGCGATCGATGGCGGTAAACGGTTCATCCAGCAGCCACAGGGAATTCTCGCGCCCGGCATCAAAGGACAGATACAAACGGGCCAGGTTGACCCGGCGCTGCTGGCCGGCGGAGAGGTGTTGGCAGAATACGTCGGCACGGCCGCTGAGACCGACACGCTCCAGTGCGCTATCGATGGCGGCGGCATCCCAGCCCTGGCTGCGGCAGGCCCAGGCCAGGTTTTCCCGCGGTGTCAGCAGTTGTTTGATACCGGCCCTGTGGCCCAGGTAGAGCAGCTCATCGCAATGGCGCGCAATATTCCCGGTAAGGCCCAGTCGCGACAGCCCGGCCAGGCTGCGCAACAGGGTAGTCTTGCCACTGCCGTTGGGTCCCTCGATCAGCACCAGGTCGCCGGCGGCAATATCCAGGTCCAGGCCGTCGAGCAGTGGGCGGCCGCCGCGCTCCAGGCCGAGCCCGCGAACCGAAACCAGCGCCGAAGCGGAGGACTGGGCGGCACTCACTATAGATTGACGACCCGGATGCCCTGGGCATCGCCCATATGCAGCTCACGATCGACGGCGAGCGAGCGGAAGTCGAACAGCTCGGTGTCGGCAAGCTGGGACGGCGCCACGTTGCGGATGGCGCGGAAAATGGTCTCGGTGCGGCCCGGGTACTGGCGCTCCCAGTCGCGCAGCATGGCTTTCACCTGCACCCGCTGCAGGTTCTCCTGGGAGCCGCAGAGGTTGCAGGGAATGATCGGAAATGCCTTGTAGTCGGCGTACTCGGCGAGGTCATGCTCCTTACAATACGCCATCGGCCTGATCACCACGTTGGCGCCGTCGTCGCTGAGCAGTTTGGGGGGCATGGCCTTCAGGGTGCCGCCGAAGAACATATTCAGGAACAGGGTTTCGACAATATCGTCCCGGTGGTGGCCCAGGGCGATCCGGGTGGCACCGATCTCCCGGGCAAAGCCATACAGGCTGCCGCGACGCAGGCGCGAGCACAGGCCACAGGTGGTTTTACCCTCGGGCACCACTTCCTTGACGATGCTGTAGGTGTCTTTTTCAAGGATGTAATACGGCACACCGACAGCATCGAGATAGGCCGGCAGCACTTCCTCGGGAAAACCCGGCTGCTTCTGGTCGAGGTTGACCGCAATCAGTTCGAAGCTCACCGGCGCCGAGCGCTGCAGGTTCATCAGCACATCCAGCATGGCGTAGGAATCCTTGCCGCCGGACAGGCACACCATGATCCTGTCACCGTCTTCAATCATGTTGTAGTCGGCGATGGCGGTGCCCACGTGTCGCCGCAACCGCTTCTGCAGCTTGTTGAATTCCGTGCGCTCTTTCTTGGACAGTTCTCTCACTGGTCTCTCACTGATCTACCTCTGACAACCCTTGCGGGGTCAGTCCTGTCGGCGGCGAATTCTACGCGAGTTTGCCGCTAAAATCTCCCGGCGTCGCCGATCCGGTAGCTTTTTGAAGGGCTGGTGTCTAGAATGTGCGCCCCGAAAACGTTGCCGGTTTCAGACCGCGCTCACCCACCCTTCCCGCGAGGTAGACTTTGATGAAAGCCCCCGTTCGTGTCACCGTGACCGGCGCCGCCGGCCAGATTGGTTACGCACTGCTGTTCCGCATTGCCGCCGGCAATATGCTGGGCGAAGACCAGCCGGTTATCCTGCAGCTGCTCGACATCACCCCGGCCATGGAAGCCCTCGAGGGTGTGCGCATGGAACTGGACGACTGTGCTTTCCCGCTGCTGGCCGACGTCATCTGCACCGATGACCCCAACGTGGCCTTCAAGGACGCGGACTACGCCCTGCTGGTCGGCGCCCGCCCCCGCGGCCCGGGCATGGAGCGCAAGGACCTGTTGGAAGCCAACGCGGCCATCTTCTCCACCCAGGGCAAAGCCATCAACGACAACGCCAGCAAGGACATCAAGGTCCTGGTGGTGGGCAACCCGGCCAACACCAACGCGCTGATCGCCCAGCGCAACGCGCCGGACATCAACCCGCGCCAGTTCACGGCCATGACCCGCCTGGACCACAACCGCGCCATGACCCAGATTGCCCAGAAAACCGGCAAGACCGTCAACGACGTTAAAGACATGACCATCTGGGGCAACCACTCTGCCACCCAGTACCCGGACCTGTTCAATGCCAAGGTGGACGGCACCGCCGCCATCGAGCTGGTGGACCAGGAGTGGTACGAAGCTGAGTTCATCCCCGTGGTGCAGCAGCGCGGCGCCGCCATCATCAAGGCCCGCGGCGCTTCCTCGGCCGCGTCTGCCGCCAACGCCGCCATCGACCACATGCACTCCTGGGCGCTGGGCACCGACAGCGATAGCTGGGTCTCCATGGGTGTGTACTCGGACGGTTCCTACGGCATCGCCGAAGGCCTGATCTACTCCTTCCCCTGCCGCTGCAGCGGCGGTGACTGGGAGATCGTCCAGGGTGTCGAGGTGTCAGACTTCAGCCGTGAAAAGATGACCGCCACCGAAACCGAACTCAAGGAAGAACGGGACGCCGTTCAGCACCTGCTGCCTTGAGCGCGGAACCGACAACCCGCAGCTACCACCACGGCAACCTGCGCAATGAGCTGCTGGATACCGCCGAGGCGCAGCTAGCCGACACGGGCATGGAGGAACTCAGCCTCCGTGCCCTGGCCCGCGCCATCGGCGTGTCCCAGACCGCGCCCTACCGGCACTTCAAGGACAAGAACGAGCTGCTCGCGGCGCTGGCCACCCGCGGCTACCGTAAGCTGCTGGAAGACCTGGAAGCCGCAGCCCAGACCGCCGGTGACGACCCGGATGCGGAGATGAAGGCTTTTGCCCACGCCTATGTGGGTTACGCCATGCAGCACCCGGACCTGTTCAAGCTGATGTTCGGCCCCACCCTACAGCCCCAGGCCAACTACCCGGAGCTGTACCAGGCCAGCCGCGACACCTACGAACTGGTGCGCGCCATCATGCGCAGCGGCATAGACAAAGGCATCTTCCGCGACGAGGACGACCATTACATGGCCAACGCCGGCTGGTCCGGCATCCACGGTCTGGCCACCCTCAAGGTCGACATGCCACAACTGTTCGAACGTCACGTCGACCTGACCCGCCAGATTGACCTCGAAGTCCGCATCTTCCTGGCGGGCATACACGCCGAGTAAAGCGGTAGCGACGAGACTACTCAGCGACGCGATACCAATCGACCTTGCGGGTCAGGATCATCACCGCAGCCAGCACTGCGAAGACCAGTAGGCTGCCACCCAACAGGGCGTAGTCTTCAGCATCGACGATGAGGTACAGCAGTCCGTAGAGCCCGCTTAGCGCGGTGCTGAACAGCAGCGCGCCCGGGCCGCTGTCCAGGACATGGCGCAGATAGAAACCCAGCAGGCTGACACAGGCGACGGTAGCCATGAGGTAGGCTCGACCGAAGCCAGCGTGTTCTGCCATGGAGAGCAACAGCAGGTAGAACACCGCCAGTGCCAGGCCGACCAGCAGGTACTCCACGGGGTGGATGCGTAAGCTGCGGAGCACCTCGAACACGAAGAAGGTGATAAAACTCAGGCCGACAAAGAGCATTCCGTACTGGGCGGAACGGCGGGCCTGAGAGTAGATATCAACGGGCTCAATGAGACTGACCCCCAGCCTTGGGTAGACCAGTTCTTCACAGTTACCCCTGCCGCACTCGGCGGCCAGGCTGACGAAGTTGGAGGCGAACTGGTTGGTTTTCCAGCGAGCGCTGAATCCATCTTGTGTGATGCTTCTCTGGTAGGGAGGAAATTTTCCCTCAAAGCGCGGGTGTGGCCAGTCAGCTCGCAACGCCAGCTCGGCATCGAGGGCTGCCGGGATAAGCCCGAGAAACTCCATGCCGCGAAGCGTCAAGTCCAGCTCGAAGGACATGGGTTGGTCTGTGTCGGCCCAGTTCGTCGGCAGCTCAGCATTCACGCCACTGCTCGCTGAAGGGAGACCGGAACCCGATCGCGTGGCAAGCTGAAGACCGTCCCAGTGGATGACCGGTGCCTGTTCGAGACCGCGGGGGTCGCTTATCACAACCGACAGGAATGGCCGCCCCCAGGACACCGTCTTATCCGGCGGGGAGAGCGCGTCACGCTGGGCCAATACCGTACCCGGATCAAACTCACCGGACACCCGGACAGACGCCGTGTAAACCGGAAACTCATAGATTCCCCGGTAACGGCGTTCGCTGACCAGCGAGGAATCCAGCGATACCCTGTTTGGCAACACCAGCACCCGACCGCGTCGGGCCGCGGAAGCCCCGCCCTGTCCCAGGGTGAAGCCACTGGGGTGAACGGCGGTTTCCACGGTGTAGGGCAATACCACTACCGGTGTCATCAGGCGCTGGCTGGCGGTCCAGGCTTCCGCCAGCTCCGCTTTCGCGATCGAGCGGTATGAGTCGCGCTCATTGATCTTGCCCTTCACCATCAGCAGGGGCACCAACAGCACCAGGGCGATCAGCGCGATAGCGCCCAGCTTGATAGACAGGTTTTTCTGCACGTCGATAGCCTTTGCCAGGGATTCAGCCAGCAGCCTGCCATCGTGAAATGGCAATCACGTGCTGGCATATGATGAATTCGGATTCTGCGCTAGCCCAAAAAGACCGTTACGCCTTTTCTGAAACTCTTCTACTCGAGACCTGTGCTCACGCAGGACCGCGATGCAGAGGCGGTTGGCGAGTGTTGCAGCCATTCGACAGTGGGTTTGCGTATCGCAAAAGGGTGGGAACTGGGGGTACATCTTCCCGGACCGTATGCGGCCATGGATGGCCGCATCCGAGCGGGACAGGGATGTCATGCTTGTAGCGTGTCCGGGAAGATGTACCCCCAGTTCGCGCCCGACCGACAGAGCTCAAACAGCGGACACTGCCGCGAGTAGCTTCCGAAGAGCTACAGCTCGCGGAGGACCAGCAACGGGGGGCTGGAGACGACGCGGCGGCAGTTCCAGACGCCTAGGGCACCGATCATGAGGACGGCCATGACGGGACCCAGCAGCCAGATTTCCGGGTGGGGGCTGTAGTCCATGTCCAGGGCAAAGGTCTGCAATACGTAGACCGCAATTTCGGCGGCCACCGTGGCCAGCAGGCCGGCGAAGAAACCCAGGGCGGCAAACTCGATAACGACCCCGCCCAGGATGAGTCCGCGCCGGGCGCCCAGCGCACGCAGGATGGCGCCTTCGTAGAGCCGGGTGTCTACCGTCGACTGTACGCCGGCGATCAGCACCAGGGCACCGGCGCTGAGGATAACCACCAACACCAGTTCGATGGCCGCAGAGACCTGGTTGATGATGCCGCGCACCTGCTCGATCACCACATCCATTTCGATCACGGTCACCGTGGGGTACTGGCGGATGAACTGGTTGAGGAGAGATTTCTCGTTGCGGTCCAGGTGGAAGCTGGTCATGAAGGTGGCGGGATAACCGCGCAATACCGCCGGCGGAAAGATCATGAAGAAGTTGGGGCGCATGCTCTCCCAGTCGAGGCGACGGATACTGCCCACCGTGACATCCAGGGGCTGGGAGCCGATCATATAGCGCACCTTGTCGCCCACCTCCAGTTCCAGGCTCTCTGCCATGCCCTCTTCCACCGAGACCAGAGCCTCCTCGGTGTTCGGGTCCCACCACTCGCCGGCGATGATGTCGTTGTCGGTAGGAATCTCCCGCGCCCAGGTCAGGTTGGTCTCGCGCTCGCGACGGCCCTCTTCCGGATCATCACTGCGGCCGAGTGCCACGCCGTTGACCTCGACAATGCGACCGCGAACCATCGGATACAGGGGTTCGGCAAGATCTGCCGTCTGCGACAGGGTATCGCGCACGGCGTTGACCTCGTCGGGGGCGATGTTCAGCAGGAAGTGGTTGGGAGTCCCCTCCGGCAACTGCATCTGCCACTCTTCCAGCAGCGAGGTACGCACCAGCACCAGGATCAGCAGTAGCATGATGGCGAGCGAAAAAATCACCACCTGCAGGGTATTGGCGGAGCCATTGCGCTGCAGGCTGGCCAGGGCAAGGCGCCAGATGCTGCCGGCCCTCATGCCCGCCAGCCGGCCACCGCGCAGCAGCAGGAAAGCAACCGTGGCGGCAAGACTCGCTGAAGCCGCCAGGCCGGCGAGCACCGCCAGGGTCAGTGCCCAGTCACCGGAATACCACAGCATCAGCAGCAACACCGCACCCAGGCCGAGGCCATTGTCGATAGCGCTGCGGCTGACCGCATTGGGTAAATCACGGCGCAGCACCTTGAGCGGCGAGGCGCCACCCAGCCGGCTCAGCGGCGGCCAGGCAAAGGCCAGCAGGCACACCACCGCGGTGGCACCCCCGACAATGTAGGGACGCACGCCCGCCGGGCCGGGCTGCACCGGCAGGGCCTCTGCGAAGAGAGTGAAGAACAGTGCCTGCAGGCCCCAACCCAGGGCCGCGCCGATCAGGGTAGCCAGGGCGCCCAGCAACAGCAGGCTCAAACCGTACATGCGATTGATCTTGCCGCTGACTGTTCCCAGGCTTTTCATGATGGCGACATAGTCGTAGTGGCGTTCACTGAAGCGGCGTGCCGCCAGGGCGATCGCCACGCCCGCGAGTACCACGCCCAGGCTACCCGCCAGCAGCAGGAACGACTCAGCCCGCTCCAGCGCACCGCCCACCCCGCGCTGGTTCCTGCCGACATCGATGATTTCCTGGCCGGCGGGCAACTGGGGTTCCAGCCATTCGACGTAGTCATCAAGCACCGGCTCCTCACCGGCCAGCAGGATGCGATAGCGCACCCGGCTACCGGGCTGCACCACATTGGTGGCCGGTATGTCGTCGATGTGCATCAACACCCGCGGGCCGTAACCAAGGAAGCCGGTGGCGCGGTCGGGTTCGTTGCGCAGGGCGGCCGCCACTTCCAGGGCAGCATCACCTACATAAATTTTGTCACCCACTGCAACATTGAGCAGGGCAAACAACCGCGAATCCAGCCAGACCCGTCCCGGGGGCGGCCCCTCGGTGCGCAGCTCCGGGGTGCCGAAGGCGTCGGCACTCATGGTCAGCTCCCCACGCAGGGGATACTCGCTGCTGGCGGCCTTGATCGAGGCCAACACCATGTCCTCATCACCGGCATAAACCATGGAGGGGAAGGTCAGCACCCGGCCGGTACGGAGCTGAAGCCTCTCCGCCTCTGCAAGCCATTCAGCGGGTTGCTCTCGGGAGCCCATGATCACCCGGTCCGCCGCCAGGAAACGGTGGCTCTCCTGTTCGAGGCTGTTCTGTAGTCGGGTGGTAAAGGCGGTGATACCGGAGACAATGGCCACCGCGACCACCAGGGCGGCCAGCAGCACACCGAGTTCGCCGCCGCGCCAGTCGCGCAACAGCATGCGCAATGCGGTCACCTAGACACCTCGCAAATGGGGCGTACCGGAATGGCCGTCACGGGACACGTGACCGCTTTCCTCACCCACCAGTGCGCCGCCGTGCAGGCGCAGGCGGCGGTCGCAGCGATCCGCCAGACGCTGTTCATGAGTGACCAGTACCAGGGTTGTGCCCTGCTCGCGGTTGATCTCGAACAGCAGGTCGATGACATGGGCGCCGGTAGCGGTGTCGAGGTTGCCGGTGGGCTCGTCCGCAAACAGTATGGCAGGCTCGGCGGCAAAGGCGCGGGCGATCGCCACCCGCTGCTGTTCGCCGCCGGAGAGCTGGTTGGGATAGTGGTCAGTGCGCTCGGCCAGCCCCACCCGCTCAAGGAAATTCCGCGCCAAGGTCTTGGCATTGGCCACCCCGTGCAGCTCCAGCGGCAGCATCACGTTTTCCAGGGCGGTGAGGCTGGGCAGCAGCTGGAAAGACTGGAACACGAAGCCTATCTTCTCCGCCCGCAGCAGGGCGCGCTGGTCCTCGTCCAGACCCGCCAGGGACACACCGTCGATCCAGACGTCCCCCTCACTGGCCACATCCAGTCCCGCCAGCAATCCCAGCAGCGTGGACTTGCCGGAGCCCGAGGCGCCAATAATAGCCACTGACTCCCGCGCCTTGATTTCGATGTCGATCCCTTTCAGTATCTCCAGCTCCCCCTCGGCCAGGGGAACCCGTTTGCGGAGATTTTCTGTCCTGATCATGCTGTATTCCTACCTCACAAAAACCACGCGCCAGGCCCTGCTGTGCTTGCTCGCACCCTTGCTGATTATAGGTAGCTCACAAGCTGCCGGATCACCCGGTAAAACCGTGCTGGTGATGGGCGATAGTATCAGCGCCGCCTACGGCATGTCGCTGGAAGAGGGATGGGTTGCCCTGCTGGCGGGACGACTGGCGGACAGCCATCCGGGCTATCAGGTCGTCAACGCCAGCATTAGCGGGGAAACCAGTGCGGGGGCGGCAGCGCGCCTGCCGGCGCTGCTGGAAGAGCACCAGCCCAGCGTGGTGATCATCGAACTGGGCGGCAACGACGGCCTGCGGGGCTACCCGGTCACCCGCTTGCGCGACAATCTCGTCAGTATGGCGCAGCGGTCACAGGCCGCCGGCGCCGGCGTGCTGATTCTTGCCATGGAGATTCCGCCCAACTACGGCAGCCGCTACACGAAGTCATTTCGCGAGAGTTTTACCCGGGTGGCTGAGGACACCGGCAGCCAGCTCAGTCCCTTCATGCTGAACGGCGTTGCCACCAACCCGGAGCTGATGCAGGATGACGGTATTCACCCCACTGTGGCCGCCCAGCCCCTGCTCCTGGACAACGTCTGGCCGCACCTGGAACCGCTGCTCCAGCTCCGTTAGCGATGCGGATGCCCTACTTGAGCGCGATCCTGTTCTCAATCCCGTAGGGACTGAAGCTGATGATCTTCCAGCGGTCTTCGATCTTGTAGACCAGATATATCGAAACGGTCTCGTAGACGACGTTGCCGGCAGCATCAATCCCGCGAGCCGCGTTGTTGGCCAGTACCTGAGTCGAGGAAAGCACCCTGAGCTGTTTCTGCTGCCACTGCAGCCGCTGCACGCCCTTGCGTTCGAGCATGGCGACAAATCCCGCGAAGTTCCTGCCCACGGCCTCGGCTGATTCGAGCACCCGCGGCGGGCGCGCGGGCGGCGCCTGCAGCAGCGGCGTATAGAGGTGCTCGACGATTTCCGTTTGAAACAGCGCATCAGCCTGCGGATTATCAAAGCGCCGGTTATAGGTCGCGATGTACTGGTCGAAGAACTGATCAACTTCCGCCTCCACGCGCAGGGTGTCCTGAGCAGCGCTGAGATGCGCCGGACCAAGGAGAAGGGAAATGCCCAGGAGCATCGGGAATAGCAGGGTTTTCATATTCGATACCTGTTTAAGGGTGAGTCAAAGAGGGGCTGGGAGCCGTCATGGCCGGGCCGACGTCTGTCGCTCCACTGGATCGCGGGCGCCCGTCTTCGGCGAACTGGTAGCAGCGGCCCAGGTAGACACCGAGCAGCGCCCACAGACCCGCCACCACACTGCCGATTCCAGCCATCGCCACCAGCGCCAGACCCAGCCCCTCGCTGAGCAGGGCGAACAGCGAGCCACTGGCGGCATCGCCGCCACGATAAACCACCACGTCCAGCACCTGCTTGGCCTTGAAACGCTGGTCTGCAGACACCTGGGTAAAGAGCATCTCCCGGGCCGGGCGAGTCACCGCGTAGTTACCGACCCTCCTCGCGACGTCCACGGCGAGCAAAACGACGATCAACGGCGCCAGGGCGATAGCCGCCATACCCACCACCAGGGCCAGCGGCACACAGGCGAGCGTGGACGCCATCCCGGCGCGATTGACGAGACGGCCGGTGACCAGCAGGGCACAGGCAAAAGTGAGCGTATTCACCAACCAGCTCACGCCGCTGAGTATCTGCGTGCGCTCCACCCGGCTGAATTCGGCCAGCAGGTTTTTTTGGATGAAGTACACGAACGAGCCGATAAACACATACAGCAGAATGAAAAGCCCGATAGCGCGCAGATAGGGATTGCTGATCACGTCGTGAAAGCCACTCCACCAGCGCCCGCCGATCCGCTCCGCGGGGCGGGGAAACTGCGGGCCGTCGGGGCCGCCGCGCGGGCTGGTGGAATTCATGCGCTGCAGCGCCAGGATCAGCGGCACTACCATCATCACACCCAGGGCAGCAATCAACATCAGCCGATCCAATCCCAGGTAGCCGGCGAACAGCGCCGGGATGGCAGGCCCCACAATGGCGCCAGCACTGGCACCCGTGGCAATGATGGCGAACAGCCTGCGGCTTTGTTCCGCATCGAAGCTGTCACTCATGAATGACCAGAACACCGACAGGTTGAACAGGCTGAAGGCCGCCACCCAGAGATAAAACCCTTTCTCCAGCAGCGTGGCGTCAGACACCAGGGGCGTGGCCAGCCAGAACCCCAGGAAGCTGAGTGCAAACAGCGTATATACGCCGGGTACAACCCGGCGCAGCGACCAACGCGATACCGCCATGCTATACAGGGCGACCAGCACAACACTCAGCACCAGTTGGAGGTTCCAGAGCAGGCTGACTTCCGCATCACTCCAGTCGCTGGCCATGGCGTCGCGTACCGGGCGCAGTACCAGGTAGGCCGCCATCAGAATAAAAACCATCATGAAGGACAGCAGCGTCGCGGGCCGCTCCTCCGGCCTGATCAGTGTCAGCTTCTCAAGCCAGCTATTCGCAACACTCACTGGCTCACCTGAGATGACAGCAGCTTGTCGAGGAGCGCAACCAGCTCGTCGCGATTCATGCTGAACGGCTGGTCGTGGTTAAGCTCGATCGCGCGCCGCAGGGTTCCGCGGATTGCCAGCGCCGCCTCTCGCTCATTCGGCGTGACCAGGTAGCGCAGCTTGGGCTGATCCGCGGTGAAAAAGTGCAGCACCGCGTCCGCCACCGGCTGTGGGTCGGCATGATGGGAACGGTCTACCTGGGTAAACCCGTCCATGCGCGCGATTTCCTGTTCGTACCGGGAGGGCTTTTCAACAGGGCCGGACTGAACCACGCGACCCTGCATATTTCGCATGATGTCGGACTGGAAATTGCCCGGCTCGACAATGCTTACCGCCACCTGGAACTTGCGCATCTCCGAAGCCAGCGCTTCGGTATATGAAGCCATCGCCGACTTGGTCATGCTGTAGGGTCCAAACAGGCGAGCGGCATAGGCACTGGCGATCGAACCGGTGGTGGTGATGCGCCCCTGACTCTCGATAATGAGCGGCGCGAAGGCGCGGGTTACGCGATAAGGCCCAAATACATTGACATCAAAGATAAACTGCATGTCACGCTCACTGATCTCGACCAGCGGATCAAACAGAAACACACCGGCGTTGTTGACCAGTCCATAGAGCCCGCGCCCCGCCGCGCGCACCGTATTCACAGCCGCGTCGATCTCCTCCTGGCGGGTTACATCCAGGCGGATGCCCTGGATGTTCGGGAGCGCGCTGAGCGCATCGATGTCTTTGGCCTTGCGAGCCCCGGCGTAAACAAAGAACCCATGCTCCGCCAGCGTCAACGCCATTTGCCTGCCGATACCGGAACTGGCACCGGTGACTAGTACCGCCCGGGAATGGGCCGCATCCGCAGCGGCGCTGGCCTGAGACATGGCCGCTGTGCAGAAGGCCAGCAGAAACAGTAAAACTCTTGACATGGTGTATTCCCGTGAGTGCAAAGGTGAACACACGGTAGCCGGCGCAAACCGGGTGAGAACGGTTTATCGACCGGCGCGATGGATACATCGACGGATATCGCAAAAGGATGATTCGGGGTGCTGGTCTGCCGTAGCGGCCGGTTCATCGACGGCAGTGCCCGACTGGTCGACAGGCCGTCGACCCGCTCGCCCAGTTCACTTAAGCTAGCGACACAGCAGAACCAGGATCGACCGTGAGCAATTGGAAATCCCGGGAGATGATGGCCTACGGCATATTCTGGACTGTGGTTGTCGTCGTCAATCTCGGGCCGGAATGGCACAAGTACTCGTCCCCACGCGAGATTCTGGAAGTTGTAGGGCTGGCCACAGGTCTGCAGATGCTGGTCGCCCTGATAGCGGTCAGGCTGCTGGTTCCGCGCTGGCTCGACCAGGGTGCCCCATTGCGGTTCCTCGGCCTGTTTCTTCTGCTGCTGGTGATCGCCACACAAATCAATGTCCTGGTCAGCTACCTGTACCTGGAAGACGCCTACCCCACCACCTACGGCGCCTACTACCAGAAGCACCTGGCCGATATAGGACTGCTGCAGCGACTGGGGTTTTCCTACCTGAGCAAATACCTTCTGTTGCTGAAGGTGCCCCACCTGGCCTTCCCGGCAGCGGTGCTGATCGGCGTGAACTACTACCAGCAACAGCGAGCGGTGCTGGCGTTGCGGGAGCGGCAGCGGGCCGCCGAGCTTGAGGCGCTCAAGAGTCAGCTCAATCCGCACTTTGTTTTCAACACGCTGAACAACATCTATGCCCTGGCGATAAAGCGATCACCGCAAACTGCCCAGGCCGTGGCGCGACTGTCGAGCATTCTCGACTACGTGCTGCACCACGGCAGTGAACCTCTTGTGTCCCTGCGCGAAGAAGTAGCGATGATCGAGGCCTATATTGCCCTGGAGGAACTCAGGTTCGGAGATCGCCTGCATATCGAGTTCAGCAACCGGGCCTCTCTCGATCAGCAGGTACCGCCGCTTTTGTTTCTCACCCTGCTGGAGAACGCCTTCAAACACGGTGTGGCAAAATCCTTGCGTGAGGAATACATATCGATTTCGCTAACCGAGGATGATCAAAAGCTGAGTTTTGAGGTTCGCAACTCCGTGCCGCCGGGCGCCGCGGACGCCGGCAGGAGCGGCAATGCCATTGGGCTGGGCAATCTGCGCCGTCAGCTTGCACTGCAGTGCCCCAACGCCCACCAACTCACCATCACCCAGGATGAAAAGCGACACGTCGCCCAACTCGTGCTCAATCAGCCATGTCAAAACCTTATTCCTGCATCGTCGTTGACGATGAAGTCCTCGGCCGCGAGCTGATTGCATCGCACCTGGCGCACCTGCCCCAGTTCGAGCTGGTGGCCTCCTGCGCCAGTGCTATCGAAGCCAGCCAGGTGTTGGAAGAGCGGTCCGTTGACCTGATGTTCCTGGATATTGAGATGCCCGTGATGAAAGGCACGGATTTTTATCACAGCCTCGGGCAGGCTCCCGCGGTAGTTTTCACCACCGCCTACCGGGATTACGCAGTAGAGGGCTTCGAACTGGAAGCGGTGGACTACCTGCTCAAACCCATTGTGTTTTCACGCTTCTTCAAGGCGATACAGCGATTCCTGGCCCAGGCGGATGGTGCGAAGGACACTGCGCCTGAACCGCAGCGGCCTGCGGATGACCTGTTCATCCGAGTGGACCGCAAGAACATCCGCCTGCGGCGAGAAGACATTCTCTACGTGCGCGGCATGAAGGACTATCTGGAAGTCCACACACCCAGCCAGCGCCATATCGTGAAGAGCACCCTGGGTGGCTTTGCCGAGAAGCTGGGCCCCGGCTTCCTGCGCATACACCGCTCCTACCTCGTCAACCAGGCCCGCATCAGTGCTGTCACCCGCCAGGATGTAGAGATTGGAGATATCGAACTCCCGATCAGCGACGCCTACCGCGAGACCGTGCTAAGCATTCTGGGCATGCAATAGCGGACTAGTCGACGTCGATCTGGCCACGCAGGAATGTCAGCGCCTGGCCGCGCAGCAATACCCGATCACCTCTCAGCTCACACAGCAGATCGCCGCCGCGCTTTGATAGCTGCTTTGCAGTCAGTTCGGTCTTGCCCAGCTTTCCCGCCCACAGCGGCACCAGCGCGCAGTGCGCCGAGCCGGTGACCGGGTCTTCATCTATCCCTACCTGGGGCCCAAAGAAGCGCGACACGAAGTCCACCTCATCACCTGGCGCGGTGACGATCACCGGCAGGTCCGAAGCCACCAGCAGGGCGCGGAAGTCCGGGGCCAGGGCACGCACCTGGTCTTCGCTGTCGAACAGGTAGACCCAGGACGGCGCGGCATAGGCGGCGCTGGGCACACCGTTGAGCGCCTCACCGATGGCCGGGTGGATATCGGTTTCGTGGATGGCATGAGCGGGCAGATCGATGCAGATACCACGCTCATCGCGGGACACAAACAGGTCACCTGAGAATTTTGTAGTGAAGCGGATGCTGTCGGCGGCGTGATCAAGCTCGTTGAAGAGCACGTGGGCGGTAGCGAGGGTAGCGTGGCCACACAGTTCGACCTCCACTTCGGGGGTAAACCAACGCAGGCCGAAGCCGTCGGCTTCAGGTAGATAGAAGGCGGTCTCTGAGAGGTTGTTCTCGGCGGCGATAGCCAACATGGTCTTGTCGGGCAGCCAGGATTCCAGCGGCACCACGGCGGCGGGGTTACCGGCAAAGGGCTGTTGGCTGAAGGCACTGACCTGGTACTGGTCGAGTTTCACATCAAATCTCCGGGCGTTGGCGATGGATACGCGTGTTGCGTTTTGGGGACAGTTTACTTAATTCACCACGGAATTAAGTAAACTGTCCCCCTGTTGGACACTGTCACCGATCTCACACCACATGTGAATCCCTGAAAATGGTCAGAGAACAAACCGCGCTGCAGAAGAAGTTCTACGACGTCATATTCGGCACCTCCCGAGGGCCGGGGCGCAATTTCGATCTCACGCTGATCGCGCTGATCCTCGCCAGCGTTACCGTGGTGCTGCTCGATTCCATACCCGACTACCACGCGGCCTACGGTGAGCTGTTCCTGCAGATCGAGTGGGGCTTCACCATCATCTTTACCGTCGAGTACTTCACTCGCCTGTGGTGCTCGCCCAACCGCAAGCGCTATGCAGTCAGCGCCTTCGGCATTGTCGATCTGCTGGCGATACTGCCCACCTACCTGGCGATGATCATCCCCGGCGCCAACTCGCTGCTGGTGGTGCGCCTGATTCGCATCCTGCGCATCTTCCGGGTGCTGCGGCTACTGCAGTTTCTCAGCGAAGCTAATGTGCTGGCGCGCGCACTGAGCAACTCGCGCCGCAAGATCTTCGTGTTCTTTTCGCTGATGCTGGTTTTAATGACGATATTCGGCTGCCTGATGTACGTGATCGAGGGGCCGGTCAACGGCTTTGGCAGCATCCCAGAAAGCATCTACTGGGCCATCGTCACCATCTCTACGGTGGGTTACGGCGACGTGGTGCCACACACCGCTCTCGGGCGCACCATCGCCGCCTGCGGCATGCTGATTGGCTACGCGATTATTGCGGTACCAACGGGTATAATCACCGCCGAGCTGGCCCAGGAGATCGGGCGGGAGAAATCCCGTATCAACTGCCGCAACTGTGAACGCAGTGGCCACGACCTGGACGCCCGCTACTGCAAATACTGCGGCGACCGCTTCCCGGACAGGGAGCCAAGCTGAGTCAACACCGAGCCAGTCCACGAGGTACCCGTGAACGCGCCAGCCCTTCCCACCCCGATCTATGACTACCGCAAGTACTGGGCGGAGTGTTTTGGTGTGGCCCCGTTCCTGCCCATGAGCCGGGAAGAGATGGACCAGCTCGGCTGGGACTCCTGCGACATCATTATCGTCACTGGCGATGCCTATGTAGACCACCCCAGCTTCGGCATGGCGGTGATCGGCCGGGTGCTCGAAGCCCAGGGCTTCCGGGTGGGCATCATCGCCCAGCCGGAATGGGACAGCGCTGAGCCCTTCAAGGCGCTGGGCAAGCCCAAACTGTTCTTCGGCATCGCCGCCGGCAATATGGATTCCATGATCAACCGCTACACCGCCGATCGTAAGCGCCGCAACGACGACGCCTACACTCCGGGCAATGTCGGCGGCAAGCGCCCGGACCGGGCGGTGATCGTCTACAGCCAGCGGGTGCGGGAAGCCTACAAAGACGTGCCGCTGGTGATCGGCTCCATCGAGGCCAGCCTGCGCCGCATTGCCCACTACGATTACTGGAGCGACAAGATTCGCCGCTCCATCCTGCTCGACAGCCGCGCCGACATCCTGCTGTACGGCAATGCCGAGCGCGCTATCGTCGACCTGGCCCACCGGCTGGCGGCGGGGGAACCCATCCACCAGATTCGCGACCTGCGCGGCACCGCTTTTGTGCGCAAGCGTGTACCGGACGAGTGGCGGGTGATCGACTCCAGCGACGTGGACCCGGTGGGGCCGGTAGATGCCCACCCGGACCCCTACGCCATGGAGTCGCCGGCGACCTGCGACACGGCAAAAGAAACACAGGAGGAGGAAATTCCTCCCGAGCCCATCAAGCTGGTGCCGCGACAATCCAGCCTCAAGCGTTCAGGCAGGACGGTGATTCGCATTCCCTCCTATGAGCAGGTCAAAGACGACCCGGTGCTGTACGCGCACGCCTCCCGGGTGCTGCACAAGGAGACCAATCCCTACAATGCCAGCCCCCTGGTGCAGGCTCACGGCGATCGCGAAGTGTGGCTGAACCCGCCGCCCATCCCGCTGACCACACCGGAGATGGACTGGGTGTTCGAACAGCCCTACCAGCGGGTCGCCCACCCCCGCTACGGCGATGCCAGGATTCCCGCCTGGGAGATGATTCGCTTTTCAGTGAACATCATGCGCGGCTGCTTCGGCGGCTGTACCTTCTGCTCGATCACCGAGCACGAGGGCCGCATCATCCAGAACCGCTCCCAGGAATCCATCCTCCGGGAAGTGGAGGACATCCGCGACAAAACCCCGGGTTTTACCGGCGTAATCAGCGACCTCGGCGGCCCCACCGCCAATATGTGGCGACTGGCCTGCAAGTCGAAGGAGATCGAAGCCGCCTGCCGCAAGCTGTCCTGCGTCTACCCCGGCATCTGCAAGAATCTCAACACCGACCAGATGCCGCTGGTGGAGTTATACCGGGCCACCCGTGAACTACCCGGCATCAAGAAGGTGTTGATCGCTTCCGGTCTGCGCTATGACCTGGCAGTTCAGACCCCGGCCTATGTCAAAGAGCTGGTGACCCATCACGTCGGCGGTTACCTCAAGATTGCCCCGGAGCACACCGAGGATGGCCCGCTTTCAAAGATGATGAAGCCGGGCATCGGCACCTACGACGCCTTCAAGGCCATGTTCGAGAAGTACTCGAAGGAAGCCGGCAAGGAGCAATACCTGATCCCCTACTTCATTGCCGCCCACCCCGGCACCAGCGACCGGGACATGGTGAACCTCGCCCTGTGGCTGAAGCGCAACGGCTTCCGGGCCGACCAGGTACAGACCTTCTACCCCTCCCCCATGGCGTCTGCCACCGCCATGTACCACTCCGGCCGCGACCCGCTATCCCGCATCCGCCGCGACGGCGAGGCCATGCCCACCGTCAAGGGAATGCGCCAGCGGCGCCTGCACAAGGCCTTCCTGCGCTACCACGACCCGGACAACTGGCCGATGCTGCGCAAGGCGCTCAAAGACATGGGACTTGCAAAGCTGATTGGCTACGGCCAGCACCAACTCATCCCACCGCGCCAGCCCGGGCCGAACGCGCAACAACGCAAGACTGGCCGGCCTGGCACGGCCCGGCCCTTCAAAACCCAGCACACCGGCCTGCCGAAGAACCCGCCGCGGCGCCGGCGTCGATAGTCAATTGTCCGGGTAACCGGCGCTCCAGTGCCGCTCCGGATGATGGTTGCGCAGGTCAATCCCATGCTCTGCCCGCGCCTTCAGCGCCATCAGCACGGATACCCAGCCCGCACGGTTTTCCACGTAGTTTTCCGGAGTCAGCCCGGTTTCCTCGAGCAGCAGATGGGTGCCCCCGTCCCGTTCACTGAGGGTAAAACTCAGCCTGCTGCCGTCGAAATGACTCATCACGAATAGCCGACCCGGGTCTTCCGCCAGCACCCGGGCCGCCAACTGCTCACCACCGGGATAGGAAAACAGCAACTGGTCGCCTGCCCGCTCGCTGTGTTCCACCCAGAAGCTCTCGCGTCCCCCATCAGTACTGAGCAGCCGGTACACCTCGTCGCAGGGCGCCGCCAGTTGTAGCTGCCAGCGCAGGCTTGTGCTCTGGTTCATTGACACGCTCTCCTGCCAATCTGCTACCGGTAAAGATGGCATGGGAACTCCGTGCACGCCATCACTGGCAAATTATCAGTATTTGGTGTATTTTTCACAATGACACATCATTTGATGAAGCCATGGACCCTGCTGAATCCACTGTCGAAGACCGTACACTGGTCACCCGCGCCGCGCTGAATGCGGCCGCGGAGCTGGGGCTCAGCAATCGCGCCCTGGCCGGGATTCTCGGTATCTCCTCGTCCAAGCTGGATCGTGCCCGGGGCGACCGCGCCAGCTTCAGCGGCAAAGACTATGAGTTGGCGCTGCTGCTGATTCGTATCTATCGGGCCCTGTACGCCATCCTCGGTGGCAACCGTGAGCAGATGCAGCACTGGCTGGAGACGCCGAACCGCCACCTGCAGGACACCGCACCGCTCGAACAGTTGGGCAGGCTCGAGGGCATCGTGATGGTGATGCGCTATCTAGACGCCATGCGTGGACGCATCTGAGCTGAGGGGGCTGGCACGCCCCCGGCGATCCGATGCCTGGCGTGTGGTAGAGACCCAGGAGATTGCCGCCACCGCCGCCATCACCAGCAGCAGCGCGGAACAGTCACGCCTGGAAGAATTGCTGGAAGACGCCAAGCCCGCCCTGGCTGACGACCTTGTCGGGCTGTCTTACCTGCTGTTCACGCCCTTCCGCTACCCACCGCTACCCTATGGCTCACGCTTTGGCAGCGAGTTCGAACGCGGCATCTTCTACGGCGCCCTGGAACTGGAGACGGCATTTGCAGAATCTGCGGTCTACCTTTGGCTGTTTCGCGCCGGGCCCGCCGAGTTGGGCCCACTCGCCGTGATTCGCGACCAGCGCTCCAGTTACCGGGTGCCGGTGGCGACCCGGCACGGTATAGATCTCGGCGATAGGGCCTTTGCAGACATCAGGTCCACACTGACCCGGCGTGATGACTGGTCCGCACCGCAGCGTTTCGGATCCGCTGCGCGCGAGGCCGGGGTACAGGCCATCTGGTACCCCTCCTGCCGCTACCGTGGCAGCAACCTGGCCGTGCTGGACCCAGCCGCCCTGGCCGCGCGCCAGGAAGCCGATGTGCAGGCCTGGCACCTGGTGCTGGACGGCGAGCGCTGCTGGTTTGGCGCCCAGCCTCGCGGCGGCGCCTATGAGTTCAGCTTTTCGGACTTCGCGGAGCGCGGCCTCATTCCTCACCCGGCGCTCTGATATCAGGGTCGGATATCCGGGGGTGGATGTCCGGGTGTAACAGCGCCATCCGGTAAACGTCCCGGTAGTGCCCGTCGACCAGGCGCGCCATCCGCATGAGGCCTTCGTGCTCGAAGCCGAGCTTCTCATACAGTGAAATAGCGGCCGCGTTGTCGGGAAAAACCTCCAGCTCGATACGCTTGAGCTGCAGGCGCCAGGCCGCATCGATCACGCTCAGCACCAGCGCCAGGCCGATGCCGTGACCGCGCAGCTCGCGATGAACACCCATACCCAGGGTACCGATGTGCCGCGTCGCGTCCTGGCCCCTGGGCGTGATGTCCGCCCAACCCACCAACTGCCCGTCCAGTTCCGCCACGTGCTGGGGCTGGCGGCGAGCAATGTGCTCCAGCACAAAGTCGCGCACGCTTGCCCGTGGCGGCGCCCGGGTGCTGCCGAGGAAATTTCGCTCGGAAGCGACGGATTCGAGCAGCCTCCAAAAGGCCTCAATGTCGGCTTCTCGAATCGGTCGCACCTGGCAACCGGGTGGCGGCTTGGTCATGCCTTCTTCCTGAACACCTGCGACGCCAGTCTATATGAAGCGACCACAGCCCTTGAAAACCCGGTAGCCATCCCCACATCTCCGGCAGCGGATGCTCGATGAGGTCCGCTCACTGATATTGCTTTTTTAGAGGATATTTAGAGGACTACATGATGAGAACTTCACTGGATCTTTCACCCCTGTACCGTTCCGCGATCGGCTTCGACCGCATGGCGCGCCTGCTGGACGCCGCTGCCACTGACAGCAAGCCCAGCTACCCGCCCTACAACGTGGAACTGGTCGAGGAAAACCGCTACCGCATCAGTATGGCGGTCGCCGGCTTCAGCCAGGACGAGCTGGAGATTACCAGCGAGCAGCACACGCTGACCGTCAGCGGCAACCAGGCCCGCAATGAAGAGCGTAGCTACCTGTACCAGGGCATCGCCGAGCGCAATTTCGAGCGCAAATTCCAACTGGACGAGCACATCAAGGTGATCGACGCCCGGCTGGAGAACGGCCTGCTGCACATCGAACTGGAGCGTGAACTGCCGGAGGCCATGAAGCCCCGCAAAATCTCCATCAGCGCTGCTGACTCAGGCTCCCTGCTGGAGCAGGACGCCGCCTGATATTTCCGGGCGGCCCCGGCCGCCCTTCTCACTTTCACCGGATCGGCTATAGTTGTCCGCGGAGGATGACATCATGATCCGGCACTTCCTTTTTCTCATCACGCTGCTTTCGGTTTCGCTGGCCAGCAGTGCAGCGGATGTCACGGTGGGTGAACCCCTGTCGCCGCTGGCCATCAACGAGCCGGGGGAACTGCTCTATGATGGCGAGGACTTCAGCTATCAGGACTGGGAGCTGCCCACTGCCGGCATCGGCAAGCCTCACATTCTTCAGTACCTCGCCGCCACCACGGCTGCGCGCGACCAGACCCAGGCCTTTACCGATGCACTGGAGGACAAGCTGCCGGACGGCAGCATTCATGTCACCACCGTGCTCAACCTTGACCAGGCGCTGTGGGGAACGTCCGGCTTCGTGAAAAGCAAGGTGCGCTCGAACAAGAAGAAATACCCCCAGTCCACCATCGTTCTGGATGAAGACGGTCTCGGCCAGGCCACCTGGACTCTTGCCCCCAGGGACGCCGCGGTGATCATCATGGATGCCGGCGGCACGGTGCTGTTCTTCCAGGAAGGCGTGATGGACGAGGCGGAGATCGAGGCGACCCTGGCGCTGCTGAAGCAGCACATCAAGTAGCCGGCTGGGCCTTTCTCAACGACTGCTGCAAGTCCTCCCCGGTTCTTACCCAGTAGCTGCCGCCCGTGCGCGTTTCGTAGGCATCGCCGGCGGCGCGCGCCGCATCGAGGGTCCGGAAGGCACCCAGCAGCAGTACGTACCAGGTCTTGTCATCCCGTTGCGTGGGCACAATAGCGAGATCGGCATAGCCGAGGGCGTCCGCTGCCTGCTGGGCTTCCTCACGAAGGCGGTAGGCACCAATCTGCACGATGAACGCGGCCAATACCTCCGGTGGCGCGCTGTCTTCACTCGGGGGCCTATCGGGCGGCAGCGGTGCTGACGGCTCTGCTGCTTGCGAGGCAGGCGCCGCCGGTGCGGTGAGGGCCGGGGCTGTGGCCGGGGGCACCTGCGGCACAGCTTGTGGGGATTCTTGTGGCGATTCTTGTGGCACCTCTCGCGGCGCTTCTTGGGGCGCTGCCAGTGGAGCAACTGGTGGCGAGGACTGCGCGGTCACCGGACGCGCCGGTGGCACTACCCGGCGTGGCGCAGGCAGTGCCTGGGTGGGGCGACAATCCCAGAGCCCTTCAGTTTCGGTGCACGACCAGTCTCCGCCGCCGAGGGCGATGACCAGCAGGAGGAAAGTGTGCAAGAGGCCTCCACCGCAAAAACCCGTATGCTAGAGCAGATTCAACCAGGCCTCAAAGTCGTCGTACTCGGGGTCCGAGGGAAAGATCAGACCTCCCCCACCATGACCGATGCCGCGGGCGCGCTCCAGCACACCCTCTACCCCAAAGCTGAACACCAGCAGGCGAAAGTTTTCAGTGTTCTTGCGGGCATAGTCTGGATCGGTATCGCGCACCACAACATTGTTGGAAGCTCGCGCCCCCAGGCCACCTTCAAGGTGACAACTCTCACAAAGCCTGCTGATGATCGGTTGGTGGATCTCCGCAGCATACCTTGCCTCAGCCACCAGCCGGGGTGCATTGCGGGATGTCACCCCCCTGACCAACACCTGGCGTCCCTCATCGGGCGTGCCAACCTGAATGGCAAACGCCAGGGCTGAGAGGCCGGCAGATGGCAGGCGCAGGGTCGCATCGGTAAACAACAGGCGATTGGAATACAACAGGTCCTGATAGTCGACCACGCCGCTGTTGTTTGCGTCGCTCACCAGGTCGGCCGCCACTTCGTCCAGGGTAATGGCGAGCTCATCATCCGTCATGTCGTCCACAAAGTTGGCAACGAACAGGTAAGCCGTCTCGGTCAGTGGACTGATGGCCACCCCCGTGGCACCGATCTGCGCACCACGGAGCAAGGCGCGGATAGATCCCTGCACCGGCTCGCCGGTTTCGTTGTCGAGTACGCCATCCTCGTCTGGATCATAGTCGCTGCCGCCGCGGGCAGTGACCAGGTACCAGGCCTCCGCCTCCACCGGGAGTGTCGCCGGGAGCACGTGCCGGCCCAGCCTCTGCAGGCGAGCAGCGTTACTGTATGAGGCCCAGGCAGATTCACCCTGGGCTTCGACCACGCTGGCAACTGTACTGGTAGTGCCCGTGTAAAGCAGCGCGCCATCGCGCAGTCGTGTGACCTCTATGGTAGCGCCCCCCACCGGGCCGCGATTGATGACCTGCTCACAAGCGACCAGGCCGAGGGCCGCCGCCAGCAGTAAAAGGAAACGATACAACATAGGAGAACATCGGATGGAAACAACGGGCGCGATTCTAACGAGTTCATGTGACAGAGTCGATAACGCCTCGACCTCGTCCAGTGTATCCAGTGACTACGGGTCACTCCCGAGCCGGAATCGATTCACGGCCACCTGGCTCAGGAAAAGAAGTCCATGTATTCCCCGGTGTTGATTGGGAACGACAGCGCATCGGGGTGCTGGTCAACGCCCGCCAGCACGCGCATGGCCCGTTGCACATCGCCCGGATAGATATGACGCCCACCCACCTCATCCACTTCCAGCGTGGATGGTTCGAGTTTACGGGCAAAATGCAGCTCATCAGTGCTGCCCACCACCCGGTTGCCCCAGGGCGCATCTTTGCGCATGAAGATGGCGGAGCCTATGGGCCAGTGGTCCTTGCCGTCACCGGAGTTGTAGCGGGGGGTGCGGCCAAAGTCCGAGCCAACAAACAGGGTGATTCGATCAGCCAGGCCCAGCACCTCGGCGTAGGTCCACAGGTAGTCGATGGCCTCGGTCAGGTGAGTCAGCGAGGGCTCGTGCTCCGCATCGTGGTCGCTGTGGGTATCAAAACCCGACACGAACAGGTCCGCCGCCATGCTTACCCCCGACTGGAAGGCCAGCAGTGACACCTGCACCTGTCGCAGCATGGTGGAACGCTGCCCCTGGAACACCTCAATCTCGTCCTGCAACTCCCCCTGAGCCGGCAGGTTTTCGGCAAAAGCGGTGAGTTGATCGCGGCTCAGCCGCGCCTGGTAATAGGTCTCCAGCCCGTGCCGCTGGCGCGGCGTAAGGCCTTCCCTGGCCATCAGGGCCTCCAGGCGAGCCAGCTGGTACGACTTAATGCGGTCCAGGTCTTCCTGGTAGCGGTAGTTCTGGTCGGGATTCCAGGCCGTCACGTTACCGAGGACCAGGTCCCGCAGCCCATCGGGATTGTTCAGCGTGGTGTAGCGTGTGAGCCCGGCAGTCTCCTGGTAGCCGCCGCCGCTGACATAACCCATGGGCAGATCGCCGGCATAGGCGTTGGCGGCCAGCGCAGTCACCGTCGGGTAGCCCTCCGACAGGCGTCCGCTCCAGGTGTGGGTGACGCCGGCACTGTGGGAGTTGGTCTGGGCGTCGATACCGTTGATCACCAGCATGTCGTCCCGGTATTTCTCAAAGAAGGCCGCGTTGCCGGCAAAGGGGGCGTACTGGATATTGCCGGTCTGCTGGATCTCAGCCGTGTTGGCCCAGTGATTGATCTCGTCCTCACCCGGCACGTTCATCTTCGGGTCGCAGAAACTGGTGACATCCCAACCGCCGTCCACCTGCAGGCAGATAAACAGCGGGCCGGTATAACCCTCTGTCGCCGCGTAGCTGCGAAATCCCAGTGGCAGGCTGGCGCCGACGGCGGACCAGCCGGCGAGCTTCAGCAGGTCGCGACGCTTTATCCCCTTGTTTGCGCACTTATTCATAAACGTAGCGATAGTCGGTCATGTAGTAGATCAGCAGGCTGATCCAGGTGTTCATGCTGTGCTGGGGGTCAGAAAGATCCCAGTCGGCCGTATCGAAAAACTGCAGGGGACAGGACTCCTGGTCGCTGGCATCCAGGGCCGCCGGGTAGCCGTTCTGGATGCGCGCCGCCCGGGTTTCCGTGAACAGCGCCAGGGCGCGGTCGATCTCCGGGTCATCCTCCGCCAGGGTTTCCCCCAGGAAACGATTGTGCAGGCGCACCAACTGGGCGCGCAGCGCCGCCTCCGCATTGCTCTCGTGCTGAAATTTTTCGACCTCCGTGAAGATATCCCGGATACCCCGCGGCCACTGGAACTCGATGGCCACCAGCACGCAGCCCATCTGCAGGGGCTGCGCTTCCACCACGGTGGTCATCAAAGAAGTCATTTCCGTGGCCCGCCGGGTGACACCGTCGGAATCGATACCTCCGTAGAACAGTCGATACTGGTCGGTAAGCTGGGAGGACTCGATGCCGTACAGCTCACTCTCATACCAGCGGAACCCGGTGACCGCCTCGGTTTTTCGATCAAGCTGTTCCGGTGTCAGCAGCTTGCCGGTGCCCAGGCTGCGAAGCGTGGCATCATCGGCGGCCTCATCGGTGGCCCGGTCGACCCGGAACCAGGGGCTCATCACCATCTCCACCAGCAGGTCCTTGAGGTTGAACGGCGCGCCACCGCCGGAACCCAGCACAAACCCGTCGGCGAAGGCATCCACCGCCGATGACTGGCTCTGGAACAGGGCGAGTTGTTCAGCGTAGTTGGCGTCGGTTTCCTCTCCCGGTGCCAGCGCGACCTCCTCCCCCATCAGCGCCGGCCACCAGAATTTCACCGTGCCCTGGGCAAAGCGATAGTCCGCGGCCAGGGTCTGGGCCAGATCCTGCAAGGTACTCTGGCTATTGCTGAATACCAGGCCCTCGAAGCCAGGCTCGCGCATATCGTTGTACCAGGTGTCACCGAAGCTATAGGGCTGTTCCAGCGTGTTATCGCGCTTGTACAGGTAGGGCAGCGAATCCAGGCCCAGGAACTGGTCCTTGTAGAAGCCGAAGTCACCGTAGTTCTGGTAGGCACCCGCCACTGGGTCCATGGATTCATGGCACACCGTGCACGCCGCGTTGTTGAGGGTCGGGTTATGGGTGTCCGCCAACGCATCCGCATCGGTGGTGCGCGGCGCCGAGCGCTCAATATCGAAGCCCAGGAAGTGATACCAGGTCCAGCGCGAGCGCGCGCGGTTGCGATTGGTGGCCGTGGATGGGTAGCGCGCCAGCCATCCCGGCGTATTGAGCACGCCAGCCTGGGGATAATCCGTGGCCAGGCCGCCGGAGACATAGGCGCCAATCACGTCCGCCTCCTCGTAAATGGTAGACGGGTCGGTGCGGGTATAGCCCTGCACGGTAGCCACCTGCCACTGGTCGACATCGCTGTCATCCGCAAAGCTCACGTCGCTGCGGTAGGCCAACGCAAGCTGCGGGTTCACCAGGGTGTAATCCGCGGTGAGGATTTCGGTGTAGGGCAACTCCTGCTCCACCACGTGGGCGATCAGCTCCAGCGGCTGACGGGCAATGCCGAAGGAGGTGCCCAGCACCAGTTTGATCAGCTCCTGCTGCTGGCCGCTGTCACCCAGCTCCGCGGCCCGGTTCACGAGGTCGGGGTAGAAGGGCTCGAAGAACACATCCACCGGGGTGTCTTCAATCCACTTGTCGGTGAGCAAGCGGTCATTGGCGCCCTCGATCAGGAACTGGTGAAAGCCCTCCCCCTGCATCAACAGGCGAATCATGAAACGCAGGGTGTCTTCGTCACCGCTGGCCACTGCGGCCAGGTCTGAGTCGCTGGGCAACTCACCGGCTAACAGCAGGGAGGCGCGCCGCAGGGTTTCCTCGGGGCCCGCCAGCTCCAGGCCTGCAAACAGGTCGGCGGTTTCAACACCGCCGTTGTTTTCCCCGTCCAACAGCCTGAGGAAAATCTCCAGGGCGGCGTACTCGGGGCTTTCCACTGTCAGCACCGCACCCCCCTGGTGGCCGACGCCGGTGGCCTTGGCGAGGATGGCGTCCACACCCAAGCTTGCCACCAGCTCGCTGTACATCTGCACATTGGTGTCGAGATGACCGGTTTCACTGGTGAACGCCAGCACGTGCTCGGTGTTGGCGGCAATCCCGTTGGCGTTGTGGCAGGCGATGCACGTAGCCTGGGATACCTCTGGGGATACCGACTCGCGGAACCAGGCATCGGCAGCGCCCACCGGCACGCTGAGCGTGGTCATCTGGTTGACGATAGCCAGGCGCTCGGCATCCGACGCACCCGCGGCGATGGCATCCTCCATATCTTCCAGCGCCGGCAGCGAGCCTTTGTAGAGGCTGGTGTCGTAATACAGTGGATTCCAGGCCAGTAGGTCGGCGTAATCCACCGTGCCGAGCTCCGGCTGCCAGACATCCAGCACCAGGCTGACGGCCAGTTCGTCGAGGGCAGACGCCAGTTCGCTGTCGCTCATGACCGTGTAGTGCTCACGCACCCATTGCCAGGCCGCTTCGCTCAGCGAGCCGAACATATGCCCGGTAGCTTTCATCTGGGCGCCGGTGAGCAGGCCGCGCACCGGTCCCAGCACGGTGCTGGGGTTGCCGTCGACCAGTTGATCTTCGTCGACGTCGTAGTCGAAACCGCCATCCAGGCTGACCAGGTACCAGCGCCCTGGATCCACCGGCAGCAGGTGTAACTGGAACTGCCCGAGGGTGCGCAGGTAGGCGAGATCATCCACCGCGACGAAGTTGGGGTCGGATTCGACGGCGGCGAGATCCTTGCTCAGTTCGCCCGTCATGATGACCTCGCCGCTGCGCAGGTCGGTCACGGTAATGGTGGCGCCACCCACGGGACCGTTGACCGTCACCTGTTCGCAGGCGGCCAGCAGGCAGGCACAGCTCAGCATCACCAGTTGTCGAATCATGGACTGCCCCGTTCAGCGCAGACTTATTTGATTTTAACCCTGCTTAACGCTGCTCAGACATTTCGGTGTACAGCACAGGTGATTTTTTTCAAGCGGGTGGGATTCCTATCACAAATGCTACACTTCATGACGTGTTATCCGCGCGCCAGGGCAGGCGACATCATGAGCGAGACCAACAATGAACCCAGGCCAGACCTGACAGAAATCCTGTCTTCGGACCTGCAGGCTTTTGTCGATGACATCCTCCACCAGGAGGGCGGCATCGACCACTTCCGCGAACTGCTCTCGGTGGAGCAGCTCGCCACCCTTGAGAACCGGCGCAAGCTGGATCTGGTGACCCGGGCCGGCGTGTCGTTCACCCGCGAGCGGGACGTCGCCAACATTCTCGAGATCACCCTAAACACCGCTCGCAAGCTGACCAACGCCGACGGCGGCAGCATCTACATGCTGCACGAAGAGTTCGCCAACGACCCAATCGATCCGGCGCGGGTGGAGAATCGCGAGCTGCGCTTCGTGGCGCTGCAGAACGAAACCATGAACACCTTTCTCAAGGGCAACGACATCGACATGATGCCACCGGTACCCCTGGAGATTGACGGCGAGCCCAACCTCGCCAACGTCTCGGCCTACTGCGCCAACCAGCGCGAGCTGCTGAACTTCGCCGACGTGTACGACGCTGAGGGCTTCTCCTTTGACGGCACCCGGGCCTACGACGAGGCCAACAACTATCGCTCCCAGTCGATGCTGGTGATCCCGCTGGAAGATCATGAGAGCAATATGATTGGGGTGTTGCAGCTTATCAATCGTCGCGGTGAAGGCAGCGAGATCATCCCCTTCTCGCGGGAAGACATCGAGTTGGTGCAATCCATCTCGTTCCCGGCGGCCGCTTCAATCACTACCCAGCGCCTGATCGACGAGCAGTCTGTGCTGTTCAACTCTTTTGTGACAGTGCTGGCCGAGGGTCTCGGCGAGAAATCACCGCACACCTACAACCACATCCGCCGGGTCGCCGCCCTGGGCGAGGCCATCTCCGAATCGGTGAGCGCCTGGGATGAGGGCCTGTATGCCGAGGTGCGCTTCGACGAAGACGAAATGGCTGAGATGCGGCTGGCGGGCTGGTTGCACGACATCGGCAAGATCACCACACCCGAGCACATCGTCTCCAAACAGGTGAAACTGCAGTTCGTCATGGACCGCTTCGAGCTGATCTGTGACCGCTTCAGCTCACGCATCAAGGACGCTCGCATCGAGACCCTGCAACAGCAGTTGAAGGCGGTAAGAGAAGGTGCCGACGACAATGCCCTGGAGTTGATAGAGCAGCAGTTCCAGGCCGAAAAAGCGACCCTTTCGCGCAAGCTGAAGTCGCTGTTTGCCGCCAACCGCGGCGGTGAGTTTGTCAGTGATGAAACCATCGCCCTGGTGGAGGAACTGTCGTCCATCCCGGTGCAGCGCTACTTCAAGGCAGACGTGGTCATGGATCACGGCTACCCCCTGGTGAAATCCGTGGAAGAAACCAGCGAGCCCGACACCCTGGTGGATAGCTGGGAAAAGGAAAACCTGCTGATCAGTCGCGGCACCCTCAACCAGACCGAGCGGGATGCCATCAATCTGCACGCCGACCGCTCCTGGCGCTGGCTGATGGCCCTGCCCTTCCCGCGCAAGCAGAAGCGCCTGCCGCTCTACGCCGGCGCCCACCACGAGCACCTCAACGGCACCGGCTACCCCAATGGCATCGAAGGCAAGGACATGCCGATGCAATCGCGCATCCTCGCCATCGCCGACATCTACGAGGCCCTGGTGGCGCCGGATCGGCCCTACAAGGGCCCGATGAAGCTGTCCGTGGCACTGGGCATTCTTGGCGACATGGTCAAACAGGGCAAGCTGGATGGCGAGCTGATGCGCATCTTCCTGCTGTCCAGGCACTACCTGAAATACGCCGAGGAATTCCTCGAGCCCGAACAGATCGACGAGATCGACATCGAGCAGTGGCTCAAGGACTACTACATCGAGCCGGAACCGCCCACCATCTAGCGGCTGTTGCCCGCAAGCAAACCCGGTAGTGAAGCGGTGAAGCCGGCCCGGGCGAACAGCCGGGCCGGAAAGGGCATGGGGAAAGTCAGGCGGCGGCGCCCATCAACAGGTCAGCGAGGCGCGCGCGGTGCCAGGCACCGTCACCCCACAACACGGCGTTGTGATTCTGGCGCTTGAAGTACAGGTGTACATAGCACTCCCAGGTAAATCCGATACCGCCGTGGAACTGCACGGCACGCCCTGACACAAAGATCGCCATGTCACTGGCCGAAGCCTTGGCCATATGGGCAAAGCGCGCGGCTTTGTCAGGCTCATGGTCGAGGGCACAGGCGGCGTTATAGACCAGCGAGCGCGACTGGTCGATATCGACCATGGCGTTCACCAGCGGGTGTTTCACTGCCTGGAAGAAGCCGATCTCCCGCTCAAACTGCTTGCGCGTGCGGGCATACTCCGCCGTAGTCTGCAGCTCCCATTCACCGGCGCCTACCATATCCGCTGCGACCATGGTCCATACCGCGGGCATGGCTTTTTCGAGTACCGCCAGTGCATCGCTGCTGACTTCCACGGCTTCCGCACCGTCGAAACTCACGCGGGCCTGGTCGCGGGTCAGGTCGACAATAGCGTCGGACTGGAGGCTGACACCAGAGGCATCGCTGGCCACCCAGTACAGGCCAAGGCCGGAAGCGCTTCTGGCTTTCACCAGGAACTGGCTGACTTTTTGGGCATCCTGTACGTAGGCCGTGGTACCCGTCAGCTTACCGTCAGCAAATTCAACATCGGTGTCGGCGTCTTGCCAGCTTCCCGCGGCGTTGACCAGGGCCGGGCTGGCGGCAGCGCCGCCAACAATGGATTCCAGGGCGGCATTGGCCGCCACCGTATCGCAGGCGGCCAGAATGTAAGTGCTGTTGATGGTGGGCAGCAGCGGTGACGGGAAGGCGGCACGACCGGCCTCCTCGCAGAGGGCCGCCACAGCTACCGAGCTCATGCCCAGGCCACCGGCGCTCTCGGGCACGGCCAGCATGGTCCAGCCCAGTTCGACCATCTGCTGCCAAAGCTCGGGCTTCCACTTGGCGCCCAGGTCACGGTGTGGGTCAGACTCGTCCGCCACCAGGGCGTGGAGCTGGTCCACCGGCAGATTGTCGGCAAAAAACTTGGCCGCGGAATCCCGCAGCATGGTTTCCTCTTCGCCAAAGCCGAAGTTTTGCGGTTGTGACATTGTTGTTCCCCCCCGCTTACTTGGACTTGGGCAGGTCGAGGACCCGCTCGCCGAGAATATTGCGCTGCACCTCACTGGTGCCGGCGGCAATGGTGAAGCCGAATGAATTCATATGCCCCAGCGGCCAGCGGCCGTTGGCCGGCGCATTCTCATCGGCTATGTACAGCGAGCTGGCGGCGCCCTCGATTTCAGTGGCCAACTGCGCCATGTCCTGCATCAGCTCGCTCTGGCGCAGCTTGTGCTGCAACGGGATACGCATGGGATGATCGATCAGCCCCTGTACGCGGGCCCGGCGCCGGCACTGCTTGAAGCCCTCCTCGCGGATGACTTCCTGCATAATACGATCGCGAATCACCGGGTCGTCAGCGGCGCGCTTGCCATTGCGTGAGCTGTTCCTGGCCAGGTCCACCAGGCTCATGGCCCCGAAGCCGGACTGAGCCTCACCTTCGCGCTGCTGCACACGGCCACCGGCGGCCGGAGTCACCAATTGGCCGGCATTGCGCTCGTGGGCCAGCGTGGTCATGGCCACCTGCCAGCCCTTGCCGACCGCATCCAGGCGGTAGCTGTCGTCCACCTCCAGGTTGTCGAAGATCACCTCGTTGAAACCGGTCTCGCCGGTCATCTTGATCAGCGGGCGCACGGTCACGCCCTTGCCAAGCGCCTCGCGGATCGGCACCACGAAGTAGGACAGGCCCTCGTACTTGTGGGACTTGTCGGTGCGCAGCAGCAGGATCATCCACTCGGCGAAGTGGGCCAGCGAGGTCCATACCTTGTGGCCGTTGATGATCCACTTGTCACCCTTCTGCTCGGCGAAAGTCTGCACGCTGGCGAGGTCGGAACCGGAACCCGGCTCGCTGAAGCCCTGGCACCAGATGTCCTCACCGGAGAACAGCCTGGGCAGCAGCTCGGCCGCCTTGCCCTCCTGGGCGTGGTAGAACACAGTGGGCGCCGCCATGCCGAGACCGATCACATTGGGGAAGAAAGGCGTCTTGGCCGCCTGCATTTCCGCATTGGCCACGCGCTGGCAGTCGTTGCGGCCACCGCCGCCCACTTCCACCGGATAGTCACAGCCGACCAGGCCCGCGTCATAGGCCTTCTTCTGCCAGTCCTGCAGATAGTGCAACTGATCCGTGGTCATGATTTCCAGCGGGGTCAGCGGCAGGCGTACGTCGGTTTCCGGCGGCGAGTTCTCCGCCAGCCAGTCTCGGCAGTATTGCCGGAATTCGGCCTGTTCAGGGGTGTCCTTGCGTTCGGCTTCAGCCATCTGCGGGTCTCCTTGATTCTTGAAGTTATCGTTGGGAAACCAGAGATAATAGTGGCCTGCCCCGCGCGGGGCAAACCACTGTTCAGGCTGAGTTCAGGACTGGGGAATAGCCGCCCTAGTTGACGCCGCGGGGGCCCTTCATAACGCCGTGCTCAAGGTAGGCACGCAGCGCCTGGGCGCCTTCATGCAGGGCCACGTCCGGGCTCATGTCCGGGTCTTCCAGCGCCACCTGGATGCCGGAAAAGCCCATGGCCACGGCCACCCGCGATTTGCTGACCAGTTCCTCGGTGCACTGCACGCGATTGAGGTCCGCCCAGATGCCGGCGAAGGTCCGCGCGATCATCCAGTCGTGTTCCTGCTGTACTTTCTGCAGCGGCGCCATGGCCTGCATACCATGCAGTAGCTCAACACCGCCGGGGAAATCCCGGGTGACCCGGTAAACGCCCAACAGCAGTTCGTTGAGGCTCTCGAGCATGGCATAGGGGCCGTGGCCGTTGAGCCGATCCTCCTGCCAGCGCTCGAACACCGTCTTGCGCGCGCCCAACAGGCGCGAGCCCAGTGCATTGAGCACCGCGTACTTGTTGGGGAAATACCGATACAGGGCCGGCACCGTCACGCCGGCACGTTCGGCGATGATATTGGTGGAGATTCGCTCCAGCCCCACTTCACGCAGCAGTTCTCCCGTGGCAGAGAGAATCGCCTCGTAGGTCTTTATGGCACGTTGCTGCTGGGGCCGGTTCTTCTCAACCAGCTCCACGTTGCGCTCACTGATACTTGCTGTTTGCATACATCTGTTCTCCTTGCGGTTCATTTTAGTGAGCACTCGCAAGGATTAGCGTGAGGGGTTTCACACTTTACGGAGCGCCGGCGGTACCATCCCGGAACCCGCTCACAGAACCGGCGACGAGGAGACAAATCTGTGAACTACTTCCGGTCTGCCCTGTGGCTGGCGATACTGCTTGCGCTACCCGGCCAGGCCCTTGAGCGTACGGAAGCCCGCGAGGATTGCGACCACCACACTGCCACCCGTATCCCGCTGTTCGGCGACCTGCACGTGCACACCAGCCTGTCTTTCGACTCTTACATTTCCAGCCAGCGCAACGACCCCTCGGCGGCCTACCGCTTTGCCCGCGGCGAAGCGATCACTCTGTCTGACCCCGACGCAGGCCAGACCGTGGTCACGCAACTGCGCCGACCGCTGGATTTCACGGCGGTCACCGATCACGCGGAGTTTCTCGGGCCGATCAAGCTCTGCACCCAGGACAGCGACAAGCTGGGCTACTACTTCCCCTACTGCATGCTGACCCGCAGCGAGTGGTTTATCTCCCAGTTCCTGGCACTCAACTACTGGCAGAAACTGGGGGTCACCGGTGGCACTCCGGGAGAGGACCGTGACCAATCCTTCGTGTGTACCCTGGAAGACTGTGATGCCGCCCATCGGGAAGCCTGGGGGCAGATCCAGGCGGCCGCGGAGGACTATTACGACCGCAGCAGCGACTGTAGCTTTACCACCTTCGTGGGCTACGAATACACCGACGCTCCCAACTACAACAACCTGCACCGCAACGTGATCTTCCGCAACGCCGAGGTCACCAACACGGCGATCTCCACCTACGACACCGGCACCCGCAACTTCCAGGGCCTGTGGCAACGCCTGCGCGAACAGTGCATCGAGACGGAAACCGGCTGCGACGTAATGGCCATTCCACACAACCCCAACCTCAGCGGCGGTATGATGTTCCCCGACCCGCTCAACGCGGAGGAAGCGCGCGAGCGCCGCTTCTTCGAGCCACTGGTGGAATTGGTGCAGCACAAGGCGGCCTCGGAGTGCCGTTTCGACCGGCTGGCGGGCCTGGGCGTGGATACCGAGGACGAACTCTGCGATTTTGAGCAGGTGGTGGCCGACAACCTGTCCATGCTGGGCACCGTCTACGGCGAGGTGCGCAGCAAGGAGGCCGCGCCGGTGCCGATTGACGAATTCGCGCGCCGCAACATGGTGCGCAACGTGCTGAAGGACGGTCTGGTGCTGCGACGAGACACTGGCATCAACCCGTTCATGCTTGGCTTTATCGGCTCTACCGACACCCACTCGGCCACCCCCGGCGGCGCCGAGGAGGACAACTACACCGGCCACCTGGGGCGGCGCGATTCCGGCTACCGCAATCTGCAGGATCACTTCTTCGACAACCCCGGCGGCTTGGCAGTGGTGTGGGCGGAAGAGAACAGCCGCGACGCCATCTTCGAGGCAATGCGCAGGCGGGAAACCTATGCCACCAGCGGCACCCGGCCGCTGCTGCGCTTCTTCGCCGGCAGCGAACTGTCGGCGGACCTGTGCGCGGCGGGGGATATGATCGAGCAGGCCTATGGGGCGGGCACGCCCATGGGCGGAGTGATCGACGCCGGCCCCACCCCTCCTCGCTTCCTGGTATCAGCCGCCAAGGACGCCGGCAGCCGCGGCCTGCCGGGCACCGACCTGCAGCGACTGCAGATCATCAAGGGCTGGGTCGACGCCGGGGGCAATACGTTTGAAAAAGTCTACGAGGTCGCCGGCAGCCCCGACGGCCGCGGCTGGGTGAATGAGCAGAGCTGCGCCCTGACCGGAAACGGTCACGCCCAGCTATGCACGGTATGGCAGGACCCGGACTTCGACGCCGGTCAGGACGCTTTTTACTACGTGAGAGTACTGGAGAACCCGAGCTGCCGCTGGAGCACCCGACAGTGCATGGCGGCGGGGGTCAACCCCTTCGCCGAGGACTGCGCCGCCCAGGCTGAGGCCATGAATGCGGTACTGAGCGACCAGGGCGCTATCGGCAAAGTCTACGATCGCTGTTGCCTGGACCCGGCCGAGCAGCCCTTCTATTCTCCGGTCATCCAGGAGCGCGCCTGGTCATCGCCCATCTGGTACCGCGCCCACCCCGCGGCATGGTCAGGAGAAAAAAGCCAGCCAAGCAATCAACGCCAGCAGTGACGGTATGCAGTAGCGCGCCGCCACATGTATGCGCTCGCTGAGGGCTTCGTTGAAGTCCATCACGTAGGTGACGGCCACAGCCAGGGCCAGCGCCGAAAACACCACCACGGAAGCGCCAATCATGAACAGGTCCAGCCGGGTCAGGTAGGCGATGGGTGGCAGCACCGAGGACATGGCAAAGCGGTAGGCGATCAGCGTCAGCATGGACGTCGCCGCCAGGCCAATACGCGACGGCACATGCTCCCGCGGAATCCAGAACACGATCCAGGCCATCAACACCACCAGGAACAGCGGCACCAGTTGCTGCCAGGTGTAAAAGCCGGTCAGCCGCGTGGCTTCGAGTTGGATCAACAGGCGTGCATGTTCGCGACCAGTTGCGGTGATGTATTCGGTGCGCTGTTCAATCCCCTCCAGTGCCACCGTGAAATTGGCGACGGACAGCCGCGGAGCCAGGGCAATATCCTCGGGGCCATAAACAAAGTGGATGGCCTTGTCATCGTAAGCAGACAGGATATCCAACTCCAGCTGCTGGCTGTCGAAGGGGAAATCGCTGAGATTCGCCCGGTAGCCAAACTCACCGAAGCCGCGCAGCGGCATGCCCACCGTACCATCCGGCATCACCAGCGGACGCTGTTCGCGGACTCTCTCCAGGCTGCGGCGGTTCATGACCTGCAGTTCCGGCCACCAGATGGCGCGGATGTCGGCGGCGCAGGGAGCTTCACCTGTGTGGGCCAGGCGCGGATCACGCCAGGCCACACGCAGGAACACATCGCCGGTGAAACTCTGCTGGGCGTCGTTAATCGACACAATATCGTTGATGTACACCTGCAGGCGCACATCCGTGGGACCGGACTCCTGCCCGGGGCGCTGCAACAGGTCATCACGGTCCAGCGCGCAGTTGGCCGCCACGGCGGCATTTGCTGAGGTGACCAGCCATAGCAGAAAGATGAGCCGCATTTCCTTCCCCTTCTTTTAGTCCCGCGATTATCGCATCTGGACGACCCACCCGAAGCCCATTATTCTCACCGCTCCTTCACTGGCCCCAGGATCTGGCATGGCAAAGCGCCGCACCGAGCATCGCTTTCACGGCGTAACAATGCTCACGTCTTCCCACAAGGATATCCGTCGCATAAAACGCACCGACGCACAACCTTCCATACACGGTAACAAGCTGTGGAAGTCCAGCTTCCTGTTGATCGACTACCTGAAGAAACACCCGCCGGAGCACTGCCGCACGGTAATGGATGCGGGCTGCGGTTGGGGCATGGGCGGGATTTTCTGTGCCAGGCGCTTCAACGCCGAGGTCATCTCCGTGGATGCCGACAAGGACGTGTTCCCCTACCTGCAGGCCAACGCCGCGGCCAACGGGGTGGAGGTCACGACCCGCCAGTCGAAGTTCCAGAAAATTACCACCAAACAACTCAGGGACATCGACCTGCTGATCGCCGCTGACATCTGCTTCTGGGATGAACTCGTAGATCCTGTTTACAACCTGGTGAAGCGTGCGGTCAAAGCCGGCGTCAAGAAAATTGTGATAGCGGACCCGGAACGCTCACCGTTCTTCGAGATTGCACACCGCTGCGAGGACAAGTTCTGCGCCGAGATCGTAGAGTGGCGCACGAAAAAACCGGTGGAAGCCAGCGGCGCCCTGTTGGTGCTGGAGAATGCTTGAAGCCCGCTAGCGCGCGATGAAGCGCCGCTGTCGGCATATGCAACGGCGTTAAAACATGGCAACAGCGCGTTCTACCCTGATAGCAGTCATGCTGGTGTCCTTCCTGGGCACCGCCGGCATTGCGCTGCCCTACCCGGTGCTATCGCCGCTGTTCCTGGACCCGAGCTATGCCAGTGAGCTGACCAGTTACCTGGGCCTGCCACCCAAAATCCTGCTGGGCGTGCTGCTGGCCCTGTACCCGCTGGGCCTGATCATCGGCAGCTCGGTGATCGGCGCCCTGTCCGATGTCTACGGGCGCAAACCCGTGCTCATCATCACCCTGCTGGGCGCCATCGCCGGCTACGGTCTGACCGGCTACGCCGCTGGTATCGAGAACTACCCCTTGTTTGCCCTGGCGCGTTTTCTGGTGGGCATCTGCGAGGGCAATATCGCGGTATCGCGGGCGATCGCCCTGGAACTGCACCCGGAGATCAACCGCACCCGCGCCATCTCGCTGTTGTACGCCGTCAACTACGCCGGCTGGCTGATCGGCCCGCTGGCGGGCGGCTACCTGATGGTGCTGGGCGTCGCCAACGTCTTTTACATCGCCGCCGGCGTGACCCTGCTGGCCACGGTGGTGGTGCAGTTTGCGATTGCCGCCCCCAGCCTGGCCCCGGCAGAGAGCAGCCTTTGGAGCGCGATGAAGCGGGAGAATTCCCTCGGCTTGCTGCGGGTGCAGGCCATGCGGCCGCTGCTGATCTACCACTTTCTGTTCACGCTGGGCCTCAACGCCTTTTACGAGTTCTACCCGCTGTGGCTGGTGGAGCGCTTCCAGTACAACAGCATCCAGATTGGCTGGGGAACAGTCGCCATTACCGGGGCCATGATCATCAGTAGCGTGTATGCCGTAACCACGGCGGAAAACCGCTTTGGGCCCATGGGCACGGTGCGCCGGGCCAGCCTGCTGCTGGCGGGGATCCTGTTGCTGTTGCCACTGACCAGCGAAACTACCCTATACCCGGCTTTCCTGGCCTGCGGTGCCACCGTTGCGCTGGCCAACGGCGTGTTCCCAGCCTATATGGCCAACCGTTTCGAGGAGCACGGCCTCGGCCGGGTGCAGGGCCTGCTGACCACCAACTTCTGTGTCGCCAATGTGATTGCCGCCCTGTTGGGCAGCGCCATTGCCCTGGCCGGCGTCGGCTGGGCTCTCGCCACCGGTGGCGTGCTGATACTGCTCGCCTCCCTGTGGCTGTGGAACTGGCGTGAGCCCGGCGCCGCCACTGTGTGAAACAGCTCGCAGAACTTACAAATGTTTACACCCACTAACGGACACTGGCGCAATAGTCACGTAGCCTTTGTGGGTATAAGGGCGCCACAACCACCAGAGCAATAGCCGCCCAGGGGAAATCACATGAAAAAGTTGATGGCGGCGGCGCTGGTCACGCTGCTGGTGAGCGGGTGTATCACCAATCCACGAGGGCCCGGCCTGACCGCCTCCCTCTACACCTGGAATGATCGGGACACGCCGGTCGCCACGGTGACGACGTCCAACATTGCCGGTTTTGCCAACCTGCTCTACGGCTCGGCCCTTTTCAGCGATCTGCTGAGCCTGCAGCCGAACCTGGATACCCGTGATGCGGTGCCCTATGTGCTGGAAATCTGCGACGACGGGATCTGCCATTACAGCGTGCTGTTCCCCGCTTTCTTCGAATACCGCAACGACAACGTGGTGGGGTTCGCCACCATCAACGAACTGACCACCACCTTCTATCACGAGGTCAAGAACCGGCCCCAGGGTGAAGTGCTGTTCTACCTCGACCAGTACGCCACCCAGGTGATCGCCAGCGAAGTGCCGGGCTACGACAACGGCACTATCGGCTACGAGGACGTGGCCTATCTGGACTACTACCTCAACCCTGAGCAACTGTCGCTGCTGCAGGACTCCGGTATCACCAGCCTCGCCGCCAGCGCCATTGGTGGTGGCAGCGAGACCAGCATCAGCGAACTGCTCACCGGCGGCGGATCGGGCGGCGACGCTGGCGGTGACGGCGGCGGTGATTCTGGCGGCGATTCAGGTGGAGATTCTGGTGGAGATAGCAGCGGCGGAGACTCCGGTGGTGACACCGGCAACGCCCTGGTGGAAGCCTGGATCGTCAACGACAGCGGTGAGCGCTCCCGGTACATCATTGAAAGCGACGGCAACAACGGCGTCCTGGTCAATGTGCAGTCGGTGCAGGACAACGGCAGCTATGTACGCGTCAGCGCTACCGGAATTCCCGACTACGTGGTGGAAATTACCCAAGCCCAGGTCGACTGGCTCAACAACCGGCCGCAGGCCAACAGCGATTTCGCCGGCGGCAGCACTACCGTTCGAGCCGGCACCACCATCCGGTTCGGGCAGGATATCGGCTACAACAGCAGCAGCCGCGAATGTACCGTGGGCGAAGGTTATGGCTACTGGCCGCCGGGCCCCGGCTGCCCCACCGACCAGGGCAAGGTCATCGATTTCCCGGTGCAACCCGAACCGACAACCAGCGACTGTGATACCGGAGCCGGCGCGGTGGGCTATTACGTGAACGGCACTTCCGTATACAACTGGACAGATGCCCAGACCTACCAGAATGAAGGTGTCTGGCAAACCCTGGCACCGGTAGCCGAGGTCTACGACGTTGACATCTGCGGCGGTCATGCCGCCAACGGCGACTACCACCACCACTTCTACTCCGACTGCCTCGCCGACCTGGTCGGCGACACCGGCAATGGCCATTCGCCTATCTACGGATTTGCCGCCGACGGTTATCCCATCTACGGCCCCTGGGAAGCCAACGGTGAGCTGGCCCGTTCCAGCTGGTTGGCACGCGACTACGACAACCCGGCATCCGAGACCGGCTGCGGCAGCGCCGGTGTGCGCAGCTGCCTGCTGGTGGACCAGTATGACCCGGGCGCGGGTACCGTGGCGGCCAGCGGCAACGGCCCCACCACCAGTGGGAGTTTTACCTCGCTGTCGAACAACAGCTTCGATACGCCGACCGGCTTTTTCTTCGAGGACTGGTACTGGGATTCAAGCCTGGCGCAGCAGGGCGGCGCCTGGCTGGACCAGTACAACGGCCACAGTGACAGCGAGCGCGGCTACCACTACCACGTGACCATCGAGTTTGTGGACAGTGTGGCGACCCCCACCTTCCCTTACTCGGTTGGCCCGCGCTTTGCCGGCGAGCTACAGGACAACGCCGGCGCAAGCTGCGCTGCCGGTGGTGGTGGCGGCATGGGCGGCGGCGGTGGTGGCGGAATGCCCCCACGTCCGGGCGGCTGACAGCATGCGCAGCCTCTGCCTGCTGGCACTGTGGCTGGCGTCTGGCCTGGCCAGCGCCCAGGAACCGATCAAGGACGTGATGGTGCACAACCACGAGCCACTGGTACTGCCCCGGGGTTACCAGCACCCGGCCCTGGAAATTGTGCTTCACGAGGATGCCAGCAACGGCTTCAACCTGCAGGTGATAGTGACCAACTACCAGCTCGAATCACCGCTGCTGGCCGGGGATGCCCCGGAGGGCACGGCCGAGGGCCACGCCCACCTGCTGATCAACGGCAAGAAGCGGGTGCGCATCTACGGAGAGTGGCTGCACCTGGACAAGAGCCTGTTCAAGCCCGGTATCAACCAGGTCACCGTGACGCTTAACAGCCACGACCACTACACCTGGGTCATCGGCCGCCAGCCGGTGCTCGCCACGGTGTTTGTAGATCCTGGCAAAGCACCCGCGGTGCAGCACAGCTTCGCGTCACACCCGCTGCCGAAGTAACGCCTCAGGGCACCCGGTACTCCCGCTCCAGGGCCGTGGTGTCTACCATTTCCCCGGCATCCAGTCGCGGCCGCATGCGGCTGCCGCGCAGCAAACGCGTCAGCCTGACCGCGCGCGCCTCCCGTTCCGGGTCGCGGGGCTCGCTCTCTACATTGCGAGGGCGCCCACGGGCATCCACATCAAAGCGCGCCACAACCGGAACACTGTCATCGCCTTCCAGCGGCGATCGGGGCGCCCACATGATATTGCCGGCGGGCAGTTCCACCGGTGCACCGTACCAGGTGTGCTGCAAATCCAGACGCTGCAGTTCATCGAGCTGCCGCCAGCTATCGCGGTAGTGTGGAGCCGCCCGCTTGCTGCTGCCATACCACAGATGCCAGTCACCCAGCGCCCGGTGGGCACGGGCCTGCTCGAGCAGGTCCCCGGCTTCCGCTGCGCGCTCCAGCAGCAGCTCCAGGCGTTTGCGACCGCGGGGGTAGGCAGAGTCCTGCAGGGCCTGAATCTGCGCCCTGTCCAGGTCAAGGGCAGCATCGGCATTGGCAGCGCCACGACCCAGCATCATCTCGGTCTCGCGGTCGATCCCGAAGTCCTCGGCACTCACCACGTACAGCAGGTCGATCTGCGCATGGGTCAGAGGCGCCAGTTCCTCGAGGGCCAGGGTGCGGGTGTCGTCCTCCCGGGTCTGCTGGTCGAGCTGCCGCCACAGTGTCAGCAGTGGACGCGGCTCATCGGCGTTGGGTGAGCGCAGCCACTGCTGGCGGCGCCACTCGATCCAGTCGACCGTGGCCGCCATCAACGCCGGGTCGCCCTGCGGGTGCTGACGGCGGGCCAGGAAAAAGAGATAGGACTTCACACCGTCGGCCGCCTCGTAATCACCGAGGCGCAGGTAGGTTTCCAGTTGGCTATTCAGGGCCGGCAGCTGCAGCGGGCTGTACAGGCCCTCGTTCACCCGCACCAGGTGTACCGATCGTCGCCAGTAGGACAGGGCACTCTGGAAATCGCCGCGGCTGGCAAAGTAGTTGCCGGCATCCAGCAGGGTTTCGGCGATCCCCTGACCGTAGGGTCCGTTGCGGTACTCCACCTCGCGCACCCGCTGCTCCCAGGCATCTTCTTCGGGCGTGCTCTGGCGCGGCGGCAGCGGCTCCGCCACCGGCACATCCGCGGCGTGAAAGCGCACCCCAAAAGGCGTTGGCAGGGAGTCAGGGTTGCGAGCCTGCGCCGTTGCCGCGGCGAGCGGCAGACAAAGGAGCAGCAGGGCCGCCGGGAAGTATCTGGATACTATTGTCATGGCCAGCAGTATACCGTTGCCCCCTGATTGGCCTGGAACTCTTGCAAAACCTTTATAAAGCAGCCTATAACGGCGATTCGCACCAGAGGCCTTCCACATGAAACAACTTGGCATTCTCGACAGCGCATTTATCAACCTGGAACAGGGCAATACACCCCAGCATGTGGGCGGACTGGGGATTTACGACCCATCCACAGCGCCGGGCGGCTTTGTCCGCTTCAAGCAGGTGATCGCCAACTTCGAACAGCGGCTGAATCGCTTGCCCCTGTTCCGCACCCGCCTGGTGGAAGTGCCCGGCGGTCTTGACCGCCCCTACTGGATAAAAGACGCCAACTTCGACGTGGAGTTCCACCTGCGCCACATCGCCCTGCCGCAACCCGGCGACTGGCGCCAGCTCTGCATTCAGGTAGCGCGCCTTCACGCGCGGCCGCTGGATATGTCGCGGCCGCTCTGGGAGTGCTACGTGATTGAAGGCCTGGACAATATCTCCGACCTGCCTGCCGGCAGCTTCGCGGTGTACACGAAGATGCACCACTCCCTGGTGGATGGTGCCGGCGGCGCGGCGTTCATGGCGGCCCTGCACGACCTGGACGCCAAGCCCAGACCCGAGGAAGACAGCAAGGACCTGCCACTACTGGTGGACCGCGACCCCACCAGCGCTGAGCTACTGGGCCGGGCGGCGGTCAACAACGTCAAGAACAGTATCGGCATGGCCCGTGGCGCCCTCACCCTGGGCCGCGACCTGGGGGCCTTCGCGGTAAAGATCATGCGCAAGCAGATTCCCATGCCGGACGTGCAATCGCCCCGCACCCGCTTCAACGGCCCGGTGGGTCCCTACCGGATTTTTGAGGCCACCAACTTCAGCATGGATGAGTTCAAGCAGGTGAAGGACCTCACTGGGGTCAAACTCAACGACGTGGCGCTGGCCGTGGTGGGTGGCGCGCTGGCGCGTTACCTGGCCGCCAAGGACGAGACCCCGGAGGGCGCGCTGGCGGCCACCCTGCCGGTCAACCTGCGCACCCGCAGGGCCATGACCGAAGATAACAACCAGGTGGGTTCCATTTTCGCGAGCCTGCACACCGACATCAGCAACCCCCTGGAACGCCTCAAGGCCATCCATATCAGTACCTCAGAAGGCAAAGAGTTTGGCCAGGCCAGCCCCCTGCTGGACACCATCAAAGCCGCCGGAATTCTCAACCCCGCCATTACCCGGGCGGCGGCAAGCTTCTGGGCCAAACGCCACCTGTCACGGCTGTCACCGCTCAACGTCTCAACGGTCATCACCAACGTTCCCGGACCCAACTTCGACCTGTTCTGCGCCGGGGCACGCATGGTGCAATACCAGGGCCTCGGCCTGCTGACCCCCGGTGTCGGCCTGTTCCATACGGTGTTTACCCAATCCCACCGGGTCAACCTGTCCGTGCTGGGCGACCGCGAAATTATGCCGGACCCGGAGTTTTACATACAGTGCGTACGGGAATCCTGGAACGAGCTGTACACGGCCGCCACTGCCGGGGGCCTCAAGGCGTCAGCGAAGAAGAAAGCCACCAGACGCAAGAAAGCGCCGACAAAGCGGGCTGTGGCGAAGAAAAAGGCGGCGGCCAACAAGCCGGCGGCCCGCAAGCAAGCCGCCAAAAAAGCGCGCGTCAAACGCCCGCAGGCCAAAAAGGCCGCCGTGAAGAAACCCACCGCAGTGGCCAGGCCCACCGCTGGCAAGCTGCCCGCCAGCGAGCGGGCGCCCGCCGCGGTGCGGCCCAAGCTACGCGTCGTCAGCGGATGATTACGACCTAGGGGTCGGTTCGCAGCGCTTCCCTGAGGATCAGGTCGCGGCGGGCGATGATCGCCTCGATCTGGCGCGGGTGCAGCCACTCGGACAGCTCCGCTTTCAGGGTCTCCTCGTCCAGCGCCTCCAGCTTGCGCGCCGTCAGGTCTGACACCCGGAGTTCGACCTTGCGGTACTGCCTGGGCCGACGTTCGGTGCTGCGAAAGGCCAGCGAGTGGTCGATAAAGCGCAGCATGAAGTCCTTCTTGGTCCACATGATGTTGGTGAGGTTGCGGTCCTCGTTGTAGACCAGCACATCGAAGATAAAGCGCAGCCGGTACTGCTCATCCTTGGCGCAGTGACCCTGGAAGGAAACGTCCTGCTCTGCCCGGTCACGCTCGTTGATGGCATTGGGCAGCCAGGCACCTACCGCGCCCTCGGCGCCGTCCACGCTGCGAAGCACCGACACCGGCACCATCTGCAGGTCGATCATGCGATCCAGGCGATAGGCGGCCATATCATACTGGTAGCGATCGGAATCGTTGTGCCGGCGCGGCACGAAGCGCGGCTTGCTCTCGAGGCCCGGGTCGGTGTCCTCGTACTTGAACACCGCGTAGTCTTCCCCGTCGCCCCTGCGCAGGGTCAGGCGCTTGGGTTTGGTGACACCGGTGCCGATGTCTTCGATGTTGACGATCTCCCCGTTGCGCAGCAGGTCCTCGAGCTCGGCGTCGCTTTGTTTCCACAGCTCCTGGGAGATACTGCGGTCAAACACCAGCGGTTCGGCGCGGCTTTCCCCGCCAACGTAATGCAGCCAGGACTCGCCTCCTTCGGCAATCAGGGCCGTCGGCACACCTTTGTACACGGACTTGAGCATACCGGTGTCCAGCCTCAATACCTGCCCGTCCAGCCGCGAGATTGCCCCCCTCGGATAAGGCGTATGCCCGATGACCAACTGGCGGGTCCCGGTGCGTTTGAGAATGCGTTCGGTATTGAAAGATTCCGCGTAGGGATGACAGTAAGCAGTGCCGCGGTACCAGATCGGGCTCTCGGGCGTGAACAGGAAAGCATCTTCCAACGCCATCAGCGCCAGGAAATCCTCAAACCACGCCGGCCGCGCCTTCGGGTCCTCCGCCAGAATCGCCTCCGCCCTGGTATTCAGGTAGGCGCGTCGATTCCAGAAATCCACGTGGCGGGCCAGTTGGCCGCCGCCCTGCAGCTTCTCCACCAGAGCCATGTAGGCCAGCAGGTCATCTCGATTGGACTCGTTGATCTCCCGGAGCGGTGTTTCGACGATCGCCGAGCTGGCGCCGGCGTGTATGTAAAGGCGGTCATTCACCCGGATCGCCAGCGGCAATTGCTTGAGCCAGTTGCCCAGCGGGCCGTCCGATGCATAAGCTTTCTGCAGGCCAACAAAGCCCGGGGGAAACTTGTCCTCGAAGGCTTTGCGGGCCGCGGCTTCGTCCATGTCCGACTGCTCTGCCAGCCACCCCTGGTAGAGAGCCTCGCGTTCGGCCTCCGTCTCATCAGCGGCGAAGGCGGCGAACTCGGGGCGGCTGACGTAGCGCAGGTCGCCGGTCATCACCATGACCTCGTGATTGCCCAGTACCACGTGCACCGCGCCCCCCGCGGCGGCGGCCTGTTTTTCCAGCTTCATCAGCAGTTCCACCACTTGCCGGGAGCCGGCGCCGCGGTCCACCAGGTCACCGAGACTCACCAGGTGCGTGTCGCCGCCGCTCCAGTTACCGCTGGCATCTATCACCCCCACCTCCCGCAGCAGGGTGGTGACTTCATCGATGGCGCCGTGCACATCGCCGAAGGCCACCACGCGGGCGTCGGTATCGGTCTCAATGGGACCCGCCGCCAGCGGTATCGCAACGGCCAGCAGGCACAGGAGGAGGAAGCGCATAAGCAGTCCTTGGCAGATTTTGCTCACCAGTATAGAAGTGGCGAGACAAAAAAAAACCCGCCTTGCGGCGGGTTTGAATCTAACTAGTGTTGGACCTGGATGTCGTCTCTCGAAGATCTGGGACTCAGCGTGCGCTTTGAATCTCGTCCCAGGCAATCCAACCGAGAAGAGCGAAATACAGTCCAAACGTTGCTGCTATGAACATTTGGGTATTCCTTTCGATTACCAGACGGTGTGATTATGGTGACGGCCCTGATATAGTTCCAATGTATTAGCGTAATGAATACCATTACTTGAATTTATATCAGTAACAGCCCCGTCACCCCATGGAAACCCGCGACTTATCACGCATCGACCTCAACCTGCTGATCGCCCTGCAGGTGATGCTGGAGGAGTGCAATGTGTCCCGGGCCGCAGAACGCCTGTTTATCACCCAGCCCGCCATGAGCAAGACCCTGTCGCGGCTGCGCGAGGTATTCGACGACCCGCTGTTTACCCGCAGTTCCCACGGCATGCGCCCCACCCCGCGGGCACTGGATCTGGCCGCCGAGCTGGAAACCGTGCTGCAGGGCATCCAGCACCTGTTGGCCGGCCACGATTTCGACCCGAGTGTCTACCGCGGCGAGGTCACGATCGCGATTTCCGAGTACATCGGTGTCTGGCTGCTGCCACCCCTGATCCACCGGTTGTCATTCCTGGCGCCGCGGCTGACGGTGCGAACCATTACCCGGGTCGAGCACCAGTTGGATCAGCTTGCCCTGGGGGAACTGGACCTGGCCGTGCACATCAAGCACGCCCGCTACGGCGACGAGTTCCTCTGCGAGGCCATGGGTGGGGCCAAGCCCGTGCTGCTGGCCCGCGAAGCGCACCCCCTCACCGGGCAGCCGTCGAGCTGGGACAACATCCTCCGCTACCCGATCATGCGGTTGTACATGGCCGATATGGAGGAACTGGAGTTCATCCAGACCCGCGACAGCATTACCCGCCGCCTGGAGACCGTGCAGGAGATGCAGGGCGGCTTCGAAACCAGCCATCTGATGACGGCCATCGAGGTGCTGCGCAACACCGACCACCTGATGCCGGCACCGCCCTTCCTGATGGGTAACCCGACCCTGGCCTACAAGATCCAGGCACTGGAACTGCCGCCGGACGTGGACTACTCCATCGAGTACATGCTGGTGCGGCACCGCCGCACCGAGAACTCGCCGCTGCACAACTGGCTGTGGCAACAGATTCTCGACGTGCGGGCGGAACTCAGAGAAAAGCTAGCGTCAGCAGCACCACCAGGGTCCCGGTGAGCACCACCACAAAGTAGTAGGACACGGCCAGCACCATGCCCTTCACCGCTGCCGCCCGCTTCGAGCTGGCATAAGCGCCCCGGAGGGCAAACGGCAGGTAGATCATCAGGGCCAGGGTGACCAGCCCGACGTAGTCGCCCGGCATCAACAGGTTCAATGGCTGCATGATCAGGAAGGCCAGGAAGGCCACCGTGTGGTAATGCACCGAAAACACCAGGTGCTCCAGGTAGTGGTAAGGCGAGCGGGCGTAGAACAGCCACAGCATCACGGCAAACAATGGCAGCAGGAAGAACATCATCTGCGGCAGGCGCCGGGTCAGGTCATCCATCAAGGCATCCGGGTTGTCCCGTATACGCTCAGCGTTAACGACCATCCGCTCGAGTGGCGACTGCAACCAGCCCGGCAGCGCTTCGATCTCATCCTGCAGGCCCTCTGCTTCGATAAACTCCTTGATGGAAAGAATCTCCTGCTCGCCGGCTTCATTGGTGCGTGGGATGTAAATGCCGGTCTCCTTGCTATCGACCGCCTCCGGGTCGACACCTACGGTATTCACCGCGGGGGACTGGACCAATGACAGGCTCAGGAACACCAGGAAACTCACCACCAGGTACAGCCGCACTGGCGGCAGGTAGCGGGCCCGGCGCCCACCGATATAGTCAGCGGTGATACGACCCGGTCGCAGCACCAGGGTCTTGAGGGTGACCCACAGGCGGGAGTCCAGGTCGGTCACTTCTTCCAGCGCCTCACCGGCGATATCCGCGAGGCGCAGGTCACGGTCACGCTGGCCGCACCGCCCGCAGTAGTCTCCCTGTAACGGCGCGCCGCAGTTGCGGCACCACCTGCCGGCGTCCGGCGGATTATCGCTCATGCTTTCCATGCCGTGGCATAATACGCCGCCGCCGAGGCCCGGTGAAAGCCCGCGCCACCCCGGAGCCGAATGCCGCAGCCAACCGTATCCGCAGACTATGAGCAAGAAGAACCGCCGCGAGATTCCGCGTTTCCAGCATCCGATCATGGAGACCCACTGCCACCTGGACTACCTGGAGGCGACGGAGCTGGACGACACCCTGGCGCGCTCCCGCGAGGTGGGTATTGAGCGCATCGTTACTATTGCAGTTTCTCCGGACAACCTGGATACGGTAGACAGCCTGGCCCGCACACACGACGGCGTGTGGGGCACCCAGGGTATTCACCCCCACGAAGCGGAGAAATACACCGCCGCTGTGGGCGACACCATCCGCGAACGCATGGCCAGCGAACATATTCTCGCCGTCGGCGAAATCGGCCTGGACTACTACTACGACCACGCCGACCGCAGCGTGCAGTGCCAGGTATTCGAAGCCCAGCTACAGATTGCCGCGGATACCGACATGCCCATCGTGGTACACACGCGCGAAGCGGATGAGGACACTCGCGCCATCCTCGCGAACTTCTCCGGCAAGCTCGCTCGCAAGGGCGTGATCCACAGCTTTACCTCGGGCATGGCACTGGCCGAGTACTGCCTCGGCGAAGGCTTCTGCCTGGGCTTCAATGGCATTGCCACCTTTAACCGTGCCGACAATGTGCGCGAAGTGGTCGCCGCCACACCGCTTGACCAGTTGCTGCTGGAGACTGATGCGCCCTACCTGACACCCGTGCCTTATCGCGGCAAACCCAATGCGCCCTTCTACCTGCCCTTCGTGGCCGAGAAAGTGGCCCAGGTGAAGGGTTATGAGGTGGAACACCTGCTGCGCCAGGCCTGGCACAACAGCCTGCGGCTGTTCTTCGCGGAAAACGGCGCTGCCGCTTAATAGGGCCTGAACACCGTGCTAGAATCCGCGCCACTTTCAAGCTGCTGTATCAGTCTGTGGATTACATCGTAGGACAACGCTGGGTAAGCCACGCGGACACCCAGTTGGGTCTCGGCATCATCGCCGAGCTCGACGGCCGCCGGGTCACCGTGAGCTTCCCGGCCGTCGCCGAAGAACGCACCTATGCCAGTGAGAACGCACCGCTGACCCGGCTGCGCTTCAAGGCGGGTGATCATGTCACCACCCTGGACGAGGTGGAGCTGGTGGTGACCGAAGTCACCGAGCAACAGGGCATCCTGTTCTACACCGGTCTCGACCATCACGACGCGGAAGTCACCATCAGCGAGCTGGAGCTGGATTGCTTCGTCCAGTTGACGACTCCCCAGCAACGCCTGCTCAACGGCCACTTCGACCGCAATGGTGACTTCGCCCTGCGGGTGGCGACCCTGCAGCAACTCGACCGGCTGCAACAGTCCCCGGCCCGCGGTCTGGTCGGCTCTCGCACCAGCTTGCTGCCGCACCAGGTCTATATCGCAGCCGAAGTGGGCCGCCGCCATGCGCCGCGGGTACTGCTGGCCGATGAAGTAGGCCTGGGCAAGACCATCGAAGCCGGCATGATCATCCAGCAGCAGTTGCTGACCGGGCGCGCCTCCCGGGTGCTGATCATCGTGCCGGAAACCCTGTTGCACCAGTGGCTGGTAGAGATGCTGCGCCGCTTCAACCTGCACTTTGCCCTGTTCGATGCCGAGCGCATTGAGGCCATGGCGGCGCTGGATGAAGACAACCCCTTTCCCGACGCAGTAGCCGAGGAGATGGGCGCCGGCAACCCCTTCGAAGCGGAACAGTTGGTGCTGACCAGCCTGGCCCTGTTCGAGTCCAACCCTGAACTGCAGCAACAGGCGATTGAGGCCGGCTGGGACCTGGCGGTGCTGGACGAAGCCCACCACCTGCACTGGACGCCGGAAGCAGCCGGCGAGGACTACCGCTTCATCGAGGCCCTGTCACGGCAGGCCGCCGGCCTGCTATTGCTGACCGCCACGCCGGAGCAGGTGGGCCAGGCCAGCCACTTCGCCCGCCTGCGGCTGCTGGACCCGGACCGCTTCCACGATCTCGAACAGTTCATGACCGAGGAACAGGGTTACCGGGCATTGAACGAAGAGCTTGAAAAACTCGAGGCCGCCGGTGAGAACGAGCAGGCGGTCGCCGCGCTGCTGGACCGCCACGGCACCGGCCGGGTGCTGTTCCGCAATTCCCGCGCCGGCATCAGCGGTTTCCCGCAGCGCAAACTACACGCCCACCCGCTGCCCGCACCGGCAACACCCGGCAACGGCGACGACCCGGTCACGGCCGCGCTCTACCCGGACACCCTCAGCAGCGACGAATCCTGGGTGGGCGACGACCCGCGAGTAAGCTGGCTGGAACAGAAGCTCAAGGAACTGCGCCCGGAAAAAGTGCTGGTGATCTGCGCCCATGCAGACACCGCGATTGCCCTGGAGCACTACCTGCACCTGCGGGCCGGTATTCGCAGCGCCGCTTTCTACGAGGGACTCACCATTCTCGAGCGCGACCGTGCCGCGGCCTATTTCGCCGACACGGAGGGCGGCGCCCAGACCCTGGTGTGTTCCGAGATCGGCTCCGAGGGCCGTAACTTCCAGTTTGCCCACCACCTGGTGCTGTTCGACCTGCCCCTCAACCCGGACCTGCTGGAACAACGCATCGGCCGCCTGGACCGCATTGGCCAGACCCGGCAGGTCGATATTCACGTGCCCTACCTGGAAGGCACCGCCCAGGAAACCCTGCTGCGCTGGTACCACGAGGGGCTCAACCAGTTTGAGGAGAGCTGCTCGGCAGGCTTTGCCATCTTCCAGGAGTTTGAAACCCGGCTGCGGGAACAGTTGCTGGCGCCGGACGACCGGCTCGACGCCCTGATTACCGACAGCGCCGCATTCACCGCCCGCACCCGCGCCGAGCTGCGCGAGGGCCGCGACCGACTGCTGGAGCGCAATTCCTGCAAACCTGTGGAAGCCACCGCCATGATTGCCGACATCGAGTCAGCCGAGGCCAGCAACGAGCTGCGCGACTACCTCGAGTTGCTGTGCGACAGCTACGGCGTGGACCAGGAATTCCATTCAGAGCACGCCGTTATCCTGCGCCCCACCGACCACATGTTGACCGGTCACTTCCCCGGCGTGCAGGAAGACGGCACCACCGTCACTTTCAGCCGCGAACAGGCCCTGTCCCGGGAGGATATGGCCTTCCTCACCTGGGAGCATCCGATCCTGGTGGAGGCCATGGACATGGTCACCGCCACCGAGCTCGGCAACGCGGCCATTGCCACCCTGTCACTGAAGGGCATCCCCGCCGGCACCATGCTGCTGGAGTGCATCTACTGCATCAACTGCGTCGCGCCCAGGTACCTGCAGGTGGAGCGCTTCCTGTCCCTCTCCCCGATCCGCCTGCTGGTGGACAGCCGCGGCAAGGACCTCGCCGAAATCATGCCCCACGCCCGCCTCAACGAGCTGTGCGAAAAAGTGAAAAAGCCGGTAGCCCTGCAGATCATCAAGCAGGTGCACGGCCAGGTGGAAGAAAAGATGCAGCACGCCGGCGCCCTGGCCGATACCCGCCGCGAAGATATTCTCGCCACAGCCGAGGCGCGCATGCGTGAAGAGCTGGGCGCCGAGCAGTCCCGCCTGGAGGCCCTGCGCGCCATCAACCCGGCCATCCGCCAGGCAGAGATCGACCACATCACCCACCGCATCGAAGAATGCGCGATCCATATCACCCACGCCTCCCTGCAGCTCCAGGGCCTGCGCCTGATCATCTCTGTCTAAGCTCCTTCAGATAGTGCTCCGTAATACGGGCGCAAGCAGGGAGTACCGCTTCCCCGGACACATGCTGCACGCACGGTTTCAAAGCTCAAACCTTTCCTTATCTAAGTGTGCGAATTCCTACTGGAATGAATACCTGTACCTAAGAATCAAGGTCTCGAAGCTAAGATAAGCTCAATGAAATACCGGAGGAGCGGGTATGGCTGAGCAACGGGCGGTGCTTAACAAGGCGCATATGGGGATTGGTGAGGGGCTGCCGCTGGAGGCCAGCGATGGGGATATCGAGGCGCTGCGGCGGGATGTGCAGCGGCTGATGGATATGGAGGCGATACGGCAGCTCAAGTATGCCTACTTTCGGTGTATCGACACCGCCAATCTGGAAGAGCTGGCCACCCTGTTCCACGATGAGGTGCACGTGCACTTCAAGGGCGGCAGCTATGAGTGGCAGCTTTCCGGCAAGGACGAGTATGTCAGCAATGTCGGCCAGGCCTTCAACAGCCAGGCCGTGGGCCACCACAACGGGCATCACCCGGAGATTCAGATACTGAGCGACACCGAGGCCACCGGCATCTGGTATCTCGCCGATAATATGTGGATTCTCGATCACCGCTTCTTTACCACCGGCACCGCGCTGTACTGGGACCGCTACCAGAAAGTGGACGGTCGCTGGCTGATCCGTGAGACGCGCTACGAGCGGGTGTATGAGATCAACAGCCAACTGGAAGAGCCTCCCGCGCTCAGCTCCCACTACCTGGGAGTTCACGGCGCTGCCGTAAAGCCCTAGACTGCGCTAAACCCTGCCGCGAGGCATTAGCATGAGCGAAGAACGGGAGCGCTCCCTGCTGGAACAGCTCACCCGCCTGACCGGACAGGTCGCGGGGCAGACCCTGGACGTGGCGCGTTCTACCGCGGCCATGACCCTGATGTTTGGTGAGAACTGGCTGCAGTCGACAGTGCTGAAGAGCCTGGAACCCGAACGCCTCGAAGCCATGGCCGAGGCCGGCCGCTTCCTGCGCGACGCCCGCGAGACCGCCGGCATGAGCCTGCGAGACCTGACCGTGGCGCTGGGGGTCAAGGACGACAATCTGCTGGAAGATATCGAAAGCGGTGACCGCATCATGCCGCTGGAGCTGGCTTTCCGGGCCGCCTCGCTGATTGCACGCCACGACCCGATTCCCTTCCTGGTCAAGTTTATGCGCACCTACAACCCGGCACTGGGTGACACCCTCGAACAGTGGGGCGTGATGGTGCTGCCGGTGCAGTTCGAGCGCGAGCGGCGCTGGATCAATCTCTACCGCAAGCACGACGACCTGCGGGCACTGAACGACGACGAGTACGACCGGCTGGTGGAATACGTCGATGCGGCGACCACCCTGGTGCTGGACGTGATGCAAAAGGAAAAGGCCGCCACCCAGGCGGCGCTCGCCCCCGCGCCCAAAAAGCGCAAGGAGCCCAAGGTCGCCGTGGAAGCTGTCTCCAAGCCCGCTCGCAAGCAAGCCCGGGCCCGCAAGGCGGCAAAGAAAACGGCGGGAAAAGCAAAATCCTCGCGGGCGAAAGCGGGAGCGGCCCGCCCCAAAAGCAGCGCCGGGAAGAAAGCTCCCAAGCGCTGATAGGCAGTGCTATGATCTGCCGATTATGGTCAAAAAACTCCCCACCAAAGCAGACCTGCGCGCCGCGCTGGAACAGGAAACCCGACGCTACCTGAACAAGGGCGGCAAGGTAGAGCAGGTGCCCGCCGGCGCTACCGGCACCGACCCCGGTAAACCCCACACCTTCCAGTCCAGCCGCCTGTTTTCCGAGCCGCGCAGTTCACGCACCTTCCTGCCGGAAGTGGTGGCCGCCATCGAGTCCCGCCGCTCGCAGCTCAAGCGCAGCCGGCGCAGCGTCCCCAAGCGCTCACGCCTGCCGCAGCCGCGGCGCAAGACCATTTACGACGATTTCGGTGAGCCGATTCGCAAGGTCTGGGTCGACGACTAGACGCGGCTCAGGCTGGCGCGCAGCATCAAAAACGCCGGGCAACAAGCCCGGCTTTTTTGTCATCGGAATGTGAGACCTAGCGGCGCTCGATGCGACGCGCCACCGGTTGGCGAGCCCGCTGCGTGCGCAGCAGGGTGAATGCCGCGCCCAACAACAGCAGGCCGGCGCCGAGGGTACCCACCAGCGGCCACTGGCTGGCGGTGGCCGGCAGCATGGGGGCAGCCGCCAGCGGAATGGCATCTTCCATGTCCGGGCCATCCGCATCTTCGTGAATCACCGCCCAGCGATCCGGCGGCAGGTAGACGTTCAGTCGCTGGCCGCGGTACAGGTCGCGGGCGCGATAGGTTTCACCGCCGATACTGGCGGTCCAGGCAGAGCCGACATTCTGGGTGTAGATGCCGCCGGAACTACCGTCATTATTCAATACCCTGAAGGTCAGGTTGTTGTTGCGCACGCGCTGGATCTCCACGGAGATGCGGGCAAACAGCTCACCGTTTTTCACCATGACCGCGTTACAGGCCTGGTCTATGTTTGAGTACTGGTCGGTAACCACCCGGGACCATTCAATATCACTGCAGGTCAGGTCCTTTTGGGCATTGACCTGGGGCCCGGCAATCAGCCCCAGCAGGGTTGCGATCAGGGACAGTCTCTTCAAGCTCATCTCAAAGCTCCTTTTGGTAGTCGCCGATAGCGGCGGTGGCAACGGATTCATCGAGCCGCGCCCTGACGATATAGCGCTGCGGGGCGGAACCGATGAAATAGAAGGGATAGCAGGTCACCAGGGTGAGCGTTTGTGTGTCGGTGGGATCCAGCACCTCAACATCCAGGGGATCGACGATGCGAATGTCGTCGACCACGTAGCGCTGCACACGGCCCGCGGTGCGCAGGCTGAGGCTGTCCCCCAGCCCGGCGTCCTTCAGGGCGCGAAAATAGCCGTCGCGGTGGCCGGAGATGCCGGTATTGCCGGGCTGGCCCGGCCGTGCGGTCCCCTTGATCCAGGCCGGGCCGCGCTCCATATCACCCTGGAACACGGGCACTTCGAGGCCGAGGGAGGGTATTTCCAGCACCGCCAACGGCGGCTGGGGCGCACTGGCCCGCCAGGCAGCGATTCGGGAGGACGACCACAGGCTCTGGTCTGGCGCACGAGATACAGACAGTGCCGTGGACAGTGTCGGCGCCGGGGTGTCGGCCATGTCGGCGATGCCCTGCTGGCGATGCACCTCTGCCAGTACGGAGTGGCCCAGGAATGCGCCGGTCAGCACCAGGCCGGCTGTCCAGCAGCCCAGCTCAGCGCCGCGCAAGATACAAAACTCATGCTTCCAATTCAGCACAATCCGGCAGCATCCATGGCGGTTTTTGGCTTCAACAGTGTAGGTGAAAAAAAAGCCGCCTGTGAATCATCCAAACCCTCGAATTTCTCGTATCCGTCCACATGAAACCCAATCTGAGCCTGTTCGAAAGAGTTGTTAGGCCGTTGTTGGGCTGTGTACTGGCGACAATCGCACTGACCCAGCCGGAAATCGGCCTGCTGGAACTCATCGTCCTCGTGATCGCAGCATTCCTTGTGCTGAACGGTTTGCTGGCCCGCTGCTACCTGTGGAGCTGGCTGGGACTCAATACCGCGCAGAACGATATTGAGCTGTGCAGCCGGGCGGCCCGCAACAGGGAGTAGCCATCTCGACGGTGCCCCGGGCACCGTAGTAGTTTCGTACAACTCCAGTTCAGTCGCGGTCTGCGAAAAGCCAGGCTCCCACCAAAGCACAAGCGTAAATAGCCCGGGGGCAGGCAAACACATACCATGCACCCACCCTTACACCTCTGCACACAGAATCAGGAGATATCGATGATGACCCTGCGCGCCGTATTCGCCACCCTCGCACTGAGCCTGTCCTTCGACACATTGGCCAGTTGCCCGGACGTCCTCAACCACGACATGCAGAAGCTGCGTTCCCGCGACTCGGTGAACCTTTGCCAGGCCTACGAAGGCAAGCCGGTGCTGGTAATCAACACCGCCAGCCACTGCGGCTATACGCCCCAGTTCAAGGGTCTCGAAGCGCTGTACCAGGACTACAGGGACAAGGGCCTGGCAGTGGCCGGCTTCCCCTCTGACTCCTTCAACCAGGAAGCGGACAGCGCGGAGAAGACAGCCGAGATCTGCTACATCAACTACGGGGTGACCTTTGACATGTACTCGGAGATTCCCGTCAAAGGCACCAACGCCCACCCAATGTTCGCGCAACTGGCGGAAGCCCAGGGCGCACCGCGCTGGAACTTCACCAAGTACCTGATCGACCGGGACGGCAATGTGGTCGCCAAGTGGGACAGCAGCACCAGGCCCGAAGATGCGGAACTGCGCCAGGCGATCGAGAGCGCGCTGGCCGCTCAGTAGCTTGACCCTCAGCACATTCGGCGGCGAAGACATCGCCGCCATGGATGACCGCCACCGGGTATTCTTCGTGAACGCCCTGACAGGGTTCAAACCGGCCAGCCTGGTAGGCACCCGTGGTCCGGACGGCCAGGACAACCTGGCCGTTTTCAGTTCCGTGGTACACATCGGCGCCAACCCGCCGCTGCTGGGGCTGGTGAGTCGGCCCAGTAGCGTCCGCCGCCACACCCTGGAGAACATTACCGCCACGGGCGCCTACACCGTTAATCACGTGCACAGCGGCATTGTCGCAGCCGCCCACCAGACCAGCGCCCGCTACAACGAGGGCGTTTCCGAGTTTGATGCGGTGGGCCTCAGCCCGGAGTATTCGGAACGCCTGAAGGCGCCCTACGTGGCAGAAAGCCGGCTGCGCATTGGCCTCGAACACCGCCAGACGGTTGACATAGAACTGAACGGCACCCACCTGGTGATTGGCGAGATCGTGGAGGTTCAGGTGGATGAAGGCGCCGTTGCCGAAGACGGCTGGATAGACCTCGGCGCCCTGGACAGCGTGACAGTGGGCGGTCTGGACGCTTACTACCAGGCCCGGCGGCTGGCCCGTTTCAGCTATGCCAAGCCGGACCGGCCGCTGCGAGAGCTGGACTAACGAGCCTCTTCCGGCTGAGCCCGGGACTTAAGACCAGATCCTAAAGGCCGAAACGCTGCTTGATATGAGCAAAAAAGCCCGGACCGTTGGCTTCCTGGTCGGCATCGATACGGCGCGCGATATCAGTGTCCGCCATCATCGCCTCCCAGTCGGCCAGGCCGTCGATTTCGGCAATGATGTTCCAGCCGATCTTCTCACTGCCAAGCCCCACCACCTTGAGCACATAGCGCAAGTAGATGTCCGCCATGGTGGCCTCACCGCCCAGTACATAGGGGCCAAACTGGCACATGGCATTCATCGCCTTGATACCGCGCTCCGCGGTGGTACGGATTTCCTGCTTCAGGCTATCCGGCACTTCGCTGTTGGAAAAGGTAAAAGGAATCGTGCGCCGGCAGGGCAGCTCCAGGTAGAGCTCCGAGACCTTCATCAGTTGCCGCACTTTGGCCCGTGCCAGGGGGTCGGACGGGTACAGGGGTACAGCATCCGGGTAGGCATCCTCGAGGTAGTCGCAGCATACGCTGGACTCACTGATATGGCCGCCGTCCTCGGTGGTCAGCGCCGGTACCTTACCCACCGGACTGATGGCCAGGTAAGCGTCATCACCGCCGTACTGCAGGTCTTCCTCAAAGGCCAGGCCCTTGTGCAGCAGCACGTGCTTAACAATGTTGTAGTAGTTGCTGTAGGCGAACCCGTGCAACGTAATCATGTATTTCTCCCACAAAAATCGTAAGGTTATTTAGCGCGAACCTAGTATAGTTGCGCACCGCTTATGAACGTACCAGAAAACAACGACACCTTGTTTTACGACGGCAACTGCCCGCTGTGCATGCGGGAAGTGCGCCTGCTCACGCGCATTGCCGGCGCCGGGCTGGCGCTGGTGGACCTGCACCAGGTACCCGATACCCCGGGCGGGCCGACAAGGCTGGAAATGCTCAGTACACTGCACCTGAAAACCGCCGAAGGCGACTGGCTGAAGGGTGTGGATGCCACTGTCACCGCCTGGTCTCACACCCGCTGGGGCCCGCTGTTTACAGTGCTGCGCTGGCCGCTCGTGGGCAAGATGGCCGACCTGGTCTATCGTTACTGGGCGCGCAAGCGATATCAGCGCCTCTACGGCTGTGGAGACTGCGCAGAACAATGATCGACCTGGAAACACTGCTAAACAACCACCCGAACATGGTGGCCCTCACCGGTGCCGGTATTTCCGCCGCCTCCGGCATCCCCACCTATCGCAACGATGCCGGCGAGTGGAAGCGCAGCGACCCCATCCAGCACAAGGATTTTGTCGAGAGCGAAGCCGCGCGCCGTCGTTACTGGGCCCGCAGCATGGCGGGTTGGCCGTTTGTAGCGGAGTCGCAGCCCAACCGCGCCCACCACGCGCTGGCGCGGCTGGAACAGGCCGGCCACATCGGCCTGCTGGCCACCCAGAACGTCGACGGCCTGCACCAGCGCGCCGGCCACCAGGCGGTGGTCGACCTGCACGGCCGCCTCGACCAGGTGCGCTGTTTGAACTGCGGCGACCGGACTTATCGCGGCGACCTGCAGGAACGTCTGTCGGCCCTCAATCCGGCCTGGAGCCTGACGGTCACGGCCCTTAGACCGGACGGCGACGCCGAAGTGGACGACGAAGTGGTGGACAGCATGACCGTGCCCGACTGTAAACTCTGCGGGGGCACCCTGATGCCCGACGTGGTGTTTTTCGGTGGCACCGTACCCCGGGAGCGTGTGGTGGCGACTAGAGAGGCGCTCGCCAACAGCGACGGGCTGCTGGTGGCCGGCTCATCCCTGCAGGTGTATTCCGGATACCGCTTTTGCCGCCTGGCGGCGGAACTGGGCAAGCCTATCGCCATCATCAATCGTGGCAGGACCCGCGCCGACGATCTCGCCAGCCTGAAAATCGAGGAAGATGCCGGCGATGTGCTCGATCAGCTCGCCAATTCAGTGGGCTGATTCACCTGTCACTTTCTCCTGGCTCACTCGCTAAGCCAAAAGCGCCGATACAGCCTGGTCCACGCGGGCGTACTCAAAGCTGAAGCCCGCTTGCTCCAGACGCTGCGGTATCACCCGCTGGCCGTTCAGCAGCAGTTCATCCGCCATCTCCCCGAGGGCGAGACGCATCACAACGCCGGGGACCGGCAGGCCGACCAGGACCCGCTTGTGGGCCGCCAACGCCTCGCTGAAGCCGCGGTTGGTGACAGGCTCCGGCGCCGTGAGATTGTAGACGCCGGCCACGCCGTCGTTGTCCACCAGGAAGGTGATGGCGCGTAACACATCGTCACGGTGCACCCAGCTCAGCCACTGCCGACCCGAGCCCAGCCAGGTCGCCACCCCGAACTGTACCGATTTCCTGAGCTGCTCGAAGGCACCGCCACCCGGGCCCAGCACCACACCCAGGCGAACCACGCAGACCCGGGTGCCGAGCGTTTCGAAACGCCTGGCGGCAGCCTCCCAGTCAACACAAAGCTGGTGGGAGAAGCCCGCTACTGCGGCGGCGTCTTCCGCCAGCGGTGTATCGTCCTGGCTGCCGTAGTAACCGATCGCCGAAGCACTGACCAATACGGCCGGTGGACGCGCGAGGCGCCCTGCCAGGGCATACAGCGCGTTCGTGGTATCCACCCGGCTGCTCACCAACGCCCGCTTGCGGGCATCGCTCCAGCGCCCCTCGGCGATGCTCTCGCCGGCGAGGTTGATGACGGCGTCGTAGACGGTGGAGGCCGGGATGTCGTCCAGCCGGTTCACATAGCTGAGGCTCTGGTCGCCGGACAGGCTGGTGTTGCGGGTATAGACGGTCACCGCGTCGCCGCGAGACAGTAGCTGGGCCACCAGGGCCGTGCCGATAAAGCCGGTACCACCGGTTATGAGGATGTTCATATTCACATTTTACGCCCCCGCCTGGGCACGGGACCAGTGATCGATTCCCCTGGGGACGGCGTACTATCTGCATAGTTTTTAAGCAGGTTTTTGCAACATGACCACGCTCAACGAAACCATCCAGATCGAGCGCCCCGCGAGAGAGGTATTCCAGTATGTGGCGGACTTCGCCACCTGCGTCGAATGGGATTCCACCGCCATCGAAACCGGCCGCCTGGACGATACGCCGGTGGGCGTCGGCACCCGCTACAAAGTGGTCTGCGAGGCCCCCTTCGGAAAGCTGCCGCTGGAGTACGAAATCGTCGAGTTCGAGCCGGACCACAAGGTGGTGCTGATTGGCCGCGGCCGCTTCTTCGAAGTGGAGGACACAATTCTTATCACCCCGACCAAGACCGGCTGCGAGCTGGACTACACCGCGGTGTTCACCTGGAAGCCCTGGCTGCAAAAGTTTGCCGCCAGCATGGAACCGGGCCTCAAGCGCATGGGCTACGCCTCGGTGCAAAAGGGTATGAAAGCCGCCCTCGAAGACAACTACGCGGCGCCGGAAATATCCGGTGAAAACGCCCGCGCCGACCGCTTTGTGCCCACCGCACTGATGCGCTTCACCAAGCGCGGCTACAAGCGCGGCGCCAAAAAACTGTTCAATCCCATGTCGCGCTACATGGCTGACAAGCACGTGGTACTGACCGGCGCCACTGCTGGCCTTGGCAAGGCCAGCGCCGAGTTTCTCGCCTACCGCGGCGCCAAGCTGACCCTGGTGGTGCGCAACCGCAACAAGGGCCAGGCACTGGTGAAGGAGCTGAAGGCCCGCACCGGCAACAAACAAATCGCCCTGGAAATCGCCGATCTCAGCCTGATGGCCGACGTCGACAAGGTGGTCGCCAGCCTCTCCAAAAAAGGGGAGCCCATCGACGTGCTGATCAACAACGCCGGGGCCCTGTTCAACCCGCGCCAGGTCACCAGCGAAGGCCTTGAGCAGAGCTTTGCCCTGCTGCTGCTGGGCCCCTTCCGGCTGACGGAGGCGCTGAAGCCACTGCTGCAGCACGCCGCGGACCTGCGCGGCGAGGCCCGCGTAATCAACGTGGTCTCAGGCGGCATGTACAGCCAGAAGCTGCGAGTGCTCGACCTGCAGAACGAAGAAGACAAGTATTCCGGCTCGGTGGCTTACGCTCGCTGCAAGCGCGCGCTAATGATCAAAACCGAGCAGTGGGCGGAAGACTGGGCTGACGAAGGCATTGTGGTGAATGCCATGCACCCGGGCTGGGCCGACACCCCCGGCGTCGAAAGCGCCCTGCCGGAATTCCACAAGCTCACGCGGCTGGTGCTGCGCACCCCCGAGGAAGGCGCCGACACCATCAACTGGCTGGCGGTGGCCACCGAGGCCGGCCAGCTCAGCGGCAAGCTGTTCCTGGACCGGGAGCCACGCACCACCCACCTCACCGATTCCACCCGCGAGTCGGAGGAATCCCGCGAGCAACTGCGTGAGATTCTCGGCAACTGGGACAGCGCGCACGAGGGCGACAAAGCCGCCTGATCAGGGCTTGTCGCGCCACCCCAACGGGTGGTCCAAAAGCGGTGTCAGAGCCCTTCATCTGGCCTCTTTCCCTGGGGCCCTTGCTTGTTGCCGTTTGGTGTTAGCCTATGGGGCTGTACTTCACGGAGGACACCCCCATGAGCGACGCCATCTCCCCCGCCAGCATCGATATTGAAGGCGATGTACTCGACGACCTGAAACAGCGACTCGGCAATGCCCGCTGGCCCGAGAAAGAGGTGGTCGACGACTGGAGCCAGGGCATACCCCTGGCCTACGCCCAGGAGCTGGCCCAGTACTGGGAATACCAGTACGACTGGAAGCGCTGGGAAGTGCAGCTCAACCACTGGAACCCCTGCTCCACCGTGATCGACGGCCAGGAAATCTTCTTCCTGCACGTGCAGAGCCCTCACCCGGACGCGCTACCGATGATCATGACCCACGGCTGGCCGGGGTCCATTGTCGAGTTTCACAAGGTGATCGACCCGCTGACCCAGCCGGACGACCCGGCTCAGGCCTTCCACCTGGTGATTCCCTGCCTGCCCGGCTACGGCTTCTCCGGCAAGCCCACCACCCCCGGCACCAGCGCCGAGGCCATTGGCGTCCTGTGGGGCAAACTGATGGCACGGCTGGGCTACGACCGCTACGTCGCCCAGGGCGGCGACTGGGGCGCGCTGGTGACCCAGTGCATGGGCATCAGCGAAACCGAGCACTGCGCCGGCATCCATATCAATATGCCGATCTGCCCGCCCGGTGAGGAGGATCTCGCCGACCTCACCGAGTTTGAACAGGCGGCGCTGGCGGGTATGGAGCACTACAGCCAGTGGGACTCCGGCTACTCCAAGCAGCAGAGTACCCGGCCCCAGACCCTGGGCTATGGTCTGGCGGACTCACCCGTGGGGCAAATGTGCTGGATCGTCGAGAAGTTCTGGAGCTGGATGGACTGCGACGGCCACCCGGAAAACGTGCTCAGCAAGGACGAACTGCTGGACAATGTGATGATGTACTGGGTCACCAACAGCGGCGCCTCCTCGGCGCGGCTCTACTGGGAAAGCTTCAACAAGCCCAACCTGGACCCGATCCACCTGCCGGTGGGCGCCTCAATCTTTCCCAAGGAGATCTTCCGCTGCTCGCGGCGCTGGGCCGAAAAGCGCTTCAGCAACCTGATCCACTTCAACACGCTGGACAAGGGTGGGCACTTTGCGGCCTTTGAGCAACCGACGGTATTTGTCCAGGAATTGCGCCATTGTTTCGCACAATTGCGTTGATCTGTGGCGACCAACTACGGAAAGGGTAGTTTCAGATTTGCTACAGAGGCGTGAATTGCCTAGAGTATCCATGGCTGCGAGCTTCCCCGACCAACAATGAGCGGACAGGGAAATGTGCACAGGACAGGTCGCTTGACTACAAAAAACCTGCAAGCGATCAAACGACCGGTGCCTGCAAAATAACAATATGCGACCGTGCGAACAGATCGCACGGCGGTAGCGTGTTGGATTAGGGGAAGATGTCAGCTATGCCGACATTGGGTGAACTCGCCAAGCAGGAGTTCGTAAAGGACGTGGTCGCGATGGGAATTTTCGGCATCGTGGCGGCCGTCATATTCCTTGGCATCCAGGGTTTCTACACGGAGTCCGAACGCGAGCAGATGGAGCGCGAGGCGGCCTTCAGTCTTGAAATCCAGTTCATGACCGGCGGTGGCAACCGCATCAAGGACAACTTCGCCAGCTACGTGGCCGAAGTATCGGAGGTGGTCACCCAGGGCATGCCCCCCGACCGGGAGACCCGCAAGATCATGCTGGCCTCCGCCTCAATCATCCGCACCGAAGTGGCCATCCTCTCGGAGTACGACCCCAACCTGAAAGTCCGCGGCGACGTGCTGATGAACCGCATGGACGGGTTGAGCCAGAATATTTTCACCTACTCACGCGGCGAGATGCGGGATTACCAGGAACAGTTGCTGGAACTAAAGAATCACTACCAGGCATTCATACTGAAGCTGAATTCCGTCGCCAAGAAGCACTTGTCCGTGAGCCACCGGGCGTATAATTAGGTCCTCACCTTCCGCTGGACCCCGCCTTTTCATGACAGAAACTGTTTTCAATCCCTTCGAATCCGAAGAGATCACCCCGCCGTTTTCAGAGCACTGGGAAGCCAAGCGCCGCCTGGCCCAGGCTATTCGCGACCTGACCGATGTGCTGGTCACCTCCACACCCTCCATCCGCGATATGAACGCCATCGCCGAGCGCCTGGAACTGCAGGCCCGCCAGTTTGCCGCGGCGCCCCGCCTCTACGGCCAGATGGCCTTCCAGGCGGACGGCAACCACGGCACCCGCGGCGAGGTGAACCACGAACTCAATGCCATGGCCGGCTGGAGTAACCCCCTGTCACCGGGCTTGAATATGTGGATCGAGGGGGAGCGCGCCCACGGCACCGTCACCTGCGGCTGGGCCTACGAGGGCCCTCCCGGACACATCCACGGCGGCTTCATCGCGGCGATTTTTGACCAGTTCCTGGGCATGGCCCAGATGATGGGCAAGCAGCCGGGCATGACCGGCCGCCTCACCACCCGCTACCACCGCCCCACCCCACTCAATGTCGAGCTGAAGTTGGAGGCCTGGATGGAAAGCGTGGAAGGCCGCAAGACCCGGATGCACGCCGAAATGCGCAAGGGTGACGAGATTACCGCCACCTGTGAGGCGCTGTTCATTCGCCCGAAAGGCGGCCTCGGCCTCAAGGATATGGACAAGACCGCCGAGTCCTCAGCCTGATACCAGGTTGATCCCACAGCGCGGCGACGGCATGCTGCGGGCCCGCTCCCAGTCAGACAGCAGCGCGTTCATACGTTCGTCCAGCACCTCCGGCGACGGACAGTGCGGCACCAGGTAGCAAGCTGAGATATTCTGCTTGCTGTCCCGCTTGAAGAGGTCGATCACCGCGCGCCGGGGCGCGCCGGCTTCGCGGCACAGGGAACTCAACTCCTCAGCGAAGCGCAGCTTGGCGGATTGCCACAGCAGGTCTGCCATGCGCGCGGTTTCCACCGTCCTGAAGCTGTCGATACACAGCCTGCCCCGGCGGCCGCGATAGAGGCTGGCGATAGCATCGGCGCTGCAGTCATCCTGGACTCCTGCCAGCATGCGTACCGGGTTGCGGAAGTCGCCGATCATCACGCCGGGCCTTACCACCTCAGGGCTGTAGCAGAGGCCGAAGTCTTCACCACAGGTCTTGCCGGAGATACGCTCCAGAATGGGCTGCACCAGTCGTTCCATGCTACCCGGCGTCAGCAGGCTGCGAATGACCACCAGTTGGAAACACTCCTGGTGGATGAGGTTCGCGCCCACCTCTTGCAGTAGGGGCACCAGTGCCTCGCAGCTATGGGCCTCAGTCTCCTCGGGCCAAAGCAGCACCGCCTCCGCCGCATGGCAGGCATGAAGCCGGCTGGCAACCACATTGAGGCGGCCGCTGGCCTGGCTGGCGGCCAACTGCTGCGCCAGTTCGGGTTCATCGAAGGTGCTGGCGCCCTGCCGCAGGACCCTGGCCGCGTCTGCGTCGGGCGCCTGCAGACGCACGTGAAACGGCTGGCCGGCGAAGCTGACGGCATCCACCAGGGCACCCAGCCCGGTGCCCAGTACCGCGATATTGCCCGTTGCGGCGCATGTTGCCGTGAAATCCTGGTCTTGCATGAGTTCTCCCTCCATTCAATCAGGTTCGGGAGAACAGTTGCAGGCACCGTGCCAGCGGCGGGAAAACTGCTATTTATCTTCTACTTTCAATGACTTGGCGGGTTTTTGGGCGGCTCCGGAGAGTGGCCTGATTTCGCATTTTGCAACGCAATCTCAGTCCTCGTCGCCCCAACTCTGGATTTTGCGGTAGATCGTCGAGGCAGAGACCCCAAGCATCGCCGCCGCCTTGGGGATATTGTCGTCACAGAGGCGCAGGGCGCGCTCGATGGCTTCGCGCTCCACGTCCTTGAGCGGTACGATCACCTCGCCGTCACCGCTGGCAGCCATGACGGGGGCCGCCGCAGCAGACCGCCGACCATCGCCGTCGAGGTAGCTCTCCCGAGCCTCCGCCGGCAGGTTGTCCAGGTCCAGCGCTTCGGAATCTGCCATGGTGGCCACGTAACCAGCCAGGTTGACCAACTGGCGTACGTTTCCGGGCCAGTGGTAGGTCTCGAGGAAGCGTTCGAAGTCGCGGGAAAACTCGAAGGTGACGTCCTGGCGTACCTCGCGCAGGTAATGCCGGAACAGGATCATTGCATCGCTGTTGCGATCACGCAGGGGCGGCACATCCAGCGGCAGCACCTCCAGGCGATAGCGCAGGTCCTCCCTAAACTCACCATCTTCCACCGCCGCCGACAGGCGCCTGGATGAGGCGGACAGGATTTGTGCGTCGAAGGGGATAAACTCATTGCTACCCAGCGGGGTGTACTCGCGTTCCTGCAATACCCGCAGCAGCTTCGCCTGCAACTCCATGGGCAAGGTGGTGACCTCGTCGAGGAACAGCGTGCCACCGTTGGCCGCCGCCAGCAGGCCGGTGCGGTCCTGTTCGGCCCCGGTGAAAGCGCCTTTTTTGTGGCCGAACAGCTGGCTCTCCATCAGCTCCTTCGAGAAGTTGGCACAGTTGACCGGCACAAAGGGCTGGCGGGCACGGAAGCTCTCCTGGTGCAGGGCCCGGGCCACCAGTTCCTTGCCGGTGCCGGTTTCCCCATGGATGAAAACCGGCACGTTGGCGGTGGACATGCGGCGTATCTGCTCGAACAGTTTCACCATCTTCGGCGATGCCCCGAGCATCGGGCTGCTGGGCAACACCGGCTGGGCGCCGAGTTCATCGGAGCCACCGCCCGGGGTCTCCTTGAGGGCAATCACCCGCTCGACCGCGTACAGCAGCTCATCGTCATCCCAGGGCTTGGAAATGTACTTCTGGATTTGGCCAGAGTTGAAAGCCGCGGTGATGTCATCAAAATCGCTGTAACCGCTCAACACGAACTTGGTGGCATCATCCTGAAAGCCGTCCAGCGCCGCCACCAGCTCGGTACCGCTCATGCCGGGCATCCGCTGGTCGGTGATCAGAATGGCCACCGGGTTCTGCTTCAGCCAGTCCAGGGCCTCACGCGGGTCGACGAAGGCTTCCACGCTCACCTCCAGGCGTCGGAACAGGCGCATGAGGGCTCTGCCAATGCTGCGCTCATCGTCCACCACGCATATGGTGGGCAGTTTGTTGCTCATGTTCGCTCCTCAATATCAGCCGCGGTATCAGTCCAGCCGCAGGCCCTTTTTTATATAGTCTTCCAGGCGCACACCGTGGCTACCATTGGGCAATACGTCCGCCACCAGGCACTCCCGCCCCCGCCCTTCGCGCTGCAGTTGGTCCAGGTTGAGAATGCGCTCTTTACAGGCCTGCTTGTCAGAGCCAAGCACCCTCAGGATGTTGGGCAGTCGGCGCGCCTTAAAATTCTGGGACACCACCAGGCCGATGCTGCCATCTACCAACTCGACGACGCTGCCCGAGGGATACAGGCCCAGGCACTCGATAAAACCGCGTACATACTCCTCCTCGAAGTAGCGGCCACTATACTCCGAAAGCCGCTGCATGGCGGCCAGAGACGACAGTGGTTTTCCGTCCACCCCGTCCGTGGTGTAGCTGTCGTAGGCATTGCAGACGGCAATCAGCTTGGTAAACGGTGACAGCTTTTCGGTGTTGTAGCCGTTGGGGTAGCCGGTGCCGTCTACATGCTCGTGATGGGAAGCCGCCACTGTGGCGCAGCCGGCGTACAGGTTCTTGTAAGAGAACAGGATGCGCTGGCCATAGAGCGTGTGCTTGCGGTACTCCGCTTCTTCCGTCTCGCTGCGGTTGCGCTTAACCAACAGAGAACCCGGCAGCTTCATCTTGCCGACATCGTGCAGCATGGCGCTGAGGCCGATGTGATGCAGGTCTTCCCCTTCGAAGCCCATGTGTCTCGCTACCGTGATAGACAGAATCATGGTGTTCATGGAGTGCTGGGTGATGCGCTCGTCGTGTTGTCGCAAACGCGACATCCACAGCATGGCGGCCGGGTCGCTGATGATGTTTTCAACACACTCGGTGACCGTAGCCTCGACTTTCTTGACGTCGATTGCCTTTCCGAGGCGTACGTCGTCCATGATGCTGCGGGTGACAGTCTGGGTCGACTCCCGGGTACGGCGCGCCCGGCTCAGATCGGGCAGGGGCGCGGCTTTCTGCAGGAGGCGCTTGCGCGCCTGGGGCCGGGCGGCCACCCGCTCCACCGGGCCCTGACTGCGCACCACCCGTTCCTCGACAAAAACATACTCGCAGTACTTCTGCACCTCCTCCACGTCAGCCATGTTCTGCAGCTCAAAGCCCTGCAACAGGAACGGCGTTTCCAGCCACGGCCGGTCCAGCTCGGCCACAAACATACCGACCTGCAGGCCAGAGACATGAATCTTGTAACTGCGTCGCTCCATAAGGTGCCGCGAAATACTGATAGTTGCTTAGATTAGTACAGACTACGCAATAATCCTGCCAAACGGCCACACAGACGCGCCGAGCTACAAAGCAGATTGAGCGTTTGTGAGAGCTGTTGCACACTTGCCAGGTCTCGACAGCGGTAAACACCGGGACAACGGTATACTCCCGCACCGCAACCTGATGGAGATCGAACCTTGAAAGGCATGATCTTTACCTCCCTAGGAGACCTTGTTGAAGAGGAATTCGGTATCGGCGCCTGGAATCGCACCCTGGCCCGCATCGACTCCGTGGTGGACGGCGCCTACATCGAAGCCGACACCTATCCCGCCAGCGAGATGCTGTCCCTGGTGGGTGCGCTGGTGGAGGAGCTGCAGGTTCCGGCGCCACAGCTACTGGATCTGTTTGGGCAGAAGCTGTTCTTTGACCTGTATCGGTTGTATCCGGAGCTGGTCGACCGTCACACTGAGTTGGTCCCATTCCTGGCCAGCGTCGGCACGGACATCCACGAGGAGATGAAGATCCTGCACGTGGATGCCGAGGTCCCCGACATGCGTTGCGATTTCTATGATCGCAACCAGCTCACCATGTACTACGATTCGCCGCGCAAGATGTGCCTCCTGGCAGAGGGCCTGGTGAGGGGTGCGGCCCAGCATTTCGACAAGACCATCGAGCTTGAGCACAGCGAGTGTATGCACGAGGGTGCGGACCGCTGCAAGTTCGAGATGCGCCTCGTCCCGGCCAGCTAAGCTCGCGCCATGAGTGACGGAGACGAGGAGTACGCCATTGCCTACAAACGGGAGAAACGCGCCCGCAAGCGCGCCGAGGAAGTGGTGGAGGAGCGCAATCGCGAAATCTACCACCTGCGCCAGGACCTGGCAGAAGCCCGTGAACACCTGGAGAGCAGCCAGGAAAACCTGCTGCAGGCCGACAAACTCAAGTCCATGGGCCAGCTTGCCTCGGGCATTACCCACGAAATCAACAATCCTCTCGCCTACATCACCAGCAACGTCAACCTGCTCAGCCAGTACCATGCGACGCTGACGCGCTTTATTGCCCAGCAGCGTCTCGCCCATGAGAACGAGGTGGACGACACCATGAAAAAGGAGCTGGCACTGATCATGGAGGACGGCCCGGAGATCTTCTGCGAGATCGACGAGGGCCTGGCGCGCATCAGCAATATTGTCGCCAACGTCAAGCGGTTTGCTCGCAAGCACGAGCGTCACAGGGCCCTGTCCGACATCAACCAGGAAATCCGCGCCACCCTGAAACTCGTCGAACAACAGCTCAAGCCGGATACCCGTATTCGCCTTAATCTCGACAACCTGCCATTGGTGAGCTGCAACGTCAGCGAGATCGGCCAGGTGATTATCAACCTGGTCATGAACGCCGACCAGGCGTCACCGCCGCAGGGTGGCCCAATTACCATCAACACCGGCGTCGAGGGGCGTTGCGTGCTCATCAGCGTCATCGACGAGGGCACCGGTATCCCCGAGGACAAGATCGAAAACATCTTCGACCCTTTCTTCACCACCAAGCCGGTAGGCGAAGGCACGGGGCTTGGTCTGTCCGTATCCTACGCCATCGTCGAGGACCACGGCGGCACAATTTCCGTCGCCAGCGAAGACGGCATCGGAACCAGCTTCACTATCGTGCTGCCCATCGACTGATCGCGTCGCAGATCGCTTTGCAATTTGCAAAGCACAATGCGGTCCGCTATACCACACCCTGCCCCTCAGCCCAGCAATCCCGGGCACTCCCACAGTTGGCACGACATTTGTACCTCTACAGTGACATTCGATAACTGAGGTACACACAATGCGAATTGCATATGCAGTAGCGACAGGACTGGCGGCGCTGGGAGCACCAGTGCTTGCGTCGGCACCCTTTGAAAGCTGCCCCAACGAGGCTTTCCTGGTACAGGACAGCGTCGCACGCCTGTACGGCGTGGACCTGTCCACGGGCTACTACAGCAAGCTGAGCACCGATATGGGCGTGCGCAACAAACTCAACGCCATCGGTTTCAACTACCACGACGCCTACCTCTACGCCTGGAGCTACGCCCACAAGAGCCTCGCCCGGATCGGCGCCGACTACCAGGTGGAGCCGCTGAGCCTCAGCTTCCAGCCGGATTCCAATTACTACATCGGCGACGTATCCGTGCTGGAAAACGCGTACTACATGTACCGCAAGGGCAACAGTGAAGCTCACGGACTGTGGCGTATCAGCCTGGACCCGAATACAGAAGATCACCTCACGCCCCAGCGTATTCGCGCGGGTGACGGCATGTGGCTGAACATTTTCGACTTTGCCTTTCATCCGGAACAGCAGCTTCTGTACTCCGTTGACAACAAAGGCCGCCTGGTCACCATAGACCCCGCCACCGGCGATCACAGCTATCTGAGCAATGTCGGCGAGAAAGGCACCTTCGGTGCGGTCTACTTCGACGTCGATGGTCGACTCTACATCAGCCGCAACAAGGACGGCGTGATCTTCCAGATCGATGTGAGCAGCGACAATCCGACCGCCATCAAGTACGCACAGGGCCCGGCCTCCGCCAACAACGACGGCGCCCGCTGTGCCCTGGCGCCGGTGGTACCGGTGGACCAGGAAGCGATCGATTTTGGTGACGCCCCGGACAGCTATGCCAGCACCCTGGACGCCAACGGCGCCCGGCACAGCCTTGAGGGCTCCAGCCTGCGCCTGGGCGCGCTGGTCGACGGCGAGAGCCAGGCCTACCCAGCTCCGCTGGCCGATGACACCACAGATGAAGATGACGAAGACGGCGTGGGCTTCATTACCGAGCTGGCCGCCGGTGAGACCGGTGTTGTCGAAGTCACGGCGTCTGCCAGCGGCTACCTGAACGCCTGGATCGACTTCGACCGCAGCGGCACCTTTGACGCCTCGGAACAGATCGCCACCGGGCAACAGCTTGATGCCGGCAGCAACCTGCTGTCCTTCCCGGTGCCTGTTTGGGCGGAGAGCGGCAATAGCTGGTCACGCTTCCGTCTCAGCTCGGTTGCCAACCTGGGCGCCACCGGTGGCGCACCGGACGGCGAGGTGGAAGACCACCCTGTGAGCCTGTTCAACGGCGGTGTCACGACCAGCCACTATCCCAGTGCTGACGGCTTCGTCACCCTGGCCTTCGAGGACCTCTGGCCCTCCCGCGGCGATTACGACATGAATGACCTGGTGCTGCACTACCGCACGGCAGTCAGCACCATCAACAACGGCGACAGCGAGGCGGACGCCAAGCTGGTTGGCATCAGCGTCAGCGGAGAAATCACCGCCGTCGGCGCCAGCTTTCACTCGGGCTTTGCGGTGGCCGTACCCGGCCTGCGACGTGCCGATGCCGCCAACGCGTCGGTATTCTTTGAGATCAACGGCGAGCCCCAGGCGGACAATCCGCTGGAGAATAGCTGGAACCCCGACAGCGACGCGGTGTTTCAGATCACTCGCGACGTCTGGGACCAGGTGACCACGGCAGAGGGCTGCTCCTTCTACCGCACCGAGGCCAACTGTGGCGGCTCCGGCGTGCAGGCGCGCTTCTCGCTAAACCTGCGCTTCACCGACACGGTGTCTGCCGCGACCCTGGGAGACGCCCTGTTCAACCCCTTCATCTTTGCCACCGCCGGTCACCAGCGCAACAGCATTTTCCCCACGCCGCCCGGCAGGGAACTGGAGATTCACCTGAAGAACAGGCCGCCATCGATCCACGCGGATCGCGAGCTGCTGGGCCGGGCGGATGACCGCTCCGCGGCTGAGGCGGGCCTCACCTACCAGACCGCCGAAGGGCTGCCCTGGGCGCTGGAGATCGGCACCGAGTGGCAACACCCGGGGGAGTACCAGGATCTGGTGCAGACCTACCCGGACTTCATCCATTTCGTCCTGAGCGGCGGCGAAACCCACCAGACCTGGTATCTGCCCGAGAAAGCGGTGCAGGAACGGCTCTACAAGGACTGAGGATACGATCATGAACTACACCCAAGCACTACGGCCGCTCGCGGCCCTGGTATCAGCAGCGAGCCTGGCGGGCTGTATCGGCAGCCCCCACCCGGCAGGTACCGAAGCGCAGCTTTACCGCTGGCAACAACTGGATTCACCGCTGGCCACCCGCACGGGTATCAGCAGCACCGACTACAACGGCTACTTTGACGGCGACTTCGACTTCTCGCAGCTCGCCATCGAGCACCAGGCTGACGCCCTGTCCATGGACACCCCCTATCTGCTGAAGTCCTGTGCCGAGCAAGCCTGCTACTACGCGGTCCTGTTCCCCGCTGACTTCAGCTGGCGTGACGACAAGGGCATCAGCGGCTTTGCCGCCATGACCCCGCTGTCCACCGCAATGTACGGCGACGTCAAGGATCTGCCCGCCGAACAGGTGCGACCTCGCCTGGACTCGCTGGCTGCCATGGTGACCACCGCCGAAGGACCGCAAGACTACGCCGGCTTCATCAAGCTCGATTACCAGCGCGCCCCCGCCGATGCGGCCAGGGTAGCCCGACTGGAGGAGAGTGACGCGGCAGCAGCGACCATCGAGTCGGGAGAACTACCGAGCCTGCAGGCGCTGCTCAATGGCTCAATTACCACCACTGGTGAACTGCAGGCGCCGGCTGACTTCGTGTTCAGCAGTGCCTGGGACCTGGGCCTGGATATCGATGTAAGCGGCCGCATGGAAGGTGCCTACCTGGCCCTGTGCGCCGAGTTCAAAACCACGGCTGCCGACCAGTATCAGGTGAACTTCGCCAATTGCCGGCTGAAGACGCCGCTGGAAGGCGGCAGGTTCGAAGACAGCCTGCGCATGAGCGCCAGCGTCGACAGCCTGTTGGCAGTGCTGATCCCGCTGGATGACCCCAAGCGCCGCGAGTTCCACCTGTGGCAACGGGACGCCGACGGCGATCGCTTCGAGGTGCGATAGATGCGCACGCTACTCATTACGCCCACTCATGCGCCCGACCTGGAGCGCTGCCGACTGCTGACGCAGAGCGCACGGCGCCACCTGAGCGGCGTGGAGGCACATCTGCTGCTGATCGACGAAGCGGAAGCAGACTTGTTCCGGCCGCTGGTCAGCAGCACCGTGCACCTGATCACCAAAGAGTCCCTGCTGCCCTGGTGGGTTCGCCGGAACCCGCTGTCCAGCCGCTGGTGGCTGACGCTGAAGAGCCTGCCGGTGCGCGGCTGGATCATGCAGCAGGTCATCAAGCTGGCCATCGCCGAACAGTTCCAGGCCGACATCCTGCTGTTTGCCGACTCGGACATGGTGTTCGTGCAGCCTTTCAGCCCCGAGCACATCATCGTCGGAGGCCGCGTACGCCATTTCCGCGCCGAGCGCGGACCCATCCAGTACACCAATATGCGCTACCGCAACTGGTATCGCTTTGCCGCCAGGGTCTGCGGGGTAAACAATCCCGATGACATCTGCGGCAGCTATATAGCCCAGCTCAATAGCTGGCGCCATGAGAATGTCATCGAGCTGTACCGCGCCATGGAGAGAGACGGCGGTGCGTGGATAAGCCGCGCCATGCGCTGCCTGGATTTTTCGGAATTCGTGCTCTATGGCGCCTTCGTCGACCACGTCCTGGGTGACCTGTCCGGTCACTACGGCGACGCCGGGCAACTCTGCCACAGCTCATGGTTCTACCCCATGGAAACCGAGCAGGACCTGGAGACTTTCCTCTCCCGTCTCAACCCCTTCCACCGGGCCGTGCACCTGCAGTCGAACCTCGGACTCGACGCAGAGCTGCTGGCCGGCCTGGTCAGCTGATAGCAACCCCCAGCCCACCCTAGCCCGGCTCCGCCGGGCTTTTTTTATCTTGCTGAAATGAACTGCTAGGAGGACCTGGCGCAGCGTTGCCAGGCCTGGATCTTGCGGTACAGGGTGGAGGGCGCCACTTCGAGGTAACGGGCCGCCAGGCGTACGTTGCCGTTGCAGCGAGCAATGGCCTCCTCGATCACGCGACGCTCGACGCGCCACAGCGGCTCGATGGCAGGCTGTGTGTCAGGATTCACGGTAACCGTCCTTCCGGAGGATGCCGCACAGGGCGATGGCAATACTTCCGGCGGTAATACCCTGGGCATAGGCCAGGCCGGGATTCAGCACCAGGTTGAAGGTCTGGGCGGTGAAGAAAATCAACAGCGCCCACAACAGCGGGTGGATTCGGCCGGCGTTGGCCGCCCGGTAGGCCCAGTTCCCCTGTAGCAGCCGCCACCAGATCGTCACGTGCACAGCCAGGTAGAGGACGGCTCCGATCACGCCGTACTTGAAGGTGATGCCGATGAAACCGAGATCGGAAGGGTAGAAATAAAACGCGAAGATATCCTGGTAGGTGCGGCCGTAGCTGTTGTCTTCACCGGCGCCCAGCAGGAAGTACTGCGGAATGTGGTCAAGCGCGATCTTGAAGGCCTTGAGACGAATCCCACCCCCCTCAGCGTTCAGGAAGTGGTCCATGGCAATGCCCGCCAGAAACGGCATGGCGACAAGACCCAGGGGCAGCAACAACAGCAGCGCGGCCACCCGGTTACGAGCCGCGAGGAACAGTGGGTACAGAGCCATCGACAGCAGCATGGTGGCGAGGGTGGAACGGAACATGACGATTGACCAGATAAAGCAGGCCAGGCACAGCAGCAGCAGCGCAAACAGTCGTTTCCACAGCCCACCCGGCTGGAATAGCAGGACCAGGCCTGCCAGCAGGGCCAGCATGACGGCAAACAGCGGTGGCTTGAGGCGGAACCCCCGCCACTCATCGTAAGTTACGAGGTTACTCACCGTGTGATCGCTGGAGAAAAAGGTCTCCCTGAGATCCAGGGTGAAGTAGAAGAACAGGTAGTTGAGCATCAGCGCCAGCAGTGCGCACCATAACACCCGCTCCAGTCGCCAGCGCTCATAACCCGAGCAGTAAATCAGGTACATGGCAGGCCCGATAAAGGCCAGCAAAAACTCCCGGGAGGCAAACAGGCAGTAGAGCATGTTCTCGCCGAAGCGCAGCGCATAGACCGCACTCCAGATCACCATGATGCCGCCCACCAGCAGCACCGGGGTATACACCCAACGTTTCCACTCGGGCTGGGGCAGGCGAAACAGGGCCATCCAGGCCCCCAGCACAAAGACCAGCAGTGAGCAGAGAATACCCAGCTCCTGCAGGCGGTTGGCCATGAAGTAGCGGCCGCCCTGGAAACCGGCAAACACCGCAACAAACAGCAGCAGCGAAATGACCGGGGCAATGTTCACTCGCAGCCGCAGCGGTTCAGTGGTTATGACGGACACCGGCCCAGCCCCAACAGAATGGCGGCAATACGCCGGGCACTATCGAAGTAGCCGCGGCGGGCGCGATTGAGCACCTGGCCCCAGGTGGCCAGGTAGACCACCGGGAAGCGGGCCGGGTGATAGCGCAGAGTAAAGCGCAGTTTGTTGCGGAACATGTAGTACTCCGACAGGGCGCTGGGACGGCTGTCCAGGGAGGCAGAGCCTATGGAACTGCCCTCCTTGTGATAGACCAGGGCGTCCGCAGCGATCAGCTGGCGGAAACGGCCGTTGTTGCGCGTCATCCAGTCCACCTCCTCGTAGTAAAGAAAGTAGTCCTCGCACATCAGTCCCACCTGCTCCAGAAAACCTCGCGGTAACAGCATGGATGCACCGCAGAGATAGTCCAGCTGCCCCTCGAAATCACTGACGTTCAGCGTCGCTGACTCCGGCAGGTAGCGCCCCAGCGACTGCGAGGCATTGCCGGTCCAGGGGTTGTAGCGGTTGCCACCCACCGCCTGGACGACACTCGGGTCGTCGGCAAACATCAGCCGCGAGCCGCAGATGGCCGGCTCCTCAGACTGCGCCAGGCGTTCAATCATGCTGCAAAGCGCATCCGGCTCTACCAGGGTGTCGTTGTTCAGCAGCCACACTCGCGCCATGTCCTGCTGTTGAAGCGCGTAGCGAAGGCCGACGTTGTTGCCGGCGGCAAAGCCCAGGTTGGCATCGTTGTCGACAATCACCAGCGGCTGGCTGGCAGCCGCTGCAGTGCCACTCTCAACCTCCCGCCGGGTGACCAGTTGCAAGGGCACCCCCGCGCGGCCGCTCAGCAGCCTGGCAAGACGCGGATGCCCGGGCGTATCCGGCGCGCGGCGTCCCTCCGCCCAATCAATGATTTTTCCCAGCGAGCCATCGGTGGAGCCATTGTCACAGACCACCACTCGCAGTGGCGCATCCTGGCTTCCCAGCACCGTGTCCAGGCAGGCCAGCGTATCGCGCCAGCCATTCCAGTTGAGGATCACCACGTAGGTCTTGTCTGCTACTTGCATGGTTCTCTCCCGTCGCACTCAGGCCGCAGTCATCAGACGCCGCTGTTCGCGGTCATTGATCAACTTCAGGGGACGCGGCATATCGGCCACGTCGAACATGCGACGCACGCTGCCGTTCACCCCCGCCAGTACAACGCGATCCTCGCCCAGTACTTCGCCCAGCCGGTGCAGGCTGACCACGGCACTGCTTTCCAGCAGGCGGGCAAAGCGTAGATCGATCACACAGTGCTGGTCTTCGGCCACCAGCGACAATACCGATTCCAGACCGCTGCGACGTAGCTGGTTGCCGTCGATATCGCCGTGCAGGTATATCACCAGCGCAGCGTCGGTGGCGTAGAAGCGCAGCGGTATATTGTCCGCGTGCTGGCGCGTGGCCAGCGGCAGGTGCAGGTCAGGAGCGGACACCTGCTCGCCATCAAACAGGTCGACAATGCGCCAGGCGGACAGCTGGCGGCGCAGCGGGCGCTGGATACCGATGTAAACAGCCTGCACGCGGCCGCTTGCCACGCAACGGCCCAGTTCAAACATGGCCTGCATAGCGCCCAGCTCAAGCCGGCGGGTGGCAGAGAAGTCCAGCAGGAACAGGGTGTCCCTGCGCGGCTCGGCACGCATGTCGCGCAGCACCCGCTCCAGCGTTTTGCCGGTGAGCACGCGGGGCAAGGTCACCGTGGCCGCGCTCGCCCGGTTGGGACCGCTGAAGTGGGTCCAGGACGCCGCCGACGGCGTACGACCCCAAAGGCGGGCAAGCAGCAGTTCGCGCAGACGCAGGCGCAGCAGCGGCGCCACCAGCAGGCCCAGCTTGATCAATCCCTCCGCATAGCGCTTCCAGAGCCGCTTTGGGTCCTGGGTGATGCGGAACAGCCACTCCAGATTGGTACGCTGTATCCAGCGCGGGGCGCGCTTCACGGACCCGGCGATAAACTCGAAGGTACCGCCAATGCCAATGGACACGGGCACCCTGAGGCGGTCGCGATGGCGCCAGAACCACTGCTCCTGCTTGGGATTGCCCAGGCCGATCAACAGGATGTCGGCGCCGGAGCGATTGATGTCATCGATAATGCGTTCGTCGTCTTCCTCGAAAGTCATCAGGCCCTCACCCTGGGTGTGGACCATGGGGGATTCGACGCCGGCAATTTCCAGGCCGGGGTTGTCGGCCTGGAGGATGTCCGCTGCCCTGCGGGCAATCTCCTCGCGACCGCCGAACAGGTAAAGGCGCAGTCCTTCTTTCGCTGCGCGTTCCGCCAGCGCCGGCACCAGGTCGGCACCCGTCACCCGGGCCTTGAGGGGCGTGCCCATCAGCCTGCTGAGCATGACGATGGGAAAGCCGTCGGCCGTGACCAGGTCCGAGGAGCGCAGCACTTCCAGCAGCTCCGGGTGGCGGGCACCGCCGCCGGCCACGCCGAGGGCGTTAACCAGGAAGTCGACGTTGACCGTGGAAACGTAGCGGGCGCGACGGTCCCGGGGGAAACGGTAGACCAGGTCCACAACCTGCTCGACCGCGGTTTGCATGTCGAGGTTGTCGATGGGAATACCCAGCGCGTTGAAGCGGTCCGCAGAGACTCCGTCATTGGCGGCAGGAGAACCCTGCGCAGTACGGGCATTGAAAGGATTCATGAGTCAGCTCCCTCGAGAAGATCACGCACGCGGCCAATCACCACCGCGCCAATAATGAAAAACGTAGCCAGCATGGCGCCGGTGAAACCGCCCAGTACCACCCACTTCTTGCGGCCGGGTGAGTGGCGGTCGTAGGGGCGCACCGCAGGGTCGATGTATTCCAGCGCGAACTCCTCACGGGAGCGTGCCAGCATGGCAATCGCGGTCTGGGCTTCCATCAGGCGGTAGATACTCTGCTGGATGTCGACGACGCTGCGGCGCGCCAATTCTTCTTCGAGAAAGGCCTGCTTGGCAGCCACATCGGCCAGCGCTTCTTCACGCATGAATTCATTGAACAGGTCGACGTAGGCATTGGCCCAGTCGCGCACCAGGTCCGCATCCGTCCAGCGAAAACGCACGCCGATCAGGTCGGTTTCCTCGTCGTGATCGATAAAGCGCAGGTGTTCGCGGAAGAACTTGTGGCCGGCACCGCGGTCCGGCTCGAAGCCATCGATCCACTCCCCCGCCTCGGCATCCCAGAACGTGGGATTGAGCTCGGCCCAGACGTTGTAGCGATCCATAAACGCCAGCGTGAACTCGCGGGAGCGCAGCCGAGCCAGCGTCACTTCCAGGTGATTGTCGCGGGTCTTGCCCAGCACAAAGCCGTGCTCCACCAGGGTCAGCACTTCCGGCGCGCGGCGCTCGTCCGGGTTGACGCCACCGGGGTCGGAGGCATCTACCATTGCGGTGCGGGCAATCGCTTCATACTGGTTGGGTAGCGTGAAGCTGATGGCACCGGCGAGGACCGCCAGCAGCACTGCGCCGCCTGCGACCAGCCACCAGCGGGCCAGCAGGGCGCGCGCATAGACCAACAGGTCGATTTCCAGAGTCGGCATCTCCGCCGCCGGGTTCATGTGGGTAGACGTGTTCACAGCACTACTCCTGCGAGAATCGCGATGGTGGCCAGGGACCGGGTCCAGGACTGGGCCTTTTCGGTGGGGTTCATTCGATCCACGTCCAGCGGCACGATCACCGTGGAACCGGGCTCCAGCTCGGTGCGCATCAGGCGGCGTGAGCCGCGGCGGGAGTTGCCTGCCAGCACCTCACCATCCGGGCCGATCACGTAGGCATGCTGCTCGCGACCCAGCACCGTGGCACCGCCGGACAGTTCCAGATAGTCCGCCGTGGTGCGCTCTGGCGTGTACAGGTGCGAGGTGGGTACGTAGACCTGGCCGGCCACGTACACCGTGTTGGGAATGGTCCCCACGGTGAGCGTGTCACCATCCTCCAGGGCCACGTCGTAGCGCTGGTTGCAGGTGCTCGCCTCTGCCAGGTTGATCACCATACGGCCGTTCGGCTGGGCTTCCCGGAGCTGTTTGATGACGCGCAGGTACTCGGCCTTGTGGTCCCCTGCCGGCGTCTTGTCGGCGTTGTTGTAGCTGTGAGACATGGACAGGTCGACCAGCAGGTCGTCCAAGCGCTCGCGAATGCCATCCAGGGTTTCCTGCTGCTGGACGCGAATCGATTCGCGGGTGAAGACGGCGCCGGGCAGATAGGCGTCAGCAGTAACGCCGCCGGCGCGTTGCACAACGGAGCACAGCGTTTCGCCGCGATCGATCACGTAGATACCGGGGCGCATGATTTCACCTTCCAGTCGCACCCGGGCGTTATCCACCCAGCCGGGCTTGCCGACAAAGGTGAGCTGGTCGTCGGCCTGCAGAAGCGGGTTGATGCTGTCGTCATAGTAGGTGGCCAGCAGCGAACGCTGGCCGGCATCGTCGGCCTGCCAGGCGTGTTCGGGTGACTGGCGCTCCAGGTAGTCGTCGTCCAACTGCAGGCTGATTTCCACACGGCGGTTGCTGGCGCGACCTTGCTCGCTGGCGTTGGAGGCCACCGGTCGGGTATCGGCATAGCCAATGAAACGTACCCGCTGTTGCTCGAGACCCAGACGTTCACGAATGTAGTCGGCAACACGAGCGGCGCGGGCCTGGGACAGACCCAGGTTGTCGCGGTAAACCGCGCGCAGCTCCGGGGAGAGCTGCTGGTCGTCGGTGTGGCCGGCAACGATCACCGTGACTTCCCTGGAGCGCTCTGCATAGCTCAGGACGGCCTGGCGCAGGCGTTCCAGTTCCTCGCCCGGTACCGCATCGCGGCCGGAACCGAAGTACACCGGGGCAATCAGATTGCGGGCGAAGGTGCCTTCCGCTTCGCGTACCACGGTGCCCCAGGTGTCAGCGCGGCGACGGACCTCTCGCAGGCCCAGATCGGCGGCCACCAGGCGTTGTTCGTTACACAGGCGAATCAGCTGCGGCGTATCCAGCGACCACTGGTCCACCTGGCGACGTTCGCCCATGGACAGGCGGTAGCGGGTGAGTTCCGCACGGACGCCGTAGCCGTTCTCGGTCAGCCCGCTGGCGGCGCAGAGCAGATCGCTGGCGCGCATACCCGGCTCCAGCGGATAGCGGCCCGGGTGGTTCACGCGGCCATTTGCATACACGATCGGGGCAATGGCGTTGTAGTTGCCCTGGGCTTCCAGGGCTGACAGTTCAGGTTCCAGCAGCGCGCTGCGATCCATATCCTGGTCAAACAGGTAGACGCGGTCACCGGCTTCGATCACCGGGTTGTCCATGCTCTCGGGGTTGCGCAGGGCTTCCGACAGGCTGAAGGAATTGACTACCACCACACCGCTGGGGTGTTGGGTGCGAGCCAGGACGCCGTAGTCCATGTCGGTGCCACGGCGAATACCACCGCCGATGGCCAGGGCATCTACCAGGCGCAGGTTGGGCTGCAACGGCAGGCGGCCGGTGTGGCGCAGGTGGCCCTTCAGGGTAAAGGTGGCAGCAGGGCGGTAGTCGGTGGACTGGATATCCAGTTCTTCGACCACCTTGACCAGTTCATCGGCACGGATGCTGTCCAGGTGCAGAATCACCAGCTCGTCCCGGGGACGCAGGGTCAAGTCGGCGGCAGAGCCCGGGCTGTGCATGGCAGCGGCCAGGTCCACGTAAATGATTTCGGTGCGGCGCGTACCGGCCTGCTCGCGCTGAATCAGCGCGAAGTCCAGGTCGGCGTTGGGCAGCATCACGCGGGCATCGGGCACCAGGTCAGAAACCCGCATGCCGGGGCGCAGCTGGTAACCACCCGGGCGCTTCACGTGACCGGACAACAGCGCCACGCCATCGAGGGTGTCGTCTACCGGCAGGATGCGCAGGAAGTCACCGGCTTCCACTTCGGTATTGAGCGGCTTGCGACCGGTCAGGGATACCAGGGTGCGGTAGCGGCCGGGAATGATGCGTTCGATCACGCTGTCCTGCAGTGACGCGGTGGCGGTCATGCCACCCGCCAGGGCCAGTACGTCTTCCAGGCGACGCTCGCCGCGCAGCTCATAAATGCCAGGGCGCTGGACTTCACCACCCACGTAGACGATGTCGCCCAGCGGCGGCACGAAGATCACATCGTTGTGCTGCAGGGTAATGTCGGCGGCGGTGTCGCCACGCAGCAGCAGGTCGTAGAGGTCGTAACGCGCCACCAGCTTGCCGCGACGCTTCACCTGGATATCACGCAGGCTGCCGGTGTACTGGATGCCGCCGGTGACCAGCAGCGCATCCACCAGGCCGGACAGGGCACCGATGGTGTAAACGCCCGGCTTCACCACGTCGCCGGTAAGGCGTACCTGCAGGGCCCGCAGTTCACCCATGGTGACCACGGCACGGGCACCGATCACCCGTTGCTCAAAGCCGTCGGTAACCAGGTCTTTCACTTCGTCAAAGGTAAGGCCGGCCACGTCGAGGGGGCCGTACTCGGGAATCAGGACGCGACCTTCGCGGGTCACCACCAGGCGGTACTCTACATTGCGCTTGCCGTAGAGCTGGACCACCAGCGTGTCGCCGGCGGCAATGCGGTATTCAGCGGGCACAGGTACGTCGCTGATGGGAGCAAACGTGCTGGGCACGTCGTTGAAGATGTCGTAACCAAACTGCACCAGAGGCTGTTCCAGGGCCTGGCTGCGAGCGGCCTCATCGAGGCTGAGTGCGCGGCGCTTCTGCTCGGCCTGTTGTTCGAGGCTGGATTCCTGCTGCTCGGTGACCAGCGGGGAGACTTCCACCAGCAGGGCGGGCTCCTCCAGCGGCGCGTCCATGCCGCTGGGGGCGGCACGGCGCGCCGCTGCCTTCTGCAGGTACGGCAGGGTTTCGTAAAGCGGTTCCAGGTTGTCCTGGGCCTGCAGCGCGGGTACCGCGCCACACAGGCCCAGCCACAGGGCCAGGTTCCGCAACCAGCGGCGCCGTTGGCGCTCAGTGCTGTGCTTATCGTTGTGTGAATGCATTGTCCCTCTCCGGGATGGTTTCAGTTACCAGGAGAGGTGCAAGGGGGATGCCAGTTGTGCCAGAAACCTATTTAGTCTTTATTTATCAATGACTTATATAGTTTATTGCTATCCTTAAAAGGCCTCGCAGGTCTGCGAATTTCGCATTATGCGACAAGCTCTCTGTCGCAATTTGCAACAGCACTCGCATAGCGCGAACCCCAGGCCGGCGACAGGCCCAGGCGCCGCTGCAGGAAGTCCACATCGGCGGCAAAGTGCTCCCTGAGCCTCACCTCGTTGCGCGCGCTGAGCACCATCTCTTGCCGCGGACCGCGGCGCACGTTTTTCTGGTCGAACCAGTAGCGCAGCGCCTGGCGCCGTGCCTCCGGTACACGCTGCCAGGCCCAGCGCAGTGGCGCGATAGCCCGCAGACGCCGGCGCCGGGCCGAACTGATCAATGGCTGCCCACCGCCCCTGTGGACCACCTCCCCCAGGCACGAGGGGCGAAAGCCCGGCGCCAGGCCGACAAATTCCAGTACGCGGTCCAGGGCGGCGGCCGGGTTCTGCTTCAACTCCTCCGTGGTCAGCACCAGTAGCTGCCGACGCGGGAAGAAGGCCAGGTAGTTCTCCAGGATGCGACCGTATTCGCTCCAGGCCAGGTAGTACTCGCCCTCCCCCTCGTAGCCCTCAGCGTGGCGCGGTGGCGTGCCGTCCCGGGCCAGCAACTGCTGCACGGGATCCAGGCAGGCATCCACGGCCATATCGAAGCTGCGTGGCTCTACCTCGCGGCGGCGACACATCTGGTAGTGGGACCAGGCCCGCTCTATTGGATCCCGCAGAATGGCGATCAGCCGCGTGTCCGGCATCAGGTGCGCGATGCGCGCCGCTGCCAGCGGATGGCCCATGTACTGGGGCGAGGCCTTGCCCCACCGGCGGCCGTCAGGCGCGGGGAAATGCTTCCCGCTGAAGCTCGCCCAGGCCTCTTCGGTGACGGTGTCACCGTCGAAGAACGGCGCCTCCTTGGCCGCCGGCATGGCGATATCGGGGTGAGCGTTCAGATAGCTATACAGCGCCGTCGTTGCCGACTTCTGGGCGCCGATGATCATGAAATCCAGTTCATTCATAAGGCAGTCTCTCTTGCAGCCGCAGGAGTCCGGCGCGACAGTTGCCACGCCAGGCCCCACGAAGCCAGGTTCTTGATAGCCAGGGCAAGGCTGTAGGCCACAGCCACCCCCAGGGCGCCGTATTCAGGTCCCAGCCACAGGCAGCCAGCGCAGGCGACCAGCAACGCCAGCAGCAGGCAACGGATTTCCAGCCGGGCCTGTCCCGCCATGTTCAACAACACCCCGGGCAGGCCGGTGGCGGCGTTCACCAACTGCCCGCCCAGCAGGATCAACAGGCAGGGCCGGGCAGCACCAAAGCCCTCGCCAAAGAACGCGAGGATGGGTGCGCCAAACAACAACAGCGCCAGCGCCGGTGCAGCGAATAGGAGCAGTGCACTACGCTGGGAATGCCACAACAGGCTGCGCAGGGCTTCAGGTGAGTCGTGCCAGGCGCGGGCGAAGCGCGGCCCGTAGATAGCGGCCATCAGCAGCAATATGGCGCCGACCAGGTTGACCAGTTTGTAGGCCAGCGCAAACTGGCCGGTGGTATTCACGTCCGCGTAGAACGGCAGCAGCAGGAACGGCAACTGGGCCAGCAGGATGGACAGCACCCCGCCACCCCAGAAGGGCAACAGAGCGGACAGGGTCGAGGGTGCGACGGTGTCAGCACCGCCGACCTTGTCGCTGCTGTTCTGGAGAAGGCGTGCGGCCAGCAGCACCGCCAGCACCAGCATCGACAGGGCAAACCCCACCGCCAGTGAAATGGCCAGCGCAGCGCCGCCGATGTCCTTGCCGCCAAGCCAGAGCCCGGCGCAGGCCAGCAGGACTGCCAGGGATGGCCCGCAGGTTTCCACGAGCACGCTGATTCCGGGGCGCTCCAACGCCTTGAGGCCTTCGCTGAACAGTCGCAGCAAGGCAAAGCAGCCCGACGCCAGCAGGACCAGCAGGATGAACTCACCCCGCTCCTTCAACCCCAGGATCACGGGCAGGGCCAGCAGTAAGGCGACTCCCCAGGGCAGGGCAATGCCACGCACCTGCTGCGACAGGTAACGATCCAGCCCCTGCCGCGAGGCCCGGTCGCGGGCGACCGCCAGGGATTTCATGGCGTGCGAGGGCCGGCCGAGGGCAGACACTTCCCCCAGCACGCAGGTCCAGCTGGTGAAAAGCTGCACGATGCCCAGGCCGGCGGGACCGGCCAGGCGACCGACGACGAGCTGCGCGGCGAGCTGCAGGCCGAGGCCTGCGAGGCGCAGGCACAACAGGCCGGTGATGTCCCGGGACAGTATCTTCACGTCAGCGCGCTCTTCCATTGCGGGCCGACCTCGTTGTCGGCATGGATCGGAAGGCGCTGGGAGAGCTGCCGGCTTTCCAGCCGGCGCATGGCGGCCATCATGTTTTGGAACAGGCCCTGCCAGGTGTACTGCCGGGCGACCAGGTCACGACTCTCGGTGGCAAGGCGTTGCCACAGTACGGCATCGCTCAGCAGGCGCAGGATATCCGCTGTCAGCGCCTCAGGCTCGTTGTTGATCATCATGTGCTGGCCGTGGCTGGCGTTGATGCCCTCGGCACCCACCTCGGTGGTGACCACCGGCAGGCCACGGGCCATGGCGCTCAGCACCTTGACCTTCATACCGGCGCCAAAGGTGAGTGGCGCGATGCTGATGCGGGCCTTGCGGTAGAGGGGTTCGAGGTTTTCCACGAAGCCGTGCAGGGCAATGCCCTCGTCCTCTGCCGCTATCTGACAGAGCTTTGCATCGGCGCCGCGTCCGGCAATATCCAGCTTGATGTCCGGGTGTGCCTGTTTGAGTTGCGGCCAGATACGCTCCAGGAACCAGTGCAGGCCGACGCTGTTGGGCTCCCAGGCCAGGTTGCCTACGTACAGCAAGCGACGGCCGGTGGTGGCACGACGCAAGGCCGGCTGGGCGAGATTGGCGTCGTCACCCAGGTGGTAGGTTTCGCGCATGCGCTCGCGGTCGGCACCGGCCGTGACCAGCGCGTCAATATCGTTAGGCGCGGCAAATACCAGGTCACTCTGCTCGCAGAGGTCTACCTCGGCCTTGCGCACACGCCGGCATTCAATGGCGGCAGCAACGCGATACGCCGGGTTACCGCCCTGCTCCGCATAGCGCTGCCAGAGTTTGTGGTAGGCATTGTGCGCGTGGTACACGCGCAGGCCCTGGTAGCTGTCGGGTACGTACTGGGCCGCCTCGTAGTGGTCGATAAACACCACGTCGAACTCGTCAATCACCGCGGCAATTTCCGCTGCCAGGGCGCCATTGGCCGTGCGCAGTACATTTAGTGGCATAGCCTGGGCATAAGAGCGCAGCAGGTTGGCCGGTGTGCGGGCCACATCGGTGGCGCGCATCATGATCTTGTGCAGGCTGCGGTGCTCCGCCAGGAAGGGAGTGGCGTGCAGCCGGTCGTCCAGCTTCAGCGGGCAGGCCAGGGATACGCGGTACTCGTCCATCAGTCGCTCCAGCAACTGCAGGCTTTTCAACTTGCCGCCACTGTTACCGGGGTAAGGCAGCTCGGACGTCAGGAACAACAGTTTTTTCATGGCTCTTCTCCAGGAAGTCGCAAATGGTTTCCCTGATAAGAGCAATTCCGATGCCAGCCGCCCTCCCCCGCCGGTCAAAGTTCTCGCAGCCCGGTATTGACGTGGCCTTCAGGGCAATGCTCGGTCACGCAAGCTGCTCCAGGCCCGGCGACGGCGCCTGCGGTTTTTCGCAAATTGCGACGCATCCCGTGAAGAACCCTTCCCAGATTGCGTGATCAAATTGGGCGCCATTCCGGTTTCCAGCGATTTTTCTCAATAAAAACAATGCATTGCAGGACTGGCATAGCGGTTGCTCTGGGGTGGATAGGAGGAACCGACTATGAATACACAGACTTTTAACACCCTCACATTCCCCGCAGCAGCACCTGACACGGGGTTTTATCAACTGTGCAAACGCGCACTGGACGTATGCGCCGCGGGCCTGGGCATGTTGCTACTGAGCCCGCTGCTGCTGCTGACCATGCTGGCCATCGTGGTGGATTCCCGCGGCGGGCCGCTGTTTTTCCAGACCCGCGTTGGCAAGGACGGCAGGCACTTCCGCTGCTGGAAGTTTCGCTCCATGTACAAGGACGCCGAGGCCCGTAAGGCAGCGCTGATGGAAACCAACGAAATGCAGGGCGGTGTGACGTTCAAGATGAAGCAGGACCCTCGCATTACCCGGGTGGGGCGCGTGATCCGCAAGCTGTCCATCGACGAGTTGCCGCAGCTTTACAACGTGCTGTTGGGTGATATGTCGCTGGTGGGCCCGCGCCCGCCAGTGCCGGCGGAAGTGGCTCAGTACACCCCCTACCAGCGCGGGCGCCTGGCGGTCACGCCCGGCATTACCTGCATCTGGCAGGTGTCTGGCCGTTCGAATATTCCCTTCCCACAGCAGGTGGAACTGGACCTCGAGTACATTCGCACCCGCGGCTTCTGGTTGGACATCTCGCTGCTGCTCAGGACGGTGCCTGCCGTGTTGACCGCGCGTGGCGCCTGCTAACAGGCTATCCACCGCGCAGGTGGTTCCTGGCAGAAACGAACCGGGGCTCAGTCGCGACTGACCGAGCCGCCGGTCGGGACGCTAGCTGATACTGATCCGGCGCGTGGTTGGCGCCGGCTCCGCCCGCTTGGGCGCCCGGAGAGTCAGCACACCGTCCGTGAAGTCGGCGCTGATATCCTCCTCGTGAACCTCGCTGCCCAGGTTGAAACTGCGCATCAGCTTGCCGTAGCGGCGCTCCTGGCGAATCAATTTGCCCTCTTTCTCTTCCCTGTCTTCCTGCCGGGCCTCGGCTTCCAGCGTCAACACGCCGTCCGCCAGGGTCAGGTGGATATCGTCTTTCGCCACCCCGGGCAGTTCCGCGGTGATCTCGAAGTGGTCGTCCTTGTCCTTGATGTCGACCCGCGGCGCAAAAAACGCCGATGTCGCTTCTCCTTCGCGGCGCAGGGGCGCCCAGAAGTCATCCAGGAATCGGTCCGAATCAAAAAAACTCCCTCGTGGAATCAATGACATGGTTGTCTCCTCGTACAGTTGTCGCCGTTACCGGCGCTTACTGTAAATATGCGCCCTGCACGGGACAAAACAATGGCGCCGAAGTGACAACCGGCAGCGGGATTGACCTGGGTCAACGCCCGAAGGGCTTTACATTTCTTTGCCCACTCGCCAGCCACATTTACAGGCTGGGCTGCTTCAATATCTTCATCGACACGAGGAGACCCAAGCATGAAACAGACCATCATCGCCGTGCTGCTGGCGCTGGCCACCGTGCACCACGCCATGGCCCAGGATGAGCAGCGCGGCAACGGCCAGCGTGGCCCCCACGGCAACCCGGAAGAGCGCCTTGAGCGCATGCGCGATCACCTCGGCCTGTCCGATGAACAGATGGCGCAGATGCGCGAGATTCGCGAGAGCGGTGGCAGCCGCCGCGACATGCGCGACCAGATGCGTGAAGTGCTGACCGACGAGCAACTGGACATGATGCGCGAACATCGCGCCCAGCGCGGCGGCAAACGTGGCGGTGAGTACCGCGGCGAACGCCCGGAGCCAGACGCCGAAGAATCCAGCTAACCCCTGCGAGCCCAGGCCGGCCGTGCGCCGCTAAGGCGCGCCGCCGGCCTTTTTTATTCGCAGTCCAACGGCGGGCCGTTTTCCGTGGCCGGCTCAATCATCAGGTAGCTGGCGGTGGTCGTGCCGATGTTCACTGCCTGATGCCAGGGAATGCCGTCGGGGTTGGAAAAAGCTACGCCGGTCGCTACATCCTGTTGGCGTGTGCCCTCGGCACTGGTAATTTCCATGCGCCCGCCGGCGATCACATAGCCCACATGGGGCGGGTGGTAGTGACGCTCGTGGCCAACCCCCGGCGGAAAACTGCAGCGCAGAACACGCAGGCGTTCGTCCCGGTGCAGGCATTCACAGACGGGTTCTCCCTGCCAGCCCGCCGCCAGCGGATCGGGCAAATCCTGCCCCTGGGCCAGTGGGAACAAGAACGCAAGCGTGAGCGGTGCAAGCCAGCTAAGGCGGGTCATGGGCAATCCTCTGGAAGTGAATTGCCCGCATTGTAATACGACGGGCGCCGGGCCGGCCCGGAAACTAGGCGCGCGCCTTGGTACGCCCGGTCGGTGACGCCTCCAGCGGGTTCTCCGGCCACGGGTGCTTGGGATAACGCCCCTGCATTTCCTTGCGCACCTCGGCGTAACCATTGCGCCAGAAGCTGGCCAGGTCCTGGGTGACCTGCAGCGGCCGGCCCGCGGGTGACAGCAGGTGAATCAACACGGGGATTCCAAGAATCTCCGGTGTTTCCTCACAGCCAAACATTTCCTGCAGCTTGACGGCCAGCACCGGCGGCTCCTGGGTGTAGTCCACCTTCACCTTTGAGCCGGAAGGCACCTCCAGGGTTTCCGGCGCCAGCTTTTCCAGTTCCTTGGGCAGGGGCCAGGGAATCATCGCGGTAAGAATGCTGCGCAGGTCCAGTTTCTGGAAGTCCGCCAGCTTTTTCACCGTTCCCAGGTAGGGCAGCAGCCATTCATCGAGCCGGCCCATCAGGGCCTCGTTGGACACGTCCGGCCAGGGCTCGCCAATCTCCTGGTGCAGCAGGCCGACCCGGGCCCGCCACTGCTCGAGTTCTTCGGTCCAGGGCAGCACGTTCAGCCCCCGGGCCCACATCAGTTCCTGCAGTGCCTGCTGGTGGGCGCGGCTGGGGATGTCCCTGAGCGGCTCGCGGGCCATCACCAGCGCGCCGATGCGGCGCTGGCGCTCCGCCACGAAGCGTTCGTTGCGATCGTCCCACTCCACCCGGTCGGCAGTTTCGATGCAGTCCGACAACAGACCCATGAACAGCCCCTTGTTGAGCGGCGCCGCCAGCCACACCCGGTCCTGGGCGGCGCCAATCTGCCCCCCCAGTTCCGCCACGGCCAGCCATTCCTCGTTGCAGAGTGGGTCGGACGGGTCCAGCGCCGCGGCGCGGCCATTGGCCAGTTGGTAGATATGGCCGCTCTCGCCGCGGCGGCGGGCGATGCGGTCCGGGTAGGCCTCGGCGATCAGGGCGCCGATATTGGCCACATTCTCTCGCCCGGTAGGCAGGCCGCGGCACATCACCTTGTAGTACGTCATCTGGCGCTGGGCGCGCACTTTCCAGTGCCGCTGCTCCTGCGGGCACTCCTCGCGGTCCCGCACCATCAGCGCCCGGCGCTCAATATCCGCCCCCAGGTCCGGGAACGGGTCGCGCTCGCTCATGATGGCCGCCAGTGCGCAGGCCTCCTCACGCAGGCCCCACTTGCAGCCGCGAATCATCATATGCGCCACCCGTGGGTGTACTGGAAGACGCGCCATCTGTTCGCCGGTGCGCGTTACCACCCAGGCACCGCCGGAACTGCGGGATATCGCGTCAAAACCTTCCAGCAATTCCAGCGCCTGGGCCCAGGCGCCGGCCGGCGGCTTGTTGAGCCAGTCCAGGGAGTTCACGTCATCGATACCCCAGGCCAGTAGCTGCAGGGCCATCTGGCTGAGGTCCGCCTGCAGGATTTCCGGCGGCGCCTGCTGCACCAGCTCCCGCTGTTGGGCTTCACTCCACAGGCGATAACATTTACCGGGCGCCATGCGCCCGGCGCGACCGGCGCGCTGGGCAGAAGACGCCTTGCTGATACGGCGGGTATAGAGCCGCGACATACCGGTGACCGGGTCGTACTGGGGTGCCCGCTCCAGGCCGGAGTCGATCACCACCTTGATGCCGTCAATGGTGAGAGAGGATTCCGCCACGTTGGTGGACAGCACCACCTTGCGGTCGCCCAGTGGCGCCGGTTCGATGGCAAGCTGCTGGTTGTAAAGCGCCTGGCTGCCCGCCAGGGGCCGCACCGTGACGCCGGGCATATCCGGCAGGGCTGCTTCCACCACGCGAATCTCCCGCTCGCCCGGCAGGAATACCAGTATGCTGCCACTGCGCGGGTCAGCCAGCACGCGCTGGATGGTGTCCACCACCGGGCCAATGATCGAGGCGCCGGGCTTGCGGGGCGCGCCGTAGTGAACCTCCACCGGGTGCTGGCGCCCCTGTGAACGGACCACCGGGGCCTTTAGCATCTCTTCCACCGGTACGCCGTCCAGGGTGGCCGACATCACCAGGATTCGCAGCGGGTCGTCCGGGTCGCGGAACAGGCCCCGCGCCTGCAGCAGCAGCGCCAGGCCGACATCGGTATTCAGGTGGCGCTCGTGGAATTCATCGAAGATCACCATCGCCACCCCGGGCAGCGCCGGGTCTTCCTGCAGCATGCGGGTGAGGATGCCCTCGGTGATCACTTCAATATGGGTGTTGGCACTGACCTTGGTGCCCTGGCGAATGCGGTAGCCCACCGTCTCGCCCACGTCTTCCCCCAACAACTGGGCCATGCGCTGGGCCGCGGTACGGGCCGCCAGGCGCCGGGGTTCCAGCACCAGGATCTTGCGATACTCCAGCCACGGCGCGGTCAGCAGGTGCAGGGGCACAATGGTCGTTTTGCCGGCGCCCGGGGGGGCTTCCAGCACCGCGTCCAGGTGATCCTCAAATACTCCCGAGATCTGGGTCAGGACTTCACTAATGGGAAGATCGGTTTCCATATGTATCAAAACTACCCCAACGACAAGGTCCGGTCACTGGAATAGTGCTCAATTGAGAACCTATTAACAGATCGATCCGCAGCACTCTTCAAAATCGTGACACCGCGCACAGGGTCTGCGCTGTTACACTGGCCCAAGTACAGCAATAACAGGAACCGCGCCGTGAGCAACTACGACATCATCTCTTCTTTCTGTGACACCTGGGCCAGCCGGGACATCGACGCCCTGATGGGCTTTTTTGCTGACGATGCGGTGTACCACAACATACCCATGGACCCGCCCAACGTGGGCAAGGACATGATTCGCGGCGTGATCGAGATGTTCATGAAAGACCCCACCGCGGTCACCTTCGCGGTGCACCACCAGGCCGAGAGCCCGGATGGCGTGGTGCTCAACGAGCGCACCGATACCTTCCAGATCGGCGAGCACCAGATCGCCCTGCGGGTGATGGGGAGCTTCGAACTCGCCGGTGGCAAGATCACCGCCTGGCGAGACTACTTTGATATGAACCAGTACCTGAGCCAGCTTCCTCAGCAGTGAGCAACAACCTCTTCACCTCTACCCTGGCTTCCAGTCTGCGCGGCTGGCAGGGCATCAGGGCGCGTACGGATGCACAGCAGCCTGAGAAACTGCTGACGCTCTACGAGTTCGAGAACTGCCCCTACTGCCGCATCGTGCGTGAGGTGCTGACTGAACTGGACCTGGATGCCCATATCTACCCCTGCCCCAAGGGCGGCGAACGTTTCCGCGACGAAGCAATCGCCCGTGGCGGCAAGGCCCAGTTCCCCTACCTCATCGACCCCAATACCGGGGCGGAGATGTACGAGTCCATGGACATCGTCAGCTACCTGTACCAGCAGTACGGCCATGACGACGTGCCGCTGAGGTGGCGTGCCGCGACTCTGCAGCAGGTCTCCTCCACCCTCGCCACCCTGGCGCGGGTGACCCGCGGCATCTACGCCGTAAAATCGAGGGCACCGAAACACTCACTGGAGCTCTACAGCTTCGAGGGCAGCCCCTTTGCCCGCCCGGTGCGGGAAGTACTGTGCCAGATGGAGCTGCCCTATGTGCTGCGAAGCTGCGGCCGCAGCGAACCCGGTGAGTGGCTGCCACCCCGGCTACGCGCACGCCTGGGCATTGAGCCGGGCAGCAAGCTGCACAACCGGGTGGCGCTGCTGGAGAAGGAAGGCAAACAGGGGATTCCCTACCTCTACGACCCCAATACCGGTGAAGGGCTGTTCGAGTCTGAGGCCATCGTCGCCTACCTCGAGCGCCAGTACGCGCCGTAGCCTGCGCCAGGCAAGGTTAATCGGTCTTGCGGATGTAGACCGCCAGCTCGGGAAGCCCACCCGGGCGAGAATTCATCAGGAAGGCGATTCGTCCGTCGCTGGATACCATGCCCTGCTCGAAGCCGGTGGAAATCCGACCGTTGGACTGCACGCTGAACGGCAGTTGCACCGGCAGGGAGATCAACCCACCGAAGGAGTCCGCTACCACGGTGTAGTTGGCGCTACCGTCAGAAAACACCCGAAAATCGCGAATAGATGTGCTGGCACCGGTATCAGCGTACGCGCCGTAGAACTCACCGACCACCTGCGCCAGGGACTGTGCGCTGCTGGCCCTGATGCACATGCCGGCGCCCTGGGTAGCACTCTGGGTCTGGGTGAGGGCCACCACGTTGCCATTGTCCGCCACACCGCCCACCACCCGGGCGCCCAGGAAGCTGAGGGTGACGCGCCCTTCGCTGGTCACACTGTAGGTGGCAGCGCCACCGCCGGTGACGCCGGAGGTGCTTTCCAGCACATTCACTGTACCCGTTCCGTCGCCGTTGAGAACGGCTTGCGCGAAGCTGCCCGCCAGGTCGGAATCGATAAAGCCGCAGAAGTACTCGCCGTTGAGGGTGGCATTGCTGGCGTCAGTCTGCGACTCGGTCAGATAGGCCACCGATATCTCATCGTCGCTGGCGTCCACGTCCACCAGCGCTACCAGGTCGAACTCCGCCGTGGCGACGCCCCCGGCGGAGAAATCACTGTCGCTGCCAGACACCGACATCAGCCCATCGTCCTGGCGCTCATAGAAGCCGGAGCCCAGGCTGTCATCAAAGTCGGCGGACTCCAGCACGGTTTCGTAGCGGAAGCGACCGTCGGCAAACAGGGTGGCGCGCAACAGCGCGCTGAAAGCGTCGTCGTCATCAACGCCAAACACCGCCCCCAGGAAAGACTGGTCCTGACCCACGAAGTCGGCGGGCTCGAAGGTAGCCACCAGCGCCGGCACGGGTACGCCGGGAAATGTCTCATCCCAGAAGGCCGGGAAAGAGGCCGGCACGTTTACCGCGCACTGCCCCAGGGGAACATTGCCGCAGGCGCCGTTCCAACTGACGAAACGCCAGCCGGGACGCGGCCGGGCCTCGTAGAGCACGTTGTAGTCGCCAACCACATCGTTGTCGGTACAGCGGGTGGCCTGGGCCTGGAACTCTTCCAGGGTGCAACCGCGCGCGCCGTCATTCAGCTCGACGATATCGCCTTCGCCGACGATCTGCAGGGGGTGTTTGCAAGATGCTATCGCGAGAAAAGACAGCACCAGAAGACTCCGGACTCTCATGCGTTGCTCCTGCGGGCCTTGGACAGGCACCGAAAAAGGAAAACCAGGCGAGGAAAGTCCCGCCCGGTGAGTCCAGCATTGCACCGGCGTGTGACGACGGCAAGTCAACTATCGGATTAGCCGATAAGTGTCACAGAAACTTCACCGAGCGTTAGCGCGGTTGCATCGCCGCCGCGGTCTTGGCCTTGCGGGCCAGTTGGATGAACTCCGTGCGATAGCCGTAGGGGTCGTCGCCTTTGGTTTGCTGGGCCAGCCCGATAACGTCGTCATAATCGAAGTCACCGGTGTAGCGGCCGCCCTTCAGCACTTGGGCAAAGCCAGCTACCGCGGTGGCAAAACCGGTGTCGCCGCTGAGCTTGCTGCCGTCCTGAAGCGTGATAGGCCGCTCAATCAGCCTGGACTTATCTTCATCCGGCAGCTTGTAGCGGATCTTCAGGTGGGCGTACTCTTTGCCATAGCCATCGCGCACCAGGGTCGGCGCGTAGCGGCTGTCATCGATCAGGCGTGCCTCAGAACTCACGGGCGTAAACTCGTAGATGGCGGTGACCGTGTGGCCGGCGCCGATATCGCCCGCGTCCACCGCATCGTTATTGAAATCCTCCCGGTTTAGCGCGCGGGTTTCGTAGCCGATCAGCCGGTACTCGGCCACCGTGGCCGGGTTGAACTCCACCTGCAGCTTCACGTCCTTGGCAATGGGAAACAGGGTGGAGTTGGCCTCGTCCACCAGCACCTTCTGGGCCTCGGACAGCGTGTCGATATAGGCGGCCACGCCGTTGCCGTTCTGGGCCAGGGTTTGCATGAGGGCGTCCCGGTAGTTGCCCTGCCCGAAACCCAGTACCGACAGGAAGATGCCCTCCTCGCGCTTGCGCTCCACAAAACCCTCCAGCTCGCGCGGGTTGGTCAACCCTACATTGAAGTCTCCATCGGTAGCCAGGAACACACGGTTGATGGCGCTTGCATCGAACTGGCTCTCCGCCAGTTCATAAGCCAGGCGCAGGCCCTGGGCGCCCGCGGTGGAGCCACCTGCGGAGAGGCTGCGCATGGCATCGAGAATCTTCTGCTTCTCCTTCACCGGCGTCGGCTCCAGCACCATGCCGGCCGCACCAGCGTACACCGCGATGGCCACCGTATCGTTCGGGTCCAGCGACGACAGCAGCATCTCCATGGACTGCTTCACTAGCGGCAGCTTGTCGGGGCTGTTCATGGAGCCCGATACGTCCAGCAGGAACACCAGGTTGGAGCGCGGCTTGTCGGCCGGGGCAATGTCGTAGCCTTTGATGCCGATGTGCATCAGCTTGCGGCCATCTGCCCAGGGCGAATCCACTACCGCCACACTGGGGGCAAAGGGTTCGGCCTTGCGCTCGGGCAGGGCGTAGCGGTAGTCGAAGTAGTTGATCATCTCCTCGGCGCGCACCGCATCCGGCTGCGGCAGTACACCACGGTTGAGCATGCGGCGCACGAAGCTGTAGCTGGCCGTGTCCACGTCGGCGGAGAAAGTCGACACTGGCTCCACGCTCACCGGCGTCATCCGGTTCTCTTCGAACGCGATGAACTTGTCGCGGCCGACTTCCTGGTAGCCCGGCTGGGGAATGACGTCGGCGGGGAGGGTGCCCGGCGTGACGTATCCGGCGCGCAACGCCCCGCTCTGCACCACCTCTTGCCGTGACCGGGTAACCGCCACTTGTGGGCCGGCTGCAGCCTCCTTCGCAAGAATCTCCTGAATGCCGGGTGGCACAGACGCACCGGAGCCAGCAATGTCGAGGCGAACCGTGGCCCCCTCATCCTCGGCTCCCGCCACCGATTGCGGCCGGCCGTAGAGCGCGCTGGCCTCTATTTTGCGCCTGCGCTCTTCGGTGATGTAGCTGACCTCCGGTGCCAGTCTGCTAGTAGACCGCGCCAAGGCCTCATCGGCATCACCACTGGGTGCACGGAGGTCCTCTTCCGTCTCCAGTTCGACCCCGGGCAAGTTAATCGTGAGCTCGCGGCCGGTTTGCGTTTGCAGCGCGAGGCCCACGGCCACCGCCATGACCGCGGCCGTGGCCACGCCGGAATACATCAGTTTCGGGTTGTAGGTTGTCATGGTGCCCTCCTCTTCGGCACGTTGTCCGAAGATGAGACGTAGCCAACCCGGTATTCCTTGGGCGGTGTTTTGCTTTTCTTTTTCTTCATTAGATTCAGGTACTTGCGCCTGCTCAGCCTCAAAAGCCTCGCGCGCCATGGCAATCGCCCGGCGCCTGGCAGCCGGGTCGGGCGACGGGATATCGCCGTCCAGGCCCGCCCGCAATTGCTGATCGATGTCGTCGTCGTTCATAGCTCTATACCTCCCCCGTCCAACGCGAGGCGGTAGCGTTTCCTGAATTCATGGAGCCGCCAGGACACGGTGCTCTCTTTCACCTCGAGCACGGCGGCGGCCTCCCCATGGGTCAGACCCTCGGCGTGTACCAGCAGCAGGGTTTCGCGGATGCCCTCGGGCAGTTCTTCCAGCCGTTCCAGCAGTTGCCGCAGGAAGGCGCGCTGCTCCACATTCGCGCTCTCCCCGCCGCTCTGTTCCAGGGCGGGCTCCAGCGCTTCCCCCACATGGCGCCCCTGGGCCCGGGCCCAGTCCTTGGCGCAGTTCACCACTACCCGATACAGCCAGGTGGTGAAGGCCGACTCAAATCGATAGGACGACAGCGCCCCGGCCAGCTTGATGCAGGCCTGCTGGGTAATGTCTTCCGCGTCCGCCGGGTTGCCGCTCCACTTGTAGGCAAAGCGGTAGAGGGTGTCGTAGTGCGCCTCGAGCAGGGCCTCGAAGGCATCGGCGTCACCGGACTGGGCGGCGCGGATTAGCGCGTCGTCATCGGTCAACAGAGGTCCTCTCTGGTGATAAGACGGAGCTTAAGGGCATTTCCTTGGAGAGCCTGGGAATATTTCTGGCTGGCGTCACCGTCGCGCAACTGTGCTCGACTGCGCGCTGGGCAGGGGGGAGCAAACTCAGTTTCCCGCTTCAAGGCCCGCTTTGACGATACGCCAGGCATCCTCCGCCGTGTCGACGTACTGGAACAGTTCGAGATCCTCCGGGGCGATAGTGCCCTCCTCCATCAGCGCCTCGAAGTTGATGATGCGACGCCAGTAAGACTCGCCGAACAGGATCACCGGCAGCGGCCTGGCCTTGCCGGTCTGGATCAGGGTGAGGGTCTCAAACATTTCGTCCAGCGTGCCGTAGCCGCCGGGAAACACCACCAGCGCCCGGGCCCGCAGCAGGAAATGCAGCTTGCGTACAGCGAAGTAGTGGAACTGGAAGCACAGTTCCGGGGTGATGTAGTCATTGGGGCGCTGCTCGTGGGGCAGCACGATATTGAGCCCGATGCTCTTGCCCCCCGCCTCCCGGGCGCCGCGGTTGGCGGCCTCCATGATGCCGGGCCCACCCCCGGTAACCACCATGGCAGACTGGTAGGGGTTCGCCTGCCCTGCCTCGGTGATCAGCCGCGCCAGTTCCCGCGCCTGCTGGTAGTAGTGGGCCTTGTCGACAATGCGTTGCGCCACCCGCACCGCGCAAACCAGGGCCTCATCCTGCGGCGCGGCGTCCGCCGCTGCCTGCGCATCGCGCAGCCGCGCCTCGGCCTGAGCTTGCTCCGGCACCCGCGTGCTGCCGAATATCACCACCGTCGATGCGATGCCGTGGTCGGCCTGCACCAGGTCGGCCTTCTCGAACTCGAGCTGCAGCCTTACGCCGCGCAACTCGTCGCGCATCAGAAAGTCGACATCGGCGTAAGCCAGCCGGTGCGAGCTGGAGTCCGTCTGTGGCGTGGCCGGGTGTAGATCAGCCGCCCCGGATTCCTGCAGGGCGGAGGGAAAGGTGGCGTCCAGCGGCTCGCCGCCATCGTGGCGCCCACCCGCCGGTTTACGTGGTTTGGTCATAGCTGCACCCTGGCGCCGGTCCTGGCAATGTCTGCCTGCCAGCCGCCCTCATCCAGTTTTGTCTTGAGCGCCGCCTTGGCATCCTCCTCCCCGTGTACCAGGAAAATGCGCGGCCGCTGCTTGAACCCGCCCACCCAGTCGAGCAATTGCGACTGGCTGGCATGGGCCGAGAACCCCCCCAGGGTATGCACTTCCGCGCGCACGGCAATGTCCTCGCCCGCCAGGCGCAGGGAGTGGGCGCCATCCACCAGGGCGCGGCCCGGCGTGCCGCGGGCCTGGAAACCCACCATCACGACGTGGGCGCCCCGCCGCCACAGGTTGTGCTTGAGGTGGTGGCGAATGCGGCCGCCGGTGCACATGCCGCTGCCGGCGATGATGATGGCCCCCTCGGTGACGCGATTCAGCGCCATGGACGCCTCGGTATCCGCGATGTAACGCAGGCTGGGCAGGAAATCGTGCAGGCTGCCCGACTCAGTGTCGTACAACTCCTCCCGGTCCTCGTGGTTGAAGACATGTTGGAAGCGTTGGTAGACCGCGGTGGCGGCTATGGCCATGGGGCTGTCCAGGTACACCGCATGGCGCTGCAGCAGCCCCTGCCGGTAGAACTCCCCCAGGTGGAAGATGATCTCCTGGCTGCGGCCCACCGCAAACGACGGGATCAGCACATTGCCCCGCCCCCGGGTAGCGCGCTCGATCACGTCGGAGAACTCCTCGAGGGTCTCCGCCATGCTGCGGTGCTCGCGGTCACCATAGGTGGACTCCAGCAGCAGCACGTCGGCGCTGTCGATGGTCTCGGGGTCGCGCAGCAGGGCGGCATCGCTGTTGCCCAGATCGCCCGAGAACACCAGCTTGCGCTCATCGCCGCCGTCCTCCACAAACAGTTCCACGATCGCCGAACCGAGGATATGCCCGGCATCCCGATAGCAGAGCGAGATGCCCGGCGCAATTTCGCGCCGTTCGCCGTAGGGTATACCCTCGCACAGCTTCAGGGCCGCCTCGGCGTCGTCCAGGGTGTAGAGCGGTAAAACCTCCTTCTTGCCCGACCGGCGCCGGCGCCGGTTCTCCCACTCCGCATCCCGCTCCTCCAGGGACGCGGAATCCTTCAGCATGATGTCCAGCAGCGCGGCGGTGGGCCGGGTCATGTACACCGGGCCGGCATAACCCGCTGCGGACAGCATCGGCAGGCGGCCCGAGTGATCAAGATGGGCGTGGGAGATCACCACCGCGTCCAGTTCGCCCACATCGAAGGGAAAGGGCTCGCGATTGCAGGCCTCTTCCTCGCGGCGGCCCTGGTACAGGCCGCACTCCATCAGCACCACCGTGCCGCGGGCCCGCAGCAGGTAGGCCGAGCCGGTCACGCCTTCGGTGGCGCCGAGAAACTGCAATTCCGCCATAACCCCTCGTCCAGGCCCGCAGGCCCTAAATGCGCAACCAGCAGCTTGCCATGCCGCGAAATGCGGGAATACCGGCCATTTCAAAACCCTTCTCACTCATGGCGAGGTTCGGGAAACGCTGCACCAGGCGCAGGATGGCCTCGCCCCCTTCCAACCGTGCCAGCGAAGCCCCCAGGCAGTGGTGGCGACCGCCACCAAAGGCCTGGTGGGGAATCTGTTTGCGCTCGATATCGAACTGGTCCGGGTTGTCGTAGACCGCCGGGTCGCGATTGGCCGCGGCGAGGGACACGTTGAGCGACTCCCCCCTGCGGATCGGGCAGCCGGCGATCTCGATGTCATCGTGGCTGATGCGGCCGGAGTTGGTCACCGGTGAGTCGTAGCGCAGCACCTCCTCCACTGTCGCCCCAATCAGGTCCGGGTTGGCGCGCAGTTTGGCGAGTTGTTCCGGGTGGGCCAGCAGCGCCTTGACGCCATTGCCGATCATATCGGTGGTGGTGACATTGCCCGCCACCAGCAGCAGGTTGCACTGGTTGACGATATCCCGGTCGCTGAGGCGCTGCCCGTCGAACTCGGCGGCGAGCATCTGCGAGATCACATCCGGCCCCGGCCGGGCCCGTCGCGCTTCAATCTGTTCGAGGAAAAACGCCACCAGCTTGTCCCGCGCCGCGACACTCTCAGCTAGGTCCTGCTCGGTCGGCGCCGGGTTGAAACTGGACTGCACCACAGTATCCGACCATGCCTTGAAGTCCGCGTGGCGGTCGGCGGGAATACCCATCATCTCGGCAATCACCACCGTGGGCACCGGGCCCGCGTAGTCGGCGATCAGGTCGAACTCCGGCCCCTCAATCTTGTCTAGCTGGGCCTCGATCACCTCCACGATGCGGTCATGCCAGGCCTGCACCGCCCGCGGGGTAAAGATATCGTTGACCAGGTTGCGCAGGCGCTTGTGCTCCGGCTCATCCGCCAGCAGCATGCTGACTTCCTCGCCCTCTTCCAGGCCCCGCAGCAGAAAGCGGGCAAAACTGTCTTCCCGGGACTTGTGCGGGTCTGAGAAGTAGTCGGGATCGCGCAGGATGCGCTTCACCTCAGCGTACTCGCAGAAGAACCAGCGGTTCAGCTCGGTATCGTGGTGAGCGGGATCGCGCTCGCGCAGATCCTTGAGCACCGGGTAGGGATCGGCCCGGAAGGTGTTATCGAGCTGGGTGAGCGCCAGACCGGTGGGCACGGGTTTGTCAGCCATGGGGACTCCAGGTTGAGAGTGGCAACCGCGACACCCAGTGTACTGAAATCCAACGGTGATGAGAGCCCTGCAGCCAGCAACCCCCTGCGCCCTGCCGCATCTACGCCACCACACGGCGAATGCCCTGCCCCCACCCCCGCATCACTCGGTACAATAGGGCGCAGATTGCAAGGAGAGGGACCCGGGATATGAATGGACTACACATCGGCATGGCAGCCACAGTGCTGATCTTCGGGGTAATCCCGGTCACCGCCGCGCTGTTCTTCTACAAGCTGCGCACCCGGCAGATGGAGACCCTGCTCAAGCTTGCCGACAGCGGCGCCCGGCTCGACCCAGAGACCATCCGCCTGATGACCGGCGCCTCCAACAGCTACAAGACCGACTACAAGTGGGGCCTGCTCTGGCTGGCGCTGGGCATCCCCGTCACCCTCGGGCTGTGGGTCACCAGTGGGCCAAACGAGGCCATATGGGGGCTGATACCCATCGCCTTCGGTATTGCCTTCCTGGTCGCCGGCAAATTGCGCCTGCGCGGGGCGGCAGAAGACCCCACCGCCCCGTCACCTGCCCAATAGCTAGCCGCGCAGCAAGGTATCAAGCTGGTCGACGATCTCCGACCAGTCGGAGTCCTCTTCCAGCGCCTCACGAATAAACTGGGCCTGGCCCGCGCTCCAGAAGCCGGCCTGCTCCAGCCGGGTTTCGGGCTCGAGGGTGTGATTCTCAAGAAAGCTGTCTATGGCGCCCGCGTCTGAGGGCAGGCCGAGCTGTTCGAACAGAGTGTTCAGGGTGTGTTGCGAGGTATCCATAACCACGGGGCCTCGAAAAACGTCTGCCTGAACTATAGCAGCCCAGGCATGACAGGAGGGAGGGCCTCAGGCGCGTCCGGCCCACCAGGAAGCGATGGCAATCGGGAACGTGGCCTCCGTCTGCCGCAGCAACTCGGTGGCATCCTCCGGCAGCGGCGGATTCTCGGTGGCGGGCAGCCCGCTGGCATTCCGCACCGGGTCGATATACTCCAGCTCGATCCCCGCGATCACATCCGTGAAATCATGCCCCTCGTGATAGTCCGAGGCCTGGTGCACATAGAACGCCCACTTGTCCTCGAAGGACAGCAGGCAGTAGTAGTGGTTGGGTGTCTGGCCCTTGAAGTACTCGTAGCGCAGCACGCCCTCCTCCTGCTCGAAGGTCTGCTTGACCATGTCGGCGATAATCGCCTCCCACTTCGCCTCCTTGCCGGGCTGGATATCGATATGCGCAAGAATTGTGGCCATGCTGAGTCTCCTTCAGTCGGCGGTGCTTGTGCTGTTGAGAGTTACGTTGAGTTTGAGCTCCTTGGTGCCCAGCATAATGCCAGGCTGGTGCTCGAAGGTATTGCCCGGCGCAAACTCCATGGACTCGAGCCGGTCCAGGAGCCGGTTCCAGGCAATGGTCTGCTCCAGCCGCGAAATCCCCGCCCCCGGGCATACCCGCGGCCCCGCTGAAAACGCCAGGTGGCGGCTGGCCGCCTTGCGGTCGAGTTTCAGTTCGCGGGGGCATTCAAATTCGTGTTCATCGACATTGGCCGCCCCCCAGCGCAGGTGCAGCGTGGAGCCCGCCGGCACCTCCACCCCCTGGAACACCTCGTCCTGCCCGGTGGTGCGGGTAGACAGCCCCTGGGTGGGCGAGCGCAGCCGCATGCCCTCTTCGATAAAGGTGCGAATCAGCGAACGGTCGGCCTTCAGCGTCTCAAACAACCCGGGCTGCTCACAGATCAACTGGGCCTGCTCTTCCAGCGCGTACTGCGTGGTCTCCAGCCCGCCAATCACCATGGCGTAGACAATGCCGTTGATCTCCATATCGGTAAGCGGCCGATCCAGCGCCTCGTAGTGCGCCTGGGTGAGGAAGGTGATCATGTCATCCGCAGGCTCCACCCGCTTGCGCTTCACCTGCTCCTGCACATATTCCTTGAAGCCGTCGAGCTGCTTGAACTGCGCCGCCAACTGCTCATCGGTGAGCTTGTTGAGATGCCCCTCCCCATACACGTACGGCATCACCTGCGCCTCGCCCCACTCGGCGAGTTGCGGAATATCCTCCGGCGGAAAACCCAGCACCGCCGCCAACACCCGCTGCGGCATGGGTCGGGCAAAGGCCTGGATAAAGTCGAGCTCCCCGGACGCCGGGAACGCATCAATCAGCTCATCCGCATGCCCGGTAATCATCTCTGTATGCCGCCCGGACCCCGGCCCCACCCAGGGATCCGTCAGCTCCTTGCGATGGGAGCGCCACAACTCCACCGTCGGCCGCAGCGTCAACATGGAGACCATCATCACGTTGATGTAATCCATGTCTTCAACAGGGGTATCCGATGCAGCAATCTGCTCCAGCATCAAGGTCGAGATCGGCGGAAACCGCAGCGGATCTTTCACTACCCTGTCGATATCTTCATAGCGCGTCAGCACGAAGCCGTCGGTGCCGGGGAAGAAGCCCTCGCCACCAAGGCGTAACACCGGGGCCTCTCGGTGCAAGATGTCATAGGCTTCGTACCAGCGTTCCTGAGCACCATTGATGAACAGGTCCAAATTACCGAGGCGTGAACGGAAGCTCATACTATGTCGGATAGTTGACTGACGGGTTGCTCAATTATCTGTTAACCGAGTAGCAAAAGTAACCAGCTAGTAACCCTCGCGCAAACACGCGCTAAAGATGCACAGCCGTAGATACCACCTCGTCAACCCCAGAATGAGCAATTCCTGTATAGCACATGGGCCAATAGCTGCTTTTTCGGATCACCCATCCCAGATGGCTAACCTGGACGCATATGCAAAAGTGCGCTGGACAACGAGCCCGAGGTCTCACCAAATAAACTACATGATACGATCCACCTTGCTACCCTCTGTAGGCTGCCTTGCAGCTAGTGATGAGTCCGGTAAAGCAATGCAGTGATTGGCTTCTTGGTAGACACAATGGAACTACAAATCACGTCCATATGAACGATTCGGCAGATAAAAGTAACGCGCCTCTAGTGCTTAGGCCAAAGGCCAGAATACTCAGAACTCTTGGTGAAGAGCTTATAAGCAGCGAAACAGTAGCCCTTATAGAGCTCGTCAAAAACGCCTACGACGCGGATGCGGAGAACGTGCTCATTCTCTTTGAGGGTGAGCTAGTAGAAGGCAAGGGTTCTATATCAGTGATCGATGATGGCCATGGCATGGACATGGCAACGATACATGACTCGTGGATGGTGATTGCAACGTCGAGCAAGAAGTCGAGTACAACGAGTCGAAGTGGAACAAGACGGGTGCTTGGTGAGAAGGGTATTGGCAGATTCGCCACGGCACGCATTGCCAGGGAGCTTGAGCTGTTCACTCGTACGATTTCGCAAAAGCAAACTGAGTCCTACGCAATCTTTGACTGGTCACAGTTTGATAACGATGAGCTTTTCCTTGAGGAAATAGAATTTTTAGCAGAAGAGCAGGACGCAAAGTTTGTCACAACGTATTCACCAATATACGAATACAAGGATGAGTCTACCCATGCGAGGGTGAGTGGCACTTACCTAAAAATGAATCGATTGAAGCACACATGGGAGCGTAAAGACTTGGAGCAACTCCGAAGAGGGTTGTCTAGGTTGATATCGCCGTTTCATTCGAATAGTGACTTCAATATCTACGTGCAACTTCCGCCGCCTCATGACGAACTAGCAACCAAAATCTCCCCACCAGAAATAATCGATTATCCACACTACAAAGCAGCGGGAGCCATTGAAGGCGATGGAAAGTTCTCGTATCAAATTGAGGTGCTCGAAACCCAAAAGAAAGCTGAATTTGAAGGTAAGTTCATTAGGGCCCTTGTCAATGACGAGTGGGTAGTGGTAGCAGCTAACAGTGAGCGGGATGATCAAATTGAGTCTGAGTCAGCTGAAGATATTAGCTGTGGCGCAATCCAATTTGAGCTTAGAGTTTGGGATAGAGATGATCTTGAAAACGTAGTCCAGAAAGTTGGTGGTGGGATTAGGAGCATCCGCAAGGATCTGGATGCAATAGCGGGAATCAATATTTATCGAGACGGGTTTAGAGTTCTACCGTACGGCGAACCAGACAATGATTGGCTACGCCTAGACCTGCGGCGAGTGCAAAACCCAACAAGGAACCTCTCGAATAATCAAATCACCGGCTACATTTCTATCTCGGCAGACGAGAATCCGCTATTACATGATAGAAGCAACCGGGAAGGATTGGACAATAACTCTGCTTACGCTGACCTTCAGAACATGATGATGCAAGTGCTCAGCGAAATCGAAAACTCGAGATTTAAGGCGAAGCGACGTGATGGATCAACCGCAACGCCACACCAGGATGAACCTGGAATGTTCGAGATGCCAGATTTCGAGTCCGTAGTGGAATCAATAAAGAAGGACGAAAGCAAACAGACTACGTTGGAACTAGTTTCAAAAGTCGAAGCGGATTGGAGATCACAGATCAAAAAGGTTCAAGTAGTACTTTCTCAGTACCATGCCCTAGCAACTCTTGGGGGAATTGTAGACAAAATCCTCCATGACGGCAGGCAGCCCCTCGCGAAAATCCAAATGGAGGCAGGACTGGGAAAAGAAACTGCAGAACAGCTTTCTGGTTCTCAAAAAGACAGCAAAGCGACATCAAGTGTGGTCAAGAGTTTCAAAACGATCGTAACTCAATCATCTGTCCTGAGCGACGTGCTGCGTCGAGCAGAACCGTTTGGTGGCAGGAAGCGAGGAAGACAAAAGAAATACTATATCGAAGAACTCATAAAGGACTACTTTGCGCTATACGAAAGGGAGCTGGAAAAAGCAAAAATCAGAACTGATTTGCCATCAACAGATACCTTGGTCACCATTGATCAGACAGAGTTATCAGAGATACTCACAAATCTGATCACAAATAGTATTTACTGGCTCCATAGCGTTCCTGAGGATGAGAGGGAAATCCGGGTCCACGTCGAAAGGCAAGATGAAGGCCCACTCGAACTGGTTTTTTCAGATACGGGGCCTGGCGTACACCCCGAAGATAGAGACCAGATTTTTACTCCGTACTTCTCGAAGAAACCTGACGGGCATGGGCTTGGCCTCTGCCTAGTTGGAGAAATAGTAAAGGACTACTATGGTGGGAGCGCAGAGTTACTCGATTCTGGCAAGCAAAGAGGCGCCGTGTTTCGGCTGACATTCAATAGGCGGGTCTAGTAGAGAATGACAACTTGGAAGGTGCTGTCGGTTGACGACGACAAGGAGATGCAAGACGCTCTAGAGCGAGCAATCGCAGGGGGATTCGATGATGACGAATTTTTGTTTACAAAAACTACTAACTTCGAAGAAGGCATTAATTACATTCGTGATGGGCGATTTGATTTAGTTTTCCTAGACGTAAATGATGAAGCCAGTGATCCTGACCCTAGCATAGAAGGTGGGAACAAACCTCAAAGAGGTGAAGAGCTGCTAGAGGTCATTAAGTCAGAGCGTTTCCTGCCCGTTGTTTTCTACACGGGCTACGCCGCAAAGGTCACGCATTTGGCTAGCCCGGTAGTTAAGGTTGTTGAAAAAGGTGCTGAGTTGAATGAGATTAGAACCGCTGTAGGTGAGATACTCGATACGAAGTTGCCTCATCTTTATCGCAAGATTGAAGATTTGAGCAGAAACTATATATGGGAGTCTTTGGACTCTTTGTTTTCGTCCAAAGTTGAAGGGCTGGAAGCATACGAGATTGCACTTTTGGCAGCTCGAAATCTCTCACTAAACCTCTCTCAGTTCTCCGTACGCGATCTTCTTGGACTTGAGGAATCGAAAATTAAACCTCTTGAGATGTATCTCTATCCACCTCGCCCGGAAACATGCAGTCCAGCCGACATCTTCAAGAAACGAAATGATGGAAGCATGTGGATGGTGCTAACTCCCGCCTGTGATTTCGAACAGAATAACGTCGAAAATGTGCTTCTTGCGAAGGTTGTTCCAGTTTCAGAGCATCCTCTTTACATTGACTGGGTGAAGGAGGCCGCGTCTTTCAACAGACTTTCGAAAGAGGAACAGAGAGCAAAGGCAGCCAAGAGCGGCGTTAACTCAGCCAGGAATGAAGTGAAGAATTTGGTAAAGGGGAGGTACAAGCAGCGCTACAAGTTCCTTCCCGGCACTTTCTTCATTCCGGACTCAGTTGTAGATTTTCAAGAAGTAAGAATAGAACCAAGAATTAACGAAGCGGAATTCGAAGTCGTGTGTAGTCTAGACAATCCGTATCGTGAAGAACTACTTCAGTACTTTTCGAGATACTATGGAAGAATTGGAACACCGGACTTGGACTTAGATGGCCTCTGGGGAGTTATCGATGAACGATTTAGCTCACAGAAAGGCACCGAATACACCAGCTAAAGGTGGTGCCATTACCCACTGTCACCATCATTTTTCTCTTTGTGCTTGCATAGGTGCCCAACTGGACAGACATCACAATTCGGTACACGCGGCCTACATATCTCGATTGTAAAATCTAAAACGCTGTAATTGAATAGTGTGTGCTCCTCATGAGGAGTTAGGGAATCTACCAGACTCCATACCCAGGACTTTTTCCTTAAGTTCGTTTGCTCCTCCAATCCAGTCATTCTTGACAACCACCGGGCTATGTTCACGTCGACCAGCAGGGCCCGAGTATTTGCGTGAAATGATAGATACGCCGATGCAGTGTAGTGTCCGATGCCGTAAATTTTCGAAAGCTCGTTGACCTCGCATGGAAACTCTCCGCGCTCGGTCAGATATTCCGCCGCTGAAACCACAGTCCTGATTCTTCTATCCAATCCAAAACGGTGTTCCAGACGACTCAAATCGCTAGGCCGCGCAGTAAGGACTGATCTTGCTGTTGGGAATAGACCTACTACCTCCTTATAGTATTTTTTGACATGCTGAGCATTTGTCCTCTGAAGGAGAATTTCGGCAAGCATTCCTAGCCACGGTTCATCAACGGACCGCCAAGGATAGGAGGATTTATGCTCTTCCCCCCACTTAGTAATTAGGCGACGTACTTCTTGGCTTGGGAAATCGATCATCAAGAAGGGAACCTAACAAAACTGACCGGATTCTGGCAGCGACAGAATATCTCTGTACTGTCAAACCTGGTAGACTTTCGTTGAAGCAAGAATGAACAATGAAATTTCAAGGGACTCGGGGTTAGCAAATGCTAACATTTGTCGATTTGTTCTGCGGCGGAGGATTTGGCGCACGTGGCGCAGTGCGCGCGGGAGGCCGCCCACTACTGGCCGTCGATGCGTGGAGTGTCGCGGTAGAAACGTATCGCGACAACTTCCCCGAGGCGGAAGTAATCTGCTCAGCAATAGAGCATCTCGACCCACTCGAGCTCGCCAGTACCCACTCACCAGATGTACTACTAACATCACCAGAATGTACTTCGCATTCCATAGCCAGGGGCGCCAAACCTGGCTCAGAGACAAGCAGGGCTACTGCTATTGGAATACTCCCCTGGTTGGAAGCACTTAGTCCCCGGTGGCTTATTGTTGAGAACGTCAACCGGATGAGACGATGGGATCGACATGAGGAGTTGATCAATACCATCGAGCAGGCCGGCTACAGAGTTAACGATCTCTTTTTGAACGCCGCCGATTTTGGGGCGCCGCAGTCAAGGAAAAGGATGTTCCTTGTATGTGACCGAGAGCAAAGCCAGATCACCAAGAGAGACCTTTTGCGAGGGCACCAAGCAGTGCGGAAATCGGCCAGGGAGATTATTGCACCAGAGGGTACCTACCGCAGCACACCGCTACTAAAGCCTGGAAGGGCGGAAGCAACAATTGCTCGAGCAAACCGAGCAATTAGCACGCTTGGGAAGGGAGAAGACTTCATTATAGTTTACTACGGATCAGATTATGCTGGCGGCTGGCAGTCTCTAGATGCTCCGTTGAGGACCATTACAACACTAGATCGCTTTGGACTAGTAACCTGGAGAGGGAGAAATGCCTATCTTCGCATGCTTCAACCAGACGAGCTTAAGCAGGCCATGGGTGCGGATGATCACAATTTGTCATATGGAACTCGGAGAGAAAAGGTGAAGCTCTGCGGAAACGGCGTATGCGCTCCTGTTTTGGAGGCCATCTTCAGAGAGATTTCCAAAGCAGAATCGCCGGAGCTTGCAGCAGCCTGTTCGTAGAGCATGTTCGCATCCACAATTTGTTCACAAACTCAAGACAACGAACACCCGTAGCGACCGGAGCCCCTTGCTGGCCCACCTGAAACATCTTCAGGCAAACACCAGCGTAGCTGCGGGGGCAAAGATCACACCATAGCTAAAGCCACTCGTTCACTGGTAGGTTATCAAGCCATCGGCCTATAGCTTGCTTGTTTCCCACCCTCGTCCGAAGAACGTCCACAATGTCCCTTCCGGCAACTACTACGACCGGGTGCTGGTCTTCCCTGAGCTCCTCATACGCCTGCTTACCTAAGTATGAAGTCGTGACAAGGATACCAAACTGTCTATGACGGAGACGCGACAGCAGTCTTGACAAGGGCTTGACGCCTACACTGGTGTCTGCAGCGTAACACTTCGCCTCCAAGGCGAAATCCACCTCTATCGCACTCTCCCCTTCCCCGATCCGGAACAGGCCCACCGCATCTCTTCCTCCATCCCTCCACGGCCGAGTGAGATCTGCAGAGATCACGTCTGGCATCATAAGGCGCGCCAACTCCAGAGCACAGCTCTCAAATGCAATTGGGTTGTCAGCAAATCGCAGATAGACGGATTTGAGAATGCGCCCACCCTCAGCATCCGATGGAAGCTGTTGCTGTCTAGTCCTGACACCAGAGGTGCGTGGCGCCACCAGTGGGCAATAGCTTCTTTCCTTCACCCACCTTACCCAGTTTTCTGGGGCATACTTTGAAGAAACGTTAACTCCGCTCTGCACGTCCTTTATCCACTCCCTGGAAACCACTGGGACGTCTAGAACCGTGAACTTCGCTCGATAGTTTTGGAATCTCAGGTTCTGAGGACCAGTACTACGCCACAAAGCCACCAAGTCACTATCGTGTGGAATTTTGTCAGAGCCTGGCACAGCAAGTCCTAGAAACTTCACATCTCTATACACTCCCGTGCTCTGGAAAAGAAAAATTGGGGGAAAGTGGCTTATAAAGCTCTCATCATGCGCAGCATCAAACAAATTCTTAAGAATCAGATTCCCCTGCCTCGGGGTGGCGTGCAGATCACCCGGGGTTCGTCTGTCACCGTAGTACGTGAATATACCCGTTTCAGGGTCAAAGGAATCGGGCCAGTCCAATTCTTTGCCACTTGACTTCAATACAACCATCTTAAGCGTTTCGATCTGTCGACGCTGGCCCAAGTGCCGAAACCCCGCTCGGTTGTCAACTCCGAGGAGCTTGGGAAGCGGGTCGTCGGAGACATCACCATTTCTAGATCCTCCATAAACCTGATCCACCACCAAATCAATCGATCGAGACTCTGTAGTTACATCAATCATTGGGTAAAGCCGGATATCCTCACTAAAGACAGAGAATCGAAGATTAGAGTCTAGTTATACCGTACGTACAGCTTTGGTGGTCACATCAGGACGGCGTATGAGCACCTCAAACCTGCCCATCTGCGTCCATCGAATTAGAAGCAATTAGGAAGAACAAGTTTATCTAAACAAATTGAGCTTCTCTAAACATGGACTGCTCTCATGCAGTCTACTAACTTGCTAACTGAGCGACCCCAAATCAATCACAAACCGATACTTAACATCATTCTTTTCAATCCGATCCCACGCCGCATTGACGTCCTGGATGTCGACCATCTCGATATCGGCGGTGATGTTGTGCTTCGCACAGAACTCCAACATCTCCTCGGTGGAGGGGATGCCGCCGATCAGGCTGCCGGCCATGACTTTGTCGCCGAAGATCAGTAGGCCCATCACCAGTGGTAGCGGGACCTGGGGCGCGCCGACGTAACAAAGGACACCTTTGCGGCTGAGATAGGGAAGGTAGGCGTTAACGTCGTGTTCGCCGGAGATGGTGTTGATGATGAGGTCGAAGCTGCCGGCGTGGGCGGCGACCTGGTCCGGGTCGCTGGTGAGGACGACGTCGTCGGCGCCGAGGCGTTCGGCGTCGGGGATTTTATTCGGTGAGCCGGTGATCATGGTGGTGTGGGCGCCCATGGCTTTGGCCATCTTGATGGCGAGGTGGCCGAGGCCGCCGAGGCCGGCCACACCCACGCGCTTGCCGGGGCCGGCTTCGAAGCGCTTGAGCGGGGTGTACACGGTAATGCCGCCGCACAACAGCGGGGCGGCACCCGCCGGGTCGAGGCCCTCGGGGATTTTCACCACATAGTGTTCATGAATGGTGTAATGGCTGCTGTAGCCACCCCAGGTCTTCTCGCCGGCCAAATTGGTGCTGTTGAAGGTCATCACGAAGCCGGAGTTGCAGTAGTGCTCCTCACCGGCGTGGCAGGGGTCGCAAGTTCTGCAGGAGTCGGCAATGCAGCCGATGCCCACCAGGTCACCCTCTGCCACCTTGGTCACGCCCTCGCCTACTTGCGCCACGCGGCCCACCATTTCGTGGCCGGGCACCACCGGGTACTGGGCCTGTTTGGATTCGTTGTTGGCTACCACCAGGTCGGTGTGGCAGATGCCACAGTACATCAGTTCCACCAGCACCTCTTCGGGGCCGGGCTCGCGGCGTTCGATGGTGAAGGGCTCGAGGCCCTGGCCCTCGGCGGTGATGGCGTAGGCGTCAACTTGCATGGTGGTGCTCCTTATTGTTATTCGCTGTCAGTGTAGATGAATTCCGGCCCGCGCGGTGCTCCCCCTACTTCCTGTGGTTGCGGTGATTGCGGTCGGGCATCAGTGAGCGTAGGAACTCCCGTGGAGTGAGTTCAGCAAGATCTTTCAGTTCACCGGCATCGAGGAAGGAGCCCTTGCAGTCGACACAGGTCTCGATGCGGATGTGGGGTTGGTGCTTCACCACGGCTTTCTGCATGGGGCCGCCGCAGCGCGGGCAGTCGTAGTCCTGGATGCCGTCCTGCCAGTGGCCGATGGTGGTGCTGCCGATATCCAGTTCCTCGGCGGCGTCCCGGGTGCTCAGCGCCTTGATCTCACCGGCGTCGAACCAGATGCCCTGGCAGTGCTGGCAGCGGTCGACTTCGATACCGTCGTAAGTTACCTGGTCCATGGGCATACGGCATTTCGGGCAGAGGATGGCGCCGGTCCAGAAGGCGACCGCACCGCCGGGGATGGCCACGGTAGCGTGGTGTTTGCGCCGCCCGGCCTTGCGGTCTTCGGGCGGAGCCTGACGGTAGAACACCAGCACCAGGATCATGGCCACCACCAGCACGCTGAGCACCGTATAGGCCTGCACATAGCCGGACTGCGCGGCCACCAGTCCATACACCTTGGCGCCCGCCGCGTGGCCAAGGTTGGCCACCGACATATAGATAGCAAACTGAGTGGCCGACACCGGCCCGGAGCAGATCGCCATGGCCAGCGCCAGGGAGGCCACCATGACGATGGGCAGCATCATCACGTAGATCGACAGCATGCTGCGCACATACAGAGTGTTCTCCCACAGGTGCTGGGTTTGCGCCAGGGTGAAGGCGTGAATGCCTACCAGTGCGATAGTAAACAGCAGCATGGGCTTAGCGCCGGCGCGGTCGATGAGTGGGCCAAGGCCCAGGGTAATCACGGCACCCACCAGCCCCATCACCGCCACCAACTGTGACCACTGCACCGAGGAAAAGCCGAACAGATTGACCGCGGCAATGGGCATTAATGCCTGACCGTAGCCGTAGATCAGCCCGTCGAAGAACATCACCCCCATCACGATCAGGCTGGTGCGGGTCCACAGCACGTGATTGAGGGCCACCTTGACCGCATGGAAGGAGGCCTCCGCGCGCAGTATTCGGCTGGCCTGGCCTGTACTCCAGGGCAGCAGACACTCACCCTCGCGCTCGCGGATGGCCAGCATCAGCAACACGCCCACCACCGACGCCCCTGCAGCCGCGGTGGCGGTGGCAGCCAGCCCAAGGTTGGCGAGCAGGAGGCCGGATACAGCGGCGGAGGCACTCCAGCCAATCGCCTTGCCGAAACTCATGAAGGCGTTCAGGCGCCCCTGCTCCTGCAGCGGCGTGACGTCGATAGCCATGCCATCCACCGCCACGTCCTGGGTGGCGGCAAAGCTGTTGATCAGAAAGCCAATAGCGGCCAGCAAACCCATTTGTTGGGTGGGGTTATCGACCTGGGTCAGTGCCAGCAGGGCCAGGCACAGGCCGGCCTGGGCGCCCAGCACCCAGGGGCGCCGGCGGCCCATGGGCAGGAATTCGAAGCGCTCCATCAGCGGGCCTGTCAGTAGCTTGAAGGCCCAGGGCAGCGCGATGATCGCAAGGTAGGAACCGATCTGCCCGGCGCTGGCGCCCTCGCTGACCAGCCAGGCCGGCAGCGCAATGGCCAGCAGCCCATGGGGAATGCCCTGGGCAAAGTACATCAGCGCACCGGTCAGGTAGCGCACGCCGGGACGCTGGCTGAGAATCAGGGCGGTGGGCACTGTAGCTAACGTGTCCTTTTTATATGGCTAGAGTACTGGCCATGCATTGTGTTTTCTTATTTAGACAAGGATAGACACAGTCTGGCCAGCCGACATCCCGAAGAACCGTGGCGGTCTCAAAGCGGCCGGTATTCCGGGTGGCCAGGCTGCTGTATCTGCAGAATCGGCAGGGTGAACCCCGACTTAGCCAGCGCATCCAGGCCGTGGGGCAACTGGTAGGTGAAATCCAGGATGTACTTGCGCTTGATGATGCGCCACTTGCCGTTGCGCTTCTCCCATTCATCCAGATAGCGGCCGCCGAACAGGCTGTCCATCTTCTCGCCGGGCTGGTCGGGCGCGGAGCTCACGGTGAAGCCGTAGCACTCGCTGCTGGCGCGGTCGCCCTCCACAGAAATCAGCAGCCCACCACACAGGTGCCAGCGGCGCTCAGAGGCCAGTTCCACCTCCATCACCACCGGCACCCAGCCAGCGCCGTCACCGGCATAGAAGCCGTAGTTAATGTCGGCCTCGGGCCAGTAGCAGCTGCCCTGCCCTTCGGTGTCCAGCCAGTCCAGGGTGCGGCTGTAGCGCATCACCACCTCTTCGATGGCCTGCTTGTCCAACAGCGTCTCCAGTCGTGCGTCCATCGCTTTGCTCCAGTTCCCATTGGCTTTCCGAGATACTAGACTGGTTCGCGCTTCTCACAAGTGGCAGGAGGATGATCAGTGTCAGACCGCACCCCGCAGGTGAACCTGTTTGATATCGGCACCCAGCAGTGCCCCTACGATGCCTACAAGACCCTGCGCGATGAGGCGCCCGCCTACCAATGCCCCTTCAGCGGCATGTATGTGATCACGCGCTTTGAAGACGTGCGGCGGGTGCTGACCGACACCGAGAATTTCACCAACGAAATCACCTACCTCACCGATGCCACCGAGCCCAGCGAGCGTGCCAAACGGGTGACCGAGACCTTCCAGAACGAGGGCTGGGTGCCCGCCAAGACCCTGGCCGGGCGAGACGACCCCGACCACAAGGCCCTGCGCGCTGTGTTCAACGACGCCTTCCGCCCGAAGAAGATCGAGGCCCTGGACGACGAGGTGCGCGACCTGGCCTACCGGCTGATCGACGATTTTATTGCCGACGGCCACTGCGACTGGGTGCGCCAGTTCGCCATTCCCCTGCCGCTGCTGATCATCGGCCGCCAGATGGGCGCCAACCCGGACGATATCTGGCAGATCAAGGAATGGACCGAGGCCTTCTTCCATCGCATCAGCCTGATGCAGAGTGAGGACGAGGAGCTGGCCTCGGTGAGAAAGGAAATTGAAGCCCAGCACTACTTCCAGCCCATCTTTGAACACCTGCGGGAGCACCCGGACGACTCGCTGCTGAGCAGCCTGGTGAATACCGTGATCGAGGAATGGGGCCGGCCCATGACCGACAACGAACTGCACGCGGAGATGATGGCCGACACCTTCGTGGGCGGCTCCGAAACCACCACCAATGCCATCTCCTCCGGCGTGAAGCTGCTGATCGAACACCCGGAGGTGTGGCAGCAACTGAAGGGCGACCCGGACCGCTACCTGAAACCCTTTATCGAGGAAGTGCTGCGGCTCGAGTCACCGGTGCAAAGCCTGATGCGCGCCACCGCCAAAGACGTGGAGATTGGCGGCACCACCATCCCCGCCGGCAGCCTGGTGAACGTGCGCTACGCCGCCGCCAACCGCGATGAGCGCCGCTTCGAGCTACCGGATGAGATCGACCTGGACCGCGACAAGCCCGGCGCCCATATGGCCTTCGGCTCTGGCAAGCACCACTGCCTGGGCGCTCCCCTGGCCCGGCGCGAGCTGTACTGGACCTTCAAAGCGGTGGTCGATCGCATCGACGAGATGTGGTTTGCCGAGGGCAAGAACGACTTCAGTTATCACCCCCACTACCTGCTCAGGTCGCTCAAAGCCCTGCATATCGAGTTCAGGCCGGCAGCCCGCTAGCCGAGACGCATCGCCCTCTTTTCGGCCACCGCTTACCGGCCGCCGGGGCCCTGTGGCTGCCGAGTGCGGCAATGCGGCCGATCCTGTATCATCCGCGCCACTCACATCTACTACCAACGGCCCCAGAGGCCGGGAACACCCATGTCATCCGAACCTACGGCAAGCCGCTTTGACGAGCTGGGCTTGCCGGCCCCGCTGATGCGCGCCCTGGAAGAAGTCGGCTATGAATCGCCTTCCGCCATCCAGGCCATGACCATTCCTCATCTGCTGGCGGGCCGCGACCTGCTGGGCCAGGCCCAGACCGGCACCGGCAAGACGGCGGCCTTTGCCCTGCCCCTGCTGGCGCGGCTGGACCTGGCGCAAACCGCCCCACAGGTGCTGGTGCTGGCGCCCACCCGGGAGCTGGCCATCCAGGTGGCCGAGGCCTTCCAGCGCTACGCGGCCTATCTCGACGGCTTCCACGTGCTGCCCATTTACGGCGGCCAGGACTACCGCACCCAGTTGCGCGGCCTGAAGCGCGGCCCGCAGGTGGTGGTGGGTACCCCCGGGCGCATCATGGACCATATGAAGCGGGGCTCACTGACCCTCGACACCCTGCGCTGCCTGGTGCTGGACGAGGCCGACGAAATGCTGCGCATGGGTTTTATCGACGACGTGGAATGGATTCTCGAGCAGACCCCGGAGGCCCGCCAGCTCGCCCTGTTCTCCGCCACCATGCCGGATGCCATCAGGCGCATAACCCGCAATTACCTGAAAGACCCGGCCGAGGTCATCATCAAGGTGAAGCAGACCACCGCTGAGACCATTCGCCAGCGAGTGTGGATGGTGTCGGGTCTGCACAAGCTGGATGCGCTCACCCGTATCCTCGAGGTGGAAGAGTTCGACGGCATGATCATCTTCGTGCGTACCCGTATCGCCACCACCGAGCTGGCCGAAAAACTGAATGCCCGGGGCTACGCGGCCGCGGCCCTGAATGGCGATATCGCCCAGGCCCAGCGCGAGAAAACCGTGGAGGCCTTGAAGCAAGGCCGCCTGGATATCCTGGTGGCCACCGATGTCGCCGCCCGCGGACTTGACGTGGAGCGTATCTCCCACGTGCTCAACTACGACATACCCTACGACGTGGAAGCCTACGTGCACCGCATCGGCCGCACTGGCCGCGCCGGGCGCGAGGGTGACGCCATCCTGTTTGCCTCCAACCGCGAGCGCCGCCTGCTGCGCGCCATCGAAAAATCCACCGGCAAAACCATCGAGAAGATGGACATGCCCAGCGCCGAGGATGTGTCGGACACCCGCGTCAAACGCTTCAAGGGGCGTATCTCGGAAACCCTCGACAGCAGCGACGATCTCGACAAGTTTCGCGGTCTGGTGGAGCAGTACCAGCACGAGTACGGCGTGCCGGTGATCGAAGTGGCCGCCGCCCTGGCGGCCATGGCCCAGGACAAACAGCCGCTGTTCGCCAAAGAAAAACTGCGCAAAACGCCGGAGCGCCGGGCCGAGGAGCGGGAAAAACGCCGCCAGAAAGAAGGCTCGCCGGTGCCCGAGGGCTCGCGGCGCCCGGGCCGCGACGAGCGCGAGGTGCCGCGCCCGGAAAAGGGTATGGTGCGCTACCGTCTGGAGGTGGGCTACGACCACGGCGTCAAGCCCGGCAACATCGTCGGCGCCATTGCCAACGAGGCCGAGATCGATTCCGAGTACATCGGCCGTATCGAAATCTACGACGACCACGCCACCGTCGACCTGCCCGAGGGCATGCCCAAAGAGGTATTCAACCATCTGAAGGGCGTGTGGGTGTCGGGCCAGCGGCTGCAGATCGCAAAAGCCGATTCCAGGCGCGCGCGGGAACGGCAGACGGCGGACAACACCGGCACCGGCAACAAGCCGCCGAAAGCCACCCGGGGCGGACCGCCCGGCAAGCCCCCCGCCGGGGCGAAACGGCGCAGCAAAAAGCGCCCGGCCGTGGAGGCGCGCAAGGCCGCCAGCAAGAAGAAATAGCTGCATCGCGCTCACCCGCAGCGGCGAGCCAGTCACCCATGCCCCGCACCTGGGGCTATACTGCCTCCCCACTACCGCCGCCGGAGTGCACCCGGCGGCAGCCAACCCGGGAGTGATTCATGAGCAATACGCAGATTGTGCTGGACTTCATCGACGCCTGGAACCGCATGGATATGGACGCGGTGATCGATGCCCTCACCGACGACATTGTCTACGACAACATTCCCATGGAACGGCTGGAAGGCAAGGCCGTGGTAGAACCCGCGCTTCGCCACGGCATGGAGCTGACCGGGGTCGACTGGGAGGTATTGAGCATCGCCGAAAATGGCAACAAGGTACTCACCGAGCGCATCGACAACTTCCTGCTGCCGGGTGACTACAAGTTGGTGATGCCGGTGATGGGCACCTTCGAAATTGAGAATGGCAAGATTCGCGCCTGGCGTGACTACTTCGACCTGGCCACCCTAACGTCGCAGATGGAGAAGGCCCAGGCGGCGCAACAATCCCAACAATAATAGGGAGAGTCATCCAAGAAAGCTGCACCGGCCTTCGCCAGCAGCATTGCCATCGACGGCAATCCGCGCTGGACATCTGCCGTGCCGCCGAGGCTGCGGGCTTCATCGGTTCCCGGCTAAGCGATATCGAGTGGAGTATCAGCCACTTTCACTCGTACAGGAAGGTGTTGCAGGGCACCGCGGGGTGCTGGCAATTCGCCAGCGCGAGGCAGCTCGATCCAGGGCACTACATGCGCCTGCCAAGCGCAGCCTGGGTGGCGAATCTCCGCTGTTGCGTGCACACTATTGTCATTGGAGAGGTTCACGCGCGTCTGTTGTGCGTGATGATAAGGAGTTCCCCAACGTGGTACCCGCTCGAGGTCGAGCGTTCTCGACAACACTGTTCAGACCTTCCTTCGCCGGCCTGCTGGCTACCGTCGCAGTATTGATAGTGACGGGGTGCAAGGTGGAGCTACAGGCTCCGCCGGGAACGCGCATCTACTCTGAGTCAGGCAGCTACGAATGCCCGGGCGGCCAGTTTTGTACCATCGACATTGCCGACACGTTTTTCGATGAAACTTTCCGCATAGAAACCGCACCGGGCATGTATGCTGAGGCCTGGGCCGAAGGTCCGGGCTACCTGTGCGGCGGGGCCACTGTACCTTGCAGAATCGCGCCCGGCGCTCTGCGCGGGAACACCGCATTCGAGAATTATCTCGCCACTTCCCCCGCTGTCTTCCCGATACGCGCCGAGCAACCCAACGCGGATGTGCAAGCCGGCCAGGCAGACAGCTTCGCACCCGAATTCAGCGCCTCCAATACCGTAGCGATACTGCAGCAGCGCAACTATTCAGCCCTGACCCGGTCTCTCGCGCTCACTGAGACCGTACTGGGTTTCACACGCACCCTGGTGCAACGCGGCGTCGAAGCGGTACGCACCCCTGTTGATACCGACTACTCCTGCAGCGGTGAGGGCAGCATTTTCACCCGGCTTGAGGATCGCGACAGCTCGCTCACCGCCAGCGCCGGCGATGTCCTGCTGGTGGAACTGAGGGATTGTCTGGACCGCAACCTGAATCTCTATCTCACCGGCCACGTCACTGTCTCGCTGTTTGACCTTGCCGTTATAGCGGGGGGTATCAAGCTCGAGGGAGAAATCGATTATCGGGATGGCATCAGTTACTTTGACGTAAACACGGGTGACAACGCCGAAATCACCGGAGCACACAGCTTTCGCTATGCCATCGGCAGTTTCGCGCGGAACCCCCGTGGTGGGGCCACCGGTGGGCAGGTGCTGGCGGCTTATGCCCTCGGCTCCCAATCCACAACCATCGGCACCCGCTTCGCGTCGGACACCCTGTCTGATTACTCCCTGACCAGATACGCCGCGGACTTCGGGGGTTATACGGCCACCATAGATACTGCCCTGCAATTGGACAGTGATGCCCTGGGGGGAAGAACAAGCTGTGCCAGTCATCAACTTCTGGGACTCATCGCGGGCTTCCACAGCTGCTTTGACCAGAATGGGGCAGCCATTCGTATGAATGGCGCCACCCGGGAAATCGACGAGCTGAGACGGGCAGGCGGGCAATATAACAGCACAGGCGTCACCGCCGACAGGTACACCGCATTTCTTCGCGGCTCCCTGTTCAGTGGCATCGAGGTGGGCGACCAACCCGACCGGGTCACCGACGGTAATGAGGTATCAGCAAGCGTGCTCAGCCTGGCCGCCAGCGACGCGGTGTACGATGCCGTGGGGAATCGTGTGCTGTTTGCCAACCCGGATTCGCAGACAGGCGGCCGTGTCGTGGCATTCGATCCCAGCCGCGAGGTTGCGGCGGACCTGATCGAGCTGAGTGACAGCCCCTCCCGCCTGGCCCTGTCGAACGACGGACAATACCTGCACATCGCCTTTGAGCAGTCCGGTCGAATTGCCACCTACCGCCTGGCCACACTGCAGCGCGTGCACGAACACTTTTATGACAGCGCCGCGGTTTTGACCAGCTTTGTGGCGTCTCCCGTCACAAGCAATGAATTCATGATCTCCCTGCGCTGGGAATCGGGCGGTTCCCGGCCTTTTGGCAGTGTCGATGTCCAGATCGTGCGGGAGGGACAGGTACTGCCAGGCTCCTACCGCAGCCTGAGCCCTGGCCGCACCTTTGGCGACCCCGACGAAGTCGTGTATCTCGGAGATGGCGGCGCTTTGTTGGGGGTAAACACGGCCGGCACACCCAACCGCATAACCCTGATGACCCTGGGTAGTGGCGGCATCCAGACACTGGAAACGTCCAGGCGCACCATGGGCAGGCAGATCGTGGCCGTCGGCGACGCGATCTACAGCAACTTAGGTATGTTTACCGGTCGGGGTATCGATAAGCGGGCCAGCTTTCCTGGCAGCCAGGCCCGGGCCTTCGACTCCGACGAGAACGCCATCTACGTACTCGGCACGAGCCGGATATCGCGCTACCGGCTTGATCACCTGCAATTACAGGGCGAAGGCGAGATATCGCTCGGGAATACCTCCAAGGTGATATCCGCCGGCGACTATTTGTTTGCACTGCGCAACGAGCAGGTCCTGCGCATAGAAAAAGCTGACATTACCGACACCTCCCTGTCAGTCTGTGAAGGCTTCATCGGCCTGGATGCACAGGGGTACAGGGAGTTCGACTGCGACGTTCAGGATATTGTGTACCACGCAGCCACTGACAAGCTGATTGCGGCCACGGGCCGCGACGCAGGCTCGCTCGGTGCAAGCATACTGGTGCTGGACCGGCAGACACTGGAGATAGAACGCAGCATACCCATCACCATGGAGCCCGTCAGAATGGCGGTCTCCGGCAGCGGCCAGTTCGTGTACGCCGTCTCCAGGTTCTCAGAACAGATCGCCAGGGTGGATCTGGAATCGAACGCCGTCAGCTTCATCTCAGTTAACGACTTTGGCGGCGGATTCGTCACCGATCGCGTCAGGCCGGATGCACTCTACAGCTCGCCGACCGAGGCGGACACAGTAGTACTCGAGCTGGGTGACAACTCCAGCTGTGCCTTTGCAGGCTTCAGGCTGTTGCGCAACGGCTTGCGCCTGCCGACAGGCCCCACGCGCCAGGAGGTGTTGACCCTTACCGGGAATGCAAGCTTCTGCGACGAGGATACCGGCGGTTTTGATGATGATGGCAGCTTCTACGGGTACTTCCAGGCCGGCACCCAGGGCAATAGCACCCTGATTCCCACTGTGTTCTCAGACGAGGGCATAACAGCTACGGGCGCTGTGAGCACTGAGGGAAGAAGAGGCGTCAACTCCTTCGAGGTCGCCATCGGCGACGGCAGATTTTTTGACAGCCAGGGCCGGGAAACGATGCTCGGCGAATTCAACTGGCTGGAGAGGTTTACCAACGAGGCTATCGAGACCCCGAGTTACTATGTCAGGGAGATTCTTGTCGAGCCAGAGGCCCAACGTATTCACTACATGGGTATATCGAATAGCGGTAGAGCAAGCGTCTATACCCATGACCTGAGCAATGGGGCCCTGTTGTCGACAACTGAATACAGTGACTCTCGTACCGGGTGGAGAGATGGCCGCAAACTCGTTGCAACGCCGGGGGAGATCGGCATTCTCACACCCGAAGACAACATACTTAAGCTTGCTCCCCGCAGCGATTAGCCACGGACCTAGCTGCCGTTGACGCTGGTGGCGGGCAACGCCTGCCGCAAGGCCTCAATGTCGTCGTTGCTGATGTAAGGACCAATGCGCAGGGAAACCAGGTTGGTAAGCGGGTAAAGCGGGGTTGCATCGGTCAGCAGCCAGCTATTGATAAGCAACAGGTCCCGTAAATTCCGCAGGCCCGAGAGCGGGCTCAGGTCTCTGATTTCCGTGCTGTCCAGAAACAGAACCTCCAGGGCGAAGAGATTTGCCAGCGGCCCGTAGGCCTGCGCGACATCGGTATCCGTCATCTCGAGGACGGTAAGCATCGAGAGGCCAGACAGGCCGTCAATGTTGTCGAGATCCAGGCTCCACATCTTGAGCGTTTCCAGCCTCACCAGATTCGCCAGGGCATCGACGTTCTCAAGCTCCGCACTCTGGCGGCTCATGATCAAGGTTTTCAGCTCCAACATGTTGGCCAGAAAGCTGATATCCGATAGCTGGCAGCCTTCGATGGAGAGCCACTCCAGCCTGGTCAGCCCGCGCAGGGTCTCCGTACCCAGGCAGAAGGCGCCGTGAATATCGAGGTAGCGCAACGCTGTCAGGCCTGCCAGCGGGCTGGCGTCGATGCCTGCGCCAATGTCGCCGAGGTCCAGTATCTCGAGTTTTGACAGGCCCGCCAGTGCGCTCCAGTCCCCGGCCCGGGAATCTTGCAGGTAGAGCTCGCGAAGCTCCCTCATGTCAGCAACAAAACTGATGTCCTCGACCCGGCTGAGGCTCAGGTCCAGCACGCGCAATCGGGTAAGGCCAGCCAGCATGTGCAGCGTGTCGAAGGCTTCGGTGTTGAGGCTGGGCATACGCAACTCTTCCAGCCTGGTGAGCTCAGCCAGGGAAGACACATCCCTGACACCAGAGCCCGGTAGTTCCAGACGGGTCAGCTTTGAGAAATTACTCAGCACGGACCAGTCAGTGACGTTGGCCTGCCCGCGAATCACCAGAGACTGCAGGTTCACAGCACCGGCCAAAGCTTCGATATTTTCAAGGTGCCCGCCGGAAAGCGTCAGCTCCTCCAGGGCCGGTAGAGCCGCCAGCCAGGCAATACTTTCGATACCCGTGTCTGCGAGATTTAGAGTCTTGAGATCAGGTTTGCTACCGAGATCCGCAAGACCCCGCAGTTGGTTCTGCTGCAGATTAATGGACACTAGATCTTCCATGAGGCGAAGCGTCTCGAGGTCGGCTGCCGTCAGTCCATTGCCGGACAGGTCAACATGCTGAATCTGTGGAAAGCCGGACAGGCCCTGCAGGCTTTGAATACTCCGCGCCGGGCAGCTCAGCGTGTCCTGTTCACTGTCCCACAGTATGTTCGACTCCAGCATGCACGACAGGAGCTTCTCGTCCTCCACCAGAACACCGGTCACTGCGTAGGTAGCGGCAATCTGACTGGGTAAGGTATTGGGCCGGTTCACCAGTTCAATCAGCGAGTCGAATGCAACCGCATCATGCCGAAACGCCGCCAGATGGAAACCGCGGCTCCAGCGCAGGGCGTCGTCGTAGGTCACACGGCCGTCACGGTTTACATCGCTGAGCATGCGCGCCGAGTACGCGTCCAGCAGTTCCAGGATTTCACCATCGGTCAGCTCACCCAGCATTGGCTGCAACAGGCTATACAGGGCGGTTGTGGCCAGGTTGACACGCCCGGAAGAGTTTCCAAGTTCAATGAGCTGCTCACCCGAGGTGATCGCATAAAGCTCGCCCCGGAGTCTTTGAAAAGTGTTGAAGCGGACGTTGTCGAGGTCGTGGTCGACATCGGTACCGCCCGAGGCCGTCAGGAGGTAGAGCTTGTCCGGGTCAATAGCGTCGTAGCCCAGCTCGAAAGTTCCCAGACTCAGAATCTGGAACACATCGGGAAGCTCGTCCCAGGCCTGCTCGCCCAGCTCATCAATCATCTCCCGGTCGTCACTCGAGCGTTCACGCCGCAATACCACGCCGGGATTGCGCAATTCCGACAGCTCGATGATGGCGCCCGCGACAGGTCCGTTCAGCTCGACCACGAAGCACCCGGACAGCGAGAGTAGCGCCGTTAGTGCAAATACTCTCCTGATGAGCCACCTGGCGCAAAACTGGCCCTGGTGGGAAGAATCCGACACGTCCCTGTTCACTACAAGCAGCCTCAATACCACGAAGACTCCGCCCGCGCGCCCATGGGTACTCACAAGCCACGGTGCCTGGCGGCAGGGCTAATATGCAACGAACAACACGATCGGTCCAGATGAAAATGCACCGTGCCGGCTCGGTTACTTCAACCCACCGATGCTGCATAATCGGGGCTGAAGTAAAAACAACCCGGCCATGCCGAAACCAAAGCAAATCCTCCAGAACACCTTCGGCTACGCCGAATTCCGCCCACCCCAGGGCGAGATTATCGATACCGTGCTGGCCGGTGGTGACGCACTGGTGCTGATGCCCACCGGCGGAGGCAAGTCCCTGTGCTACCAGGTGCCGGCGCTGGCCCGGGATGGTTGCGCCATCGTCATCTCACCGCTGATTGCCCTGATGCAGGATCAGGTGGATGCGCTGAAGCAATTGGGCATCCGCGCCAGTTTCCTGAACTCCACTCTGCCGCCCTTCGAGGCGGAGGCAGTGGAGCAGCAGTTGCTGACAGGCGAGCTGGACCTTTTGTACATCGCCCCGGAGCGGCTCAACCAGCCGCGCATGTTGGAACTGCTGGCGCAAAGCCGGCTGGCCCTGTTTGCCATCGATGAAGCCCACTGCGTGAGCCAGTGGGGGCACGATTTCCGGTCGGACTATCTGAAACTCACGCTGCTGCACGAGCAGTTCCCCGCCGTACCCCGCATCGCACTCACCGCCACCGCCGATGCCCGCACCCGGGCCGAGATTGTCAGCCGGCTGGACCTGGGAGAGGCCCGGCAGTTTATCGCCGGCTTCGACCGGCCCAATATCTGTTACCGGATTGCCCCGCGGCACAACCCGAAGACCCAACTGCTCAAGTTCCTCAAGAACGAGCACCCCAATGACGCCGGCATCGTCTACTGCCTGTCCCGCAACAAGACCGAGCAAATTGCCGCCTGGCTGTGCGAGGAAGGCTTCACCGCCCTGCCCTACCACGCGGGCCTGTCCAGTGAGATGCGTGCCTACCACCAGTCCCGCTTTTTGAAAGAAGACGGGGTCATCGTGGTCGCCACCATCGCCTTTGGCATGGGCATCGACAAGCCGGATGTGCGTTTCGTCGCCCACCTGGACCTGCCCAAGACCGTGGAAAGCTACTACCAGGAAACCGGCCGCGCGGGCCGCGACGGCCAGCCCGCCGATGCCTGGATGGTCTACGGCCTGCAGGACGTGATCAAGCTGCGGCAGATGATGGCCAACTCCGAGGGCAGTGAGGAGCACAAACGCGCCGAGCAGCATCGCCTCAACGCCATGCTGGGCCTGTGTGAGATCACCAGCTGCCGGCGCCAGGCGCTGTTGGGCTACTTTGGCGAGGAGTTACCTGAACCCTGCGGCAACTGCGATACCTGCCTCAACCCGGTGGACACCTGGGACGGCACCGAAGCCGCACGCATGGCCCTGAGTGCCGCCTACCGCACCGGCCAGCGCTTTGGCGTGAATCATCTGATCGATGTGCTGAGAGGCGCCGAGAACGACCGCATTTTCCAGTGGGACCACCACCTGCTGCCCACCCACGGTGTCGGCAGGGACCTGGATGCGAACCAGTGGCGTTCGGTGTTCCGGCAACTGGTGGCGCGCGGCTACTTCAGCGTGGACCTGGAGGGCTTCGGCTCCCTGCGGCTGGAACCGAAATGCCGGCCGCTGCTGAAGGGCGAGGAATCCATCGACCTGCGCCGCGAAGTGAAACAGACGGCGGCCAAACGGCAGACCAAAACGCCGCTGCCTGAAAATCTCGATGTCGGCCTGTGGGAGGCCCTGCGGGACTGCCGCCGCCGGCTCGCCGAGGCCCAGGGTGTGCCGCCCTATGTGATCTTCCACGACAGCACACTGCAGGAAATGTGCGTCACGCAGCCCACCAGCATGAGCCAGTTCAGCGAGCTCGGCGGTGTGGGCCAGCGCAAGCTCGACAAATACGGCGAGGTGTTCCTGCGGGTCATCGCCGATCAGAAGGGCCTGGTGCCGCAGGAATCCGACCTGACGGCCTAGGCCCTCGGCGCTACCGCGGAGTCAGTTTCAACAGCCGGCCGCCCTGGTCGCGGCGTTCATCTTCCAGCACCCAGACGGCGCCGTCCGGGCCCTCTCCCAACGCGCGGATGCGCTGGCCCAGTTCGTAGCGCTCGACTTCTTCCGCGCTGCCGTCCCTGTTCAACTCCACGCGGATGATGGCCCGCGAAGCCAGGCCCGCCACCAGGGCATCGCCGCGCCAGTCGCGGAACATCTTGCCGTTGTAGATGATCATGTCGCCGGGGGCGATGGTCGGGTCCCACCAGATGGCCGGGGCATCGAATTCCGGGCGGGCGTCATGGTCGAGGATTTCCCGGCCGTCGTAGTGATCACCGTTGGACACTATCGGATAGCCGTAGTTGGCGCCACGCTTCACGAGATTAATCTCATCGCCGTGCAGGGGCCCCATCTCCACTTCCCAGATGCGCCCGTCCGGCGCCTGCGCAATGCCCAGCGGGTTGCGCACGCCCAGGGCCCAGATCTCGCCATACACCGCCTCGTCGTCAACGTTGGGATCGCTCTCCAGGTAATCCACGAAGGGGTTATCCTCCGGAATGGAGCCGTCCTGGTTCAGGCGCAGGATCTTGCCGATGTTGGACTGCATGTCCTGGGCCGGCGTGAACTTCTGCCGGTCGCCGGAGGTAATCCACAGGTAGCCGTCGGTATCGATCAACAGGCGGTGGCCGTAGTGGCCACGGCCCAGCACCTTGGGATACTGCCGCCAGATCACCTCGATGTCCAAGAGCATCGGTCGCTCACCTTCCGGGTCGAGTTTGGCCCGCGCCACCACGGCCCCCCGGGTATCGCCGACGCCGGCCTCGGCGTAGCTCAGGTACAAGATGCTGTTCTTCCCGAAATCCGGGTGTACCAGCACATCACCGAAACCGCCCTGGCCGCCGAAGTCAACGTCGGGCTCGCCGCCTACCGGCTGTTTGTTGCCCTCGGGGTCGACAATGAACAGGCTGCCCTTCTTCTCGGTCACCAGCAGGCGGCCGTCGGGCAGGAAGTCCATGGCCCAGGGCTGGTCAAAGCGGGCCATCTCCTTTACGCCAAAGGGTAGGTCAGCGTGGGCCGGCAGCGTTGCAGACAGCAGTGCCAGGATGGCAAAGGCGCGATTGAGCATGGTGCTATTCCCCCATAGCGGCAACAGCCGAATAGTATAGTGTGAACAAAACTCCCGCCCAGCGAACGCGAGATCAGTTGATCTATCAGCGGGATGACCTGTGCAAAATGCAAGGAGAGATACACAAAAAAGGGCCCCACGGGGCCCTCAAAAGCACTATGAACCGGTAGGGTCAGATGCTGAAGTTGTAGCGAATCCCCACATCGTAGATCAGGGTCTCGGTTTCGATGTCGAACTCCGCCGGCAGCAGGTCGGAATTGAACTCGGCTTCATCGGTCTCGCGATAGCGGATGGAACCGGTAATCTCGAACTGCTCGTTGATGGCGTAGCTCACGCCGCCCATGATCTGCCAGGCGAAGACATCGTCGTCATCATCGATAATGCCGACGTTGGAGGGAGAGTAGTCGATCTCGACATTGGCGTAGCCGATGCCCGCACCCAGGAACGGAGTCCAGTTGGTGCTGTTCTTGAAGTCGTAGTAACCATTCAGGAAGAAGGTGGAGGTTTCCACTTCACCCTGGCCGTTGCCCACCAGTTGGCCCACGGTGGTGCCGAGGTCGCCGACATTCCCCGTCAGCAACACGCCGGCATCGATGCCGTCCAGGCCGATACCCGCCGCGGTGACACCGTCGTGGGAGTCAACATCGTTGCTGGTGTATGAGTACTCGATCTCAGCGCGGAACAGTTCGAACTGAACACCGAACACCAGGCCAAAGCCATCGCCGTCATCCAGTTCAGTGTTCCAGTTCACAGGCTCTCCGGCGGGGATGGTCAGCGGCGGGTTAACACCCGTCACGGTGCCGGTGGTGAAATCAGAAGTGAAGTTACCGTCGGTATCGATGTCGTCCATATCAACAATGCCGTAGGTGGCGCCAACATAGACATCTGCCGCCTGCACCAGTGGTGCAGACATAAGCATGACGCCTAGCGCTCCGCGGGCCAGGATGGTCGTATTCTTCATGAAGTTACCTCTCAGAAATTACATCAGGGGCGAGCCTTGTGAGCTCCAGGAAATTTACGAGCCACATGTGTCAAGAGATCAGGCAGAATGCTGGTAAAGACTAGTTTTGTGACCAAAGTCGCTGAACCAGGTTTTTGTCGACTCTACGGGGAACTTTTTCACGACCCATCTGTCCTCGCCCGCATAGCCAGGGCTGCGTCCGGTGGCGTATGGTCTGGGTATTGTGACCACGGATACCCGCCATGCCCCTGCTCCGCTTCACGCTTGTAACGCTGCTGCTGACCGCGTGCTCTGTCTCCGAATTACCCGTTGCGAATCCCGCATCCCCTGCCAGTGAAGAAAAAGGCGCCGATGCGCAGCTCAAGGCCCTGTATGAACGGGAGTGGGCCTGGCGCCAGGACCAGCAGGCGCAGATGCGCAATACGATGGGTGACTGGGTGGACGCCGACCACCTGCCGGATGTCTCGCCGGCGGCCTACGCTGAACGGCTCGCCTACTGGGATGCGGCACTGGCCGAACTGGCCACCATTCCCCGCGAGGAGTTGAGTGACGAAGAGCGTATCAACGCAGCGGTGTTCGAGCAGATTGTCTCCACGCTGGCCAGCGATGCCCGCTATCGTACTTATGAAGCGCCACTAAACTCCGATACCTTCTTCTGGGGCGGCCTGCACCCCCAGGCCTCGGGCTTTGATGACCTCGCCGCCTACCGACGCTACCTGGGGCGCCTGTACGACCTGCCGCGTTACTTTGAACAGAACCAGGTCAATATGCGTGCCGGGCTGGAGCGCGGCTATACACCGCCCGCCATTACCCTGGCGGGCCGGGATGTCTCCATTGAGGCCTACATCGCCACGGGCAGGGACAACCCCTTCGCAGTGCCCCTGGGCCATTTCCCGGCCAACATGACCGGCGAGGAGCGCGAGCGCATCACCGCCGAGGTGCTGGCCGCTATCGATGAGTCGGTGGTGCCGGCCTACACCCAGTTGCTGGTATTTATGCGCGAGGAGTACCTGCCCGGGGCCCGCACCGAGCTGGCGGCCAGCGAGCTGCCCGACGGCGAGGCGTTCTACCAGGCCCAGATTCGCGGCTTTACCACCCTGAACCTCACACCCCGGGAGATTCACGACAAGGGCCTGGCAGAGGTGGCGCGCATCAGGGCCGAAATGCAGGCCATCCTGGTGGAAGTGGAGTTCCCCGGTGAGCTGCCCGAGTTCTTTGAGTTCCTGCGCAGCGACCCGCAGTTCTATGCCAAAACGCCGGATGAACTGATGGGCGTGTCCGCCTATGTGGACAAGCGCATGGCCGCCCAGCTCGACAAGGTGCTGGGCTTCCTGCCCCGCAAGCGCCACACCATTGCCCCGGTGCCGGACGCTATCGCACCGATCTACACCGGCGGCCGTGGCGGCTACGGTCGCTGCCTGATGAATACCTACAACCTGCCGGCGCGACCGCTGTACACGCTGCCGGCGCTCACCCTGCATGAGTGCTCGCCGGGGCATTCGCTGCAGGCCGCGATTTCCCGGGAGGCGCCGGGAGAGATACCGGAGTTCCGGGCCTACAACTATTTCTCCGGCTATGGCGAGGGCTGGGGCCTGTACACCGAGTGGCTGGGCGGCCAGATCGGCATCTACCGCACCCCCTACGAGCGCTTTGGCCAGCTCACCTACGAAATGTGGCGCGCCTGCCGGCTGGTGATCGACACCGGCGTGCACCAGTTCGGCTGGAGCCGCGAGCAGGCCCTGGCCTACCTGCGCGACAACGCCGCCATGTCAGAACACGAGATTACCACCGAGATCGACCGCTACATCTCCTGGCCCGGCCAGGCACTGGCCTACAAGCTGGGGGAAATGCTGATCCGCGAAAAACGCGCCAAGGCGGAAGACACCCTGGGCACCGACTTCGACCAGCGCTACTTCCATGACAAGATCCTCGGCCTGCGCTCGGTGCCGCTGTGGGTGCTGGAAGACGAACTGGACGCCTGGATCGCCGCCGGCGGACCAAATCCCTATGAGGGGATGGCGTTCAACTAGTAGCCGCCTGCGGCAGCGCCTCTGCACCGCCGACCCGGTAGCGAACAAGCAAACGATCCGGCCCCCGCACCAGGGCGTTCTGGGCCCAGGGTGGCTCGCGGTCGATGAGCTCCAGGGAATCGAAGCGGTCGAGGATGGCGTTGAAGGCGATCTTCGCTTCCAGCTTCGCCAGGGCAAGACCCAGGCAGAGGTGGATGCCATGACCGAAGGCGACGTGATTGATTTCCTCGCGGGTGATATCGAACAGGCCCGGGTTGGGATTGGCGGCCTCATCGCGGTTGGCGCAGGCGACCATCAGCAGCACGAGCTGGTTCTTGCGGATGCGCTGGCCGTAGAAGCTCATGTCTTCCAGCGCAAAACGCGGAGTAAACTGCACCGGGGCCTCGTAGCGCAGCATCTCCTCAATAGCGTTGTCCATCAGGCCGCGGTCGGCGCGCAGCTTCTCAAGCTGCTCCGGGTGGCGCAGCAGCAGCCACAGGCCGGAGCCAATCAGGCTGGTGGTGGTAAGGTGGCCGGCGTTCAGCAACAGGGTGCAGGTGGAGTACATCTCATCGGCGGTCAGCCGGTCACCCTCCTCCTCTGCCACAATAAGCTGGCTGATGATGTCGTCATCCGGCTGCTGGCGTTTCTGCTCGATAATGCCCTTCAGGTAATCCACCAGCTCTTCGTTGGCAATGGTAGCCTGCTCAATCAATTGCGGCTCACCGACGGCGGTAATACCCAGCATCTGCTGGGCCCAGACCCGAAACTGTTCGCGGTCGGCTTCCGGCAGCCCCAGCATCTCGGCGATAACGATAGCGGGCAGCGGCCGCGCCAGGTGCTCAACGATATCCACCTCACCCTCGCCATCCAGACCGGCCAGGCACTGCGCAACGATGCGCTCGATCCTCGGCGCCAGGGTCTGCACATAGCGGTTGGTAAAACCCTGGCTGACCAGCCGACGCAGGCGGGTATGGTCCGGCGGGTCCAGCACGATCATGGAGGGGCTATCCAGCACCGGTACCGGGCGGCCGTCCGCGGCGGCGCGCAGCACAGTGGAAAGAAAGCGGTTCTTGCGCATGTCGTTGCCGAAGCGCGGGTCGCGGGAAGCGGCCTGCACCGCCTCAAACCGGGTGACCAACCAGCCGCGGCTGGCGTAGGAGCGCACCACCGGGCCGAGCTGGCGCAGGTGGCGGTAACCGGTGTGCGGATCCCGGCGCGCCTCCTCGATGGTGCGGCCCAGATTGCTGCCACTGACGTAGCGGTCCAATAGCCGCAGCACCATCAGGGCGGCCACGCTGGCCCGGTTGAATAGCTGATTCTTGAGCGCCATCAATTAAGTGTAGTGAAAGCGGCGCAAAAAAGGTGCCCGAGCGATTTTCCCTCGCGCTTTGGTGGTATCTTGGCGCCCATTGCAGTACGGACCCTAGCGCCATGCCACTCGATTCAAAGCTCAACCTAGACTACGTTCGCTCCCAGTTTCCCCAGTGCGCCGACTATCCAGAAGTGGTGTTCTGCAGCAACGCCGGCGGCAGCTTTGTAGCCGCCCCGGTGATCGAGCTGCTCAACCATTACAACACCCATACCCGGGTGCAGCCCTACTCCCAGTTCACGCCCTCCCGGGAGGCCGGTGAGGCCATGGACCGGGCCAGGGCCAACTGGGCCGCCGCCCTGAATGTGGATGCGAAGGAACTGACCCTGGGCCCCTCCACCTCGGCCAACAGCTATGTGATGGCGCAGGCCCTGGGCGCGGGCTGGGGCCCGCGGGACGAGATCATCATCTGCCAACAGGATCACGAGGCCAATATCGGCGCCTGGGCACGCAAGGCCGAGGAAAAAGGGGCGACAGTCTGCGAGTGGGCGGTCGACCCCGAGACCGGCCTGCTGGACCCGGAAGACCTGTACCGGCTGCTCAATGACAACACCCGCTGGGTGTTCTTCACCCACAGCTCCAACCTGATGGGCACGGTGAACCCGGTGGCGGAGATCACCCGCCAGATTCACGCCCGCAGCCCCGCAAAAGTCTGCGTGGACGCAGTGTCCTATGTCCCACATCACGTCCCCGATGTGAAAGCGCTGGGCGTGGATGTCTATATGTTCAGCCTGTACAAGGTGTACGGACCTCACCAGGGGCTGCTGTATGTGAAAAGTGAGCTGTCGGCGGAGCTGGACGGCCAGGGCCACTATTTCAATCGCGACGACCCGGCGAAACGCTACAACCCCGCCGGCCCCCAGCACGGGCAGATCGCCGCCTGCCAGGGGGTGCTGGATTACTTTGAGGCCCTGCATGTGCAGCATGGCGGCAGCACCGCGGACGGCCGGGCGACGCGCAGCGCGGCCCTGTACGAGCTGATCACCGCCCAGGAACGGGCATTGGCGGAGCCGCTGCTGGACTACCTGGGTAACTCCGGCAAGGTGCAGCTGCTGGGCAAGCCCCACTGCCGCGACGGCGACCGCGCGCCCACTATCGCGTTCCGGCCGCTGGCCCACAGCTCCGCAGTGGTGGCGGCCGCCCTGCAGGCCGACGGCATCGGCACCGAGAACGGCGATTTCTACGCCCCGCGGGCGCTGGAGGCAATGGACATCGACCCCGCCGACGGCGTGGTGCGCATCTCGTTGCTGCACTACAACACCGTGGAAGAGGCGGAGCGGATACTGGCAGCGCTTGATAGGGCGCTCTAACGCACCGGGACTAGCCTGCGGGGGCCGGCGCCACCATCAGGCTCTGGAACGGGGAACGGGAGACCTTGTTACCGCACTAGAAGCCATCGGCGGTCTGGAGCTGGTTGCGGCCGCCGCGCTTGGCCGCATACAGCGCATCGTCAGCGCGCTTGCTGGCTTTCTTGATGCTGTCTTCCGCCGTCACTCGCGTCAGGCCGATGCTCACCGTTACCGAGATCTGCTTGTCTTCATCCTCCAGCGGGGAGTTGGCGATACGCTGACGCAGTTCCTCGAGGCGGGCCCGCGCGCCGCTCACCTGCTGGGTGGGCAACAGCACCGCGAATTCCTCGCCGCCGATCCGTGCCACCGTGTCGGTGGCGCGCAATTCCGTTTCCAGTACCCGGGCCACATTCTTCAGCACCTGGTCGCCGCCGTCGTGTCCGTGGCTGTCATTGATGGACTTGAAGAAGTCGATATCCAGCAGCGCCAGGCACAGGCCCTCACCGCCCCGCTTCAGGCGCTTGATTTCCTGGCTGAACACCTCGTTGAAGGCACGCCGGTTCTTGAGCCCGGTGAGACCGTCGGTGGTCGCCTGCTGGGCCAGGCGCTCATTGGCCCGGGTCAGCTCCTCGGTGCGCTCGTGTACCCGCTCTTCGAGTCGGTAGGTCAGAGCTTCGCTCTCAGCCAGCGCGGTAAGGTAGCGCCGGTTCATATCGATAGTCTGCAACAGCGCAAACAACAGAAAGGCGTAGTTGGACATGGAGGGCACCGTGGTGATGCGCAGCGCCAGCAGGCCGACATCGAAGGCCATCGCACTCACCGCAATCAGCAGGCTGGCAAACAGCGAGTTGGTCACCGCCTCCCGCTTACGCACCAGTTTGATCAGGTACCAACCCGTCAGCATCAGAACAAACAGGCCGTAGCCGCGGCTCACGGTACCCCAACGGATCATCGACGCGGCATCACCACTCACCACGCTGCCGGCAATCACCGTGAAACACAGGGCGCCGGTCAGCGACACCAGCCAGCCGGGCACGTCGGCGGGGGCCAGCGCGCGCACAAACAGCACCCAGATGAGGATAAACAGCTCCATGGTGTACCAGCCGAACTGCCACTGCACGAAGTACGGAGTGTCCGGCAGCAGCAGCGGCAGCAGGCGCGCGCTATCCAGCATGCGCGCGCACATGACCAGCGCGGCCAGGGCGATATACAGCGGTGCCATGTCGTGCTTGCGAGCGCTCCACAGACTCCAGTTGATCAAGGCCAGCAGTACCAGTGCGCCGCAGGAAAAGGCGCCAAACATCACCTCGGCGCGAATGCGGCTCTCGAGAATCTCATGGGTGCCCAGTTCCGGCGGCCGGGTGATGCCACCCAGGGTCGGGTGCAGTGTGTTTTCCACATGAAACAACAGGGTGGTGGTTTCGGCCAGGGTCGGCAGGCGCACGACCCGGTCAGTGGCCACCTCGTGGCTGTGGTGAATCGACTGCAGTTCACCCGTGGCATCGAGAATCCACACCCGCAGATTGCTGTAGCTCTCACCCAGGCGCAGGTACAAAGGCAGATCGGCAGCGGGTAGCTCAAGCTCAACCTGGTAGCTCAACTGCGAACCCAGCGACGGCAGCCCGAGCTGTTGCAACGCGCGGGTGACCGGCAGCAGGTCCCAGCCGGGTTCGGTGAGAAAGTCGGGGGTGACCCGTTCCGGCAGTTCGCCGGAGCGCACCTGCCAGCTACCGTCCAGGGTGATGGAATGCTCCAGGGTCCAGCAGCGCAAGTCCCGCTGACTGCCCTGCGCATCGGCCAGGCAGGATTCATCGCTGGCGGCGGTCGGCCCCGCCCACAGCAGCGCAAACAGCGCCAGGGGCGACGCCAGGCACCAAACCACCCGGCCTATGCAGCGACTGCCTCCAGACATGGACCCAGCTTAAACCATCTCGGTTTAAGTAAATTCGGCCCAGGTCACACTCTGGCAGTAAACGTACAGCAAGGAAAAACGGTGAATTACTCTGGAATTTTAAGAATGGCGGTGGTTTTCACTACTTCTTAGGGTTTTACAAGACGGTAGCTGTCGCCATCGCTGACCACGTGGCCACCGGTGTAACCTGCAAAGTGGGTGCCGATTACCAGGGTCGGGGTGTCCGCATGTTCGGCAATCACCGCACGGCGTGTGGCTTCGGCCTGCGGGGGATTGTGGTCTGCCGCGCTCTCCCAGTGCAGCCGCGAGAGCTGGCAGGGGTGATGAACGATATCCCCGGTGATCAGCGCCCGCGCGCCGCCGGAGTCCACCTGCACACTGACATGCCCCGGGGTATGGCCCACCGTCGGCACCAGGCGCACTTCCTCGCACACCTGGTGGCTGGTCTCCACCTGGTCCACCAGCCCGGCATCGAACACCGGCTGCACCGAGTCGGCAAACACTGTGGCGCTGAACTCCTCGTCGGTATCGCGGTAGTGTTCGAACTCATCGCGGGCCAGCAGGTAACGGGCATTGGGAAAGGTGGGTACCCAGGCGTCGTTCACCCGCATGGTGTTCCAGCCCACATGGTCCACGTGCAGGTGGGTGCACAGCACCACGTCCACTGTCTCACGATCAAAACCGGCCGCGGCGAAGTCCTCCAGGAACTCGGTTTGCAACTGGTGCCAGGCCCTATAGGGCAGTCGGTCCTTGTCGTTGCCGACACAGGTATCCACCACGATGGTCAGGGAGGGGGTCTCCAGCACCAGCGCGTGGACACTGAAGCGCAGCTGGCCCTGCTCGTCCATGAAATCCGGATAGAGCCACTCGATGCCCTTTACATTCTCGGGCTTCGCCTCCGGCAGGATCCACTCGCCGCCGCCCACGCTTTCCAGCTCCAGCAGCTTGGTGATGGTGACCTCGCCCACCTGCCAGCGTTGGTTCACAACGCTATTCATGCCAGGGCCTCATCAAAACGCACTGAGCGCGACACGCCGGTGCGCAACAGCAGGTAGAGCATCAGGCCCAGGGGGCCGGCCATCATGGTGGCGAACAGGAACGGCAGCGTCAGCCAGTGGTTGATGCCCTGGCGTTTGGCGTCGCGCACGATCCAGGCGCCGATAAACAGATCAAACACCAGGTAGTGCACCCAGCCGGCGATCACCGCCCAGGGACTCTGGAACAGCTTCATGAGTGACTCGAGATTGGCAAAACCCGCCCCGTCTACCGGCGGCGGCCCAAAGAACAGCGCCCAGGTGTACAGCGGGCCCAGCAGCAGCGGAATCCACACCGCGTGTATCGCATACTGAGTCACCTTGTGGTGCGGCAGCACCGCCAGCAGCAGCCAGGCGGGCAGCACGGCGATATTCAGGATGGAATAGATCTGGTCGGGGCTCATCATGGGCTCCAATCGTTACTATGGAAGGGTAATCAGGGAAACAGCACAACCGGTGCGAAACGCGGCAGGGTTTGGAACGGTAGCCCAGGATTCGCATCGGCCTTGGCCTGCAGGAAAGCTTTCGTGTCCTCAGCACCTGCCGCCAGAAAACCGGCAATACGGACTTCGCCAGTCATGGGCTGGTCGATGGGCCCGGTCAGGGAATCCCAGTGAATCAGCACCAGCCGCTCCGGGTCCACGGTCTCTACGGTTTCCTGCCAGTACTGCTCACGGTACCCGGCGGTCTGGGAGCCGATGCCGCCGACACCGGCGAACAACACATCCACCTCGATACCCTCCAGTTGTCCCGGCACGAATCCGGCACTGCCGATTACCAGCATGCTGCCCTTGGGGTGTTCGATATGCAGCACATAGGCCTTGCCCAGCTTGTAATCAAAGGCCGAGGCCGGCGGCACCAGCGGCTCGGGAATGTCGGCCTCGGTGAGCATGGTCTCCACCATCTCCGGGTCGTTGAACTGGAAGTGTTTCGACTCGATGGGCGTAATGGTGAAAGCGCCGAGCTGGAAGGGCGCCCGGTCAGCGAGGATGGCGATACGCTCCTCGGGGAACCCCCAGCCCCGGCAGATGTTGGCGGTAGCCTCACTGCCGTACACAGTGGCATCGGTACGCAGGGCCACTTCCGGGGTATCCATGGCGTGGTCGTAGTGCGAGTGCACCGGCAGCACGGCAGCCAGCTTGTCCACGTCCATCGCCTTGAGGCCGTAGCTGATGGCCTCCAGATCCGGCTCGATTTTGCCGAAGAACACCTGAAACGGCGGCGGCCGTGAGAACCAGCCATCGAGCATGAAAGCGGTCTCGCCGTCGTCGAACAGCAGGGTGCTGGTACCCGCGTAGCGCACTGTCAACGCGCCCTCGGGAATGGTCTCAGCGGCCTCCACTTCCCAGTCCGGGTTGACCGGCGGTGGCGGGTAGCCGAACAGGTACCCCCAGGCCGCCGCCAACAGCAGCACCAGCACGGCAAGGACGATGACGGAGGTGGGTACGATGGGGCGTTCGGCATTCATGCCCCGAGTCTAGCACGCGCACCAGTGCGAGGCGGTTTGCACAAAAAGCGGGCGTTTTCCCTGGGCCTGTGATCGCTGCCCCACCCCACAGGCCTCTAGTTTCCTGGGCTGAGCGGCTGGCACGAAACTTGTAGGACATTCACGTTACCCCGTACGGAAAGGCCCTATGCCGCTGTTGGACGCCCTGATGTTGTTGCTGGCCCTGCTGGCGGCCGGCGCGTTGGCGGGTTTCTTTGCCGGGCTGTTCGGCGTCGGCGGCGGCTTCGTGGTGGTGCCGGCCCTGCTGCTGGTGTTTGCGTCACTGGCGCCGACGCCCCACGAACTGCACGTGGCCATCGGCACCTCACTGGCCACCATCATTGTCACGTCGCTGCGTTCTGTGCAGGCGCACCGGGCCCGGGGCGCGGTGGACTTCCTGATCCTGCGCGACTGGGCACCCTGGCTGACACTGGGTGTGCTGGGGGGGATCGGCGTTGCCGCCGTGGTCGATACCGGCACCCTGGTGTTGCTGTTTGCCACCGGTGTCTTGCTGTATGCCTTTTACTTCCTGCGCCCGGAGTTCGTGGTGCGGCGGGAAAAGCACTACGCCATCCCGGTGGGCGTGGGCCGCGCCGCGCTGGCATCCGGCCTGGGCGGCTTTTCAGCTCTGTTGGGTATTGGCGGCGGCACGCCCTTCGTAGTGACCATGGTGGTGTGCGGACGCAGCGTGCACCAGGCGGTGGGGACCGCCGCCGGTGTCGGCTTCCTGATTGCCGTGCCGGGGGCATTGGGCTTTGCGCTGCTCGGATGGGGGCAAAACGGTCTGCCCACGGGTTCACTGGGTTATGTGAACCTGCCGGCTTTTGCCGCGATTGGCGCCATGTCCATGGTGACCGCGCCGCTGGGGGCGCGCTGTGCCCATGCCCTGAGCGAGTTTCACCTGCGGCGCGCCTTTGGCGTTTACCTGCTGGTGATCTCGGCGCTTATGTACAACAAGTATCTCGCCCTCTAAGCGGGGCGGGGCCAAGGAGGAAAGACCATGCTGACTCGACGCAGATTCATCCAGGCCACCGCGGCCGCCGGTTCACTGTCGCTGGTACCACCGGCGCTGGCCAAGCTCTATGGGCCGGCCCCGGGTGTCGCCCGCCTGAATGCCAACGAGAACCCCTACGGTCCGAGCCCCGCTGCACTGAAGGCCATGGCGGAGGCTTCGGCCAACGGCGCCTACTATGTGACCAGTTCGGTGGCGCGGTTGCAGGACATGATTGCCGAGCGCTTCAGCCTCGGCCAGGGCAACATCACCCTGAGTGCCGGCTCCTCCGGCGCGCTCGCGAACCTGGCCCGTGCCCGGGCCACCGAGGGCAAGATCCTCGGCCCCGACCTGTTCTGGGATACCACCACCCGGCTCGCCCTGCGCCAGGGTGGCGAACTGATCCGCACACCAAAAACCGACGACCTGGACATCGATCTCGATGCGCTCTATGCGGCTATCACTCCCGGGGTGTCGATGGTGCAGATCTGCAATCCCAACAACCCCACCGGCATGCTGCTGGACCCGGTTGCACTGCGTGACTTCTGCATCAAGGCCAGCAAGAAGTGCACGGTGTTGATCGACGAGGCCTACAACGAGATCACCGATGTACCGAAGGAAAACTCCATGGCGGGCCTGATCAACGAGGGCCACGACGTGGTGGTGGCGCGCACCTTTTCCAAGGTTTATGGCCTGGCCGGTATGCGGGTGGGCTACCTGCTGGCCAGCGAAGAAACCACGGCCGATGTAAAGCGGTACAGCCTCGGCAACTACAACCTCAACCAGGCCGGGGTGGCAGCCGCAGTGGCCAGCTTCGACGACTGGAAGTTTGTCGACTACTCCCGCGCTCGTATCCATGAATCCCGCGAAATGATCCTGGACGCGGCGCGCGTGAATGAACTGAGCGCCGCGCCTTCACAGACCAGTTTCGTATTCGTGAACCTGGGGGACGTGAACGCCGGACGCTTCCGCGAGGAAATGCAGAAGCGCAAGGTGCTGATTCGCGGCATCTACCAGGACTACACCCACTGGTCGCGGGTCAGCGCCGGCAAACTGGAACAGGTGGCACAGTACGTGAAAGCCATGCCGGAGGCACTGGCAGCGGCGCGCGCCTGAAAAATGGCCAAGCCCTTTCTAAAGTTCTACAGGGCTTGCGCACTCGCAAGCCCGCGCTTGTAGTTGACCCCGTCGATGGCTAGAGTCTCTGCCAATGAGTCGCCTAGCCATTGTTCTGCTCGCCTACCTGCCCGCTCTGCTGTGGGCAGAAGTCGCGCCGCACCGGGGCTATCCACATCAGGACTATCCACCCCGAGTCAAACCCATTATTGAAAGCCGCTGCATGGTGTGCCACGGCTGCTACGATGCGCCCTGCCAGCTCAAGCTGGATGACTGGATCGGCCTGGAGCGCGGCGCCAGCAAGGACAAGGTGTACGACGGTACCCGGCTGCTGTCCGCCAATCTTACCCGGCTGTATGAAGACGCCCTGAGCACCGAGGAGTGGCGCGGCAAAGGCTTCTACCCGGTGCTGGAGCGCGAGGACATTACCCAGAGCGTGCTCTACAAGATGCTGTCGCTGAAGGAGAAGTACCCGCTGCCCAGTGAGGGCCCACTGCCGGACAACTTCGACTTCCGCCTGGACCGCAACCAGAGCTGCCCCAGGCCCAGCCAGTTTGGCCTCTATAACCAGAACCGCCCCTACCAGGGAATGCCCTTCGGTTTTCCCGGCGTGGACCCGGACCGCATGAAGGTACTGGCCGACTGGCTGCACAGCGGCGCGCCTGGCGTTGACATACCAGCGCGCAGCGGCGCCGAGTCCGAGGCGGTGGCACGCTGGGAGGCTTTCTTCAACCAGCCCTCCAACAAGGCGCGGCTGATGAGCCGCTATATCTACGAGCACCTGTTTATCGGCAACCTGCACTTCGACACCTTGCCGAATTCGGGCTGGTACAAGCTGGTACGTTCGCGCACCGCCCCGGGCCAGCCCATCGACATAATCGCCACCCGTCGACCTTACGATGACCCCGGCACGGAGGCGTTCTACTACCGGCTGCAGCAGCGCTATACCAGCATCCTCGACAAGCGCCATATGCCCTACGCCCTGAATCCGGCACGCATGGCGCGTTGGCAAGCGCTGTTCCTTACACCCGAGTACGAGGTCACACGCCTGCCCGATTACCGGGGCCGGGAGGCGGCCAATCCCTTTATCAGCTTCGAGCAACTGCCGGTGGATGCGCGCTACCGTTTTATGCTGGACGAAGCGCACTTCACGATCATGGCCTACATCAAGGGGCCGGTGTGCCGGGGCCAGGTAGCACTGAACGTCATTGACGATCACTTCTGGGTGGCCTTCACCAGGCCCAACAACCTGGACCCGGAGCAAAAGGCCGACTTTCTCGCGGAAGAGGCCCACCACATGCGCCTGCCCCAGCCAAAGGGCAGCCTGACAGTCACTCTGTTGCAGTGGCGCGGCTACGCCAGGAACCAGAAGCGCTATCTTGAGGCCGAGGCTCGCAAGGTGGCCGAAGTGATCGACGACACCGACATACAGCTCAATATGGAGCTGATCTGGGACGGCGATGCCCAGCAGAACCCCAATGCGGCGCTCACCGTTTTCCGCCACTTCGACAGCGCCACCGTGGTGAAGGGCCACGTGGGCCAGTACCCAAAAACCATGTGGGTGATCGACTACTCGCTGCTGGAACGCATTCACTACCTGCTGGTGGCGGGCTTTGACGTGTACGGGGCCATCGGGCACCAGCTCGAAAGCCGCCTTTACATGGACTTCCTACGCATGGAAGGCGAGCAGAATTTCCTGCTACTGCTGCCCAGGGAAGACCGGCGCAAACTCCGCAACTACTGGTACCGTGGCGCCGGTGATCACGTGCGAGACTTTGTACTGTCGCGGGACAATGAAAGCTACGAGCGCGACACGGCCGTCGAATACCAGTCCGACAACCACAAGCAGGAGCTGATGGACATGTTCCGGGCACACATCCCGGCCGCCACCAACCCCCGTTACGCACTGGAAAACGACGCCCTCGCAACGCTGATGGCCGGCCCACGCAAGGCCTACAGCTACCTGCCGGAGGTTGCCTTTATACAGTTGCTGTCCAGGAACGGCAGCCGTCGCGCCTACAGCCTGGTGCGCAACCGGGGGCATTCCAATATTGCGCAGCTGTTCGGCGAGGAGAACCGCCTACTGCCGGAGGAAGACACGCTGACCGTGGCGCCGGGCTTTATCGGCTCCTACCCGAACATGTTCTTCCAGCTCACCGAGGCAGAGTTACCGCGCTTCGCCGCTGCCGTGCAGGCACTGGACAGTGACGCGGACTATACGAAGCTGGTGGAGCGCTTCGGCGTGCGCCGCACCGCCCCCTGGTTCTGGCGCCTTAGCGATGACTTCGTTGCGGAGTACCGGCGCAGGCACCCGGTGGAAGCCGGGCTGTTTGACCTGAACCGCTACCAGAATCGGTAGGCTTTCCATAAAACCGCTGAAGGCTTTCTACAGAACCGCTCAAGGCTGTCTACAAACCCGCTGAAGACTTTCTACAAACCCGCTGATGACTTTCTACAAACCCGCTGAAGGCTTTCTACAAACCCGCTGAATGGTCTCTACAAACCCGCTGAAGGCTCTCTACAAGCCCGCTCAAGGCTGTACACAAACCCGCCGCAGGCTCTAGTCACACACCCGTTCGAGGAAGAAGCCGAACAGCACCAGCAGTTCGGGAATGGCATCGGTGAGCCGGTGGCCGCCCGCCACCACGTGCTGGGTGCAGTTCATGCTGCGGCAGAACTGCATGGACAGCTCCACCGGGATCACGTCGTCCGACCAGCCGTGCACCACCTCGATATGCCGGGCCCGGCAGGGATATTCCTGCATGGCATATCCTGAGATGTAGAGCGCCGGCGCCATCAGGAACAGGCCGGGCACCTCGACCCGGGTTGAGGCCACTGCCGAGACATAGCCACCCATGCTGGACCCCACCAGGACGGGTGGCTGCGCCAGGGAGCCAATGTGTTTGACGAGGCGTTCAACCCGGGCCTCGGGTTCATTTACCAGGTCGGTGTAATCCAGGCTGTCGTAGCTACAGCCGTGTTCCCTGGCCACCTCGGCCATGGCCGTGATCTTGTTGCCCCAAGGGCCCGACTCCTTGCCGTGGGAGAATACGATGTGCATGCTGCGGGACCGCTACTTCTTTTTCGCGGGCGCTTTCTTGCGAGGCGTTTTCTTCGGCTTTGCCTTCTGCTTGAGGCCAAACATCTTCACGATGGGCCCGCGGGCCGTCATGCCGGGCACCTGGCCCAGCCAGTCAGCCTTACCCAGGGGTACACCGTTGTGGCGGAGGATGTCGTAGGCCGCCGCACAGTGGAAATAGAAATTCGGCAAGGCCCAGCCGTACAGGAAGTCCGCACCGCTGAACTCCAGAACTCCCATGGGGTTCTCCGCCTCTATCTCGCGGCTTTCGCTACCCGCGTATTCGCTGGTCTTGATGCCGCGAATAAAGGCCTGGGTGCTTTTGATGCGTACCTGCAGTTCCGCGAAGCTGGCATTGTCATCGGCAAACACCGGCGGCGTATTGCCGGTGAGCCTGCCGCAGGCCCCCTTGGCAATATCACAGGCAAGCATCACCTGCGCATTGAGCGCGAACATGTCCGGCGCCAGGCGCGCATTCATCAGCACCGACTCTTCGATCCCGCGCGACTTCGCATCCTTCTGCGCCTTGCGCAGGATGGTGGACAGGTTCTTGAGGTTGTGGGTAAAGGTTCGGGCAGACGCCTGATACATGGGACCACTCATGGCCGACTCCTGGGAAACGCGAACAACCCATCAAGCATAGCCCACTCGCGGCCGCCCGGAGAATGCCTGGCGCAGCTTTGCGCTACACTGCCGCCATGAGTAATACACCCTGCCACTGCGGCCAGGCCCGGGGCTTTGAGCTCTGCTGCGGCCCTTTTATCCGCGGTGAGGCGCTGCCGGACACGGCGGAGCAACTGATGCGCTCACGCTACAGCGCCTTCGTGGAACGCGATGAGCCTTACCTCCTGGCTACCTGGCATCCCGACACCCGGCCTTCCCGGGTTCGGCTGTCGAAGGCACAGCGCTGGCTGGGGTTGTCTATCAAGGGCGGCGAAGCCGGCGGCGCTCGCGACCAGAGTGGCACCGTGGAGTTTGTCGCCCGCTATAAGGTGGTTGGCCGCGGCCATCGCCTGCACGAGACCAGCCGCTTTGAACGCATCGACGGGCGCTGGTACTACCGCGACGGTGACCACCATTAGCCCACAGGAGACGCCATGCGCTACCGCCAAGCCCTGATTCTCACGATTACGCTGCTCACCACGCCGACCTGGGCCGGAAAACCCATCATCTATGACACCGATATGGCGATCGATGACTGGCTGGCGCTGCTCTACCTGGCCAAACACCCGGCAGTGGATATTGTTGCTGTAACCATCTCCGCCAGCGGCGAGTCTCACTGCGCGCCGGGCCTGGACAACGTGCGCAACCTGCTGGCACTGGCCGATCATCCTCAGGTGCCGGTGGCCTGCGGCGACGACTACCCGTTGGATGGCTACTTCGTATTTCCGGAGCCCTGGCAGGTGGACTCCGACACTCTGTCGGGCATCGACCTCGGCCGCTGGCTGCCAGAACGGGTGGTGGGTAGCGAATCAGACGGTCACGCGGCGGAGCTGATTCACCGCGTCGTCAGCTTCAGCCCGCAGCCCGTCACCCTTGTCGCAGTGGGCCCGCTTACCAATGTGGCGCAGTGGCTGGAGCGCTACCCGGATGACCGCGGCGCCGTTGCGGAGCTGGTGATGATGGGCGGCAGCTATGAGGCGCCCGGCAATATCATCGTGCCGCTGTTCACCAAAGACCACCCGAATGCCGTATCGGAGTGGAATTTCTTTATCGACCCGGTAGCCACGCGGGAAACCCTGGAGGCGGACGGGCTCAAACGGGTGATGGTGGGCCTGGATGTGACCAATCGGGTGCGGCTGACCCACGCCTTTGCCGACGACTTCAAGGCGCGCACCCGGGGCGCCGCCGCGGAGTTCGTAGACGGGGTGTTCGACAGGAACCGCTGGTTCATCGACTCCAAGGAGTACTACTTCTGGGATGTGATGGCTGCCTTGGTCACTGCGGAGCCCGGGCTCTGCCATGGCGAGAGCATCCCCCTCTCCGCAGTGGATACGCCCGCCGGTGACACCCCCTACCTCGGCACCTCAGACCCGGACATGCCAGCCACCACGACACGCGGTACGGCACGACAACACCTGGACGCCGCGAGTGCCGGGCGGGTGGTGAAAGCCAGCGCGGGGCCGGCCACCATGGTATGCAGCGAAACCGATGCGGAGGCGGTGTTCGAAGGCTTTACCGCCACGCTGACCGGAGCACCCGCCGCCAAATGAGCTACTCTCTTTCAAGCCCGCCACAAGCAGAAAAATGAAGGTGAAACCATGTCAGACCAGGCTGCACGCCTGGCAAGGGCCGGGCTGCCTCAAGCGCATTACCATGACCTTCCCGCAGGTGGTGCTGGATGGCGACCCAGTGGTCGCGCGCGGTACGGTGAACAGCCTGGAGGATGAACTCGCACACTGCGAGGTGTGGCTGGAGCACAGCGATGGCCGCCGCTTACTGGAAGGTCATGCCACGGTGCACATGAACCAGGACTGAAGAGGCCACTATGGAAAAGCCCGTTTGCATCATCACCGGGGTCGGGCCCGGCACCGGCAGCGCGCTGGTGCGGCGATTCGCCGGGGACTACCGCGTGGCCATGATCGCCCGCGATGAAAAACGCCTGTCAGCACTTGCCACCGAAGTGCCGGACACCAGCCCGTGGCCCTGCAATGTGGCCGACAGCGATGCCTTCGGTGCGGCGCTGGCCGCCATTGAAGCCCAACTGGGTGCGGCAAAGGTGGTGCTGCACAACGCCGTGGGGGGCGGCATGGTGGACATCATGGAACTGGAGCCGCGGGTGCTGGAACGCAATTTCCGGATCAACACCATGGCGTTGCTGCAGCTTGTCCAGACCTGCGGCCCGGCCATGGTGGAGGCCGGTGAAGGGGCAATTCTCGCCACCGGCAACACCGCCGCCTATCGCGGCAAGTCCGCCTTCTCAGCCTTTGCGCCGACCAAGGCAGCCCAGCGTATCCTGCTGGAATCCGCCGCCCGCGCCCTGGGCCCGAAGGGCGTGCACTGTGGCTACGTGGCCATCGATGCGGTGATCGATGTGCCCTGGACCCGAGAGTGGTACGCCGACAAACCCGATGAGTTCTTCTGCCAGCCAGCGGATATTGCCGAGGAGTGTTATCGCCTGGCGCACCAGCCGCGCTCCGCCTGGACGTTCGACTCGGTGATTCGGCCTTTCGGCGAAAACTGGTAGCGTCGCGGTCGCCAGGAGACCGCCGTCCACGTACAGGCACTGGCCCGTAGTCCAGCCGCCGGAGACGCCCTGAACACCACGGCAGCGCCGATATCCTCCACCCGGCCAAACAAGCTTGTTCTCCGCCGCGGCTACAGCAACGCAGCAACGCAGAAACCCAGCAACACCAGGTTGGCCACCAGCCCCAGCAGGAAAAACCAGCTACGGGGGCTGGGGTTCACGTCCGTGGAAATCGCGTAGTACAGCACCATGTGAATGATGCGAGAGATCGCATAGACCCAGACCAGGATACCGGTCCAGGTATCGTTGGCGCCCACCATGACCGCCAGGAAAACGGTCCCCAGCATCGCCGGCAGGTTTTCCAGCGAGTTCATCCAGGTGCGCTGGGTGCGGAACACCACCGACTCGTGGCCGAGCCCGTCATCCATCTTGCCGGGGATGGCGCCCGGTGCCCGGGCCTTCTTGCCACTGGCAATCAGCTGCTGTACGAGCATGGTGGCGAGAATCACCGCCAGGCCTGCAAAGGCCGTGGAATAGTCGTTGAGGAAGTTCATTATTGTTATCTCCTTGTTGTTATGAGAGAGCTATTCGAGCGTTGTGCGAGAGTTCCGCGAGTGCTCAGCGCGCCTCATTGCGGGTCTTGCCGCAGCGTATGCACCTGTAGCTGGTGACCAGTCTGCCCTGTTTCACGTCGAAGCGCTTCTCGGTGTCGACCTGCCATTTGTGGTGGCCGTTGCGGCACAGGGTGTTGCCCCTGTGCTTTTCCTTGAGGGTCTTTTTCTTAAATGGAAGAACGTCCGCCATCGCTGGTAGGGCCGGGCAAGGTTCGCCCGGCCCACAAAACCCTTACATGCGGTGCAGGGCGCAGAGCTTGTTACCGGAGGGGTCGCGCAGGTAGGCCAGGTACAGGGTCATGGCACCTTCGCGCACACCGGGCGGGTCTTCGCAGGTAGTGCCGCCATTGGCGAGGCCGGCGGCGTGCCAGGCATCGGCCTGTTCCGGGCCGTTGACCGAAAAACCCACGGTGCTGCCATTGCCACAGCTGGCGGGCTGGCCGTCGATCGGCTTGGAAATGGCGAAGATGCCGGTGTCGGTAAACCAGAACACGCGACCCTTCTCGTCCATTACCCCTTCCGGGTAGCCAAGGCTGCCCAGCAGGGCATTATAAAATTTGCGGGATTCCTCGATGTCGTTGGCGCCGACCATCACGTGACTGAACATTGCTTTCTCCTATGGGTTGGCGCAGGCAATGGGCCTGCAGGGATTGCGGGAGCCTGAGTATACATCCCTGCTACCCCAGGCCTACCCGTCGCAGGCTGGTGACCAACAGCAGTACCCCACTCAGGGTCAGCCACAGGGCCAGCGCGGCGGCGATAACAATCAACGGGTGGTTGAAATCGTGGCCACCGGTATAGTCCATGAAATGCAGCATCAGCAGGAACTCCACCAGCTCGGTGCGGTTGTTGCGGTGGCCGAGCACGTGGCCATCTTCGGCACCAATAAATACGTTGGTCGCCACCCGGTCGGCGAAAGCTACCCGCCATACCGTTTCTTCGAAGTACGCGGTGTTGGCGGGCACCCCCTCGCCGCCGGATAAGGGCCTGTAGCTCTGGCGCGCAATGGCCAGCGCCAGGGCTTCGTCGACAACAACGGGCTCACCGCTGAAAGCGTCGTAAAGCCGACTGCTGTCACGTCCGGCGACACGATACACCAGGGTATCCGCCAGCATCTGCAGGCGAATGCTCTCGATGCCGGCAAAGGGCCTGGGCAGCGCTGAGACGGGTAGCAGCGCCTCGGTGACCAAAGGCGCCACGGGCAGGTCCGCGCGAGTGGCCTTGCCGCGCGCCAGGTCCGCATCCAGCAAGCTGATCACCAGCCCACTGCCGATCCACAGCAGTACCTGGATGAACACCAGTATGCCGACCCAGCGGTGCAGCGTGCGCAGTGCCTTCACGCCGCCCCCCGGCGCACAAAGCGGTAGTACAGCAGCCAGGTGCCACTCAGGGCCATGAGCAGCGCCAGAGATGCAAACAGGCGCAGCAGCAGGTTGTTGATATTCGTGCGCGCCTCATAGTCCATGATATGCAGCATCCACAGGAAATCGAACACCCGCCACAGGGTGTGGCGGCGCTTCAGGAAAGCGCCGCTCACCGGGTCGATATAGAAGCTGCTGCCCCAGGCATCGTCGAAGTTCACCTGCCATACAGGCAGTGCGAGGGAGCCAATTTCAGACGGCGGATTGCGGGTCAGGAGGGTGGTCTTCGATACGGCGTTGTTGCCACGGTAGTGTCGCTGCGCGGCCCTTGCCGCCGCCTCGGCGTCCAGGCCAGGCAGCGGTGCGCCCGTGAGGGCATCCAGCGCGCGCCGCTTCCCGCCTGGGCCGGTGATCAGGTAGACCGGCGTACCCAGGCGCGACACCAGCTCGAAGCCGGTCACCATCCCCTGGTCGGCAAGCACCTCGGCGGGAGGGAGCACCTCGTCCAGCGTCTCATTCACCACAGGATGAACTTTCCTGACCAGCATATCGCCATGAATGATGTCGAGATCAACCGACACCATGTACACGCCGGAGATCGCCCATAGCACCATCTGTGCACCGACCACAATTGCGAGCCATTTGTGCAAGCGGCGAGCCAGACGCCTGGGGGACAAGGGAGTTCCTGTTTCAGATTGGGAGGATGTCGGCACGCCGTCCGCGCCAGCGAGAGCATGTTAAAGAGGATGCAGTAACCAGACAAGGGCTCTGAGGCCGTCAAAGAATGCGCGCTCCGGTAGTAAAGGTCGCACCCGGCGACAGGCGCTTACGCTAGGCTTGTAAACACCGGCCGGCTCCGGATGCGCGCTGCCGGAATTCACGGACACACTCTATTCAAGGACGAACGAGGTCATGGCCAATGGACATATTCACGTGCTCGGGCAACAAGCCCAGGGAACTCACTGAACAGGAGGCGAGGACGACTGCAGGGGGCATACTTCCCATGCCTCCGCCCATTACCCCTCCACCGGTGAGCGTCGCAGATTACCTGGCGCAATTCCGGCCACCGGTTAAAGTAAGACACCGGGATGTGGCAATGGGTAGCGGTGGGAGGCCTCACTAGCCGGGGAAACTACTCCTGCATCACCCGCGCCAGCCGCTCCGGCTGGCGCCATACGCCGCCGAGCAGGCGCCAGAGGTAGCAGGCGGCCAGGGAAATAATCATGATCACGAAGGCCACCCAGGACAGGCGCGGGCCGGCGTCGTAGACGATGATAATGAAGTACTGAGCCACAACCATCAGCCAGTGCAACACTATCGACGTGGTCATCAGCCAGCGGGTGTCACCAGCCCCACGCAGGGCGCCACCAGCAACCAGGATGGTGGCATCGGCGAGCACATAGACACTGAGCCCCACCATCATGAAGCTGCCCAAGGTGACGATCTCGGTGAAGTCAGCACCGGACTGGGCAAACAGCATGATCATTTCCGCCCGGAATACTGTGAACGCGATCGCCAGCACTGCACCGTAGGCGTAGGCAATCCGGATGGCCGCCGCGATCACCGCATTGGCGCGACTCAGGTCCCCCGCCCCGACGTAACGGCCGATCAGGCTGATAACGGCGATGTGCAGGCCGATCATTGGCACGAAGGACATCATGTCCCAGTTGAACACGATGGATGCAGCGGCGCCCGCGGCAATGCCGTAGGACTGGAACATCATCAGGAACAGGTGGAAGGTCGCCACGTTCATGAACATCTCGAAGCCCGACGGCACTCCCAGCCGCAGGTAACGGCGCATGATGCCGGCATCAAACCGGAAGGATTCCATCACGCTGAAGCGCGCCCGGTGCACCGGATGCAGGTAGAACAGCAGGAATACACACACCGCAAAGCCCGTGGAGATCACCGTGCCCCAGGCGGCGCCGGCAATACCCATGGCCGGCAGGCCCAGCTTGCCGAAGATCAGCACATAGGACAGGCCAATGTTCAGCAGCACCGCCAACACGTCCGCAATCATCACTACCCGCGTCTGGCTGATACCCGCGAAATAGGAACCCATCACAGTTTTCAGGCACTGGAACAGCGCGCCGACCATGAGGATCTGGTAGTAGTTACGCTCCAGCTCCAACTGCCTGGGCTCATGCCCCGCCATTCCGAACATGACGTATACGCCCACCGCCGCTGACAACAGCAGCGGCAGCGACACCAATGACACCAGCCATCCCTGGGCCACTACCCGCGGGCACTTGTGCATGTCGCCGCGCCCATAATACTGGGCAGACAGTGCGTTGGCGTAGGACAGGGTGCCGGTCAACAGGGAAATGGTGAAGAAACCTGCGACGCCGCCGGCCATGGCGGCAGCCATGTATTCAGGCCCCAGAAACGACAGGAACAGCCGATCACAGAACACCATCACCGCGAATGAGCCCTGCGACACCACCATGGGGATGGCAATGTGCAGCAGCTCCCGCGTGGTATTGCGCGGTGTTGCGGGCTGCGTTGCATTCATGATGGCGGGCCGGGAAAAAAAGGGCGCGTAGCATATCACCGCGGGTATGATGCGGAAACGAAAACCGCCCGCTTGCCCACCCGGCGGGCGGGGCTACACTAAAAATAGATGACACCGGTTCGGTTCTGGAGGCAATACGGTGGAATACACGATCTCTGTGCACAGAGATGTCATACGTATCGATTTCCACACCACTCCCACCGTGGACATGGTGCTGGAAATTCAGCAGACGGTGAGCATTGGCTACCCCGGGCGGCGGCGCCTGTACTGCCTGAATGGCGAACGCCTGATGTTCACTGTTGCCGAGCTACAGCAGCTTGCCGAGAACGCCAAGGGTTATCCGCACCCACCGGACCGTGTGGCTGTCGTGGCCGACCACCTGATTGCCTATGAAACCGCCCGCCTCCACCGGCACTACCGCAACCACGCCGACACCGAGGAAGCCATTTTCCGCGACGAGGAGGCCGCCCTGGCCTGGCTGGCCGAGCCCGCTTCTCCGCTATACTCCGACGTTTCCCAATAGCGGATAAAAGCCATGCGGAAGCTCTTGCCGGCGATACTCGCCACAATCCTCACGGCCTGCACAGGACTGCCAGAGGGGGTCGAATCGGTAGAGGCGGTCGACCCGGAGCGCTACCTGGGTACCTGGTACGAAATCGCCCGGCTCGACCATTCCTTCGAGCGCGGGCTGAGCGACGTTACGGCCACCTACGGCACGCGCGAAGACGGCGGTATCAGTGTGCTGAACCGCGGCTATAGCGTCGACGATGCCGAGTGGAGCCAGGCCCAGGGCAAGGCCTACCCGCTGCAGGAGGGAGACTACTCCCAGCTCAAGGTATCCTTCTTCGGCCCCTTCTACGGTGGCTACAACGTGATCGCCCTGGACCCGGACTATCGCTGGGCCATGGTAGTGGGGCCCAATCGCGGCTACCTGTGGATCCTGGCGCGAGAACCGAGCCTGCAGTCCGCCGTGCTGGAGGCGTTGGTGGCCCAGGCTGCGGCACTGGACTTCCCCATCGACGAATTGATCTACGTGGATCACGGCATCGCCCCCTGACCGGAGACGCTCATGTACCTGAACCCGACTGACCAGGCTTTTGTCGACCGGCGTCGGCGCCTGATCACGCTGTGGCCCTATGTGGGCGGTGGCATGCTGGCGGGCCTGTTGGGTTTTGCGATCTGGCTGTGGTTCTTTGTCCCGCTGATGATAAACCCCTGGGCAACAGTGGAAGCGCTCAAATCAGGCGGCCTGGAGGAAACCACCCTCTACGTGATGGCGGTACTGCTGCCCATCCTGATGCTCGCCTGCCTGGGCGCGTTCGTGTTGATGGTGGGGCTGGCCTTCGCGGTGTTCCGGACCGAGCGGCGACTGATCGACATACTCGACCGGCAGCGTCAGGACTGAGCTAGCGGTCGGGTAACCGCAACACCAGGCCGGCCAGCCGCCAGACGGCCAGCAGGAACAACAGCGGGATAATCACGCTCTTCAGCAACACTGCCCCCAGCAAGCTGAGGGTACCGTCGACGAACTCGGCAAAACGCGCCTGCAGGTCGTCGAACTGCCCCGCCAGTTCACTGCGCTTGCGCTCCCCCTCCCCGCGAACGGTGCGGTCCACTTCTTCCAGGTCACCGTAGAACGACTGCATGATCTGGTGTTCCGGCCCACTGGAGTCCGGCAGGAACACCCTGTCCACCCACAGGTTGGCGAGTATCACCAGTGCCAGGGCAAAGCGGACAAACGCCACTACCAGGAACGTTTTCATCAGCGCCGGGAAGCCGCCGCCACGGGCCACGAACCAGGCCAGCAGGGTCGCCACCGCCAGTGCGGTGAGTACCACAGAGAAGGTGGTGTCGGACACGATCACAAGCAGCAGTTGCTGGATCACCAGGCTGGTCACCGCCAGGGTCATCACCGCGGAAAACCGCTCGATCACGTCGTTGATGGGGTCCAGCAATTCGCCAATAGAAAAGGTGACCAGCCACATATCCAGCTCGGTTCCCTGCAGGGCCGAGACCAGCGCATTGATGCCGCGAGCGGTGCCGTAGATGATGCCGGCATCTACCAGGGAGGCACTGACGTAATCCCCCGCCAAGCGGTCAACGCCCCCCTGCCAGGCCAACACCAGCAATGCCAAAGCGGCAAACAAGCAGCCCCAGTCTCTCGGTCGCGCGTCGGAAACACTCATGAAGCAAAAGCACTTTTTGTGGCTTATCCGCTCGCCCATTAAACCAGAGGATGGCCGGACGTGCGCGTCGAAAAACGCTGCGGCAGTGGGTGGCTGGCCAGCACGGTGAAACAGCAGGCAGCCGCGGGGCGGCAAGAAACCCGCTTAGCCGGTGGCGAGGCCCACCAGGCTGTGCGGGGATTCCAGGCGCATGATGCGATCCCGCAGCGACAGGCTCATGCCGAAATGGCGCAGCAGTTCGGTGCCGATCATGCCCGCCACGTTTGCGGACTTGAGCATGGCGCGCAATTCCTCCGGCACTTCGCCGAAGCGGAACCTTCGGCTGTGCCCCCCGAGTTCCACCGCCAGGCTGTACACCGGGGTGAGGAAGTTCCCCAGCAGTGGATAGAAATCCTCGTGGCGACCTTCCGGCACGGTACCCCGCAGGGCATCCGGCAGCAGATAGCAGATGGGGGCACCGGTATCGAAGAACATGCGTCGCACCCGACCGTTCACCTTGACGTTGATCACCGGTAACTCACCGGACTCCTGCACCGGCAGCACAATGTCTCCCGCTGGCGGCAGCTGGTGGAACTGAACCATGCGCTCGGCGGTATACACCGAGACATTGAACTCGCGCAGCACATCGGCGCCGATCATCCCCTCGATGGGCACACCGATATGTTCCGCCAGATAACTCGGCGTCACTCCCATATAGGCGTCTTCCACCGGGAAGTACTTGCCATCCACGTACAACGCGTCATAGCCAACGCTAAACGGGGCGCCGGAATCCAGCAGGCAGGGGCGGCCCTCAAGGTTGACGATGATGTGGCCGTGGTGCAGTTGGAATAGGTAATTAGCCATGTGGCTATAGTCGTGGAAGGCACGACTTTCCAACATGGTTTTACCCGCCTAGAACTTGGCTTCAGGCGCCAGCCGCCACCTGTATTCCGAAACTGCGGGGTCCGAGGGTGATCATTCTGCGGGTGAGGCGCAGGCAGACGCCGAAATGCTCCAGCAGATCGATGCCCAGAATGCCGTCGAGGCGATCCGCCTGCAGCAGAGTCTCCAGCCGGTCGGGCAATATGCCCGCCTGGAACCTGCGGCTGCCACCATCAATGGCGAGGTCGAGAAGATAGCGAGGTGTGCGGAAGCTGCCCACCATGGGGTGATATCCCTTGCGGGAACCGAGGGTTTCACAATGGCGCAGCAGGCGCT
>JANQLM010000006.1 GCA_028280635.1 Halieaceae bacterium | reverse complement strand
GCTGGATGTAACTCTTACCGGCACCATGCGCATGACCCGCGCCATGCTCAGGCGCATGCAACCGCGGGGTGCCGGAGTCATCGTCAACAACGCCTCGGTGCTGGGCTGGCGCGCCCAGAGGGAACAGTGTCACTACGCCGCCGCCAAGGCGGGGGTGATGGCACTGACCCGCTGCTCGGCGCTGGAAGCGGCGGACTACGGGGTGCGTATCAACGCGGTATCACCTTCCATCGCCTTTCACGAGTTCCTGAAGAAAACCTCGCCACCGGAGTTGCTGGAACAGTTGGCCAGCCGCGAGGCCTTCGGTCGCGCCGCGGAGGTCTGGGAAGTGGCCAATGTGATGATGTTCCTGGCCTCGGACTATTCCGGCTATATGACTGGCGAGGTGGTGAGCTGCTCCTCCCAGCGCGCCTGATACCCCCACCAACTGACGGCGTTGCGGACTTCGCGGCCGGCTGAGCGCCAGCCAGGCGCAGTATTTACGCAAGGAACCGCCCTGTAGGCTCTTGGTGGCGCCCTCTCGATGGCGTTATACTCGCGCAAATGCTTGATGTTAATAAGAAAATTGGCGACCTGCTGCTGGAGAGAGAGCTCATCCAGGAGTCAGACCTGCGCAAGGCCCTGCATCTGCAGTCGAAAGCCGGTGGGCGGCTGGGCGCACTGCTTGTGCGCTCTGGTGCCATCTCCGAAGATGCCCTGCTGCCGGTATTGTCCGAGCAGCTCGATATGGAGCGTCTCACGGGAGATGCCCTGCCGAGCCACGCCGACGTTTTCGACTTCGTAAACCAGTCCAGCATTCAGCCCGACTGGTTCATCGACCACAAAGTGGCGGTCTGGTCACTGGCTGAGACCGCCGTAGGCTGCCTGGTCCCCGACCCGATGAACGGCTATGTGCGTGAAGTGCTGGCGCGGTTTTATGGTGAGGGACGTGTGCAGTATTTTCTCGCCAATCAACAGGTCATTGAAAGCTACGCCGACTACGTGCGGCGGGAGCATGCCGTGGATGACCTGTTCCAGGGCGGGGAAGGTGCCCGTGCCCTGGCGGAGCTGGCCGAAGAGGCGCCCATCATCGAATTTGTGAACAACATGATGTCCCAGGCGCTGGATGCCGGCGCCTCTGATATTCACGTGGAGCCGGGTGACGCCAATTTTGCCGTCCGCTTCCGGGTGGACGGCGTGCTGCATACCCGGCTGCAGCAGCCACAGGACAGGTTCGCCGCCATTGCATCCAGGATCAAGCTGATCGCGGGCCTGGATATTGCCGAGCGACGCTTGCCTCAGGACGGCTCCCTGACCACCCGCGTCAGCGGCAGGGAAATGGATATTCGTGTGTCGACGGTCCCGGATGTACTGGGTGAATCCATCGTGATGCGCCTGATGCCCAAGCAGCGCGACGAAGTATCGCTGTTCAACCTCGGTATGGAAGCGGATCACCTGGCGCTGATGCAGCGCTGGGTGGGCGAAGCCCACGGTATTGTGCTGGTGACCGGGCCTACCGGTTCGGGTAAGTCCACGACCCTCTATTCGGCGCTGGATGCCTCCAATGACGGCCGCAAGAAAATCATCACCGTGGAAGACCCGGTCGAATTCAAATTGCAGGACATCACCCAGATTCAGGCCCACGCGGAAATCGGTTACACCTTCGCCCGCGCCCTGAAAGCGATTTTGCGCCAGGACCCCGACGTCATCATGATTGGTGAGATTCGCGATCTGGAAACCGCTGAAATTGCCATCCAGTCGGCGCTGACCGGCCACCTCGTACTTTCCACCCTGCACACCAACGACGCGATCTCGGCGTTCACGCGCCTGGTGGATATGGGCGTGGAACCGTTTCTTGTTGCGGCGCCCATGCTGGGCGTTCAGGCCCAGCGGCTGGTCCGCTCCCTGTGCAATCACTGTGCGGAGCCGGACACCCTGGGTGAGCAGATGCAGAGGGAAATCATGGCGATTCCCGGCTACTCCGGGGAAGCCTTTGCCGCCCGCCGGGCGGTGGGCTGCCCGCGCTGCCAGGGAACCGGTTACAAGGGCCGGAGTGGTATTTACGAGCTCATCCCCGTTTCACCGGAACTGCACGACATGATCGTTCACTCGCGTCCGGTTCACGAGATGCAGCAACTGGCCATTCGCCAGGGCAATCGCACGCTTCGCCAGGACGGCCTCTTGAAAGTGGCGAAGGGAATCACCTCGCTTGAAGAGGTCTACCGGGTTACCGGCACGGAGGCGGAGGCCGCCTGATGAAGCTCAGCTACCAGGCATTTACCCGCGACGGCGAGATCGTCAGCGGGCTGGTCGATGCGTCCAGCGAGCGCGAGGCCCAGCGCGTACTGGAATCCCAGGGCATATCGCCCTTTGAATTTGCCCCGGCCCGGACCCAGTCCTCGGCTTCACGTCGGCGACTGCGCTCGGAAGACATCATCCAGGCGCTGGACGAATTCTGCACCCTGCTGGAATCTGAGGTCGGCATCGCCGAGGCGGTCGACGCGCTGCAGCAGGGGGAGTACCACCCCCGGGTCAACGGATTCTTCGCTCACGTGGGTAGTCAACTGCAGAGTGGTGAGAGCCTCTCCGGGGCGATCAAGTCCGGCGAGCTGGCGCTGCCGCCGGTGGTGCTGCAGTTGGTGGAAACCGGCGAGGCGACCGGAGCGTTGGCTGCTTCGCTGCGGGAAGCGGTCGACCAGTTGCAGTACGCCGAATCCGTGCGCGACGAGTTTCGCAGCGCGCTGATCTATCCTGCCATCCTGGTGTTTTCCGGCATCGGCGCCATCGTGCTGATTTTTGCCTTTGTTGTCCCCAAGTTTGCGAATCTGGTACAGGGCAACGACGACATGCCGCTGCTGGCGGACCTGGTGATCAACGGTGGTCTGTGGTTCAACCAGAACTGGTACTTCCTGGTCGCTGCGTTTGGCGGTCTTACGGTGCTGCTGGTGTCGAGGCTACGCGATGCGGGTTTCAGGGATCGGCTGCTCAACTTTGCGGCACGCCTGCCGGTGGTTGGCGACTGGCTGCACGAGCGTGACATCGGTAACTGGGCGAGCTCCATGGCAGCGCTGCTCAATAACCGGGTGGAACTTGTGTCGGCGCTGGCACTCTCACGCAATAGCGTGCAGCTGGAGGTGCGCCGGCAGCGACTCAATCGCGTGGAACAGGCGGTGCGTGGTGGCGACTCACTCTCGGATGCGCTGCGCGAGAACATGGTACTTTCCCCGACGGCCTACAACCTGGTCAGGGTGGGGGAAAAGACCGGGCGGCTTCCGCAGATGATGCGCTCGGTGTCCAATATATGCGAGAAGGCCCGCAAGAGTCGCACCACCCAGGTGCTCGCACTGATTGAGCCGGCGGCGATCCTGATTATTGGTGCCGTGATCGGGGTGATGATTCTCGGTGTCATTCTCGCCATTACCAGCGTCAACGATATTGCTTTCTAAGGTGTTAGAGACTTGAAGATATTCAATGTGAACTTACGGTCTGCTTGGCGGACACAGTCCGGCTTCTCGATGATTGAATTGCTGGTGGTGCTGGTGATTCTGGGAATGCTGGCGGGCCTGGTCGGACCGCGCCTGTTTGGAAAACTGGATTCCTCCAAGGTCAAAACCGCCGAGACCCAGGTAAAAATGCTCAAGGGCGCCCTGCTGACCTACCGGCTGGACGTGGGCGATTATCCGGAAACCGATGAGGGTCTTGAGGCCCTGGTGCGGCAACCGTCCGGCGAACGCGCCGCCAACAACTGGCAGGGCCCCTACCTTGACGATGAAGTACCGCTGGATCCCTGGTCGCACGACTACCAGTACGCGCGGGAGCCAGCGGGTTTACAGGACTTCACCCTGTATTCCTTTGGGGCGGACGGTAAACCGGGCGGCGAAGGCCTCGATGCAGATGTCGGATTTGTGCCTGATACCAACTAGGCCGGCGAGCGGCTTCACGCTGCTCGAAATCCTGCTGGTGTTGCTGCTGCTGGGCCTGGTCAGCAGTCTGATCGTACCCCGGGTCGGGGTGATCTACGACAATCTGGTGTTGCGGGGTGAACGCGAAGAACTGCTGCGCGCCGTGCAGGCCCTGCCCGTGGATGCCCTGACACGGCGCTCGGATATTGTCGCCGGCTTCGTGGAAGCCACCGGTGCCCAACTGCTGAGCGTGCCTGATGGCTGGGATATCACCTTCTCGGAAAACCTGGTGTTCAAGGCCAACGGCTTTTGCACGGGGGGCGCCGTCAGGCTGACGCACTCCTCGGAGCGCGTCTGGCGCTATCGCCTGCCGGCGCCTTACTGTGAGCCGGAGTTGCAGGAAGATGAAAGCTGAAGTGCACAACTCGGCCGGCTTCACTCTGGTCGAGGCAATGGTGGCCCTGGTGATTCTCAGCCTGTCACTGACAGGGCTTTTCGGTCTGATCAACACTGACCTGATTTCCCTGCGGCGGGCGGAAGCGGTCGTGGCATCCCAGAACACGTTGCGCGAGGCCATAAGACAGGTACAACTGGTGCGGCTCTCGGATGGCGCCAGTGGGCGCTTTGAACTGAATGGCTATGAGTGCGCCTGGCAGGCGCGCCTGGTCGAACCCATCCGTTCCGGGCGCGGCATGATGGGTCGTGTTGGGCTCTACGACCACGGGCTTTACGCTGTCGACATGTCGCTGTTTTCGGACGCCAGACCGCTGGGTACCTGGACCGTAAGAGTGGCCCAGTACAAGCAGGCACGCGAACTTGTCTTCGAATAGCGCCAGGCAGCGCGGCATTTCACTGCTGGAGGTGCTGGTGGTGCTGACCATGATTGGCATGATCAGCTCGGTCATGTTCCAGGGCTATGCCTACATGATGGGCGGATACCAGAGACTGCGCGACCGCCAGGCGGTAGAACTGCGGCAGGCGCTGGTGGCCAACTGGTGGCGCTCCAGCGTCGAAGCCGCGGTACCTTACTACGAGAACAGGCTTGCATTTGCCGGGTCCCCAATTGCGATGCGCGGCGCCAGCTTTGCGCCCCTTTGGGGCCCCGCCGGTGTTCCCACGGAATTCGTCTGGGCTATCGATTCCAGCTCGGCGGGACTGCGCCTGCTGTATCAGGAGCCGCCCAGGGAGCCCGTTGTTGTAAAGGCCTGGCCCGGCGGTGGGGTGGCGGAGTTTCAGTACCTGTCAGAAACCGGGGAGTGGAAGACAGAATGGCGTGATGACAGGGACCGCCAGATACCCGAGGCAGTAAGACTGCTGGTGGATGCAGGCGGTGGCCCGGACGGCAGGATCGAAGTCATGACGGCGATTATTCCCATCCGCAAGAGCCAGTACATACCTAGCACGGTGCTTCTCTATGGGCGTGAGTAACCAGCGCGGCTTTGTGCTCGCCACGACCATCTGGATGGTGGCGATTTTGGTCCTGCTGGCGGGGCTTTTTCACAGCTATGTCGAGGAGCAGGTGTTGCAGGCCCTGGCGCTTCAGGAGCGTATGCAGGCAGACCTGGACATGACATCCACGGCGGCCAGCGTCCACCACATGCTGGCAACGCGCAGAAAAACCCTGGCCGGTTTGACCGTTTCCCCTGAAGACCAGAATCTGCCGCAGGACGAAAGTGTCTCACGGATGGCCCAGGTGGGGAACGAGATCCGTCTGGACGGCGCCCTGTACCGGGGTGTCGGCAGAGCTTATTTCAGTATCCAGGACCAATGGGGGCTGATTGCGCTCAACGCTGAATCGACCCAGAAAGTGCTGGAAGAGGTGCTGCCGGACGCTGTGGGTTCGCAGCGAGCAAAGGAACTGGCGGCCGCTCTCGCTGACTATATCGATGAAAATGAACGGCGCCGTATCAACGGTGCAGAGGCACTGCACTACCAGACTGCAGGCTTGCCGGTACCGACCAACTGGTACCTGAGGGCCGAGGCCGAGCTGGGCAATGTATATGGCTGGCAGGCCCTGTTTGAGAGTGAGTCCCGGGTCAACTGGCGGGAAATGTTCTCGATCACCTACTCCAATGCCCTGAATATCAACACTGCCCCGGCGCCCTTGCTGCAGGCGCGCCTGGGCCTGAGCGCCGAAGAGACGCAGACATTGATCGAGGCGCGCAATACCCATGCCTTCAGTCGGCTCGAAGGCGTGGCCGATGCCCTCGGTGTGATCAATGTCTGGGAGGAAGAAGAATTTCAGTTTTTCCCTGCCGACGAGTTTAGAGTAAAGATTTGGTGCCAGGACTGCTCTTCCTATATGGTGCAGAGCCTGACGATTACCGAGAATGGACTGGATGGGCCCTGGCTGATGGATTACAGCTATCTGGCGCCCACCACTGGAGAAACCCCTGGCAATGAAGTTGCACGCTCTGTCAAAGGAAGTGTCTTCTAGAACCCACCACGTGCTGGCGGGGGAAGACGTTGCGGTCGTGGAGGCGCTCGGTCGAGTAGACTGCGTGTTGATCGCTCGTGGCGACTGCCTTTTCTTCAGTATCGACCTCGCCGAGGTGCCGGCCCCCGCCCGTCGTGCCTACATCCAACAGCAGGTACAGAAATACAGCCCCTGGCCCGAAGCTGCCCATTATGTCGCCGACCTGGAGTCTGACAGCGCCTCGGTGTGGATCTGGGACGCAAGCTGGCAGCAACAGGCCAGGAGCAGGCTGCCCGAGGATCTGCAGTCTGCGCGCTGCCTGCCGGAGCCTGTCATGCTGGCTCCGGGTGGCGATGGCCTGGAGGTACGTAGCTGCCAACAGGGCTTTGATTATCAGGTCTGGGAAGCTGGCCGCCTGATTGCTTCCCGCTGGAGCAGGGACGAACTCGCGGCTGGGGAAGCGGTATTGTGGAGCCGCTCCGTCGGTGCCGAGAATGCACCTGCCGCCAATGACGCAGGGCCGCGCTGGGAATCCGAGCCCTGGACGGAGCCTGCGCTGGACTGGCGCAGACTGATCAAGGATGAGCGCGCCCTGATGTGGGGAGGAGCGCTGCTGCTTATGCTCGTGTTCTGCTTCGAGTTGGGCTTGATGACCATGTTTGCGATCAAGGGCGCTTACCTCGACAGCCACGTTCAAACCCTGCAGGAGTCACTGGGCGACAAGCTGCAGGTGCGGCTGTCCGCTGAACGCCTCAGCGCTGACAATCGCGCGCTTGCATCACAGCTTCCCGCTTATACCCAGCTTGAAGTGGCTGCGGAGTTCACGCGCCTGATGGAGGAGCTGCCCTACCAGCTGGTGGATTGGGAATACCGCCAGGGCGGGCTGCAGGTGACCCTGAAGAATGCCGAGCTGGATAGCCGTGATGTGGTGAGTAGCCTCGAGGCTGGCAGCTTTTTTCAGGATATTCGCATCGAACCTGGTCTGCGCGAAGGTGAGCACGATGTGTCATTGAACATTGGCGGGCCGGAATCATGATCCCCGTGATGGAGAAGCTGGCAGGACATAGCCAGGTGCGCGAGCTCAGGCGCCAGCTTGAGGCGACTCCGCGGCTGCGTTGGATGGTTTACGCGGTCTTCTTCATTTTCGGTAGTTACCTGATCCTGCTGCTGGACGACTCGCGAGTCGCCCTCTGGGAAGACTATCGCCAGGTTGCCGCGCGCGCCGCGAAACTGGAATCCCTGCGGGAGATTGACCCGGCGGAATTTGCCGCCTTCCTGGAGAGCGAGCAGGCAATGAATGCCGCAGTGCGCAAGCGATTCTGGATGGCGAGCAGTCGTGGTCTGGCAGGCGCAGAGTTTCAGTCCTGGCTGCGTTTCCTGGCCAGCGAAAGCAAACTGGGCAAGCTGCGTATCAATCTCGGCGAGGTCCGCCCCGTTGAGAGTGTGGATGCTCCCCTGTGGAGGGTCGAGGCGGAGCTGACCGGTGAGATCACACCCAGTGACGTGCGCACCTTGCTGGGAATGCTGGCTGAATCCGAGCGCGCCGTGTCGGTCGAAAACCTGTCGTTTTCACCCGCGAGGGGTGACCGGCTGAGTCTGCAGCTCGCGGCGGATTTTCTGATCGAGCGCAGTAGTAGCGGGAGCCAGAATCGATGATGAAGTATCTGGAAGACCTGCCACTTCCCGCCCAATTACTGGCTGCGGTGGCTGCCGGAGGCCTCAGTCTCGGCGTGCTGGTCGGTTTGTTTGCGGGCAGCAGCAGCGCGACCCAGGGCGCGGTGAGTCTGGGAGAGCCCTGGACCCTGGCAGAGCCCCCTATCGAGTCGCTTATGGCCACCTTGCAGGCCAGTGCGCAGTGGCAACGCGGCGAGGTGCCGCCTGAGCCGGAGATCGTGGAACCTGAACCGGAGCCGGAGCCTGAAACACCAGGTCGTCCCGGTGTTTTCAAACACCTGGTATTGGTCGCGATTCAGCGTGAGCCGAGCCTGGTGGCTCTTTTGAAGCCCGTAAAAATGCCGGAAGAGCAACGTGCGCTCATGGTATCCTTGGCCAATGAGTCGGGTTTGATTGTTGTAGAGCCGGACAGCGTGGTGGCAGACGGCTGGGTCGTATCGGGAATATCTGATACGTACCTGCAGATAACGGGAGCAGATAGCGGCGAGATCGTCGAGTATCGGTTATTCCAATGGTGATGTTGAAGGCGGTGGGGAAGGTGAGTGTTAAACGCGAGTTCGGGGCGCCGGGGCGATGGCGTCAGCAGGTCGCGTCTTGACCGGTATTCGTTCGCGGGCTAACGCTCGTCGCGCCCGTGTTTCGCGAGACAGTCGCGTGGTGGACGGCAGGCTGTGGCCTGGCATCTTTGTCGTGGCGCTTCTCCTGCTCACGGCTGCCTGTACCACGGACCAGTTCCGGGGAATGCATCGTCAGGAAGACCCTGACCTCTATAAGTCCGATGGCCTCGATGCCGCAAAAGCCTCGGCGATGGAGCGTCGCAGTAAGGACGATGCTCGGGCCGCGGCTGCCGCCGACCTGGGCGATGACACTCTGGTCCAGGAGCGGGAGCAGGAGCAGACGCAGTTTGAACCCGGGGCGAAGCTGCCTCCGATGAAGACCGTGGCCGTGACCGTCGATCAGGACTATGTGCCGACGCTCGATGGTGGGGATATCGAGGCCAGTTACAACAATATTCCGGTGCCGGCGTTCATCGATACGGTGTTCGGTGAACAGCTTGGCCTGCCCTATTCGCTGGATACGTCTGTCCAGTCCCTGGAAGACCTGGTGACTCTCCGGCTGACCTCGGCCATAGAGCCGGAGCAACTGTTTCGTGTTGCCCGCAGGACGCTCGTCGACTACGGCGTTCGCACGCGCTTTGAGCAGGGCGTGTTTGTGTTCAATGTCGACAAGAACATAGGCGCCAGCGATGTGCCCATTCTGGTAACGGGGCTGGCACTGCCGGAGGTGCCCGAATCCCATCGTCCGGTGTTTGTCTTCGTGCCCCTTAAGGCTGTCACGCCGCCCAAGGTCAACAACTGGCTGCGCACAGGCCTGAGTGGCCAGGAGCTCAGGATACAGATGGACCTGGACCGCAACGCGATGGTCCTGACCGGCAAAACCAGCGTCGTTGAGCAGGCACTGGCGATGATAGAGGTACTTGACCAGCCGCATATGCGCGGCAAATTTTCCATCAATATCGAGCCTGCCCACGCGCAGGCGGCTGACCTGGCGGCCGACCTGGTGGCGGTGTTGCAGTCCGAGGGCTACGAAGTCAGCACCCGTCCGCCGAACGGCGCCATCATGATTATCCCCCTAAAAAGCACCAACCAGCTGGTAGCGTTCGCCGCCTCCCAGCAAACCCTGGATCACGTGGCAAACTGGGCGCGCATTATCGACCGGCGGCAACAGCTTGCCGTCGAGGACGGCATCTTCAGCTATGAGGTCAATAACACCCAGGCTGACTACATCGTCGACATGCTGAATCAGCTTGCAGACCCCGAGGCCGAGGTGCTCGACGTACAGAGCAGTGCCGTAGCCGACGCGGGACAGGCGGTGTCCAGGCGGGGTACGATCAGCCAGAACCGCGGCCGCAGCCAGTTTGTTGTCGACACCAATCGCAATGCCATCATCTATAGAGGGTCGGGTAAGCAGTGGTCACAACTGCTGCCGGTCATCCAGCAGATGGACAAGGTGGCGCCCTCGGTACTGGTGGAGGTGCTGCTGGCGGAGATTTCCCTGACGGACACGGATTCGTCGAGTTTTCAGTTTCTGACGCGGTCATCTCTGAACAACAGTTACGATCTCACCACCCAGACCCTGGATTTCCTGGATTCAGGCCGTTCAGCGTTTTCTGCGACCCTGGACAAGGCGGGAGACGTCCGGGCGGTGCTCAGGGTGCTGTACGAGAACCGGCGCGCCGAGATTCGCTCACGACCCCGGTTGATGGTGAAAAGTGGCCAGACGGCGTCTATTGATGTGGGCGACGAAATTCCGGTACTGACTACGGCTTCGCAATCAACCAATAACCCGGACGCACCGATTGTTACCGAGGTGGTCTATCGCAGCACTGGCGTGAAGCTGCAGATCAGGCCGGTGGTGCACAATTCCGGCTTCGTGGACATTGAAGTCACCCAGGAATTGAGTGAAGCAGAAGTCAACGAAACCAGTGGCATCGACTCCCCGACCATCCGCAACCGGACCCTGACCACCATGGTGACCCTGCGGGACGGCGGCTCCATTCTGCTGGGCGGGCTGATTTCCAGTGTCACCAGCGATAATGAATCCGGCGTTCCTTTTCTGGGAAATTTACCCGGCCTGGGTGCCCTGTTCAGGTCCGACGGCGAGACTGAGGATCGCCGGGAACTGCTGGTGATGATCATTCCCTACATCATGGAAACACCGCTGGATTCAGAAGAGCTGACCGAGCAGCTGACGGACGCTTTTCAGGTGAATGCCAGCGCGGGATTTGCGGAGCCCTGAGGCCGTAAATCCTGCCTTTAGGCGGCATGAACGCTGAATTTGTGTGAAATTCATCACATTACTGGAAATGAGAGAATATTTAGTTGAATCTCTCGGCGGCCATGCTATTTTTGGGATGTGCTGAGTTTAGCTTGGTCGGCGCGCCTCGCTTGAAAAATGAGTGGTTGCGTGCATAATTCAAAAAGGCTTATCCAGGGGCGGGGAATCCACACCGTTGCATAGGCTTATCAACGTTGATTTGGACTGAAAGTTAGGAGTAACAATATGTTCAATAAAAAGGTACTGAGTATGGCGGTTGCCTGTGCGGCGACTGGCATCTCCGTAAGCGCTCTTGCGGCGTTTAACGTTACCACCGGCGGCGGTGAAATCGCTATCGCCAGCGAATCGGTCACGCCGACGACGACGGGCGTATTGCAGGTTGGTGTGGGCAATACTACAGGTGCTCTCAATGTTAACGGTCAGATCCAGGTGGGTGTTCCCGCTAACGATCAGATCTACATCCGCTACGATTGGACCGGCGGTGAGCTGCTGGCTGACCTCTCCGGCACCATCGTTACCGTAGGTACTGTTGGCAGCACGTCTCTGACCGGTGGTCTTGACGGTGACAACAGTGCAGTATTTGGTGTTCTGGCGGGCGCTGCTGGCTTCAGCCAGACCGCTTCAGTAGCTCTGGCCTTCGGTACCGACGGTATTGGCCTGCTGCAGGGTCAGAACCTGAGCGTGCGTCAGCGCGTTTACACTGACCAGGGCGACGCCATTGCCGGCGCTGCTGGCCTGTCTGACCAGACGGCCGACAACGTGGTAACTCTGTCCGCCGCACTGAGCGTTGATTTTGACGCTGAAACGGCTACGGCTGACGTAGAGACCAACTTCACTGCCTTCACCGGCGGTAATACCTCAGTCGGTACTCTGGGCGTGTTTACGCCGCAGTTCGCTACCGGTCTGTCACTGGCCTCTGACCTGACTTCCGTGACCGGGCTGGCTCAGCTGGTTAACCTGGCTGCGACTACGGCGGGTTCACAGGTGGTTTACTCCGGTAACTTCGGCTTTGCGACTGGTGGGTTCTTCATCAGCGGCCTGACCACCGGTTCCTGTGGCACGGTAGGTGCTGGTACGCCTCTGTCTCCGACCTCTGCGTCCAACTTCACGGAAACTTCCATTGACGTTGCTTCTGCGCAAGGCCGGGCACTGTGTGTCTCTGTAAACGGCGAGCAGACGATTCCGGAAGTGACTACCTTTGACGCGGCCGTAACGCTGCTGCACGCCAACACCAGCTCCAACCCGAGCAGTACTTCGGACACGGACAGTGTGGGTGAAATCGATCGTAACGGTACGACCGTTGAGGTCGCATACGTGACCACGTTCGAAGACTACAACCAGCGTCTTATCCTGAACAGCCGCAGCGCTACTGTCGCTGAGTACTTCATCACCTTCCAGACGGAAGACGGTGTGACTCATATGGCTCTGCCTGCAGCCGAGGGTACGCTTCAGCCGAACGAAGTGCTTGTCCTCCGCATGGAAGACCTGGTTGAGTTCACTGGTGGTAGCCGTGGTACGGCAACCGTCACTGTGGTAGCTCCGGATACCGACATTGACGTTGCTACTACCCAGGTGCTGCGAGGCGACGGCGCGACCGATACGGTTTACTGGTCCGTCAAGTAAGCACTTAGAACTTAACTGTTCATTAAGGGGGCTTCGGCCCCCTTTTTATTTCACTTTCCCTACCTTCCGATGTCTGGAAGATGTCAACATCTGGTATCATCTTCTTCTGTAAGACGTCTATTTAGTCCCCCCTCTCCATGTCAAAAAACAGTAGTCAGGCCCGCGCCGTCGACAAGACTTTTGCAAAGGCCCGCCAGCATATGGACGCTGGTGATCGATCCACCGCCGAGCGGCTTCTGAAACAAGTTATCGCCGAGGACGCCGCCTATGCCGGCGCCTATTACTACCTCGGGCGTATTGCACAGAGTGCGGGCTACCAGGCGCATGCGGTGCCGCTGTTGCAGGAAGCGGTAAGGCTTGAACCCGACAATGTGGAATATGTCCGGTACTTCGCAAGGCACCTGGCCTCGATCGATCAGGAGGACAACGCACTGGCGGTGCTTCGTGAAGGGCTTGCCCGAAATCCCGCTTCGAGCGAGCTGGAAAAGCTCCTGGCCAGCATGGAAAAGGGTGAAGCCAGCGCGCAGAGCGTCACCGTTGAGCAGATGCATGAGCTGGCAGCCCGTGAGGCTTATCCGGAACTGCAGGTCCTGAGCAAGCGTGTTCTGGACAATGACGAAACCAACCTGCGCGCGCGGCACTACTACGGATTATCACTGTTTCACACCGGTTATCTCGAAGAAGCCATCCAGCAGTACAACCTGGTCGTACACCAGGACCCACGCGACGACAGGACATGGGGGCAACTGGGCATTGCCTACATGGACAAGTCGATGCCGTCCGCCAGCTTCGCCGCCCACGCCAAGGCGCTGGCCATCAACCCAGCCGAGTCGGTGCACCATATCAACGCCGGTGTTGCTTACCTTGAGTTTGGCCGCATCGCGGAAGCTGATCGCCATGCACGGGAGGCTATAGCGCTGGCCGGGAATTCCGTGGGGGCAATTGTTCTGTTGGGGCGGGTGGCCGCCAAGACCTACCAACATGAAAAGGCGCGGCAGCTCTTTCGCAAGGCCTTGACGATTAAGCCTGATCACAAGCCCGCCATGATTGCGCTCACGGAAGTCCTGCTGGCCGAGGGAAAACTGCAGGAAACGGAATGGGAGAGCCGTCGGTTGATACTGATGGACCCCGATATGATCGGTGCCTATAACTCGCTGGTCGATTGCCTGATGGGCCAGCAGAAGAGTGAGCAGGCGCTTGAGTTTGCACTGCAGGGGGTCGAGCGCAAACCTGCTGATACCTCCATCAAGAACCGGCTCGGCATCTGTTACCTCAACAACAAGTACTTCTCCGACGCCATCGACACCTACCGCTCAATTCTGGAGGTGAAACCGGATTTCTTCCCCTCCCAGGTCAATCTGGCGGGTGCGTATTCCCTGACTGGCTCGAGAGACGAGTCCCTGCACTTCTATGAGAAGGCGCTGGAGTCGCCCCAGGCCCACTCTGAGCACTACAGCAACCTGGTTTTTTCGCGCTTGTATGACCCTGATGTCACGGCGGCAGAGCAGCTCGAGCTCTCCATTCGCTGGGCCGAGAAATACCACGGTGACAAACCACGCTACGATGCCTGGAACGTGCAAACAGAAGCTGGCGCGCCGCTCCGTCTGGGTATCGTGTCTGGTGACCTGCGAGACCACCCGGTTGGGTACTTTCTTGAGTCGGTGCTAAATCGCATGTCGGCAATGGGTGTTGAGATTTACCTCTATCCCACGGTGGTCGCTCCGGATGATACGAGCAAACGGTTTGAAAAGCTGGCTGACAAATGGCGGCTGTGCCACAAGGACAGCCCGGATGCGATCGCGCGGGCGATCCATGAGGATGGCGTGAATGTACTGCTCGACGTGGCCGGCCATACTTCACACAACAGGCTATCCGCCTTTGCGTTCAAGCCTGCACCGGTCCAGGTGACATGGCTTGGCTACCTGGCCACAACGGGCCTGGACACCATGGACTACATCATTGGCGACCCCTGGGTAACACCGCCCGGTGAGAGCGATCATTTTGTTGAAGAACCCCTGGTGCTGCCCAACTCCTATCAGTGCCTTTCGCAACCCACCGGCTCGCCGGACGTGGGACCGCTGCCGGCGCTGGAAAATGGTTTCATCACCCTCGGCAGCTTCAACAACTTTTCCAAACTCAATGAGAATGTCATTGCCCTGTGGGCCAGGGTCCTGAAGGCTGTTGATCAGTCAAAGCTGTTACTGAAAAACCAGGTCCTGACTGATGAGCTCTTCTGTGACAGAGTGTTCAGGCAGTTCCGCGATCATGGCATCGAGCGCGATCGCCTGATGCTGGAGCCCTCGCACTCTCGAGAACACATCCTTGAATCTTACGGGCGCGTCGATATTGCCCTTGATCCGTTCCCTTACACGGGCTGTACCACCAGCTTCGAGGCACTGTGGATGGGGGTGCCGGTGGTCACCAAAGAGGGGAATCGTTTTCTTTCCCACGCCGGCGAGAGCATCATGAGCAACCTGGAGATGCCGGACTGGATCGCGACGGATGAAGATGACTATATTCGCATCGCCCTGGAGAAGGCCTCTGATGTGGAAGCCCTCGCCCAGGTGCGGTCGAACCTCAGGGACAGGATTATCCACTCCCCGCTGATGGATTCTGACGCCTTTGCCGACCAGTTACACACTGCCTTACAGCAGGTGTGGACACGTTGGCTGGACGAATATACACCGGTGCCTGAGCAGGCTTCATGAACAAGTCTATCGGCCTGCCCTGATGCCCCGTTCGATCGCTGTGATTCATCATATGGCGCGATCGGGGGGGACCCTGATCTCCAAATGTATCGGCTGTATGCAGGGCGTTGCCTTGCTGAGTGAAGTGCATCCTTTTGCCAATGGCGGCCAGTTCAATCCGCTGGCACAGGCGAAAGCGTGGTTCGGTATTGATGTCCAGGCGGAAGCCCAAAACAGGGGCCTTACACAAATCAACTGGCTACAGGCCATTGATCTGATCCATAGCTGTCTCTCCGAGCGGGACGAGCAACTGGTGGTTCGCGACTGGACGCACCTGGATTACACCGGCGTGCCCTGGGTGAATCCAGGCTATGAGCTCACCACGGCAAATGTGTTGTCCAAGAGCTTCGAGGTCAACAGCATAGCGACTGTGCGACATCCCATTGACCAGTGGAATAGCGTGAGCAAGCTGGGCGTTGTCCAGGGCAAGCTGAGTGTAGAGGATTTCCTGAAGGGCTACCGGTCCTTTGCGGAAGCGGCCATAGAGACCGGCTATATACGCTACGAGGACTTTACCCACACTCCAGAAGACAGCACCAGGCAGATATGCAGCGCATTGAAGATCGAGTTTGACCCGGAGTTCATTACGAAGTGGAGCCACTTCACCAAGATTACCGGGGATGTCTCCTCCGCAGGTGGCGGCAGGGCAACGACGTCATCCGAGATCAAGCCGCTGAGCAGGCGTGTACCGGCCCCGGAGGTTCTGGAGCAGTTTCGCCGCAGCCCTGACTTTCGGGCTAGCCTGGACCTGCTGGGCTATGAAGAATGACTTTTCAGCACAGGGACGAATCCAGCAAGCTTTAGCTATTCTCCCAGTCGCGTGTGAGCCGCTGGAATCGGACTGTCGGTGCTCACGCCGCGCGCACCGCCTCACCCGGATGACCGAACGCCGTGAAAGACACAGAAACTACGCCTGAACATATTCCCTTCAACAAACCCGTGCTCTCGGGCCGGGAGACAGACAATATTCTCTCGGCGATCAAAAATGGCCAGCTCGCTGGCGACGGCGTATTTACGCGCTCATGTGAATCCAAACTCAGGGGTCTGATTGGCTGCGGTGACGCGCTGTTAACCCACTCCTGCACGGCGGCGCTGGAAATGTCGGCACTGTTGCTGGGCCTCGGTCCCGGCGATGAAGTGATCATGCCTTCATTCACTTTTGTCTCCACGGCCAATGCGGTAGTGCTCCGTGGGGCCACCCCCGTGTTTGTTGATATACGGCCCGACACCCTGAATATTGATGAGTCGCTTGTGGAGCAGGCGATCACCGAGAAGACCCGGGCCATCATGGTGGTTCACTATGCGGGCGTGGTCTGTGAGATGCGAGAGATCCTTCGTATCGCTGAGAGACACGGTCTGGAAGTGATAGAAGACGCCGCCCAGGCGCTCACCTCGACCTACGAGGGGCGGCCGGCGGGAAGCTTTGGCGCTCTATCCTGCTTCAGCTTCCACGAAACCAAGAACATCATGTCAGGCGAGGGCGGCTGCCTCGGCGTCAATGACGAAAAGTTTTTGCAGCAGGCGGAGATAATTCGAGAGAAGGGGACAAATCGCAAGAATTTCTTCCGTGGCCTGGTGGATAAGTACACCTGGATGGACGTCGGGTCCTCGTACATTCCGGGAGAACTGATCGCTGCATTTCTGGGGGCTCAACTCGATGAAATCGGTGCCATTCAATCTGAGCGCCTGGAAGCCTGGCAGCGCTATGCTTCGGCCGCTGAGAGTCTGGCTGACAGGTTCGGTCTCGAGCTACCCAAGATCCCGGAAAACGTTCAACACAATGCACACCTTTATTACGTGCTCGCGCCGTCCGCTGAGACCAGGGACAGCCTGATACAGGAAATGCGCAAAAGGAATGTCACCACCCCGTTTCATTACGTGCCTCTTCACCTTTCTCCGGCGGGTCAACGGTATTGCAGAAGCGGTGGACAGTTGGCCGTTACCGAGGATAGATCCGCCAGGCTGCTTCGCCTCCCTATGTACCCTGGTGTGAAGGACGTGCAGGACGAAATACTCTCGCACTTTGAAGCGAGCCTGGAGGCGCTGAACGTTTAAGGGTCAGCCCGGCGAAGCGCTTCGACCAGGTGCAAGGCCTGGGATAGATTAAGCCGCGGATCGCATTTGGACACATAGTTTCCGGGCAGCTCCGCTGCACTGGCCACGCATTCAAGCACGTCGGCCCCCGTCATCTCCAAATGAACCCCTGACAAGGTCGTTCCGAATTCACAGTGGATGCGCGCTGTTGCTTCCAGCTCACCTGCCAGTTCCCCGATGAACCTGGTCTTTTCGCCGTGCTCGTCTTTTTGTGTATTGCCGTGCATGGGATCGCAGAACCAGTTTACTGAACAGCCTTCTCCTACAATGGCCTCTATCAGTCCTGGAAGTACTTGCTCTACCTGTCTGACGCCGAGTCGGGTGATCAATACAAGCCTGCCCGCCCTGTTGTCAGGATTAAGCTTGGCGCATATGGACAGCAGCTCGTCAGCAGATGCTGATGGGCCCAGCTTCACGCCGACGGGATTCTCGATGCCCGATAAGTATTCCAGGTGCGCGTGGTCCAGCTGCCGGGTTCGGTCACCGACCCAAAGAAGATGAGCTGATCCGGCGTGGTATGCCAGCCCCGAAGCAGCTTGTCGCGTCAATGCCTCTTCATAGTTCAGGAGCAGGGCTTCATGGGAGACATAGGTCCTGTCGCGGCGCTTGGCGAGCTCCGTCGCCAGCCACTCCAGGCTAACTCCCGGCAGATCAGGGGGCTGTGCGCCAAGGGATCTCAGTATCGCATCGGCGCTTTTTTCCTCGCTCAACAGTGACAGCGTGGCTTTGGCGCAGTCATAGGCCCGTAGCATACGGTCCGGGCAGGGCCTGCGCTTGTCCTCGTCAAACTCATGGTCGTTGATAATATCGCCGCGATAGGCGGGAAGTGTCAGACTGCCCAGGGTCTCGTATTCACTGGATCTGGGTTTGGCAAACTGCCCTGCCATTCGTGCCAGCACGGTGACTGGCGTCCCGAGATGACGTTCTATGGCGATGGCCGTGACGTGCAACGCAATCTGGTTTCGCAGCACTGCTTCCGGGTGGCAGTCTTCAAAACTCTCTGCGCAGTCTCCGGCGTGGAGGATGAATTGATCGCCATCTGCCGCAGCTTTCAGGGCGTTAACAAGGTCTTCCACCTCGGCTGCATCCACCAGCGCGGGCGCTCGACCCAGAGACGCCTCGGCATCACCCAGGCGAGCTGTGTCGTCGTATTCGGGTTGCTGCGCAGCGGGCTTGTTTCGCCAGCTGGATGGTTGCCAATTCATAGTCTTATTCAGTGTCTAAAGCTGCTGGGCGGCCCCGAATCCCTCAACGTTCAATCCCGACGGTGACAGGATCAATGTTGTCGAGCAATTCATGCATCATTGAAGCAGAATCGAACGCAAAAAAGAGGATCCCCAGTTTGTCTTTCATGTAATCAGATACCACGTCGCCGGGCCCGCCAAGCGCGTGTGCTTTCGCCAGGCAGGCCTCAAATTCCGGGTGAATATCTATAGAGCGGACGCGGCCATTGCCGTCAGCCATCACGCAATGGCGGAGGTAGGGGGTGGTGTGGGTTGGCTGGTGCACCTCCGATGTGCCCCGCCCTGAGGCGGCATTCACAATCCACTTTGCATAGTCGATACCTGCAGATCTCGATACCAGCTCGACATAAAGATCACCGGGGGGGCGCCGGCAGATCTCAATGATATAGGGAGTGCCGCTACTCTGTATGTACTGTATGTGAAAGATGCCGTCGACCAGCTCAAGCTCCCGTGCGATACGCTCGCTGGCGGCTATGAGTTCCTCCCTGCAAGCCTCGCTGGAGCGGCCGGGTGAGCTGGCGCCGGATACGAGAAACGGATTCCGGAAGTACTGTTCATCGTCGTGGAAACTGAATGCTATCTCCTGGTTCCGAAGCATACAGGTCATCCCGTGACGGCTCCCGTCAATGAACTCTTCCAGGACGAGCTGGGCGAGCCTGGAATTGCTGCGGGCCTCATTCACGGCCGAGGACAGCGAATCCCAGGATTCCACCCGGGTAATGCCTTTGCCGCCCGTCAGGTCGACGGGCTTCACCAGAATCGGCAGCCGAAGCCGCTCCCGGGCCTCTGCCGGATCAGAGTCCTGGCCGAGGGTAAAAGCGCGGGGTGTCGGCAGCTCGAGCTCTGCCAGCAGATCGCGAAAACGGTCCTTGTGGTGAATCCTCAGCGTGGTGTCGAGGGAATCGTGCCCCGGCAACTCCAGCGCGTGAGCCACGTGAGCGGCAGAGATGGCTGCGAAATCATTGCAACTGGCGCAGACCGCGGTCGCGTTTTCCCGCCGAGCCACGGCGATCATGGCCTCGGGGCTGGAGAAGTCGGCGTTGACATATGCATCAGCCAACTCGTGGCCGGGGTCGTCCGGCCGATTCCCGGTTGTCACCACTCTGAAGCCAAGTGCAGTTGCGGCGCTGATCATGGGCCTGTCTGCAAGGCCGCCGCCCAGGTAGAGAAGGGTATTCACCGTTGGGTCTGTCTGGGGATGAAAAACATGACGGTCTCAACCACGCCCTCGGTATAGTGGCGAAGGTAGATGTCGTAGTCTTCGCGTATCGACAGGATGTACTCCGGAATCTCCCGGAAATCACTGGTGCGGTGATACACGCAGACCGCAAGCTTTGGGGCATGCTGCTCGATCAGTCTACGAGCGCCTCGCAACACGCTCATTTCCTCACCTTCCACGTCAATCTTGATGAAGCTTGCAGGCCCCTGGATGAGATTGTCGATGGCATCGACCTGAACAGTTTCAGCGCCTGAATCTGTGATGGATGAGGTCGATCCGCTCGAATCAAACTGAACGATTCCCGGCTGGTCCGATGCGCCGAGTTCGTGGAACACAACGTCACGGAGGCCAGCCAGCCGTTCTCTCACGACCGCCATGTTGGACGCGCTGGGCTCCAGCACGTGTATGGCCCCATAGTCCGGGCAGTGACGGGCAAATTCCAGGCTGGTGTAGCCGTCGAAGCAACCCACATCGACAAAGACTTCGTGCTGGCCCTGGTAGGGGATAAATGCCTCGAAGTATTGCTCCGCCTGGCGCTCTGTGAACCCCTCCAGGTGACTGATATCCGCCGTTTCACGAAACTGCTGTATCGCTCGATAGACTGTTCTCGACTCAGCGTCGCTCATTGCTGCCTCGAGCCAATCGTAAAACTGCGCATGCTGCTCGAGTTCGTTGAGATAGTCGCCCCAGAATCTTACGAAGGGAACGTCCGCGCGGCAGTACCTGTGAAAGCCGAAGAAGTCCAGGTGAGTGACGCCCGCTTCGTCGAGTACGCGCTTTCCTGTTTGCGGCTTGCCCAGCAGGCAGGACACGACCAGGGCATCCTCGGGCAGCTCAGAGAGCCGCAATACCGGCAGGCCCGCATAGGTGGACTCCTTCGAAAAGTCGTCAACAATGCCGCTGACATGGATGTGCTGCGCGAGGGTGGATGCATAGGGGTTGCATCCAAACAAAAAGCGCTTTTCTGCGGGCGCCGCGTCAAAACGCCGACAGAATTCTTCGGGTGGCAGCGGCGTCATACAGACTCAAATGACCGCGAAGCGGTCGATCGTTGAATGGCCTCCAGTAGGCAGAGTCCTGTTTTTGCCTCGTTCGCCCCAAAGACAAACGGGTTGGAAAAGCTCCCCCGCTGCTTGTGCTCTCGCAGCGCCTGGGCCAGATCCTGGTAGTGATTGGCAAATGCCTCAATGAAGCCCGACGGGTGGCCGGCCTTGAAGCGATTGTATCTGGGTTCGAGGGTCAGTCCGCCTGAGGCAGCTCTGCGTTCCAGTAGGCTGCTGTTGCCATACCTGTCGCTGCGCCGGATGAACTCCGGCTCCATCTGGTGCCATTCGGCGCTGCCTTCATCACCAAACACTCTTATCCTTAGTCCGTTGCTGTAACCCAGGGAGACTTTGCTTATCCACATGTGGCACATCACGTCGTCGCCATAGCGAATAAGTGCCATGGTGTTATCGATGACGTCGGGGACAAGGCCAAAAGAGCCGCTCATAGCGCAGGCTTCGAACGGCTTCATTCCGGTCAGGAATTCCACGAGGTGATTGGTATGTACGCCAAGGTCCAGTGACAGAGTCGGTATTTGGCCATCCTGCCGTCGCCAGGCCTGGGGCCGAGGCGGATTGCCTTCCGCGTCGAGCCGGGCAAAGCCTTCCTGCGGCATCTCCACCTGGATGTGCGTGATTCGCCCAAGCTCTCCCGTCTCAATCAGGTGGCGCATCTCGCGCACCATGGGATAACCGGTGTAGTTGAATGTCACTGCGAGAAACGTGTCCTGCGAGTCGCTAAGCGCCAGCAAGCGCCCGGCCTCAGCGGATGTAGTTGCCATGGACTTTTCGCAGATGATGCTGAAACCCGACCGTATGGCTGCTGACAGCAGTTCTCCGTGATGTGGTGTTGGCGTGAGGGCGACGATCGCATCCAGCGCGCCCGCCTCTGTCTCCAGCAGGCTCTGCCAGTCAGGGTAGCAGCGATCTCCGGCGACCCCCCAGGCGCTGGCGGTAGCCCGGTTTACGTCCTCGTGGCGGCTGAAACAGCCGGCAACCAGTTGAAACTCACCATCCATCTGCGCAGCAATACGATGGGCGTTGCCCACCGCCGAGTTCATACCCCCGCCGACAAACGCTATCTTCAATGGGGCATCAGTCATTTGTACTCCTCTGCTCACCAGAGCCGTAGCGCTTATCTGGATGCTGCTCGGTGCGCTGTCCATAGACTCCCTCAACGATTGAGTAGGGCCGCTGCTTGGACTCTTCGTAGATCTTGGAAATGTATATGCCGACTACCCCAATGCTTGAAATAATCAGCCCGCCCAGCACCCACACTGAGATCATCAGCGAGGTCCACCCAGTGGGTGGCGAGGCGAAAAAAATCGAAAGAATCAGGGTGTATATCACGTAAGCAAATGCAAAAAAGCTGACCGCAATCCCTGAGAAAAATACGTAGATTAGCGGTTTGCTGCTGAAAGACACGATTGAGTTCACGAAGACGCTGAGCTTACGCCAGATGTGATACGTGGTTTCGCTGGTATTGTGCTTCTTTATCGGCAGCGGGACCTGATTGTATCCGGTGATGTAGTACAGGCCTCCGATAGACAGCTCTCGCTCGCGATGCTCGAGCAAGGACTGAACAAAGCGCCTTGTCATAAGTCTTGCCGTGACCACATTGCGCGGAAACTGGAAACCCGTCAAAAAGTTGAACAGGCGGTAGAAGAGGTTTCCTGAAAAACGTTCCCACCAGTTGCCGCGCCGATGTTCCTGCACACCGAAGGTACAATCCGCTGACTCTGCCTCCATCACCCGCGCAAACTCGGTGAGAAGCTCGGGCTCTTCTTCCAGATCGCTATCCAGGAGAAACACCTTGTCACCCTCCGCATAGCTCAAGCCGGTCATCATCGCCCGATGATGACCAAAATTCCTGGACAGATTGATGACCCGCAGCTTGGGCATGTTTCCTGTCAATGCAATCGCGACGTCAAGGCTGTCATCGGGAGAGCCATCGTTGACCAGGATGATCTCGTAGTCGTCCTGCACGAGTTGATACGCTGCTGCTTTACAGCGCTCAACGAACTCGGCGATGTAAGGGGAAGAAAAATACAAGGTAGAGACAATAGAGAGTTTCATGTTGTGCTCACTCTTCCCGGTCCTGTAAAGAAAAACCACGCTATCAAACCAACAATACCTAGCGGGGACAGCAGTAAGCCAAGACTCCAGTGACGCGGCTTGAAGTTGAGCTCGACCTCGTAGCTGCCCTTATCACCGAAGTGCAATCCCATGAGTCCGTGATTTACCTTGAGAAGCTCCCGGGACGCCCCATCAACAGTTGCTGACCAACCTGAGCTCCAGGGTAACTGCAGCACCAGTACCCCTGCAGTATCGGCTCTCAGCCGGCCTCGTATGTGGTGCGGCCTGAGCATTGACAGCTCCACGTCCGCAACCTGTGGCTCGGGCAGTTGGTACTCTTCGACAGCCGGCGGCAGATAGGCGTAGGTCGCAATATTCTGCACCGTCTCGTGGCCGCTCCCGGCGATGGCCAGGAGAATACTACTCACAGCGATCGGCTGCACATCCAGCACCAGCTCTTTCACGGGTCGCAGCATAACCGGGCGCTTCGTCGCGTCCCGGGAGACTGCGAGAAGGTGTGATATCAGGTCGACTTGCTGGCCATCAGGCGTTGTGCCAAAAATCTTCAGGAATCGCTGGCCGGTCGTGGCAAATTGCAGCTGCACAAACCTGAGCGCCTTCCCTTCAGCGGGAGGTATGTCAATGCGATACCTTGACTGTGCCGGCGATGAATCCAGCAGCCGCCAATTCGACGGAATTTGCTTCGCCTGGTGCGCGCTCAGATCCGGGACGTCCTCGGCGCCGAGCTTGGGCACGCCAGCCAGCTCGCCCTCATACATCACCGCGTTGAGCAGCTGCCACTGCCGTTGCCGCTGGTCCAGGGACGCGTAAGTGGCCGCATCCACCTGACGGGACAGGAAGATGCCCAGCGCTTTGCTATCGCTGACGTCGTACACCCACAGCTCACCGTACCTGGCTTTAGCCTGGTAGCCGGGCAGTGGCGCCAGTCTGCCGTGTGTGTGGAGCTGTGACACACCCATGAATTTATCCAGCCAGGGCTGAGGAGTGCTGTTGCTAACCTGGATAAAGGTCTGCTGAGTGGTAATGTAGTTCTCGGAAAACTTCTGATAAGCAGGATTTAGCAGCGATGCCTGCATCTCCAGCCCGTTGTAGGAAAGGAGCATGGAGTCATTCAGGCCAGCGAGCGTAAAGGTTTTTTTCAGCCGGTTCAGCTCATTGCTACCGGGTTCCTGGCGCCGCTGCTGGCTGAGAGCTCTTAGTGTTTGTAGAGTGCCCCCCTCCGCAAGAGCGGCCTTATTGAGCATCGGCCAGTTGCTCGTTTGCTCGTGCAATCTCGCATGCAGCCAATACGCCTGTACCGTCGCAACGATGATCAGTGCCGCCAAGCCGGCGTGGTCAGGCAGCGACCTGGATAGCAGCAGTACGCCGCCCGCGACCAGGGCACCGGCACCAATATAGAACAGCGGGCCGGTCTGCCAATTCAAGGCCAGTAGCAGCGCACCCAGTACAAGGAAAACCACGCCAGGTATAGGCGATGTGATCTCGCGAGCGTGCTGCAAGGTGTGTGTTATGCCCAGCGCGACGGGTATTGCATAGAGGAAGTTCACATAGAACTCCTCGGGTTTGGCGAATCCGGTCGTGGCGGACAAAAACCACACATTCATTGCGAAGAGCAGGAACAGGGTGGCGGCAATCGTAGCCGCCAGCAATCGCCAGCGATTTTCGACGATGAGGCCGGGCAGCGCCAGCACGGCGACCGGGCCGACTCCCATTATCGAGGTATGCATGGGCGTGATGTTGACCCATTCGAACAGGAATCGAGGGCTGACGAAGCGTGATTCGGTGCGGGAACTGTCTGCAATAAGCTCCAGCATGGTCAGAACCAGCGGGGCCAAGAGCAATACAAGGCAGATAGAGACTGATAGCAGGCCCAGTGCGTCTCGCAGGAACACTGACGCCGCCTTGCGTTCGGCGATGGCACGAACCGTTAGATAGGCGGCACTGAAGATCGCCAGCTTGTAGAGGAGATAAACGCTCCCCATGGCAATGATCGCCAGGGCCAGGGCCAGCACCGCTCCCTTGCGGCTGGTCAACCAACGTTCCAATCCGTAAAGGTAGAGCGACACGAATACAAAGAAGCTGACAAAGTGGTTGTGCGGCGATATCAGGGCCGGCGTCAGAGCCAGGGACAGGGCTCCGGCCAGTGCGGGCAGCCGGCCATACTTCAGTTCTCGCAACCACAGGTAGGAAAAGCACAGAACGGCAATATGTCGAAGCAGCTGTGCGTAGATAAGACCGTTTGCAATACCCGCTTCCGACAGGGCGAACGATGGCCAGTTGAATGGGTCGAGCAGTAAATGAATCCATACAAAGACCGAGTCGCCGGCGCCTATTTCCAGCGAATAGAACGACGGGTCTCCCAGCCAGTCGCGGAAGAACACCAGGGCCGGCAAGTAGGAGCGGTAATTGTCGCCGCCGACGCCGGCCATGGTGTAGATGTAGAACTTATCCCCGAAGATGAACTCTCCATAGGTGAACATCAGGAATGCCAGCAATCCCAGGGTGGCAAGCAGCAGGGGAAGCCAGTTGGGGAGGCTGTTCGAAGCCCTGGTCATGTTGGCTTCTGTGCGTTCAGGAACCCCTGACGGTTGGGAAGTCATTGTTTTGTTCCTGAAACGATGGCGTGGGTGTATGGAATTCGGAGGAGATCCTTCGCCACGGAGCATTCCAGCTGCTGGAACGCGTCGGTGGCCAGCAGGCGCTGATACTCTGAAGGCGTACGTATGTTTTGCCCCCGGTCCCGGCTGATCACGAAGCGCGCGATAGGGTTTTGCCCTTCAACATAGGTCGGGTCGAGGGTCAGTAGCCGGCCACCGGGTTTGAGCGCGGAGATGGCCAGCGTCGAAAAATCCCTCACTTCCTGGTCATCCAGGTGATGCAGCAGGCCAAATGCGGTGACAATGTCGTATGAGCCGGGGTTTGAGAGCGTCTCCAGGCTGACATACTGCTGATAGAACTCGCCCCTGTCACCGTAGCGCTCGCGGGCTTCCGAGATATAGCTTTCACTGGCGTCAAACCCGACATAGCGCACTCCCGCGGGCAGGTGCTCGAGAACCTGCGCGGGCCCACAACCAATATCCAGCATCACCATGCCGGGTTGCGGCCGCACATAGCGGTCTACGACTTTCTGGCGGTTGTTTGCGCCCCCGATCAGGCTCTGGAATGCGGAATAGACTGCCGGCATAGACAGAATACGGCGTACGCCGGTGGTGACCTGAGCCATCTCTTGTGTCCTGAATTCGCTCAGCTATCGAGCATGGATATCGCCAGTATCCACGATATGCCGCTCAGGAAGGCCACAAAGAAGGCGGGAATGACCAGCGGTCCGGGCAGGAAGTGCAGGAGGAGCATGGGCGAAGAACCCGGCTGGCTCAATTGCTCGCCGTCAAGCTGGGTCTGCCATTTCATGAGTATCCGGCGTATTGACGCCAGAAGCGGTGCGACGAGAACGAGCAAGTGTGGCTGCAGTGCTGTCGACATAAGTGGCCTCAAATGACGGTGTGATACTCGCGGTAGAGATTCATATAGGTACTGCCATGTGATGGAAGGGTAGGCTGTGGCCGTAACCATCCTTCGCCATGGTGCCTACCAATCGCTTCGCAGTGCAGTCCGTCGAAGTCTGGTGTCCCGGAGTGATGGCGAAATGCAGAGCCGCGTCTTACGGGCGTTTTCATGCACGCTGCCGGTGGACCTGGTGCCTGGGAGTGTCCTGATGAATCTTTAGCAGAGGTATCCGGAGTGTTTGTTTAAGAGGCGTAAAGTATAAGAATTACAGATGTTTTGTCGATAGGCATTGTTACGTCATGGGTCGCGCCTGGAGCACGCGAAATGGGGCTGGAGGCATCACTTCGCCAGGTTTTGCCATGCGAATCGCGAACACATGTTGCGCTCGCCGTGGCACTCAGGCACTTGTCGCTGGTACAGCAACCGGGTGTCATGCTGACGGCGAGGGTGCCCGGCAAGAAAACCGGGATATTGCAGCGCAAATTCTCTACACTCACGGAAGTGGGCGCTGAGTAAAGCTGCCCCGGCGTCCTGCCTCGCCCCCTGGGCTCGCGGCGGGCGTTTGCATGGAAGCGGTTGGCATGGAGGCGGATATCGGCCTGGAAACCGGCAGCCAGGCGGCCGGGGTCTGTTGTAATACGCCAGGCTCTCACATCAAACGGATGAAGATGTGCGGTTTGGAACCTGTAAATGAAAATTGCATACCCCTTGGGTCATAAGCCCTTCGCATGCCTGTTGCTGAGCGTGCTTGCCACTCTGTCGCTCCATGCGGTGGCCGCAGTTGACCTCGATGCTACAAGCCCCAATTCGCCTGTCTACGCCAGGGAAACGCTAACAGCGGCGTCTCTCACCACGGGGACTCAAGACGGCGTCGATTACTACAACGTTACCGACGCGGGGTCAGATATCGACATCGTTTCAAGGCTTGGTGTCGGCCTGGTGGTCGATGGTCGCTTGTACATCAGGTACACCTTCAGCAATGGTGTCCTGGCGGCAGGCCACGGGGCATCCCTGGTGGTCGATAGTGGCAATGCGGACGTTGTTCTCTCCCTGGGAGGTGCGACGGGCGACAACTTCATTGTTTTCGCTGTGACTGCCACAGCGCTGATCGATCAAACTGCGGCCGTGGAGCTTAGCCTGGATCGCCTGGCCATTGGCTCCAGCGGTGCTGTCGGCGTCAGCTACGAACTCTATTCCACCGCCTCGGAGGCCCTGTTTGAAGACTCTGCGTTCTACCGCAGAGAGCTGGCGACTTACATCACTACCGCGGCCAGCGCATCGGCCAGTTTCACCCCGGGCACCAATACGGCGGATGTAGACAGGGGTTTCCTGGGCTTCACTTCGGCCAGTATCAGCGAGCTTCGGGCAAATGTCGGCTCACTGGAGTACAAGACCGTCACCGGTACGCTGGCTGCAGGCAACGGCTTGCAGGTGACGCTGGGTGATATTGTCAATGAATTGGGCACCACCCTCGAGTTCCAGGGGGACTTCAGCTTCGGCAACTGGTATCTCGATGCGGATTCCAATTGCGCGAGCCCGGACGCGACCCTGTTGATCGACGCGGAAGACAGCAGCATGGCTACCGCCACCCTGCGAGACGTTGGCAGCAATGGCTACCATCAGCTCTGCGTTGAGGTAAACGGGGAGACCGATGAAATAGTATCCGGAGAATATCTGGCGTCAGCGACACCAGGACCTCTGTTTGCGGCGCAGCTATTCAGCGCAGCCCGTTTCAGCGGCGCTGTCGGAGTCATCGAACTGAATGGCACCGTGGTCAACATGCCCAATTTGACGACCTTTAGTGACTATCGTCAGCGGATTACCCTGGTGAATCACCGCGATTTACCCGTCGACTACAGTTTCAGTTTTACCCCTGAAGAAGGTGTCTTTGCGACGCCCCTGGACGCTGCCAGCGGCACCCTGCCACCCAATACAACCGTTGTTCTGCAAGTGACGGATGTGGTCGTGCTAACCGGGGGTAACCGGTGTGCGGCCACCCTGGCGGCTGACGCGCGCGTAGGCGCCGTGACCGTCTCGACGACCCAGGTCAATGTCTCGAATGGAAGCACTGACACGGTAGTGTATTAGCCGAGTGCATGAACACCAGGTCTGCCATCTTCCACAGGCATTACGTCCGCTACTCCGGCGGTCACCAGAAAGTTCTCGACTACTTCGCTCATATGGTTGAGCACCCGGGCTGGGAGCCCCGCGTGTTCCTGGCGGGAGAACGGCCCCTTGAGCACAGCAACCCGTGGCGGATATGGCAATCGAGGATGCTGGCGGACTACCAACCCGCTGGGCACCAACTCGCCTACCTCGCCGGTGTCGACTGGCAGGCCTACCTGGCACTCGACAGGCCAGCGGATCAGCCGGTGATCAATCTGATCCAGCATGTGCGGCATGCCGACCCGGCCTCGAATGTTTACCCCTTCCTCACGGAGCGCGCTATTCGCGTGTGTGTCAGTGTGGAGGTAGAGGAAGCTATTCTGGCGACCGGTCGGGTGAATGGTCCCACGCTTACCATTGCCAACGGGGTGGATGTCGACAGTCTTGTCAGCCACAGGAGAGACGGCTATTTACACGATGTGTACATCCTTGGCGTGAAATCCAGGGAGCTGGCGCAGCAGCTGGCGGCGCGGCTGGAGGCAGCCGGCGTTTCGCTGCTGTTACACGATGCCTTTGTTGAAAGGGCGGACGTATTGGCAGCCATGGCGTCCGCAAAAGTGTCGGTGTTGTTACCCAACCCCACCGAGGGTTTTTACCTGCCGGCGCTTGAAGCCATGGCCCTCAGCGACGCCGTGGTGGTGCCCGACTGTGTGGGCAATCGTTCGTTCTGCCTGGACGGTGAGAACTGCCTGATGCCGGGGAGGACGCCAGCCGAGCTCGCCGGGGCGACCCTGGAGGCCCTGGATAGGGTTAACGGCGGAGATATGGCGCGATTCCAGCTATCCGCGGCTGAAACCCTGGAGCAGCACCGGCTCGAGCGAGAGCGGCAGCAGTTCCATGAGCTGCTGGACAGACTGGATACCCTGTGGTGAGCGGTGTGAACTGGGTGTTTACCGGTATCCCCCGGGCGGGAACGTCAGTCAGCACGCGCCTCATGAACGGCCTGCGGAATACGGTGGCGCTGAACGAGCCGCTGCAGCTGACCGATTTTGAGGACTGCGCTGACGCCGAGGCGGCGCAGCAGCGCATCCGTGAACGCTATGCAGCCATACGCGAACAGATCGAGTTGTCCGGTACCGCACCCGCCGTGAATGTGGCTGGGGCACAGAGTGACGCCCGGGTGCTGTCCGGGAATCAGGCGGGGCTGAGGCGACCACAGGGGCAGGTGTCGGACATCCCGGTGTCGGCGCCGCCGGGCTTCCGGCTGGTGGTCAAGCAGAATGCCCTGTTTACCGCGCTGCTGCACAGGCTTGCCGGCCAGGCGGAGTGCCTGGCGCTGGTTCGCAATCCCCTGGAGGTGCTGGCCTCCTGGCAGACGGTGGACTTGCCGGTAAACCGAGGTCGTTTGCCGGGAGGAGAGCGCTACGACAGTCAGCTCGCCGGCGTCCTGGGCGCTGAAGCCGACACCCTGAGGCGGCAGCTTTACATACTGGACTGGTTTTACGGTCGCTTCCGTCACTGTTTGCCGGCCGCCCGTATCCTGCGTTTCGAGGATGTGGCCAGATACGGCGTGGCTACACTGGCGCAGGCAATGGGTGAGGAGGCACAAGACTCCACTCCGCTCGACGTTTCTCCACTGGCGGAGCGTTACGTCGGTCTGGAACTCGACGGTCTACTGCAGGCCCTGCTCACCGGGCCCAAAGCCTGGCGCGACTTCTATACACAGGCGGATTGTGAGCGAGCCCTTGGCTGAGGAGCTGCATCGCGTCGGCGTGGTGGTGGCCACCTGGGAGGATACCGAGCAGACGCTGGGTTGCCTGCGTTCCCTGCTGGGCCTGGAGGGCGCTGGCGGTGTCTTCGAGCTGAGGGTGGTTGTCAGCGACGATGCTTCTTCCGCCCCCGTGTTTGAGGAGCTGAGGCGGGCAGTCCAGGCCATGGCAGGAGAGGTAGAGCTGCTTCGTGGTAGCGAGCGCTCTGGCTACGCCGCCACCGTCAATCGCGGGATTGCGGCTCTCCAGGACTTCGCGCCGGACTTCCTGTGGGTGCTGAATAACGACACGCGCTTGGACCCTGCGGCACTCAAAGCGCTGATCATGGCGGCCCGGCAGCAACCGCAGGTGGCCATCTGGGGGAGCACCGTGGTTGCAGGAATCCAGGGGCAGACCATCGAATGCGCTGGAGGCTATCGTTACTTTCCCATGAGTACCCGCAATGCCGGCGTCCATGCATCCAGGCCGCTGTCCGAGCTGCAAAGCCTGCCAACGGAGTCACTGCACTACGTGCACGGTGCGGCAATGTTCTTCCCGGCGTCAGTACTGGCGTCGGTGGGTGGCTTGTGCGAGGACTACTTTCTCTACTTCGAGGAACAGGACCTGGTGCGTCGCTTACCCCAGCCCGCCGAGCTGGGCTGGTGCCGAGGCAGCCTGGTTTACCACGTTGGGGCCGCTAGCACGGGTGGCGGTGGAGCAGGGCGTAGCCGCATGCAGCAGTATTACGAGAACCTCAGCACCCTGCGATTTACCGGCAGGTTTTACCCCTGGTTGCTGCCCTGGGTGTTTGGCTCCCGACTGCTCCTGAAGCCGCTGCTGTTCGCAGTGCGCAGGGAATGGCAGCTCTACTCTCCCTTTGCACTCGCAATGGCTGACTACCTGCGCGGCCGGCCGGCCAGGCGTTATCAATAGGGTGTAGTGGCGGATTTTCGGCATTATGCCCGCCGGCGTGGCCTGCGCGGTGGGTGCTGGGGGATAATGCCTGCACACGGAACACGGTATTTTCACTTGAAAGTACTTCACGTCTACAGGACTTACTTTCCCGATTCCCAGGGCGGGCTTGAAGAAGTCATCCGCCAGGTGTGTCTCAATACCCGCCCCCTCGATGTCGAAAGCCGGGTGTTTACGCTGAGCGAGAACCCGACGCCGGCCACTATTGATGCACCCGAAGGCCGCGTGGTGCGAGTCCGGCAGAACTTCGAGATTGCTTCCTGCGGCTTCACCTTTGGTGGGCTGGCGGAGTTCAGGCAGCAGGTCGAGTGGGCAGACCTGGTGCACTACCATTTTCCCTGGCCCTATGCGGACGTGATGTACAGCCTTTACGGTCGCATCCGGCCATCGATCCTCACCTATCACTCGGACATTGTGCGCCAGAAGGTTCTGGCCTGGATGTACGGGCCGTTGATGCGCCGCTTCCTCAAGCGCATGGACCGCATCGTGGCCACCTCCCCCAACTACCTGGCCACCAGTGATGTGCTCTCAAGGGTGGGTGGCGACGTGGAGATTGTGCCGATCGGCCTGTCGCCTGCCTCCTATCCCGATGATGGCGACCTGGCGGCGTCGAGAGAGAGGGTGGCGCGAGATTTCGGCGAGGGCTTTTTCCTGTTTGTCGGCGTGCTGCGCTATTACAAGGGACTGCACATCCTGTTGGAAGCCATGCAGGGCGCGGGCTACCGCTCAGTTATTGTCGGCAAGGGCCCGGAGGAAGCCGCGCTGCGGCGCCGCGCACGGGAACTTGGACTCGACAACGTGGTGTTCGCTGGCTATCTGCCCAACGAAGAGAAAATGGCCCTGCTGGAAGCCTGCCGGGCGGTGGTATTTCCTTCCTACCTGCGCTCAGAGGCGTTTGGTGTGACTCTGCTGGAAGGGGCCATGAGTGGCAAGCCCCTGATTTCTGCCGAGGTCGGCTCCGGGTCCAGTCATATCAACCTGCACGAGCACACCGGCCTGGTAGTGACGCCGGGAGACCCGGTATCCCTGCGCGCGGCCATGGAGCGCCTGCATGCCGACCCTGACTACGCCGACGCGCTGGGCGAGCGAGCGCGCGGGCGTTTCCAGGCCATGTTTACGGGTGAGGCCATGGGTAAGGCCTACGCCCGTATCTACCAGGATGTGCTGGCCGGCCCCGTCCCCGGTTCGCAACACAGCGGGAGCATCGCCTAACCCGTGCGTATCGCTGTTGACGCAAAACTCCTGGCCAATCCGGGTACCGGCATAGGGCGTTACACGACGGCCCTGCTGTCACATATGATCCCCATGGGCCACCAGTGGTTGCTCTACAGTGAGAGGCCCTTCAATAGCTCACTGCTGGACTCCCCGCGGGTGTTGGCTCGTGCCGGTGATGCTGCGGAGGGCTCGTTGCGCGGCCTGCGCTGGTCCCAGTTGGGTTATCCCCGCTGGGCAGTAAAAGATGTGGTGGACCTGTTCTGGTCTCCGCGCCATCACCTGCCATTGTTCCTGCCGCGCAACATGCCCCGGGTGGTGACCGTGCACGACCTGGTATGGCGACAGTTCCCGGATACCATGCCACGCCGCCGGCTGTGGCTGGAGCGCGCCCTGATGGGTCCCTCGGTGCGCGGCGCCGACCGGGTGATCTGCGTGTCCCGGTTTACCGCCAGCGAGGTATCCCGCTATTACCCCAGCGCTATTGGCAAGTGCACCGTGATTCACGAGGCCGCGGAAGACGATGTGGCCGTCGACCGGGTGCCGACCGATGTGCCGGCCCGCTACAATCTGTTTGTGGGTACCCTGGAGCCGCGCAAGAACCTGCCGCGGCTGCTGCGCGCCTACACCCGCCTCAAGGACGACCCTGCGGTACCCCCCCTGGTGCTGGTGGGAGGCAGGGGCTGGGGCGGCCTGGACTTGCCGACGCTGGTTTCGACGCTGGGACTGGAGGACCGGGTTGAGCTGCGCGGTCACGTCAGCGAGGCGGAACTGCAGGCTCTGTATGCCGGCGCCCACTGCCTGTTGATGCCCTCCCTCTACGAAGGTTTTGGCCTGCCGGTGCTGGAAGCGATGCAGCACGGCGTGCCTGCCATTGTTTCGTCGACGAGTTCCCTGCCGGAAGTGGCAGGCGATGCGGGCCTGCTGGTGAATCCCTACTCGGAACAGGAACTGGCGACGGCCATACAGCGCATGTCACATGAGCCGGCACTGCACGCCGGGTTTGCCGAGCGCGCCTCGCAGCGGGCGCAGCAGTTTTCCTGGCAACGCGCGGCGCGTGAAACCCTGGCGCTGTTTGAAACCACCCTGGCCGACCACGTCCCGCGCGCCTACCGACACAGATATCTCGACGATGTTGCAGGCTGAACAGGCGCCGGGCTGGCGCGAAGCCATACTCAACAAGCGCATGCTGGTGTGTGTATTCACCGGGCTCGCCTCGGGTATGCCGCTGTACGTGTTGATTCAACTGGTCCCCGCGTGGTTGCGCAGTCAGGGCGTGAGCCTCGCCGAGATCGGCCTGTTTGCCCTGGTGGGCATCCCCTATACCTGGAAGTTTCTCTGGGCGCCGCTGATGGACCGCTACGTGCCGCCCTTCCTGGGGCGCCGGCGGGGCTGGATGCTGGTCACCCAGGTGGTGCTATTGCTGTCCATTGGCGCCCTGGGCGTGTTGCAGCCGCAGCAATCCCTGACCGCGGTGGCAACCGTGGCCTTTATCGTCGCCCTGTTCAGCGCCAGCCAGGATATTGTGCTGGACGGTTTCCGGCGCGAAATACTGCCGGACATGGAACTGGGACTGGGCAATTCCATTCATGTACAGGCCTATCGCATCTCCTCGCTGGTCCCCGGTTCCCTGTCACTGGTGCTGGCAGATCACCTGCCCTGGTCCAGTGTGTTCTGGATTACCGCGGCCTTCATGCTGGTGGGAGTGGCCATGTGCATTGCGGTATCAGAGCCCGAATCGGAGCTGCCCGCAGCCTCCGGCCTGAGGGAGGCGGTGATCGCGCCTTTTGCGGAGTATCTCACCCGGCGACGCCTGGGGGGGGTGGTTCTGGTGCTGTCCTTCATGCTGTTTTACAAGCTGGGCGACAACATGGCCGTGGCTCTGTCTACGCCGTTCTACATTGACCTCGGTTTCTCCATGACCGAAATTGGCCTGGTCGCCAAGCACGCCGCCCTCTGGCCATCTATTTTCGGCGGCCTCATGGGTGGTGTGGTGATGATTCGCCTGGGCATCAACCGCGCCCTCTGGCTGTTCGGCGTGTTACAGGTGCTGAGTATTCTCGGTTTTGCCATCCTCGCAGAGGCGGGTCAGGTATTGTGGTTGCTGGCCGCGGTGATCAGCTTTGAGTACCTCGGGGTGGGCATGGGCACGGCGGCTTTCACCGCGTTTATCGCCCGCGAGACCAGCCGCAAATTCGCCGCCACCCAGTTTGCCCTGTTCACCGCCATCACCGCGCTGCCGAGAACCGTGGCGAATGCCTCCACCGGGATGATTGTGGAAGCGATCGGTTGGACCGAATTCTTCCTGCTATGCGCAGTGATAGCCCTCCCGGGCATGGCCCTGTTGTTCTGGGTTGCCCCCTGGCGGGACGCTGGTCGCGACCCCAACTAGCCGGTCGAATCTCGCTGGCTACGCCTCGCCGGCCGCACCTCGCCGGCCGTGCCTGGCCGGCCGCGCCTAGCCGGCCGCACCTAGCTGCCGTCCCACCAGAAGCTCCTGGAGCTGAGTCGGCCATTCTCGTTGAAGGTCACCCCTTCGGCCTTGAGGCGCTTGCGCTGCTCCCGGTAGCCGCGGGAACCCTCGTGCATGGCGATACGGCCTTGGCTGTTGATCACCCGAAACCAGGGAATTTTCGTATCCCGGGGCAGGTGGCGCAGGGCCCAGGCGGTCTGGCGGGCGCCGTTGGCCAGCCCTGCCAGCTTGGCGACGCCGCCGTAGCTGCAGACCCGGCCGGGGGGAATGGCCAGGATCACCTGCCAGATGCGCTGGCGCCGCTCTTCCGCGGCCTCAGCTTTTTCCGCGGCTGTCTTTTTAAAGCCGGATGCCACCGTCGGTCTCGATCACCCGCCCGGTGATGTAGTCGTTCTCGAACAGGAACACCGCCGTGTGGGCGATCTCCTCCGGCTGGCCCACCCGGCCCAGGGGAATCTGGGCTTCCATCTTGGCCAGGGCTTCCGGTTTCATGCTGGCCACCATCTCGGTACCCACGAAGCCCGGGGCGATGGCCGCGGTGCGAATCCCGAAGCGCGCCAGTTCCTTGGCCCAACTCACCGCCATGGTGGCGACGCCGGCCTTGGCGGCGGAGTAGTTGGTCTGCCCCATGTTGCCTGCCTTGGATACGGAGGAGATATTGATGATCAGGCCGCCGTTGCCCAACTCGATCATATGGGAGGCAGCTTCGCGACCACACAGGAATACGCCGGTCAGGTTCACATCAATTACCGCCTGCCACTCGGCCAGGCTCATCTTCTTGACGATTTCGCCGTCCTTTACTTTCACCAGCATGCCGTCGCGCAGGATGCCGGCGTTGTTGACCAGGCCGTCCAGCCGGCCGAGATCTGCGACGACACTATTGAAGAGGGTCACCACCTCATCCTCCGAGGCCACGTTGGCGATGTAGGCGCGGCCGTCACCGCCGGCTTCCCGGCACAGCTCAACAGTCTCATCCAGACGCTCCTGGTTGAGGTCCGCCAGCGCCAGTACCGCGCCGCGCGCGGCCAGCCCGACGGCGATGGCCCGGCCCAGGCCCTGGCCGCCACCGGTGACCACGATGACCTTGTCTTTCAAATCCATGTTGTTTCTCCCTGTGATTGTGGCGGGGGATAGTACACCAAAATCCCAGCCGCCCGGTTGAAAGCGGGGCCAGCCGGCCCCATAGTCTGGTAATGCAATGGTTTTTCCTGCTGTTCCCGTTCTTCGAACTGTGGACCCTGATTGAGCTGGGCGCGGCCACCAGTCCGCTGCTGGCGGTGGGCTGGGTGGTGTTGGGCATTGTGCTGGGAATGAGCATGATCCGCCGCCAGGGCCTCAATATGATTCGTCAGGCCCAGCGGGATGCCGCCCACCAGAATACGGAAGGCGGCCTTATCACGCCGCGCTTCCTCGGCGACGACCTGGCGGTGGTGACTGCCGGTTTTCTGCTGATGGTGCCAGGGCTGGTTACCGACACCCTGGCGCTGGTTGTGCTGGTTGGCCCGCTGCGGCGCGGCCTGCTGGGCATCGCCCCCGCTCGCTACCGCAGCCAGGCCACGTTCCGTACCGAGTACCGCGCCCAGGGCGCTCCCCGCGAGCCCGATTCCCCGAGCGACCGTGTCACCATCGAGGGCGATTTCCAGCGGGTAGAGGATCGCGACCCCCGCGATTGAGGCGGGTGCGCCCCTCGGAGGGGCCCGCCGGCGAACCTCTCCGCCCCCTTGACCTGAAACATTTCGTGACTATGATTAGCACTCCCTGAAGGAGAGTGCTAATTTTTTGTCACTCTCCCCTTAAAAGTGCCAATTCAGGGTTGAATTCGCCGTTTCTGTCCCCAGAACAGCGTGCAACCGGCAGATTCGGCGGGTTTCCGCGGATCTTCGGCATAACAAACCGTCATTTGGAGAGTAAATCAGATGAATATCCGTCCGTTGTACGACCGTGTAGTAATCCGTCGTAAGGAAGAGGAAGAAACCACGGCCGGAGGCATCGTGCTGCCCGGCTCCGCCAAGGAGAAGCCCAACCAGGGTGAAGTCGTCGCCGTTGGCGAAGGCAAGGTTCTTGATAACGGCGAAACCCGCCCGCTGGCCGTGAAGGTCGGTGACAAGGTGGTCTTCGGCCAGTACGCCGGCAGCAACACCATCGAAGTGGACGGCGAAGAGCTGATCATCATGGGCGAGAGCGAAATTTTCGCCGTCGTCGAATAAGCGGCCCGTCAACAGATCAAACTTATTTACTGGTAAAGGAAAACAACCATGGCAGCAAAAGACGTATTTTTCGGTGACGACGCCCGCAGCCGTATGCTGAGAGGCGTGAACGTTCTCGCCGATGCCGTCAAGGCAACCCTGGGCCCCAAGGGCCGTAACGTAATCCTCGACAAGTCCTTCGGTGCACCCACCGTGACCAAGGACGGCGTATCCGTCGCCAAGGAAATCGAACTGGAAGACAAGTTCGAAAACATGGGCGCGCAGATGGTCAAGGAAGTCGCTTCCCAGGCTTCTGACCAGGCGGGTGACGGTACTACCACCGCCACCGTACTGGCCCAATCCATTCTGAACGAAGGCCTCAAGTCCGTGGCCGCCGGCATGAACCCGATGGACCTCAAGCGTGGCATCGACAAGGCAGTGGCTGCTGCCGTGGTCGAAGTTGAGAAGATGTCTACTCCCTGTGAAGACAGCAAGGCGATTGCCCAGGTTGGCACCATTTCCGCCAACGCTGACGAGTCCGTGGGCGAGATCATCGCCGAAGCCATGGAGAAGGTCGGCAAGGAAGGTGTTATCACGGTTGAAGAAGGCTCCGGTCTCGAGAACGAGCTGGACGTGGTAGAGGGTATGCAGTTCGATCGCGGTTACCTTTCTCCCTACTTCATCAACAACCAGGACAGCATGAGTGTCGAGCAGGAAGCACCGTTTGTCCTGCTGGTCGACAAGAAAGTCTCCAACATCCGTGAACTGCTGCCGCTGCTGGAGCAGGTCGCGAAGGCCTCCAAGCCGCTGGTGATCATTGCGGAAGACGTTGAAGGCGAAGCGCTGGCCACCCTGGTGGTGAACAACATGCGCGGCATTGTGAAGGTCGCGGCCTGTAAGGCGCCGGGCTTCGGTGACCGTCGCAAGGCCATGCTGCAGGACATCGCGATCCTGACCGGCGGTACGATGATCTCCGAGGAAGTGGGCCTGGATCTCGAATCCGCCACCCTGGAGCACCTGGGCCAGGCCAAGCGCATCACCATGGACAAGGACAACACCACCATCATCGACGGCGCCGGAGACCACGACGCCATCACCGCGCGTGTTGGCGAAATCCGTGTCCAGATCGAAAACACCTCTTCCGACTACGATCGTGAGAAGCTGCAGGAACGCGTGGCCAAGCTGGCCGGCGGTGTGGCAGTGATCAAGGTGGGTGCTGCCACCGAAATCGAGATGAAAGAGAAGAAGGCCCGCGTTGAAGACGCCCTGCACGCGACCCGTGCGGCGGTGGAAGAAGGCGTGGTGGCCGGTGGTGGCGTGGCGCTGGTGCGCGCTGTAGCAACCATCGCCAAGCTGAAAGGCGACAACGAAGACCAGAACCACGGTATCGCGGCTGCGCTGCGCGCCATGGAAGGTCCGCTGCGCCAGATCGTCTCGAATGCCGGTGACGAGGCTTCCGTGGTACTCGACAAGATCCGCCAGGGCGAAGGCAACTTCGGCTACAACGCGGCCACGGCCGAGTACGGCGACATGATCGAAATGGGTATCCTCGATCCCGCCAAGGTCACCCGCACCGCGCTGCAGGCCGCCGGCTCCGTGGCCGGCCTGATGATCACCACCGAGGTGATGATTGCCGATGCGCCGGAAGACAAGGCGGCTGCTCCGGCCATGCCTGACATGGGCGGCATGGGTGGCATGGGCGGCATGATGTAAGCCGACCGGCGCCTGAAACGGAAAAGCCCCGCAATAGCGGGGCTTTTTTTTGGCTTATTTCCGCGTAGCGGGGCGGGTAACTGCCTACAGGGGCTTAAACCATGTTGGCGGTCGCGAAGTCCCAGTTAACAAGCGCCCAGAAGGCTTCCAGGTAGCTGGGGCGGGCATTGCGGTAGTCGATGTAATAGGCGTGTTCCCACACATCGCAGGTCAGCAGGGGGGTGACGCCCTCATCGGTGAGCGGGGTTTCGGCGTCGTCGGTGTTGACGATCGCCAGGCTGCCATCGGCGTTCTGCACCAGCCAGGTCCAGCCGGAGCCGAAGTTGCCCACCGCCGCGGCATTGAACTGATCCTTGAACTCCGCTGCGGAACCGAATGAGGCCGTGATGGCATCGGCCAGGGCGCCTTCCGGATCGCCGCCGCCCTCGGGGCTGAGGCTGTGCCAGTAGAACGTGTGGTTCCAGATCTGTGCGGCGTTGTTGAACAGGCCGCCGTCGCTGCTCTTGATGATGGCTTCCAGGGATTGCTCAGCGAGGTCGGTGCTCTCGATAGCGGCATTGAGTTTGTCGACATAGGCGGCGTGGTGCTTGCCGTAGTGGAAGTCGAGGGTCTCTTCGGAGATGTGCGGCGCCAGTGCGTCGCGGGCGTAAGGCAGTGCCGGCAGTTCGAAAACCATGGGGGTGCTCCTTGCGATAAAACGTCGATATGTCGGACAGAAACTGATTCTGTGTGCTGATACGTACGCTCCCATCCTATCGATCAAGTGTTTCGATCAGGTTTAACAAAGGCAGCTCAGGTGTATAAACACCGAGGGCTAGTGACCAAGAAGAATCATGGAGGAAACAATAAAAGCCCCGCATTTGTGGGGCTTTTTCATTTATCGGCAAGGCTGCCGGCGAGCGGCTGCCATCGGGCGAATTCGCTTCCGCTCAGAGTTAAAGCCAATTAAAATGACGCGCAACGAAGGCCCCCGCCCGGTTGCTGGTTGTGCTCTTCAGGTCCTGAGTTCTCAGGGTCTCGGAGCCAGCAGATGCGCTTCGGTGAGGCGGCAGATTTATAAGAATTTTTTCTCTTGTTAAGGAGCGAACCTATGGAACTTGCTATTGGATTTCTTTTTCGCTGGGCCCACGTGATCTTCGGGATCACATGGATCGGTATGCTCTATTACTTCAACTTTGTGCAAACCGAGTACTTCAAGGAAGCGGAAGCTGATGCCAAGTCGGACGCCATGAAGAAGCTCGCTCCGCGCGCCCTTTGGTGGTTCCGTTGGGGTGCGATGTTCACCTTCCTGACCGGTCTTTACCTGCTCCACTACCTCAAGGCCTATTCAAGCTTTGCAGGCTTTGGGTGGATCTGGACAGGCGCGCTGGCGGGTACCTTTATGTTCCTGAACGTCTGGTTGGTGATTTGGCCCAATCAGCAAATTGTACTGGGTATGAAAGAAGGTGATGGCCCCGCAGCCGCCGCCAAGGCCGGCCTGGCTTCCAGAACCAATACGCTGTTCTCGGGCCCCATGCTGCTTGGCATGTTTGGCACCGGGCACTCCGGCATCGCCCCCAGCGCTACCGGTGTTGGCATCATGATGGGCCTTATTGTTCTCCTCGAGCTGAATGCCCTGTTCGGCAAAATGGGCCCGATGGCCAGCGTCAAAGGCGTCATTCACTGCAGCGTTGTCCTGGTTGGCGTTATGTGGGCAGTTCTGGCCTTGGTGTAATCATCTCAGTTCGGGCCGGGGAATCCCGGCCCGGTTCTCATCCCACGCGCTGACAAGCTGAGACAATCTCTTCAGGCAGTATGAGTAAAGACGACAGCAAAATCGGCTCCATCCCGCCAATCGTACCGGCTCGGGATGAAGTGGTGGCGCGTCAGACCGCTCGCAAGGGAGACCGGCGTCGGCCCTCGAATTCGCCGTCCGGTGGCGGTACGGGTTTGCTGGCTCGCCTGTTTATTGCGGTATCGCTGGCCGTGGCGGGTGTCGCCTGTGCCTGGGCCTGGCAGCTCCAGCAGGAGCTGGATGCTTCTGAGCAGTTGATGGCGCAATATGAGTCGCGCATCAGTGACCTGGAAGATCGCCTGTCTGACACCGATGAGGGCATGAACCAGTCCGCGGCCGCCATGGCCGTGAAGATCAAGGAGCTCTACTCGGAAGTCGACAAGCTCTGGGCGTCGGCCTGGCGTCGCAACAAGGCCGCCATTGCCGAGCTCGAGAAGAGCCGCGACAACCTGAACAGCACAGTCGCTACCCTGACCCAGACCGACAGCGCCTATTCGCAGCAGCTGCAGGCACTGGGCTCAGATATCCAGAAACTGCGCGCCGTCGCCGGCGACCTGGAGCGCCTGATTACCACCGCGGATGCCAACCAGGCCCTGCTGGAGCGGCTGGGGGACGACGTCAGTCGCGCCACCCTGGAGCTGGCACGGGTACAGAAACGCATGGATACCACCGAAGAGTGGCAGGCCTCGGTGGACGGTTTCCGCAAGCAGGTCAATCAGAGCCTGATCCAGCTGCGCCAGAGCATGGGCGCCGCACCCTCCAGCGCGCCCGGAGCGCAATAGCGCGATATCTGGAGCTGCCCGCCCAGGGTGGCAAATCCTCCCCCATTGTCCCCCTTCAGGGGGCGGTTGGTTGTACAATATTTGCCCTTTCCCGAGGCCAAGCGAGAGCAAGTTTCATGACGGTTATCCGCCAGGACGATTTAATCGACAGCATGGCAGACGCCCTGCAGTTCATTTCCTACTATCACCCGCTGGACTACATCCAGGCTGTACACCAGGCCTACGAGATGGAGCAGAATCCCGCCGCCAGGGACGCCATGGCGCAGATACTGATCAACTCGCGGATGTGCGCCCAGGGCCATCGTCCGATCTGCCAGGACACGGGTATCGTCACGGTGTTTCTGAAAATTGGCATGAACGTACAGTGGGAGGCGGACATGTCGGTGGCGGACATGGTGAACGAAGGCGTTCGCCGCGCTTATCTGAATCCCGATAACATTTTGCGCGCTTCCATCCTCGACGACCCGGCGGGCGCCCGCAAGAACACCAGGGACAACACGCCCGCGGTGATTCATATGGAGGTCGTGGAGGGTGACACCGTTGATGTCCAGGTGGCGGCAAAGGGCGGCGGTTCCGAGAACAAGTCCAAGCTGGTGATGCTCAACCCCTCTGACAGCATTGTTGACTGGGTGGTCAAAACCGTGCCCACCATGGGTGCCGGCTGGTGCCCGCCGGGCATGCTGGGTATTGGTATTGGCGGCACCGCGGAGAAAGCCGCGGTACTGGCCAAGGAATCCCTGATGGAGCCCGTGGATATCCAGGAGCTGCGCCAGCGCGGCCCGTCCAACCGAGTCGAGGAACTGCGCCTGGAGATCATGGATGCGGTCAACAAGCTGGGCATCGGTGCCCAGGGCCTCGGTGGCCTGACCACTGTGGTCGACGTCAAGATCAAGGACTACCCCACCCACGCCGCCTCGCTGCCGGTGGCCATGATTCCCAACTGCGCCGCCACCCGCCACGCGCATTTTGTGCTGGATGGCAGCGGCCCGGCGCTGCAGACGCCGCCCAGCCTGGACGACTGGCCTGACATCACCTGGGAGGTGGGTGAGGGCGTGCGCCGCGTCAATCTCGATACCGTCACCCGCGAAGAGATGGCCAGCTGGCAGCCCGGCGACACCCTGCTGCTGTCCGGCAAGATGCTGACCGGTCGCGACGCCGCCCACAAGAAAATCAAGGAGCTGATCGAAAGCGGGGAGGGCCTGCCCGCCGAGGTGGATCTGCAGGACCGCTTCATCTACTACGTGGGCCCAGTGGATCCGGTGCGCGACGAGGTCATGGGCCCGGCCGGCCCGACCACGGCCACGCGCATGGACAAGTTCACCGACTTCATCCTCGAAAAGACCGGCCTGATGGGCATGATCGGCAAGGCCGAGCGCGGGCCCACCGGCCTCGAAGCCATCAAGAAGCATCGGGCCACCTATCTAATGGCGGTGGGCGGTGCCGCTTACCTGGTCTCCAAGGCCATTACCGAAGCCAAGGTCGTCGCCTTCCCGGAGCTGGGGATGGAGGCCATCTACGAGTTCGAGGTGAAGGATATGCCGGTCACCGTGGCTGTCGACGTCAACGGTGAATCCGTGCACAAGACCGGCCCGGCCATCTGGAAAGCGAAGATCGAGGAACAGGCCCTGGAGTTGATTTGATCGACCAGCGGGGACGCCGGGCCCAGGGAGGGGCGCATGGCTGACAGCTTTTACTGGCACGACTACGAGACCTTCGGCGTCGATCCCAGCCGGGATCGCCCGGTGCAGTTTGCCGGCCTGCGCACGGATACCGAGCTCAATATCATCGGCGAACCGCTGATGCTCTATTCAGCCCCCGCCCGGGATGTGCTGCCCCACCCGGAAGCCTGCCTGGTCACCGGTATTACGCCCCAGCAGGCCCTCGCTGACGGCCTTCCCGAGTGCGAGTTTATCGCGCGCATTTACGACGAGCTGGCACGGCCTGGCACCTGCGGTGTCGGCTACAACAGCATTCGCTTTGACGACGAGGTGACCCGCTACACCCTGTACCGCAACTTCTTCGACCCCTATGCACGGGAATGGAAGAGCGGCAACTCGCGCTGGGACCTGATCGACGTGGTGCGCCTCACCCACGCCCTGCGTCCGGAAGGCATTGAATGGCCATTGGGAGAGGACGGCAGACCCAGCTTCCGGCTGGAAAAACTCACTGCCGCCAATGGCATCGGCCACGAGGCCGCCCACGATGCCCTGTCGGACGTGGAGGCCACCATCGGCATGGCCAGATTGATCCGCGACCGGCAGCCGCGGCTGTTCGACTACGCCCTGCAGCTCCGCAACAAGCAGTTCGTGCTGGCGCAGCTTGACATGGAGCAGGCGAAACCGGTGCTGCATGTGTCCGGCATGTTCGGCACCGACCGCAACAACATCGCCCTGGTGGCGCCGCTGGCGCGGCACCCGGTCAACAAAAACGAGATCATCTGCTTCGACCTGGGGGCGGATCCGGCCTGCCTGGAAGAGCTTAGCGCAGAAGCGCTGGCCAGCCGGCTGTTCTGTCCGGCCGCGGAGCTTCCCGAGGGCGTGGAACGCCCGGGAATCAAGAGCATCCACATCAACCGTGCGCCGATTGTTGCCACCCCGAAATTGCTGGACGCCGCCACCGCCGAGCGGCTGGGCATGGATGTGGAGCGGTGTCGCGCTCACCGCGCGCGCCTGCTGGCCATTCCGGGCCTGACGGCAAAGCTGCAGGCGCTGTATGCCAACCGCCAGTTGCCCGCTATCACCGACCCGGATCGCATGCTCTACAGTGGCGGGTTTTTCAGCGACGCGGATCGTCGCTCGATGGACCGCGCCCGGGCGGCAAGCGCCGCAGAACTGGCCCAGGAGTCCTTCGTGTTCGAGGATACCCGGTTACCGGAAATGCTGTTCCGCTACCGCGCCAGGAACTTCCCGGACAGCCTCAATTACGCCGAACGCGCCCAGTGGGAAGAGCAGCGTTTCCAGTACCTCACCGACCCGGAAGCCGGCGCCTCCATCACCCTGGATGAGTTCCAGGCCACCATCGAGCAACTCAGCGCGACCGTCACCCCCGAACAGCAGGCAGTGCTCGACGCCCTGCTGGACTACGGCGACAGCCTGCTCACCTGAAACGACTGGGTTCAGTTTGCCACGTCCTATCGTTGGAGCGCCGTCGGTCGGGTGCGAACTGGGCCTACCCCCTCCCCGGAAACACCCCAGGCTCCGCACGCGCGTGTTCAGAAGCTAGAAACAGACAGCGTCCAACCACGGCAATAATGCCGTTACCGGATCGGACTCCGGACCTTATAATGGCGCCCAATAAAAGAGGCACATCATGCACTTCGCCGGCCAGCACATATTGTCTGTTAACCAGTTTGAACGCGCAGACATCGAGACGATCTTCGCGGTGGCAGACAAAATGCTTCCCTATGCCCGCCGCAAGCGCGTGACCCGGGTGCTGGAAGGCGCCGTGCTGGGGAATATGTTCTTTGAGCCCAGCACCCGCACCCGGGTGAGCTTCGGCTCCGCTTTCAACCTGCTGGGCGGGGAAGTGCGGGAAACCACCGGCTTTGAGGACTCGGCGATTGCCAAGGGGGAATCCCTGTACGACACGGCGCGGGTGATCAGCGGCTACAGCGACGTGATCGCCATGCGCCACCCGGAGCCGGGGTCGGTGGCGGAGTTCGCCTCTGCCAGCCGGGTGCCGGTGCTGAACGGTGGTGACGGTGCCAACGAGCATCCCACCCAGGCGCTGTTGGATCTCTACACCATCAAGAGCGAAATGCATGGCCGCGGTGGCGATATCGACGGCCTGCGCATCGCCCTGATCGGCGACCTGAGGTTTGGCCGTACCGTTCACTCCCTCTGCAAGCTGCTGTGCCTGTTCCAGAACGTTGAGGTGCACCTGATTTCACCGCCGGAACTGTGCATGCCTGGCGATATCGTCGAAGCCATGCGCGGCGCCGGCCACAAGGTGACGGAAACCGAAGACCTGGAAGATCATATCGCTCATGTGGACATCGCGTATTCCACCCGCATCCAGGAGGAGCGTTTCGGTTCACCGGAAGAGGCGGACCTCTATCGCGGTCGTTTCCGTCTCAACCAGAACATTTACACCCAGCACTGCGAGCCCAACACGGTCATCATGCACCCGCTGCCGCGGGATTCCCGTGAGGGCGCCCGTGAGCTCGACGACGACCTCAACGACAACCCCAACCTGGCCATCTTCCGCCAGACGGATAATGGTGTAGTGGTGCGGATGGCGCTGTTTGCGCTGGTGCTCGACGTGGTGGAGCAGGTCGACCGGGACGCGCGCGACGTTAACTGGTACACGGGCAGCCGTTTCCAGTAGCCATGGAGCTCAGGTTTTCGGCCAGCGATGTCCGGGTGCTCACGGACGAGGAGGGCTACAGCGGTCACTATCGCCTGCACCGCGTGACCCTGGAGCACCGCAAGTTTGACGGCGGCTGGAGCGCGCCCATCCACCGCGAACTGTTTGAGCGCGGCGACGCCGTGGGCGTGCTGCTGTGGGACCCGGTGGCAGACGAACTGGTGATGCTTGAACAATTCCGCGCCGGTGCCATGCGAGAGGAGGCCAGCCCCTGGATGCTGGAACTGGTGGCCGGCGTGGTGGAGCCTGGCGAGACTGACGAGGAGGTCGCCCACCGGGAGACCGAGGAGGAGTCCGGGCTCAGCCTGACGGCACTCGAACCCATCGTCACCTTTTTCCCCAGCCCGGGTGCCTGTACTGAGCAGGTGCGGCTGTTTGTTGGCCGGGTAGACAGCGCCGCCGCCGACGGCGTGCATGGCTGCGTACACGAAGGTGAAGACATCCTGGTGCACCGCCTGCCGCGCGTTGAAATGATGGCCATGTTGGATGCCAACCGTATCAACAACGGCCACACCCTGATCGCCCTGCAGTGGCTCAGGATTCACGGGGATGCGCTGCGCCAGCGCTGGACCTGATGCGCCTGTTCCTCGGCTTCCCCCCGCAGCGCGCGGAGCGCACCATCTACGGACTCTGCGACCGGCTGTCCTCATCACCTGAGCTGTCGGAAGACTTGCCGCTGCGCTGGGTGCCCCCCGAGAACTGGCATATCACCCTGGTGTTCCTGGGCGAGGTTGCCGAGCGTTCCCTCGGCAAGCTGGTGGATACAGTGGCGCCGGTTGCCGGCGCCTGCCCGGGGATTCCCGTTAATTTCGAGTCTCTGGAGTGGTTCCCTTCGCCGCTGAAGCCGCGCATGCTCACCCTGGGCGTGGAGCAGGCGCCGGCGCTGATGACGCTGCAGGCAGAGGTGTCCTCTGCACTGCGCCGGGAAGGTTTCCACAGTGAGCGGCGTGCCTACCGCCCGCACCTGACCCTGGCGCGCCTGAAAGGCTCCCGCAAGCTGGTGGCACCGCCGGCGCTGCTGCCCATCGCTCCCATGGCCGAGTCACTGCATGAACTGGTGCTGTTTGAAAGCCAGCTCAAGGAGCGGCGCTATATTCCCCTGCAACGCATGGAGTTGGCGGCATGAGCGTCAGTGATAGTGCGGCGGGCACGGAGCGCGATGGCGGCCTGCTGAAGTCCAGTGCCGTGGTGAGCACCATGACCATGCTGTCGCGGGTGCTGGGTCTCGCTCGCGACGTAGTCATCGCTGTTTTTGTGGGCGCCACCGCCAATGCGGATGCGTTTTTTGTTGCCTTCAAGGTGCCCAACTTCCTGCGCCGGCTGTTTGCTGAGGGCGCCTTCTCCCAGGCCTTCGTGCCGGTGTTGGCGGAATACCGGGAAGCGGGTCCGGCGTCCGCAATACAGGCACTCCTGGACCGTGTCGCCGGCGTGCTGGGTGGCAGCCTCATTCTGTTGACCGGACTGGTGGTGATGGCGGCCCCGGTGGTGACGGCGGTTTTCGCCCCGGGTTTCTGGTGGAACCATCCTGAGAAATACGGCCTGACCGTTGAACTCATCCGTATCACCTATCCCTACCTGTTCCTGATTTCGATGACCGGCTTCTGCGGCGCCATCCTGAACAGCTACGGGCGATTTGCGGTGCCGGCATTCACACCGGTATTGCTTAACCTGTCGCTGATCAGCGCCGCCCTGTTTGCCAGCCCATGGTTCGCCGACCCCGTCTATGCACTGGCCTGGGGTGTGTTTATGGCAGGGGTGATACAGCTGCTGTTCCAGTTGCCCTTTCTGTACAAGCTGGAGCTGGTGCCGCGACCACGCTGGGACACCCAGCACCCCGGGGTGCGGCAGATCGGCGCCCTGATGGTACCGGCCCTGTTCGGCGTATCCGTGAGCCAGATAAACCTGCTGCTGGATACCGTGCTGGCGTCATTCCTGCCCACCGGCAGTGTCTCCTGGCTCTACTACTCCGACCGGCTGACCGAACTCCCCCTGGGGGTGTTTGGCATTGCCATCGCCACGGTGATCCTGCCGCGCCTGTCCCAGTTGCAGGCGGCCGCCAGCGCTCGCAGGTACTCGGAAACGCTGGACTGGGCAATGCGCGCCGTGCTGATTGTCGCGCTGCCGTCAGCGGTGGCGCTGGTACTGCTGGCGGGACCGATTATCACCACCCTGTTCCAGTACGGTGAGCTGTCCGGCAAAGACGTGACGATGGCATCCTACAGTCTCAAGGCCTACAGCCTGGGCCTGCTGGCCTTTATGCTGGTCAAAGTGCTGGCCCCCGGCTTTTACGCCCGCCAGGATATGAAGACGCCAGTCCGCATCGGCATTGTCGCCATGGTGGCTAACATGGTCTTCAACGTTGTCCTGGCGGCACCTCTCTATTTCTACTTCAATCTGGGCCACGTCGGCCTGGCCCTCGCTACCAGCCTGTCCGCCTGGCTCAACGCCGGCCTGCTGCTGCGGGGCCTGAAGCACATCCACGTGATCAGCTTCCAGCCAGGCTGGGGCTTGTTCCTGCTGCGCCTCGTCTGTGCCACGCTGGCCATGGTGCTGGTGTTGTGGTGCTTGCTGCCGGGCTCGGGGGCCTGGGCCGACTGGACCTGGTGGCAGCGGGCGATGGAGCTTGCCATCCTGGTGGCTGCCGGGCTGGTGACCTACGCCGTCAGCCACCTGTTGCTGGGCACACGACTGGCGGATTTTTATACGCAAAAAGCCGGGTAATTTGGCTATAATGGCGCGCCTTGACCTGGCACGATCCCCCAACTCCATGGAGCTGATTCGCGGTCTTCATAACCTGCGGCACCGGCACCGTGGATGTGTAGCAACCATCGGTGCATTTGACGGCGTACATCACGGCCATCAGGCCGTGCTGAAGCACGTGTTGGAAAAGGCACGTGCACTCGAGCTGCCGTCGGTGGTGGTAGTGTTCGAACCCCTGCCGCGGGAATACCTGGCACCGCGTGAGGCGCCGCCGCGCCTGATGAGCTTTCGGGAAAAACTCGAGGCCTTCGCGGAGCTCGGTATCGACAGGGTGCTGCGAATTCGCTTTGATGAGGCGCTGCGGACCATGCCGGCACAGGGATTTGTGCAGCGGGTGTTTGTCGATGGCCTGGGAGTGCGCTATGTGGTGATGGGCGACGACCTGCGCTTCGGCAAGAACCGCGAGGGCGGCTTCGAACTGATGCAGGAGCAGGGTCACCGACACGGCTTCGAGGCCATGCCCACCGAGACCCTTGATCTCGCGGGCGAGAGGGTCAGCAGCACGCGCATTCGCCAGGCCCTGAACGATGCGGACTTCGCGCTGGCGGAACGGATGCTGGGGCGGCCCTACTCGATGTCGGGCAAAGTGGTGTATGGCGACCAGCGCGGCCGTACCCTGGGCGTACCCACCGCCAATCTGGAACTGCATCGCCTGCAGGCGCCGCTGTCCGGGGTTTATGTGGTGGAGGTGGCCGGGGCGACCGCAGGCGTGCAGCCGGGCGTTGCCAATGTCGGCGTACGGCCCACGATCGGCGAGCAGTTTCGCGCCAACCTGGAGGTCAACCTGCTGGACTTCCAGGGCGACCTGTATGGACGAAGGTTGAAGGTGACCTTCCGGGGAAAAATCCGCGATGAGATGAAGTTCGAATCGCTTGACGCATTGAAGACACAGATACATAAGGACATCGCCGAGGGGCGCCAGTTTTTCCAGCTATGAGTGACTACAAGAGCACACTGAACCTGCCGCAAACGGACTTCCCGATGAAGGCCAGCCTGGTGCAGCGCGAACCCCAGCGCCTGGCGCAATGGAAGGAGCAGGACCTCTACGGCCAGATTCGCAAGGCCTGTGAGGGCAAGCCCAAGTTCATTCTTCACGACGGCCCGCCCTATGCCAACGGTGAGCTGCACGTGGGCCACGCGGCCAACAAGATTCTCAAAGACATTGTCATCAAGTCCCGCACTCTCATGGGCTTTGACGCACCTTACATACCCGGCTGGGACTGCCACGGCCTGCCGATTGAGCTCAACGTTGAGAAAAAGGTCGGTAAGCCTGGTGTCAAGGTCAGCGCCCACGAGTTCCGCGACCGCTGCCGCAGCTATGCTGAGTCCCAGGTGGACGGACAGCGCGAGGACTTTGTGCGCATGGGCGTGCTCGGTGAGTGGGATGAGCCCTACCTCACCATGAACTATCGCTTCGAGGCCAACATCCTGCGCACGCTGGGCGAGATCATCGACAACGGCCACCTGGTGAAGGGCGCCAAGCCGGTGCACTGGTGCCTGGACTGTGGCTCCGCCCTGGCCGAGGCCGAGGTGGAGTACCAGGACAAGACCTCGCCGGCCATCGATGTAGCCTATGTGGCGGTGGATCAGGCCGCGGTCCGGGCGCTGTTTGGCGACGCCGCCGTGGAGATCGCCATCCCCATCTGGACCACCACGCCCTGGACCCTGCCCGCCAGCCTGGCGGTCAGCCTGCATCCGGAACTGGAATACAGCCTGGTGGTGCATGGCGAGCGCGGACTGGTGCTGGCCAGCGAGCTGGTGGATGCGGTGTGCGCGCGTATCGGCTGGAACGATTACCAGTTGGCGGGCACGGTCACCGGCGCCGCCCTGGAAGGCCAGCTTCTGCAACACCCGTTCTACCAGCGCCAGGTGCCGGTGATTCTCGGCGAGCACGTCACCACCGAAGCGGGTACCGGCGCCGTGCATACAGCGCCCGGGCACGGCCTCGATGACTACGTGGTGGGCCAGAAATATGGGCTCGAGGTGCTCAACCCGGTGGGCGCCAACGGTGTCTACCTGCCGGATACCGAGATTTTCGGTGGCCAGCACATCAACAAGGCCAATGACAATATTGTTGCGCTGCTGGAAGAGCGCGGCGCGCTGTTGCATGCCGAGAAATACCCCCATTCCTACCCCCACTGCTGGCGTCACAAGACCCCGGTGATTTTCCGCGCCACCCCCCAGTGGTTCATCAGCATGAGCCAGGCGGGGCTGCAGGAGGCTGCCATGGCAGCCGTCACGGATGTCAGCTTTATGCCGGACTGGGGCCGCTCGCGCCTGACTGCCATGCTGGAAGGCCGACCCGACTGGTGTATTTCCCGTCAGCGCACCTGGGGCTCACCCATCCCGCTGTTTGTGCACCGGGAGACCGGTGAACTGCACCCGGATACTCCGGCACTGATCGAGCAGGTCGCGGCGCGGGTAGAGCAGGGTGGTATCGACGCCTGGTTCGAACTCGAGCCCGCGGAGTTGCTAGGCGCCGACGCCGAGCACTATGAGAAAGCCGCGGATACCATGGACGTGTGGTTCGATTCCGGCGTTACCCATGCCTGTGTGCTGCGCCACCGCGACGGCATGCAATTCCCCGCGGACCTTTATCTGGAGGGCTCTGACCAGCACCGGGGCTGGTTCCAGTCATCGTTGCTCACCGGCATCGCCTCCACCGGCAAAGCGCCTTACAAGGCCCTGCTGACTCACGGCTTCACGGTGGATGGGGAAGGTCGCAAGATGTCCAAATCGCTGGGGAATGTAGTCCCGGCTCGCAGGGCGCTGAGTGACCTGGGCGCTGATATCGTACGCCTGTGGGTGGCCGCCACCGACTACCGCGGCGAACTGGCCTGGTCTGACGAGATTATCAAGCGCACCTCTGATTCTTACCGGCGCATCCGCAACACCGCGCGCTTCCTGCTCTCCAACCTGAGCGGTTTCGAACCCGGTCGTGACAGTGTCGAGCCCGAACGCCTGCTGGCTCTGGATGCCTGGGTCATCGGCCGCACTGCCGCCCTGCAGGAAGAAATCATCGAGGCCTATGAGGCCTACCAGTTCCATATCATCTACCAGAAGCTGCACAATTTCTGTGTGACCGACCTGGGCGGCTTCTACCTGGATATCATCAAGGATCGCCAGTACACCACCCAGCCCGACAGCCTGGCCCGGCGCTCGGCCCAGACCGCCCTCTACCAGGTGGCCGAGGCGCTGGTACGCTGGATTGCCCCCATCCTCAGTTTTACCGCCGAGGAAATCTGGGAGAATATGCCCGGCGAGCGCGCCGCCTCGGTGTTCCTGGTCGAGTGGTTCCAGGGCTTTACTCCGGCGACCAGCGAACTGGACGACGCCTACTGGCAGACGCTGATTGGCGTTCGCGACGCCGTCAACCGGGAATTGGAAAACCAGCGCAGCCAGGGGGCCCTGCGTGGCGGCCTGGATGCCGAGGTGGTGCTTTATTGCAGTGACAGCCTGGCCGAGGCGCTGGCAAAACTGGGTGATGAACTGCGTTTCGTGTTGATTACCTCCGGGGCTGAAGTCGCGCCGCTGGCTGATGCACCGGCAGGCGCCGTCGCCAGCGATATCGACGGCCTGGCGCTGGTGGTCGCGCCCAGTGCGCACGAGAAATGCGAGCGCTGCTGGCACCGCCGGGCGGATGTGGGTAGCCACAGTGCGCACCCCACCCTGTGCGGGCGCTGCGTGATCAATGTCGACGGTGAGGGGGAGCAGCGCCGCTTTGCCTGATCGAAGACTCCCCCTGCTCGGTGTTCACGGGGGCTGGTTCGCGCTGGCGGTTGTCGTGGTCCTGCTCGACCAGTGGACCAAGGCGCTGGTGCTGGAACACCTGGAATACGCCCAACCGGTGCGCTGGCTGCCGGTGCTGAACCTGACCTTGCAGTACAATGAAGGCGCTGCGTTCAGTTTTCTCAGCGACGCCGGTGGCTGGCAGCGCTGGTTTTTCAGCGCGGTGGCGGTGGTGGCGAGCCTGGTAATCGCTGTCTGGCTGACCCGCCTGAAACCCGCGGACAGGCTGCTGGCCGCGAGCCTGAGCCTGATCCTCGGCGGCGCCGTCGGCAACCTGTGGGACCGCCTGCAGTTCGGCCATGTGGTCGACTTCATATCGGTGCACTACCAGGACTGGTACTTCCCCACCTTCAATGTCGCGGACAGCGCCGTGACCGTGGGGGCCGTACTGATGATACTGGACGCCACACTCCAGCCCCGGGGTGAAAAACCCCCGTCGGAGTAAGTGTTTGCTAGCCGTGCAGGCCTTTTTTGGACTAACTTTAGCTCGGAGCTATTATGGAAAGCCGGGCGTGGAGCTCCCCGCAACAGATGGAACAGACCAACGTGACCGTCAGCGAAGGTACCCGGGTGTACCTGAACTTCGCCCTGAGCCTGGAAGACGGTTCCGAAATCGACTCGAATTTCAGCACTGAGCCGGTGGATTTTGTGGTCGGCGACGGCAGCCTGTTGCCGGGTTTTGAGCGCCTGCTGTTTGGCATGGCCCCGGGAGATCGGCAGATCTTCAGCGTGGAACCGGAAAACGCCTTCGGCATGCCCAATGACAGCAACGTCCAGCAGGTGCCCCGCGAACACTTCGATGAGGACGCGGACCCGGAAATCGGCCTGTTGTTCTACTTCGCGGACGCCGCCGGCGGCGAAGTGCCGGGCCTGGTGATCGCGGTAGACGATGATGACGTCACAGTAGACTTCAATCACCCGCTGGCGGGGCGTACCATTCTGTTTGACGTGCTGATTCACCGGGTGGAAGCCGCCGAGCTACACTAGGGCTCAGCCCGGAGTAAGCCCGCAATGAGTCCGCAGAGAAAATGAAGCCAGGGGCGCCATGACTGACACCAGCAACCCCGAAATAATGCTCGCCAACCCGCGCGGCTTCTGCGCCGGGGTAGACCGCGCCATCGCCATCGTCGACCGCGCCCTGGATGTGTTCGGGGCACCGATTTACGTGCGCCACGAGGTGGTGCACAACAAATTCGTGGTCGACGGCCTGCGCCAGCGCGGGGCGATTTTCGTCGATGAACTGGACGAAATCCCCGATGACAACACGGTCATCTTCAGTGCCCACGGGGTGTCCCAGGCTGTGCGCAACGAGGCCTCGCGGCGCGGACTCAAGGTGTTCGATGCCACCTGTCCACTGGTGACCAAGGTGCACATGGAAGTGGTGCGCTACGCCCGCGAGGGCCGTGAGTGCGTGCTGATCGGGCACTGTGGCCACCCGGAGGTCGAGGGCACCATGGGTCAGTACGACACCTCCAACGGCGGTGAGATCTACCTGGTGGAGGACGAGGAGCAGGCCGCGGCCCTTGAAGTACGGGATCCGCAGCGGCTGTGTTATGTCACCCAGACCACCCTGTCCATGGACGACACCGCCCGGGTGATCGAGGTGCTGCGGGAGCGTTTCCCGGCGATTCACGGACCGCGCAAAGACGATATCTGCTACGCCACCCAGAATCGTCAGGACGCCATCAAGGACCTGGCAGAGGACTGTGACCTGGTGCTGGTGGTGGGCTCCCCCAACAGTTCCAACTCCAATCGCCTGCGCGAACTCGCCGAACGCATGGGCGCCGACGGTTACCTGATAGACAACGCTGACGCCATCGACCCCATCTGGCTGGCGGGCAAGCGCCGCATCGGCGTCACCGCCGGCGCTTCGGCGCCGGAGATCCTGGTCCAGCAGGTGGTCAGGGCACTGGAACAACTCGGCGCCAGGGCCCCGGTGGAACTGGCCGGCACGCCCGAGAACATCACCTTTTCCATGCCCCGGGAGCTGAGGATTCCCACCAGCGAAATCGACTGACCCCGCTTTTGCCCGGGCCTGATACCCGGTAGTCGGTCACATTTTTCGTATTTTTCCTGCCGTTTATCCCCTGACAGAGCCGTTTGTCGTCGATTTGGCTTGCAGGCAGGCTTGAATTGCTATTGTGTCCGCGAATTTCACGATAGGGAAAAACCCTTGTCGAACGCCGCAGACAGACAGCAGATAGGCCACGCCCGCACCAGCGAAGCCCTTGCCGGCCGCCGCATGGCCGGCTACACGCTGCTGGAGATGCTCATCACCATGCTGATGATCGCGCTGCTCAGTACCCTGGTGGGGCCGTCATTCGTCGACACCATCAATCGCAACCGTCAGCAGGCCGCGATCGGTGATGTGTATGCAATGCTGTCCACCGCCCGCAGCGAGGCGGTAAGCCAGGCGAGCACCGTGGCCATCTGCGGCAGCAGCGACCAGGACACCTGCAACAGCAACGCCTGGGAGCAAGGCTGGATCATATTCGCAGACGATGGCACCGGCGGTGGCACCGCGGATGACGGCGATCGCCACGCGGACGAACCGCTACTGCGGGTCGGGCAGGAGGCCGGCGGCTCGATGACGATCCGCACCCGCAACTTCCCGGCGGCCGGGGTGATTTCCTTCAATGAAGACGGTTTTGCTGACGCGCGCGGCACCATTGTGGTGTGCGACGGCGTACCCGCCGATGCCATGGCCCTGGTATTGAACCTTTCCGGCCAGGCTCGCCTGGCAGTAGATGAAGACGCCAGCGGCTTCCTGAATATCGATGATGGGTCGGAGGTGACTTCATGTCCCTGAGCATGCAGTTGAAGCGTACTGGCCGCGAACAGGGTTTCACACTGATCGAGGTGCTGGTCGCCACCCTGGTGCTGACGGTGGGCCTGCTGGGCATCGCCGCCATGCAGATGGTCAGTTTCCAGACTAACCAGAGTGCCTATATGCGCTCCCAGGCCACCTACCTGGCCCAGGACATCATGGATCGCATGCGCGCCAACGTGCAGGGTTATCGCGGCACCTCGGTCTACGACAATATCAATACCAACGATGCTGGCACGATTCCGGCGTCACCCGGCTGCAAGAGCGGCGATGTCGGTTGCACGCCCGCACAGATGGGCGTGGAAGACACCCGTGAATGGGTCCAGCACTTCGTCAATATCGAGGGGGTGGCGGACTACCGCCCCGTCCTGCTCAACGGTTCCGGCACGGTGGTGCGCGGTGCCGGCAATACCTTCACGGTGACGGTGTCCTGGGATGACCGGGACTACGACACGGCTGGCAACCTCACCCGCGAAACGGTCACCCGTAGCGTGAGCTACACGGCGGACCTGTTTTGAGGCGCGCGCAGATGAAAACGATAAGCCGACAAGCGGGTATGACCCTGGTAGAACTGCTGGTGGCCATGGCCCTCGGCGCGTTCCTGATACTCGGCGTAGTCAACGTATTCCTGGCCAACAAGGACTCTTCGCAGATCGAGACCTCCCTGGCACGCCTGCAGGAGAACGGTCGTATCGCCCTGGACCTGCTGGTGTCCGACCTGCGCGATGCCTACTACATAGGCTGTGGCAGCCGTACCGGCTTTATCACGCCCATCGCCAGCGGCGTCACCTGGACGCCCCTGGACGGTTGGGAACGTCTGGCCGCGGGCTTTGCGCCGGCGTTGCCGGCAGCCCTGAACGCAACGGTGGGCGCCAACGCCCGGATTGGCAGCGATGTGGTCTACCTGGCCCACGGGCGGCCGCTGAACGTGGCGACCCAGGCTGATGTGGGCTCCGCGGCTACGACGGTACCCGTCAGCAGCAACCTGGAGTGCATATCCCAGAGCGAGACCGTGATCATTGCCTCCTGCTCCAACGCCATACTGTTCCGGGTGACCAACACGCCGGCCTGCGACGGCAGCGCTACCAACTTCCAGTTTGGCCTGGCGGGCAACACCACCGATACCCTGGGTGCGGGTTTCCCCGCCGGCACCGAATTGATGCAGACCTTCGAGAAGGTCTGGTACGTGGCCGATACCGGACGCCGCCGTACGCCGGCCAACATCCCCGTGAACGCACTGTTCCGGCTGACTAACGGCACGGCGCTGGAGATGGTCGAAGGCGTTGAGTACATGCAGATTCTGTATGGCGAGGATGTGGGCGGCGGGCAACTGCGTTACGTGCCGGCCAATAACGGCACCCTGGACATCGGCGCCGGTGAGATTGTCAGCATCCAGGTGGCCTTGCTGATGCAGAGCTATGAGCAGGTCCTGGATGCGCCGGACACGCGCGCCTACCAGGTGCTCGATCAGGAGATCGCCAGCACGGGTACCACCTATACACACAATGGTGACCGGACCCTGCGCCGGGTGTTCCAGACCACGGTTCTGTTGAAGAACTAGTGCTTGAGTGACGAGTGAGAGTTGAGACAGTGATGAGACGGCAATTGAAAAGAACAGAGCATCAGCGCGGCGCGGTACTGATCGTCGCCCTGATCATGTTGTTGGTGACCACCTTTGTTGGCTTCTCCACCATGGAAACCAGCAGCCTGGAAGCGAAGATGGCCACCGCCCGTGAGCTCAAGGAGCTGACTTTCCAGACGGCGGAGACCAGTATCGAGCGAGCCCTGGATGACGAACCGCTGATCAGTGACGCCTTTGTCGCCGGGCTTAGCAACGCCGCCTGGCCCACCAAGGACTTCAGTTTTGACGACGCGAAGCTGAGCGGCTCCGTACAGGTGGCTTACCTGGGCGACTTCATTACGCCGGGGTTCAGTGCGAAGAAGGGGGACAGTGGATCCTCCATGGCAACGATCTACTACACCATCGCCGCTACTGCCGGTCGCACCAACACCAACGTGCAGAGCCAGCACACCCAAGGTTTCTACATATTACAACCCAAAGCGAACTGAGTGTCGGGGATACTCGGAGGATTCTGCTATGAAACAGGCAAAATCGACCCTTCTGGCCACGGTAGGCCAATACAGGAGCGGAACACTGGCGTCACGGCTGGCGCGGCAGGGGCGGCGCTTTGCCGCAGCCTTCCTGTCCGGCCTGGTAGCGGTAGCCCCGGTATGGGCGGATGACACGGAGATCTTCTTCGGCAGCAATGCGGAGGGCGGTGTCGCCCCCAACCTGCTGCTGATCGTGGACACCTCCGGCTCCATGAGCAACACCGTTAGCGGCACCGGCAAGACCCGGATGCAGAACGTGCAGGACGCCCTGCACCTCCTCCTCAACAGCCTCAACAATGTCAATGTGGGCCTGATGCGTTTCTCCAACCCGGGTGGCCCGGTGATCTACCAGATCGACAACCTGGATCGCAATGTCAATGAAGTGACGGGTGTTGTCAGCACCATCGCAACCGTGGCGGGTTACGACGACGATGCCCAGCAGGTTATGACCATCCCCGGTAATACCGGTGATCTCAAGATCGACCCCGGGCATACCGGCAGCATGATCATCGACGGTGACCGGCTCAATATGGTTCGCACCCTGGTGGGCGAGGCGCAACTGTTCGAGGATCAGGTGAGTGCTGGTAACAACGACGCCGAGGAACGTTTCGACTGGGACGGCATCGATGACTGGGTCAACACCGGCAGTGGTGACCTGGAGTTCATGTACGACGACGGTGATGCCGACGAGCCGCATGTTATCGGGGTTCGCTTTGACAATACGCGAGTACCTGATGGCGCCATCATTACCAATGCCTACATCACCTTCGAGGTCGATGGTTCCAGCACCGGCGGCACGGCGGAAATCACCATTACCGGTGAGTATGGTGAGTCTGCCGCGTTCCACGGCAGCCGCCAGTATGAAATCAGTGGTCGTGATCGCACGTCCGCCAGCGTCGAGTGGGATCTGACCGACCCGGCAGGCGCGGAATTCGTTGTTACCCCCAGCCTCACATCCATCGTCCAGAATATTGTCGATCACCCGGAATGGCGCGGCGACGGCAACAATATCTCCGACATGACCTTCATTTTCGAACGTCGCGCCGGCTCCACGGTGGTCTCTAGACACCAGATGGAGTCCTACGATGGTGACTATGCGCCGAAACTGACCGTGGAGTACTACGTAGGTTCGCCGCCCGCCGAGGCGGATACCTTGACCGGCCTGCGTTTCAGCAATGTAGATATACCGCGTGGCGTAACCATTACCAATGCCTTTATCGATTTTGTGGTGGCACAGACCAACTCCGTTGAGCGCACTGATCTTGCCATCCTCGGCGAGCGCAACGCCAACCCGGTGGCCTACAGCACCAGTGACACCATTGCCGGCCGCAGCTTCACCTCGGCGGGTGTGCTCTGGGAGGACATCCCGGTCTGGGATACCAATGACGCGACCGTGACGTCACCCGACATCAAGACGGTGGTGCAGGAAATCGTCAACCTGCCCGACTGGTGTGGCGGCAACCCGATGGCATTTGCCCTCTATGGCCAGGGCCTGCGTACCGCCTGGGCCCGGGACGCTGACAACGGCCTGCAGCCTGTGCTGCGCGTCGCCTACGACTCGGCCACCATCACCCCTGGCAGTTCCTGTACCAATGCCACGGTCAGCATGCAGATTACCGACACCAAGGACGACGTCGAGGAAGAGGGCAGCAACGTCTGGGTGAACTCTGACGACCTGGACTTCCAGGACAGCCGCAAGACCGGCCTGCGTTTCCCGGGTATCAATATCCCCCGCAATGCCAAGATTCAGTCTGCCTATATCGAGTTCTCCTCCTGGTGGGATTATTCGGGTAACACGACGATCAAGGTTGAGCACGAACAGACCGATGATGCCAACGCCTTCAGCAACAGCAACGGCACCGTCGATAGCCGCAGCTGGAGCGGTGCTCTCGACTGGAACATCACCGCTAACTGGGAAGAATGGGAGTGGGTGCGCACGGTGGATATTGCCAGCCATGTGCAGAGCATTGTGGACCGCGGCGGCTGGGCCAGCGGCAATGCCATGGCCTTCCGTGTCTACCGCAGCAGCGGTACTACCCGGCGCGCGATCTCCAGCAACTACGACCCGGTGTATGCGCCGCGCCTGGTGATCAACTTCCAGGACGACGGCACCCAGGCGGCGGACGTGCGCCTGGTCCGACAGGAGATTCTCGAGGAAGTCGACCAGTTGAACACCCAGGGCTACACGCCGGTGCAGGACACCCTGTATGAGGCTGCCCTCTATTACACCGGTGGCAAGGTCGACTACGGCCGGCGCCGTGGCGGTCCCAATGACGGCGGCCCCCACGCCTATACCCGTGTGTCCGTCAACGGCTCCATGGTGCCTGGCACCTACACGAATAACTACCCCAACGGTTGTTCTCCGGACAACCTCGGCGATAGCGACTGTAAGAACGAGACCCTGGGCAACGAACCCAGCTACAGCTCGCCGATTGTTGACTGGTGCCAGAAGGAGAGCCATATCATCCTGCTGACTGATGGCCAGGCCAACCGGCCGCACTCTGAGTCGAAGATCAAGACCTTTGTTGGCAACCAGACCTGCGACACCAGCGTCAGTAGCTCCGAGGTCTGTGTGAAAGAGTTGGTGAACTACCTCTACACTAAGGACCAGTCGGACCTGAAAGAAGAGCAGATCATCCGCACCCACACCATCGGCTTCAACTTCTCCAGCCAGTGGCTGAAGGATGTGGCCGAGGCCGGTGGCGGCCAGTACAAGGAGGCCAACCAGGCTTCTGACCTCGTGGCCGAGGTTCAGGACATCCTCACCGATGTGCTCAAGGTGAACAGCACCTTCGTGGCACCGGTGGCGGCGATCAACCAGTTCAACCGACTGAATCACCGCAGCGAGATCTACTTCGCGGTGTTCCGTCCCGAGGAAACCCCGAACTGGCCGGGCAACCTGAAGAAGTACCGCCTGGGTGGCGACGACAATACCATCCTGGACTACTCGACCACGGAAGGTGAGCCCGCCATCAACTCGGTGACCGGCTTCTTCAGTGACAATGCCGTGAGTGCCTGGGGCGGGGTGACCGACGGCGCGGAAGTGGAGGTGAGCGGCGCCAACGGCGAAACGCCCGCCTACAATACGCGTAAGCTGTTCACCTACTATGCCGGCTCTACCAGCACGACCCTGTCCAACACGGTTAACCGGATTTCGCCGGAGAACACTAACCTCACCAAGGCCATGTTCAATGCCGCGGCCATGTCCAATGCCGACTTCGCCGAACATATCGAGTGGGTGATGGGCAAGGATGTGGACGACGAAGACGGTAACGGTGTCGTCAACGAGAACCGCTACCTCGTCGGCGACCCGCTGCACTCCAAGCCGGTGGCCGTCACCTACGGCGGTTCTGAGCAAGAGCCTGATATTACCGTGTACTTCGGCAGCAACTCCGGTTACCTGCACGCGGTCAACGCTGCCACCGGGGTGGAGCAGTTTGCCTTCATGCCCGAAGACCTGCTGGCCAACCAGACCCTCCTGCGGGAGTCCAGCACCAACCAGCCGCACGTCTACGGTATCGATGGTAGCGTGACGGCCTGGGTGAACGATGCCAACGGCAACGGCGAGATTGCCGGTGACGGCGAGTTTGTGCGGCTCTATGTCGGCCAGCGTCGCGGCGGCCGCAATTACTACGCCATGGATGTCACAGACCGCGATAATCCGGAGATGCTGTGGGTTATCCGCGGCGGCACCGGCGACTTCGGGGAGCTGGGCCAGAGCTGGTCACGCCCGGTTCGCGGCACCATCGACATCGGCGGTGCAGAGCGGGATGTGATCTATTTCACCGCCGGTTACGACCCCGACCAGGACGATGCCCAGACCCGTGTCACCGACAACGAAGGGCGCGCCCTGTACATCGTCGATGCCCTCACCGGTGAGCTGATCTGGAGCGGCGGTAACGGCGTCAACTACACCGAAGACTTCGATGACATGCTTTACTCCTTCCCGTCGGACCTGGCGGTAGTGGACATCACCAGTTCCGGCACCGACAACATGATCTTTGTCGGTGATGCCGGCGGCCAGGTGTGGCGCTTTGACATCAAGAACGGTGCAGAGCTCGACGACCTGATCACCGGCGGCGTGATCGCAGACCTCGGCGCCGGCAGCACCCTGAACAACGAGGCCAATAACCGCCGCTTCTACCACAGCCCCGACGTGGCGCTGGTGATCAAGAACAACCAGCAGAAGCTGGCGGTAACGATTGGCTCCGGCTGGCAGGCCCATCCGCTTTCGACAACGAACAACGACCGCTTCTACATGATTCTGCAGGATGACGTGTACACCATCCCGCCGACTTACGTGAAGTTGACCCACGACAACCTCTACGACGCCACGGACAACGACGTCGGAGAGGGTGTGGACGGCGCGGTTGAACTGCTGGATGCGGCCCAGGGCTTCTACTTCAACACGCCGAACGTGGGCGAGAAGATTCTCAGCACGCCGCTGATCTTCAACAACGCGGTCACGTTCACCACCTACGAGCCCAACCCGACTCAGGCAACCAGCCGCTGTATTCCTGCGGCCGGTGTGACCCGGGTGTACCAGATCAACCTGCTCGACGGCGCCCCGATCAACAACTGGGATGACGTCGACGGTTTGACCGAGGCTGATCGTGGTGCGGAGCTGAAGACCACCAGCATCATCGATGAGCCGGTGATTATCTGTACCGGCGCTGGATGTGATATGTATGTAGGTCCGGAGCAGCCGCCTTCAGAGCTGCTGACCGAGGACCGCGTATACAAGACCTTCTGGCGCAAGGAATGATCGCGGCAGATCACTCAATGATGCAGGGGAGAAAAGCTATGGCAGCTAAGCGTGACAAGGGCTTTACGCTCATCGAGATACTTATCGCCCTGGTGGTTCTGGGCATCCTGATGTCGATCGCCCTGCCTGGCTACAACAGCCAGGTAACACGCAGCCGCCGTTCGGATTGCATGGGCGTCATGCTGGGCTTTGCCCAGGCGATGGAGAAGTACCGGGCGGTGAACTACACCTACGAGGGCGCCGCCAACGGCGGCAACGATACCGGCGCGCCGGCTTCTACCCTGCACCCGGCCCAGTGTCCCATCGAGGGTGACGCCCTGTACAACCTGACCATCCAGGCGGCCACGGCCACCACCTTTAACCTGGACGCCACTCCGGTGGGGGCCCAGGCCGGTGATGGTGCGCTGCGCATCAACCAACTGGGACAGCGCTTCTGGGACCGGGACGGCGACGGCTTCGAGGCCAGCGAAAATAGCTGGAGTACCGATTAAGCCGACCTGGCGTCGGCGGAGGAGAGTGACATGAAGAGAATTCAGACCCTGCTGCTGGCCCTGTTGCTGGTGCCCGCGGTCTCGTGGGCCCAGCTGGATGACGATGACCGGCCCGCAGATGAGCCCCGTGAGGTGATGGTGCCCGTCAGTACCGTACCTGACAACATCGTGCAGACTGCACAAGCAGCCAAACCCGGCGCGTTTATCACCCAGGTGATTCGCCAACTGCACCACGACGATGAGTACTTTTACCGTTTCTATGCGAGCCAGGTGGGACGCTACTGGGTCATCGTGGTGCGGGCCGACGGCGTGTTGGATGCCGTGTTTGAGGCGCCTGGCCCTGCCGAGCCATTGACGACTGACTGAGGCCTCGCGCTCTACTTCAAACTATCCTCTTGGGCAGCGACGCCCACCGGGCGTGTTCAGGTAAGGCCTGCCGCCCCGATTGAGGGTGAGCACAATGTCCGGCTGCTCACCCTGCCTGGCGAAACACAGCACAAAGCTGCCATTCTGGTGGGTACTGCCCATGGCGGAAAAGGCCAGGTAATCCCGCCCCAGCGACGCGCGCCAGGCCAGCCGGCCTCGATCCACTGGCCAGTGATCCAGGTACAGAGCTTCCCCGGGGTCTAGCCGCTTGTCGCGATCCAGGTCAGAAAACACTGCCACCTCGCGCCCGTCCCAGCGCCCGTCGCAGGCCTGTTCCTCATCCAGCGCGCACAGTAGCACCTCGCGCTGCAGATTGACTGCCTGGCCGCGGGCGAACTGCACCAGGCGCTGTAGTTCCCGTACTGCCAGCATTTGCCGCTCCCTGTGAATCAGCGCACCCAGGCCAAAGCTGGCCTGCAGCAGCAGCCCGGCGATGGTGGTGGCGATCAGCAGGTCCAGCAGCGTGTAGCCCCGGGAGTGCGCGCGAGTGGCCGCTCTGATTATTCTTGCTGACGTATAGCGTCCCACGTGGCCTTCCCTGGCAAATGGGCGATAGTGGGCCCCAGGGGCAAAACCTGGCCTGGGGGCAATTAGGTCAGTATAGAATCGCGGGTGGCGGTGCCGGCAGCCGCGTCGCTACCGAAGCGGTCAATCGTCGAGTTCGAGCTTCTTGAGGCGGTAGCGCAGGGAGCGGAAGCTGATCCCCAGCAGCTTGGCGGCGGCGGTCTTGTTCCAGCGGGATTGCTCCAGGGCCCGGGTCAGTACCTCGCGTTCGATGTTCTCGAGATAGTCGTCAAGGTTGCCAAAGGCTGCCTCCACTGGCGGTGGCCCGGCGTGGCTGGCGGATTCCTGCACCGGCTCTAGTTCTACCCCCTGGGACAGGCGCAGGTCCTCCACCTCGATGTTTTCGCCGTTACACAGGGTACAGGCGCGCTCGAGAATGTTCTCCAGCTCGCGCACATTGCCCGGGAAGCTATAGCTGCTCAGCGCGGTCATGGCGGAGTCGGTCAGCCGGTGCACCGGCTGTTCCGATGCACTGGCCAGGCGTTGCAGCAGAAAATTGGCCAGCAGCGGAATGTCTTCGCGCCGCTCGCGCAGGCTGGGGACATGCAGGCCGATCACGTTGATGCGGTAGTACAGGTCGCTGCGGAAGCGGTTCTCTGCGACTTCCCTGGCCAGGTCCTTGTGGGTAGCGCTCAGGACCCGCACATCGGTCGCCACCTCTGCGGCGGCGCCAATCGGTCGCACGGCTTTCTCCTGGATGGCGCGCAGCAGTTTCACCTGCATGGCCATGGGCAGGTCGGCCACTTCGTCCAGAAACAGCGTGCCGCCGCGGGCGGCCTGGAACAGGCCAGTCTTGTCATCGGTGGCGCCGGTAAAACTGCCCTTGGTGTGACCGAACAATTCGCTCTCCATCAACTCCGGCGGAATCGCCCCGCAGTTGACCGGAATAAAGGGGCCGCTGGAGCGCGGGCCGCGGGAGTGGATCAGCCGGGCGACAATCTCCTTGCCGCTGCCGGACTCGCCGCTGATGTACACCGGCGCCTGGCTGCGCGCCAGCTTGCTGACCTGGGCGCGCAGATCGGCGATCTCGGGGGTTTCGCCGATCAGCGTGGTGTCCTGGACCTCCGCCGCTTCGCCGCCGGGTTCCAGCTTGAGGGCGTTCACCACCAGGCTGCGCAGTCGCTCCAATTCTATGGGTTTGCTGATGAAGTCGAAGGCGCCGGCCTTCAGGGCGGTAATTGCGGTTTCCACGCTGCCGTGGGCGGTGATCATGGCCACCGGGGTGTCGCTGAAGTGTTGCTGGATGTGCTCCACCAGGCTGATGCCGTTGCCGTCGGGCAATTTCATGTCGGTCAGGCACAGGTCGGTATCGCCCAGGTCCAGCGCGGCGCGGGCCTCCGACAGGTCGGCGGCGGTGCGGGTTTCCAGCCCCATACGACTCAGGGTGATATCCAGCAGCTGCCGGATATCAGGCTCATCATCAACAATCAGTACGGTCTTGGTGCTCATAAGCCCTGCTCAAACCAGCCGCGATACCGTGAGGCGGAAGCAGCTTTCCCCTGTGGCGGTAGGCCGATAGGTGAGAGTCGCATTATTGATTTCGCACAGTTCTTTGCTGAGATACAGCCCAAGTCCCGTGCCCTTATCGACGGTAGTATAAAATGGCTCAAACAATTTTGCGCGTTCCGACGCTGCCACGCCCGGGCCGGAATCGACCACATCGACCACGCAGCGCTGGGCTTCGGTCACTTTCTCCACGCGTATGCTGACGCACCCGCTGCCGTTCGCCGACCGGCTGTGCCGCAGGCCGTTATCCAACAGGTTGCCCAGTACCCGTTCCAGGTGCGCCGGGTCAAAGGTGATTTCCAGCCAGTCTTCCGGCAGGGCCAGCGCCACGTTGACCGAACCCGCCTGGGTTTGCCGATATTGTTCAAGAAAGCTCTGCAGCCAGCCCTTCAGGGCCAACCGCTGGGGGTTGGGTGGCTGGCGCCGGCTGATTTGCAGCACGTTTTCAATCACACTGTTCATGCGCTTGGCATGGTGCTGGATGATGCCCGCCAGTTCCTGGTCGTTCTCAGCCAGCTGGTCTGATTCCCCCAGCAACTGGGCGGCGTGGCTGACGGCCCCCAGCGGATTGCGAATCTCGTGGGCAATACTGGCGGTCAGCCGCCCCAGTGAGGCCAGCTTCAGGGACTGTGCCTGTTGGGTGACCGCGGTGTAGTCCTCCAGGAACACCAGGGCGTAGCCGTCACCCGAGTCCTCCAGGGGGCTGAAGTTAGCTACCACCTGGGGCGCATCGTCGGCGATATGCAGGGGCTTGGCGTTATGGGTGCCGCTCTCCTGCCAGAGGTTAAATTGCTCGGCCAGCAGCGGGTGGTAGTCGTCCAGGCCCCGGCCCTGCTCCAGCGCCATCGGCCGCTCCGGGTCCAGCAGGCGGGCCGCCGCCTGGTTCATCACCCGTACACTGCCATCCGCGTAGACCAGCAGAATGCCTGTCTGCAGGTTGCGTACGATCTGCTCATTGAGGCGCTGCAGGTTGTAGAGATCATCGGTGCGCTCGCGCGCCAGCGCCTCGGCCCTGCCGACCCGCCTCGCCACTACCTGGATAAGTAGTGAAACCGCAAACACCAGGGCGCTGAGCAGGCCCGCCGGCAGCAGGCTGTCGAAGGGCAGCTCGCCTGCGTTGATCAGCCGCAGGGTGTCGGTGAGGATGGCGATGACGCTGAGCGCCGCGATCAGCGTCGCGATGCTGGCCAGGTCGATCACCACGGCGCTGGCCGCGGCGGTGGCCAGCAGCAGGATAGGCAGGCCGCTGGACATGCCGCCGCTGGTATCCGACAGCACCGAGATTACCAGGATGTCGATAAAGAACACGCCGAACAGGGTGGCCCGGTTGTGAATCAGCCGCGTCTGCATCAGTGCCAGCAGCACCAGGTTGGTGGCCAGGAAGATGATGGCCACAATCAGGTAAACCTCGGGGTTGAGGCCCCCCAGCAGGCGCCGGGTCTCGGAGCTGAGCGGGCTCAGCAGCAGGACGATCGAGAGGATCGAGCGATAGGCCACGTAGATGCGGAACAGGGAGACGTTCTGCTGTTCCTGGAGGGGAGGAGAAGGGCGGTGCAGTATGGCCGGCCGCTGCGACATTAAGAATCCCGTATTGCTCGTTGGCGGCTAGTGTACCTGCTCCCGTCTTTGCTTAGAAAGGCGCTTTGCAAGACAATATGCGGCCCCAGCACAGGACCCCGAAATATGCCCGCGTTCGACATCATCATGGCCCAGATCAACACCCTGGTCGGGGATTTCGACGCCAACGTCGAACAGGTCCTGGCGCTGGTACGAGAGGCCGAGGCGGAGCAGAGTGGGCCGGTGCTGGTGTTTCCCGAACTGACCCTGTGCGGCTACCCGCCGGAGGACCTGCTGCTGCGCCCGAGTATCGAACGACGGGTAAGCGCGGCCCTGGATGCAGTGTGTGCCGGTGTGGACCATGCCTACGTGGTGCTGGGGTACCCCCGCCGCCGCAACGGCAAGCTGTTCAATATGGCCGGGGTTATCCATCGCGGCGATGTGATCGCCGAGTACGCAAAGCAATGCCTGCCGAACTACCAGGTGTTTGATGAGAAGCGCTATTTCGAGACCGGCACCGAGGCCTGTGTCGTCGATATCCACGGCATACCGGTGGGCCTCAGCGTATGTGAGGATATCTGGGAGCCGGAGCCTATCGCCCAGGCCAGGGCGGCGGGCGCGGCCCTGCTGTTGAACCTCAACTCTTCTCCCTTTCATCGCGGTAAACAGCAGGAGCGAGAGGCGCTGGTGGCGGGCCGTGCGAGGGACAATGTCCTACCGGTGGTGTACGTAAACCAGGTGGGTGGGCAGGACGAACTGGTGTTCGACGGCGGCTCCTTTGCCGTCAGCACCGGGGGCGAACTGCGCGCCAGGGCGCCGGCCTACCTGGAGTCCCGGGAGCACTTGCGCGTGAGCCTTGAAGCAGGGCACTGTGAGATTGAGCCCGCTGAGCTAACGCCGCTGCTCGATCCGCTGGAGGCGGTTTACCAGGCCCTGGTCGTCGGCGTGCGTGACTATGTCAACAAGAACGGTTTCCCCGGGGTGGTGCTTGGGCTGTCCGGCGGCATCGATTCGGCCCTGACCCTGGCGGTGGCCGCCGACGCCCTGGGACCTGAGCGGGTGGAGGCAGTGATGATGCCGTTTCGCTATACCGCGCAGATGAGCGTGGAGGATGCCGCTGAGCAGAGCGCGCGCCTGGGCGTGGCTCACAAGGTGATTTCCATTGAGCCGATTTACGAGGCCTTTGTGGCCAGCCTGGCGGAAGAGTTTGAGGGCCTGGCAGCAGATACCACGGAAGAGAATATGCAGGCGCGCTGCCGGGGTGTGCTGCTGATGTCCATCTCCAACAAAAAGGGTTCGCTGGTGCTGACCACCGGCAACAAGAGTGAGATGGCGGTGGGCTACTCAACGCTCTACGGTGATATGGCCGGCGGCTTCGACGTATTGAAGGATGTGCCCAAGACCCTGGTGTATGCGCTGGCGGAGCACCGCAATCGCCAAAACCCGGTGATCCCGGAGCGCGTCATAAGCCGTCCGCCCTCGGCGGAGCTGCGCCCGGACCAGAAGGACCAGGACAGCCTGCCTGACTACGAGGTACTGGACCGCATACTCGAGCTTTATATCGAGGACGACATGAGCGCCGAGGACATCATCGCCCAGGGTCTGGCGCGCGCTGACGTGGAGCGCGCCGTGAGGCTGGTGGACCTTAACGAATACAAGCGCCGCCAGGCACCCATCGGCGTCCGCATCACCCGCCGCGGCTTCGGCCGCGATCGCCGCTACCCGATCACCTCCGGCTGGAAAATCGGCCACTAGCCATAAAGCTTCGGGAAAAGCTATCGCCCATCCACCCCGGAAAGGCGAGATGGTCCGTGCTGATTGTTGTGGCGAATTGACAGCAATCCCAGGCCTCGCTCTTGCCGGGGCATAGAGCGGGAGCGGCCTCAGGAAAAGCGACATTGCCCCTCGGCGCCTCGATTGGCGGTGAGTTCGAGCGGTGTGCTAGAGAGAACCCTCTTTGGGCCGATTATCAAACTCCGGCGGCGCACTGCGGTCGATCAGCCCAAAGCTTGCCCGGTTGAGCCAGGAGCGGTCGACGCCCTGGGCGCTATAGCTTGAGATGAACTTGCCGCCTTCATCCACTGAAGGGTGGTCCGGGTAGTTCAGCACCAGTACGTCGAGAGAATCCTGGGCCAGTTCATCCAGGCCCAGCAGGATGTAGCCCTGCACCATCACCGCCAGGCCGTCGGCGACCGCCGGCGTTTGCGGGAAGTTCTCCACCACGTAGCGACCGCGATTGATGGCAGCCACGTAGGCGCCGCGGCGGAAGTAATAGTTGGCCACGTTGATTTCCGAGCGGGCCAGCAGGTTGCGAAGGTGCACCATGCGGGCGCGGGCATCCGGCGCATAGGGGCTGTCGGGGTAGCGCGCCAATAGCTGGGAAAACTCCGCGAAGGCCTCCTGCGCATAGGAGGTGTCGCGCTTGGTAATGTCTCGCGGCAGCCAGCGGTCAAACAGGCCCAGGTCCTGGGAATAGGCTGCCAGACCTTTCATATAGAAGGCGTAGTCGACATTGGGATGTTGGGGGTGCAGCCGGATAAAGCGGTCCGCGGCCTCGATGCTGGCCTCGTGCTCGAAGTTGGAGTAGTGAGCGTAGATCAATTCCAGCTGCGCCTGCTCAGCGTAGCGGCCGAAGGGAAAGCGGGACTCCAGCAATTGCAGGGCCTGCACTGCCAGATCAAAATTCTTGTTGCGCAGGTAGCGCTGTGCTTCCTGGTACAGCTCGTACTCCGAGGAGTTCGCCCCCGGCGGCAAATCCAGCTCATCGTTGTTCGAACACCCCGCCATAAAAACCGCCAACAGCAAGCCTAAGGCCGCAACGCGCAGGGAGTAGCAGCGGTTCACGAATGAAGCGGTTTGCGCCTCAGTGGCGGTCGGCATGGTGATCTCCGACTGCCTGACCGAAGACACCTGCCGGAGAACACGCGCCTGGATGGCTGGCAGATGGATGATCGCGAGCGGTCTTGTAAAAAGCACTGATTCTTGCCCGGCCCCGTCGCTGTTGAGCAGTATCCCGATCTGTGACCGTCTGATCGACAGCGTCGATAGGGGAGCACGCACCTCGATGGCTGGCAGATGGATGATCGCGAGCGGTCTTATAAAAAGCTAACATTGGTTTAGGCGGTATTTTCAAGGCGCGTATTTAACCACAGGAAGGCTTCTATTCGCCATGCTGGAGCACATCGAGCAGGAAGCGGTTGTCAGCCCGGAGCAGCATGGCAAGCGCTTAGACCAGGTGGCGGCGGAACTGTTCCCCGACTTCTCGCGCTCCCGGCTGCAGGCCTGGATACGCAGCGGCGAGCTGCTGGTCGACGGTGCCGCATTCAAGCCCCGCGACAAGGTGGCGGTGGGCGCCCGGGTCACCCTGGATGCGGAGCTGGAGCAGGAAGTGGGCTGGCAGGGTGAAGCGATTGCCCTGGATCTGCGGTACGAGGATGCGGATATCCTGGTGCTCAACAAGCCGGCGGGCCTGGTGGTACACCCGGCGGCGGGTCACTACAGCGGTACCCTGGTAAATGCCCTGTTGCACGGCTATCCCGAGCTGGAAAAGCTGCCGCGGGCCGGCATTGTCCACCGGCTCGACAAGGAAACCTCCGGCCTGATGGTAGTCGCCCGCTCACTGCGGGCCCACACCAGCCTGGTGGAGCAATTGCAGGCCCGCACAGTGAGTCGCGAGTACGCCGCGGTCACCGTGGGTGCCATGACGGGCGGCGGCACCGTGGACGCAGCGATCGGCCGCCATCCCCGGCAGCGCAAGAAGATGGCGGTGGTCAGCCACGGCGGCAAACCCGCTGTCACCCACTACCGGGTGGCCGAGCGTTTTGCCAACCACACCCTGGTAAAGGTCAGGCTGGAAACTGGCCGCACCCACCAGATTCGCGTGCATATGGCGCATATCCACTATCCACTGGTGGGAGACCCCCAGTACGGCGGTCGGCCAAAACTGCCCCGGGGTGCGGATGCCGAGCTGGTGGAGGCCTTGCGCAGTTTCCCGCGACAGGCCCTGCATGCACAACGGCTGGGACTCGAACACCCCGGCAGTGGCGAGGACCTGGAATGGGAATCTGGCCTTCCCGAGGATATGGAGGCGCTGCTCGACTGCCTGCGGCGCTGCGACCCGGTTTGACGCTGATAACACCCGACTGGCCGGCGCCGGCCCATGTCGTCGCCTTCTCCACCACCCGCGAGAGCGGCGACCTCGCGCGCCCCGGTGTGCTCGAAGGATTCCCGGCACCGCGGGTGAAGCAGGTCCACGGCAAGCGGGTGGTGGTCGCGGACGGCCTGGAAGACGGTACCGAGGCGGATGCGGTGTTCACCCGGCAGCCGGAAATCGTATGCCGGGTAGAAACCGCCGATTGCCTGCCGGTGTTGCTGAGCAATCGCGCGGGTACCGAGGTGGCTGCCGTTCACGCCGGTTGGCGCGGGCTGGTGGCCGGCATCCTGGAGGCGGCGCTGGCATCGATGGCCTCGCCGCCAGGGGATGTCGTGGCCTGGATCGGGCCGGCGATCAGCCAGGCCTGCTATGAGGTGGGAGGGGAGTTGCGCGAGGCCTTCCTGGAAGGCGCGGACAAGGGCCAGCGGGCGGCGGTGGACGCCTGCTTCCTGCCCCGTGGGGCAAAGTACCTGGCGGATCTTCCGGCCCTGGCGCGCCTGCGACTCGAAGCCCGCGGCGTGTTGGGTGTGTCAGGCGGAGGGCTGTGTACGTATACCGACGCCCGGCGTTTTCACTCCTGGCGCCGCGATGGTCAGGCTGCCGGGCGCATTGTCTCCGGGATAGCCATGTTGCCGGTTGGCGCGCAATCACATACTTGAAACAGGGCTATTTGCCCCCATTTCCGGGGTATACCAGTCATTTCATCGCTGCCGCGGCAGCGTAGAGGTTTCGAGCAATGCGAATGGACAAATTGACCAACCCGCTGCAGCTGGCGCTGGCCGACGCCCAGTCGCTGGCGGTGGGGCGGGACCACAACTTCATCGAACCGGTACACCTGCTGACGGCCCTGCTGCAGCAGCAGGGCGGTGTTGCCAGGCCGCTGCTGTCCAAGGCAGGGGTCAATGTGGGTGCACTGGAGACCGCGGCCGAGCAAGCCCTGGAGAGCCTGCCGCGGGTTACCGGCGGCGCCGGTGATGTGCATCTGAGTAGCGATGCCGGTCGGGTGCTGAACCAGGCCGACAAACTGTCCCAGCAGCGCGGCGACGCCTATATCTCCAGCGAACTGGTGTTGCTGGCCATGCTGTCTGCCGGCGGCAAGGCCGGCGAGCTGTTGAAATCCGCCGGTTCCAGCGAAGCTGCCCTGAATGCCGCCATCGACACCCTGCGCGGTGGGGAAACGGTCAACGATCCCGCGGCGGAAGAGTCCCGCCAGGCCCTGGACAAATACACCGTGGATCTCACGGCCCGGGCCGAAGAAGGCAAGCTCGACCCGGTGATTGGCCGCGACGACGAGATTCGTCGCTGCATCCAGGTCCTGCAGCGCCGCACCAAGAACAACCCGGTGCTGATCGGTGAGCCCGGTGTCGGTAAAACCGCCATCATCGAGGGCCTGGCTCAGCGCGTAGTGAACGGCGAAGTGCCGGAGAGCCTGCGCGACAAGCGCATCCTGTCGCTGGACCTGGGCTCTCTGCTGGCGGGCGCCAAGTTCCGCGGCGAGTTCGAGGAACGCCTCAAGGCGGTACTCAACGAGCTGTCCAAACAGGAAGGCCGCATTGTGCTGTTTATCGACGAGCTGCACACCATGGTCGGCGCCGGCAAGGCCGAGGGCTCGATGGACGCCGGCAATATGCTGAAGCCGGCCCTGGCCCGCGGTGAGCTGCACTGCGTGGGTGCCACCACCCTGGATGAATACCGCCAGTACGTGGAGAAAGACGCGGCCCTGGAACGCCGCTTCCAGAAGGTGCTGGTAGACGAGCCCAATGAGGAGGACACCATCGCCATCCTGCGCGGCCTGAAAGAGCGCTACGAGGTACACCACGGGGTGGACATCACCGACAGCGCTATCATTGCCGCGGCCAAGCTGTCACAGCGCTACATCACCGACCGCAAGCTGCCCGACAAGGCCATCGACCTGGTGGATGAGGCGGCCAGCCGCATCCGCATGGAAATTGATTCCAAGCCCGAGTCCATGGATCGCCTGGAGCGTCGGCTTATTCAGCTCAAGATCGAGCGCGAGGCCGTCAAGAAGGACAGCAGTGAGGCCGCCCGCAAGCAACTGGAGATGCTCGAGGAGGATATCGCCCAGGTGGAGCGCGAGTATGCCGACCTGGAAGAGATCTGGAAGGCCGAGAAAGCCACCGTGCAGGGCGAAGCCCAGATCAAGAGCGACCTGGAGCAGGCGCGGCTGGAACTGGAAGCCGCCCGCCGCAGCGGCGACCTGACGCTGATGTCGGAACTGCAATACGGCAAGCTACCGGAGCTCGAGAAGCAGCTCGAGCAAGCCGGCAAGGCCGGCGATGTGGAGAAGACGCTGCTGCGCAATAAAGTCACCGAGGAAGAAGTCGCGGAAGTGGTCTCCCGCTGGACGGGCATTCCGGTGGCCAAGATGCTGGAGGGCGACCGCGAGAAGCTGCTGCGCATGGAAGAGGCCCTGCACCAGCGGGTTGTGGGCCAGGATGAGGCGGTGGTGGCGGTGGCCAATGCCGTGCGTCGCTCCCGGGCCGGCCTGTCGGATCCCAACCGACCCAACGGTTCTTTCCTGTTCCTTGGCCCCACCGGCGTCGGCAAGACCGAGCTGTGCAAGTCGCTGGCCGAGTTCCTGTTCGATTCCGAGCAGGCCATGGTGCGCATCGATATGTCGGAGTTCATGGAAAAGCACTCGGTGGCACGCCTGATCGGCGCGCCGCCCGGCTACGTGGGTTACGAGGAGGGCGGCTACCTGACTGAAGCCGTGCGCCGCCGGCCGTACTCCCTGCTGTTGCTGGACGAAGTGGAGAAGGCTCACCCGGATGTGTTCAATATCCTGCTGCAGGTCCTGGAAGACGGCCGCCTCACTGATGGCCAGGGTCGCACCGTGGACTTCCGCAACACCGTGGTGGTGATGACCTCCAACCTGGGCTCCGACCTGATCCAGGAAATGGCCGGGGAGGAAAACTACGAGGCCATGAAGACGGCGGTGATGGGCGTGGTAGGCACGCACTTCCGGCCGGAGTTTATCAACCGTATTGATGAAACCGTGGTTTTCCACCCGCTGGGCCAGGAGCAGATTCGCGGTATCGCCCACATTCAGTTGGCCGGCCTGCGCGCCCGCCTGGAAGAGCGTGAGCTGACCCTGGACATCGACGATGCCCTGCTGGACAAGCTGGTGGAGGTGGGCTTCGACCCGGTCTACGGCGCCCGTCCGCTGAAACGGGCCATCCAGCAGCAGTTGGAGAACCCGTTGGCCCAGGACCTGCTGGCCGGCAAGTTCCCGCCCGGTTCCACTATTCACGCCGGCCTGTCAGGCAACGCCGCCGTTTTCACCACCGATCAGGCCGCCTGACGCGTTGACATCCGCCCCGGGAGGGACGGACACTACGCGGCATTATGAACTAGCAACTCCTCATCCGTTCGAGCCCGCGCAGCCGCTGTGCGGGTTTTCTTATCGACCTGTATTTACATGTTGGAGCGTCACCGCTCCAGAGGAATTGCTATGTTTGAAGAACTGTCGGATTTTTGCAGCCGTCCACCGCTGTACTCCCGCACCACCGCCACCGAACTGTGGACCCGGCCCGCACTGGCCAGGCACATGCTCGAGTTTCACCTGGACCCCAATACTCAACTGTCCTCCCGACCCGAGGCGCAGATTGATCACATTGTCCACTGGCTCGATCAGCAACTCATACTCAGGGGCAAGCGCCTGTGCGACCTGGGATGCGGCCCCGGTCTCTATGCCAACCGGTTTGCCGGGCTGGGGGCTGTCGTCTGCGGGTTGGATGTGTCGGCGGGCTCTCTGGAGTACGCACGTCATCTTGCCAGGCAGAGCGGCCATGAAATTCGATACACCCTGGCGAACTACTGCGAGGATGTGCTTCCCACGGGCTTTGATATCGTCACCTTGATTTACTACGACTATGCGGCCCTGGTGCCCGAGCAGCGCAGCCGCCTGTTAGGCCGGATCCGCACAATGCTGGAACCCGGCGGCCGGCTGGTGCTCGATGTGCCTTCTGCGGGTGCTTTTTCAGCGGTGCGGGAGGGTATAAACATCGAAGCCGGCCTGATGGGTGGATTCTGGTCTGACGAAGACTATGTCGGCCTGGAGGGAGTCTGGCGCTACGAGGAGCAAAGGGTATCGCTGAGCCGCTACCTGATCATCGAACGCAGCCAGGCGTTTGAGATCTACAACTGGATGCAGTACTTCACCGCGGACAGCATTGCCGGGGAGCTGGAAACCGGGGGGTTCCAGGTCGAGCAAATCAGCGACTCCCTCGCCGGTACAGCCCTGGAAGGTGATCCCGAGACCCTGGGAGTAATAGCCACCCGAGCGTAGCACCGCAAACTGAAACCGGCGCCTCTGAACAATCATAGAGACGCAAAACTTCAGCGGATAAGAACTCAAACAGTGATGTAGCGCCTCTATCTGATCTTAGTGGCGCAAAACTCCAGCGGTTCTATAAAAAGCTAGGAACCGCAATGAACGGCAATCAGGTCCTGTGCCTTCTTGCGCTGGACTTCTTTCTCTTCCTCGGTGAGGTAGCGGATGCCGTCGTCGTCGCGGATGCGAATGCGGGCCAGGGAGCCCAGGGTGTCGAGGTTGGCCCGCGCCTGGTCGCAGATCGCGGGATCCTTCTCAATCGCGGCCTGTTGTTCTGCGGCGTTGGGCTCGTCGCTGCCCACCGGGGCCGAGGTTTCCCAGCCCGGCGGATTGGCGGTATTGTCCTCGGCGCTGACGCGCCGGGACAGGCCGGACTCGGTAGAAATAAACTCATACTCCACGCCGGCGGGCGGTGGCCGGTCGCTGTGGTGCGGGTTGCCGCGCTCATCAATCCACTTGTAGTAGCCTTTCTCCGCCAGGGCGGCGGGCGCAAGTAGTGTGCCAAGCAGCAGAATGGCCAGCAGGCCGGCGTTTCTAAGGCCTGGTCCAAAGTTGCTAAGGCTTTGAATTGTAAGGGAAGCTCCGCGCAAGAGCGTCTCTCCATGCATTGATTTGCCCCGAAAGTACCCCATGATCGAAACCGGTGCAACTCGGGTGTTTCAGATATTGACACAGGTCCGTTAAGCGAGAAAAATGCGCTCTCCCGGTGTGGGAACAGCGGCAGCACGTATGGTGATGCCCGCTGTCATTGACGCTCGAGACTGCTACTGGTCTGCGTCGACATCCCGGGAACCCGATAGCGACAGGCGCCGTATTGGCACTGTCGTGGCCACCATCTGCGCTACCTCGCAGGGCGACCAACAGCGGGCTCGTGTGCCGGATAATTCCGTATGCGGCATTCCCCTGAAAATCTCCCCTGCGAATCCTTCGAGCCGGCCAACCGGCCTCGACAGGCTGCGCTGTCTGCAGCACCGGCCGCAGAAGATGGTCGCCTCGCGTAGCGAATCATTTGGTGTTCGCTACTTCGTGCAACCCGCATGGCCGTACTGGCCCTGCGAACCTCGTGCCGGACATGTGCGCGAGGCAGACTGAGGACAAGACGGTGGAACTACTCTCCGGCGGCGAGATGATCGCACGGGCACTGCAGGACGAAGGTGTCGACTTTATCTTTGGCTACCCCGGCGGTGCCGTGCTGCATATTTACGACGCTCTGTTCAAGGAATCGAGCATCCCCCACATCCTGGTGCGCCACGAACAGGCAGCCACCCACGCGGCTGACGGGTACGCCCGGGCCACCGGTAAACCGGGGGTGGTGCTGGTGACCTCCGGCCCGGGAGCCACCAATGCCATCACCGGCATCGCCACGGCCTACATGGATTCCATTCCGATGGTGGTGCTGTCCGGCCAGGTACAGTCTCACCTGATCGGCGAGGATGCCTTCCAGGAAACCGATATGGTCGGCATCTCCCGGCCGATCGTTAAGCACAGCTTTCTGGTGCAGGAGGCGGAAGAGATTCCCGCCATCATCAAGAAGGCATTCCATATTGCGTCCTCCGGCCGCCCCGGGCCGGTGGTGGTGGATATTCCCAAGGACCTCACCAAACCGGATGAGAAGTACCCCTACGAATACCCGGAAGCCATCAAGATGCGCTCCTACAACCCCGCCAACCGCGGTCACTCCGGGCAGATAAAGAAAGCGGTAAAACTGCTGCTCGGCGCCAAGCGCCCGGTGATCTACAGCGGCGGCGGCGTCATCCTCGGCAACAGCAGCGATCTGCTCACCGAACTGGCGCAGATGCTCAATTACCCGGTCACCAATACTTTGATGGGCCTGGGCGCCTACCCCGCCTCTGATCGCCAGTTCCTGGGGATGCTGGGCATGCACGGTTTCTATGAAGCCAATATGGCTATGCACAACGCCGACGTGATCCTGGCGGTGGGCGCACGGCTGGATGACCGGGTGACCAATACGGTGGACAAGTTCTGTCCCGGCGCCAAGATCATTCATATCGATATCGACCCGACCAGCATTTCCAAGACGGTGCAGGCCCACGTGCCCATCGTCGGTCCGGTTGACGGCGTACTCAGGGAGATGATGTCGCTGATTGCCCAGCAGCGGGAGGAGATGCCGGAACTGCCGGACACCCTGGCCCTGGAGCGCTGGTGGCAGCAGATCGACCAGTGGCGCGCAGCCCATGGCCTGTGGACGGCGCCGCGCTATGAAACCGGCGGGCCGATCAAGCCCCAGCAGGTCATCGAATCCCTGTACCGGGCCACTGGCGGCGAGGCTTATGTCACTTCGGACGTGGGCCAGCACCAGATGTTCGCCGCCCAGTACTACAAGTTCGACAAGCCCCGGCGCTGGATTAACTCCGGCGGCCTCGGCACCATGGGCTTCGGCCTGCCCTCGGCCATGGGGGTCAAGCTCGCCTTTCCGGATGCAGACGTGGCCTGTGTGACCGGGGAGGGCAGCATCCAGATGAATATCCAGGAGTTGTCCACCTGCAGCCAGTACGGCATACCGGTGAAAATTATCAATCTGCACAACGGCTACCTCGGCATGGTCAAGCAGTGGCAGGACATGCAGTACGAGGGGCGGCACTCGGAGTCGGCCTATGCCAATTCACTGCCGGATTTCACCCGGCTGGTGGAGGCTTATGGCCACGTGGGTATCCACGTCGAGGACCTCTCCGAGCTGGATGACAAGATGGATGAAGCCTTTGCCCTGAAGGACCGGCTGGTATTCGTGGATGTGATGGTCGATCCGGCGGAGCACGTCTACCCGATGCACGTCGCGCCCAACGGTTCCATGGCCGACATGTGGCTCAGCAAAACGGAGCGCACCTGATGAGAAGAATCATATCCGTACTGCTGGAAAACGAACCGGGCGCGCTGTCGCGCGTGGTAGGGCTGTTCTCGCAGCGTGGCTACAATATCGAAACCCTCAACGTGGCGCCGACCGAAGATGCGACCCTGTCGCGGCTGACCGTGACCACGGTGGGGGACGACCGCAAGATTGAACAGATCACCAAGCAGCTCAACAAGCTGGTAGATGTGGTGAAGCTAGTCGACCTCACCGAGGGTGCGCACATCGAGCGCGACCTGATGCTGATCAAGGTCCGTGCCACCGGCGCCCAGCGCGCCGAGATCAAGCGCTGTACCGATATTTTCCGCGGCCAGATTGTCGACGTGGGGCCTTCGGTGTACACCATCATGCTGTCCGGTACCGCCGACAAGCTCGACTCCTTTGTCGAGGCCATGGGTGATGCCTCGATACTCGAAGTTGTGCGCAGCGGTGTGGCGGGTATTGCCCGCGGTGAAAAGGTGCTGAGACTGTAGGCCCTCACGGGGAACGGGATGAGCCTGATGCGATGGAATAGCGTGTGGGGCCGTTTGGGCCTGCTGCTGGCTGCGTTTCTGGCCGGCTGTGCGACAACGCCGACACCCGCGACTATCCAGAAGCACGAGATACAGGGAATCAAGAACTACTCGGAGCTAAGCGCCGCCGCGACCTTTGCCGGTGAGCGTGTTGGATTTGGCGGTGCCACGGCACCCGCCGCGATGTCGCAGCTCCGGTCCGCCGGCTATGGCACCGTGATCAGCCTGCGCTTCGGCGACGAAACCAATGTCGACCACGGCGCCAGCCGTCAGGCGGCGGACGCGGCCGGCCTCAACTACCTTGAGCTGCCGCTCAGCCGCAGGCAGGTGTCACCGGTCACGGTACGGGAGATTCTTGATGCCATGGGCGATCCCGCGATGCAGCCGGTTTACCTGCACTGCGGCTCCGCCTCGCGAGCGGCGGCGGTGTGGATGATCGGCCGGGTGCATCTCGATGGCCTGGACCGGGATGCGGCCACGGCGGAGGTGAAGAAGATTGCCGAAAAACCCGAGGCTGCGATTCGGTTCGCCGACGGCTTTCTCGAAGCCCATCCACGGTAACGCTGGCGGCGCCTGCCAGCCGGCATAGGAACGAAATGAAAAGACCAGGCATAAAAAAGCCGGCATCAGCCGGCTTTTTTATGAAGAACTGTCAGGCGGGGCGTTTGCGCTCAGGCAGAGAGGCCCTTGATCTGCTCATTCAGGCGGCTCTTGTGACGGGCAGCCTTGTTCTTGTGAATGATGCCTTTGTCTGCCATGCGGTCGATAACCGGGACGGCTTCACTGTAGGCGGCTTTGGCCTGTTCTGCATCGCCGGCTTCGATGGCGGCGTTAACGCGCTTGATGACCGTACGTACCAGTGAGCGCAGGCTCGCGTTGTGCCCACGACGCTTGACTGCCTGGCGTGCCCGCTTTTTGGCTTGCGGTGAGTTTGCCAATGTTGTTACCTCTGTACACAAATTCTAGGGAGGCGCGATTATTCACATTTCGCCCCGAACTGTCAACGGTATCAGGGGCTTAGCGGCACCATAAGGTGGCGGGAGAGGTCGCCGATCAGCCGTGGGTACATCTCCCGGCGCGCAAATTCCCACTGGCCGTTACGCTTGCGAAAACGGTCCCGGTACTGGCCGGCGATGATTACCTGTAAGGGAAAGTCTTCCCGCGCCTGCAGCACGGTAAAGCGGCTGGAACTGGTCGCGGTATCACCCTGCTCGGAGAGCTGCACCGACACATTGCTGGTGATGTGCTCGGTACAGGGCGTGCCGGTATCCGGGTAGATGCGCGCCGTCTTGCGGTACAAGGCCAGCACAGGGGCTTCGCCGGCGCACTCCTCGCCGTCCGGACTCACCACGCAGCCATTGGCAAACAGCCGCGCCACGTCTTCAAAGCGGCCGGCATCGATCAGGTCCGCGTAGTGATAGATCAGCGTCTCGATGGCGTGGATGTCTTTATGTCTGTCCATGGCCGTAAAATAGCATTACTAATAACTATTAGTTAGTATCCCGCCATGAGTGTAGCCGCCGCCAGCAGGGAAAAATCCACGCCCGAACGCATCCTTGATGCCGCCGAGGACCTGTTCGCGGAGCGCGGCTACGCGGCGACCTCCCTGGGCGACGTCGCCGATCGTGTCGGCATCCGCTCCCCGAGTCTGTACAACCACTTCCGCAATAAGGAAGCCCTGTATGGCGCTGTTGTCGAGCGCCTGCTGGCCGACTTTACCGCGCCCCTCAATGAGCTGCGACAGTCGCCGCTGACGGCGGATGGTATCTACCGCTGGCTGGAAATCACCGTGCGCATGCACCACCGGCGTCCGAACCTGGCACGGCTGCTGCAGCATGCCGCGCTGTCCGGCAGCCCGCATACGGACGCCCTGGTGGATGGGCTGTTCCGGCCCATGTTTGAGCCCCCCGACAGTGCTGCCGCGCCGCACCTGGGCCCGGTGGCCGAGCTGCAGCCCTGGGCGGTCATGGGACTCAACAATATGGTGATGTCCTATATCACCATGGCGCCCATGTACCGGGATTTGCTGGGCGAAGACCCGCTCGGTGCGGAGGCGGAAGAAAAGCAGCTCACCCTGATCATGACACTGGCCCGCCTGGTGCTGGGTACCGGGGACGCGGCACCCGCGGACTGACCGCAGCTGGCGGCGACAGCGAGGTTTGTGTCAGACAGCGCGCGGCAAGCAGCGCTTGTTGGAAGCGGGGCTTAAAAAATTGCCGGTTGGCGGGGGAAGGAAACGGGGATCGGGCCCGTGACCGGGCCCGATCAGCTTTCACAGAAACAAGGACTCAGGCCGCCTTGCAGGCCTTTTTGGCAGCCTTGATCTGCTTCTTCTCGCAGCTCTCGGAAGAAGCTTCGCCGACACACCACTTCTTGCGGTTGTCCCAGGCGGTCAGCGGCATCTTTTTGCCGTTGGAGCACTTCACGTGGTAGTTGCCGTACTCGGTGCCATCGGCAGCCTTGCCGTTGGAGTCGAACACGATGCTGGTCGGCTTGGCTGCAAAGGCAGACGCGGACAGGGCCAGCAGGCCGCTGGCAATAGCAGTAGTAACTATGGACTTCATGATTTCCCCTTGGGTAAATGGTCAAACAAAAACTAAAAATCAGCTCTAAAATGGAACTGCGGCGGATTCTACCGGCTCTTTACGGCACCTTGTGTGTACCAGATCATGGATTTTCAGGTGCACCGCACGGGTGCGTAGCCGCACGCTTGTGCTGCGCGGTATCTTATTGTTTTTAAAGGGGAATTTAGAGCTAAGGTGGAGGGGCAGGATTCATTAAACTTTGGTAATGAACCCCGCCCGCTGCGTTTTTTTGCCGGACGGGCAGGGCTAGAAGGCGAGGAACAACAGCACCCAGCCGATCGCCGCGAGCGCCAGCGCTTCGCCGGCCTTGTCCAGCCGAAACAGGGCGTAGCAGTAGGACAGGGGCGGCAGCAATACCGAGCACAGTCCCCAGCTGAAATCCTCTTTCCAGGAGGTGATCAGCAGTACCACCCAGCTGGCCAGCAGAACGGCGACGCCTAGCACCATCAGCAATGAGTTTGTGGCTTCCATACAATCTCCAAACAAATTAGGGGGCTTCGAAGCGGGCGCAAGCATAGCATGAATCTCGCCCGGCTTGACCGCCGATTGGCGGTGAAATCCGGGCCCGGATGACTAACGCAGAGCTTTGCTATAAGGTGTGCGCCTTCCACACAAGCCGTCCCCCGCGCATGGACCAGTTTGCCGATATCCGGCCCTACAATGACGCTGAAGTTCCCGCCGTGCTGGAGCGTTTGCTCGATGACAGCGAGTTCCTGGCGGCGATCTGCCGGCTCAAGTTCAAGGGCCTGGCCGACTGGCTGGGGCTGCCGCTGCGGGCGCTGGTGCGGCGCGCACTGCGGGTGGAACTGGCGGGTGTCAAGGATGTGCGAGGCTTCCAGCTGATCATCGAGCGCTACATGTCGCAGATGATTGAGGACAGCACGGCGGGTTTTTCGGTATCGGGCCTCGACAAGCTGGACCCTGCCACGCCCTACCTGTATATGAGCAATCACCGGGACATCACGCTCGACCCGGCCTTCACCAACTACGCGCTCTATCACAATGGCTTCGACACGGTGCGCATCGCCATTGGCGACAATCTGCTGACCAAGCCTTACGTGTCCGACCTGATGCGCCTCAACAAGAGCTTTGTCGTCAAGCGCTCGGCCCGCGGCCCTCGCGAGGTATTCAAGGCCTACCGGGAGCTGTCAGCCTATATCCGCCACTCCATCCAGGTGGATCGCGCGCCGATCTGGATTGCCCAGCGCGAGGGGCGCGCCAAGGACGGTCTCGACCGCACCGAGCCCGCCATTATCAAGATGCTGGCCATGAGCCAGGACCGCAAGGCGGAGAGTTTCGGCGACTTCATTGCCTCGATGAATATCGTGCCGGTCTCCATCTCCTATGAGCTGGATCCCTGCGATGGACTCAAGGCGGCGGAGCTCGCCCAGATTGCCAGCTCCGGCAGCTATGAGAAGGCCGAGCACGAAGACGTCGCCAGCATTGCCACCGGTATCAGCGGCAACAAAGGCCTGGTGCACGTGGCATTTGGCGAGCCGCTGGGGGCAAATTTTGACAACCCGGAGCAGGTGGCGGCAGAGATGGATCGCCAGGTGATCAGCAACTACCGCCTGCACGCCACCAACGGCTACGCCTGGCGGGCCCTGCACGCCGAGGCACCCTCTCTGGGTCTTGGTGAACTGCCAGGTAGCTGCAGCGAGCTGGCTTTCCAGCAGCGCATCCAGGCCATACCCGCGGCCCAGCGCGACTACGCCCTGGGCATCTACGCCAATGCCATCACCAGCCGCCAGCAACTGCTGGAAACCGGGGGCGACAACGCACTTGCTGTCTGAGGAATCCAAGGACGAGATTCGCCAGGCCTACGCCGCCCTGATAGACGGCAAATCCCTGAGCCCGCGTTGGGGCCAGCGCCAGATGATTGCCGAGATCGCCAATGCACTGGCGCGCATGGAAGCTGAGGATTCCGTGGCGTCTCCGCAGGTTGCCATCGAGGCCGGCACCGGTACCGGCAAAACCATCGCCTACACCGTGGCTGCCATTCCGCTGGCGCGGGCGCTGGGGAAAACCCTGGTCATCTCCACGGCCACCATCGCCCTGCAGGAACAGCTCGTATTGAAGGACCTGCCGGATATTCGCCGGCACAGCGGCCTCGCCTTCGATTTTGTGCTGGCCAAGGGCCGGCGACGCTATATCTGCCTGTCGCGGCTCGACCAGTTGCTGGCCAGCGGCGGAGAGAGCGACCCGCTGATCCCGCTGTATCCGGACGAGATGCAAACCAACGCCGCCGCCGACGCGCTGCCGGTGTACCAGTCCATGGCCGAAGCCCTGGGCCGGGGGGAGTGGGACGGTGATCGCGATGGATGGCGTGACGAGGTCGCAGACACTACCTGGTTCAGCGTGACCACCGACCACAGCGGCTGCAGCGGCAGACGCTGTCCCAACGTGGGCCAGTGCAGCTTCTTTAAGGCCCGCGATGCCCTGCAGCATGCGGACGTGATTGTCACCAACCACGACCTGGTGCTGTCCGACCTGGCCCTGGGCGGCGGCGCGATCCTGACGGCTCCCCAGGACACGGTTTATATCTTCGATGAAGGCCATCACCTGCCGGCCAAGGCGCTCAACCACTTCTCGGCCTTTTGTCGTCTCGGCAGTACTCGACAATGGGCGGATGACAGCCGGCAGCAGCTTGGCCAGGGTGCGGCGGCGCTGCCGGTGCCCGAGTTGTCGGAGGCCATGCTCAAGCTGCAGGAACGCTTTGCGGCCACCGCGGCGGAACTGGATGTCGCCAGCCAGTTGCTGCCCGGTATCGATGGCATGCCGGAGCCACGGGACCCCAACGACAGTGTGCACCTGCGTTTTGAGATGGGTGAGATACCCCTTGCACTGGCGCAGCAGGCGGAACGGCTGGCCCAACAGTTCAGCCAGTTGCAGGACCGTCTGCAGAGGCTGGAAAACCGCCTGGAAGATGCCATGGACGGTGATCTCACGGGTATCGACAGCACCGAGGCCGAGGCCTGGTATGCGGCCATTGGCGCCATGCTGGGCCGGGCCGAGGGTAATCTTGCCCTCTGGTCTGACTATGCTTCCGCGCCGACGCCCGAGGCGCCCGCGGACACGGAGGCGGTGCCTACCGCGCGCTGGATCAATGTCATCAGCGCCGGGGGTGGCATGACCTATGAGCTGCGGTCCAGCCCGGTGCTGGCGGCGGAGCTGCTGGAACAGTACCTGTGGCCCCAGGCCGCCGGCGTGGTCGCCACCTCGGCCACAATGACCGCGCTCAATAGCTTTGAGCGCTTCATACTGCATTCGGGCATGCCGCGCTCGGGTAGCTTCAAGGTCGTGCCCAGCCCTTTCGACCACGACAGGGCGGAGCTGCACATTCCGGCCATGGACTGTGACCCGGGTGATCCCGAGGCCCACACCCAGTGCCTGGTGGAGAACCTGCCGCGCTGGCTGGATCCGGAGGAAGGCAGCCTGGTGCTGTTTTCCTCGCGCCGGCAGCTCAACGACGTCTACCAGGGCCTGCCCGCGGACTGGCGCGAGCGTATCCTGCTGCAGGGGGACTACAGCAAACATGAAATCCTGCGCCGCCATCGGGAGATCATCGACGGCGGCGCCGGCAGCCTGATCTTCGGGCTGGCCAGCTTCGCTGAAGGGGTCGACCTGCCGGGGGATTACTGCCGGCACGTGCTGATTGCCAAAATCCCCTTCGCAGTGCCGGATAGCCCGCTTGAGGCGGCATTGTCTGAGTGGGTGGAGCGGCGCGGCCGCAATGCCTTCATGGAAATCACCGTGCCGGATGCGGCCCTGCGCCTGGTGCAGGCCTGCGGGCGGCTGCTGCGCACCGAGACCGACAGCGGGCGTGTCACAGTGTGTGACCGCCGGCTGGTGACGCGCCGCTATGGCAAGGCCCTGCTGGAGGCGTTGCCGCCGTTTCGACTCACTATCGAGTGACGGGTACAATCGAGCGTATTAGCGTTGCTGGAGCACCCCTTGGCCCAGGCCGACAAAGTCGCCGAACTGTTGATTGATGTGGAAGCCAGCCTGCGGCAGATGAACCTGTGGCAGGAAGAGCCCCCCACCGCCGAGGCCCTCGCCAGCACCCAGCCCTTCTGCATCGACACCCTGGGCTTTGACCAGTGGCTGCAGTTCATCTTTCTTCCCACTATGTACCAGCTCATCGAGAGCGGGCAGGCCCTGCCCACCGAATGTGCGATTGCCCCCATGGCGGAGGAGGACTTCCGCGGTTCCGGGCTGCCCCCCCAGGCCCTGCA
>JANQLM010000003.1 GCA_028280635.1 Halieaceae bacterium | reverse complement strand
TGAACCCGATCGAGCCCAGGTAACCGGACATCAGCACCCGGTGCTCGCGGCATTCGAAGTAGCGGCCGAAGGAGTAGGTGTTGTTGCCGACATCGACGGAGATCACCGCATCGGCGGGCGCCACCTCGGTGAGGGCGGCGAATACGGCGGCGGAGCTGATGCCGTTACCCAGGTCGTCCGTGCAACGGCTGGCTTTTTCGCTGCGCCATGCGACCCAGCGTTCGGCCAGTTCCGGAAGCTGGTCCTCCGCTGCGGTGCTGTTCGGTAGCGTTGCCAGCCAGCCTTCGACGGTGCGGCCGATCTCCCCCAGCACCGGATAATCCACCGGGTGGAATTTGCCGAGCTGCATGGCTTCGAAATCCACCTGGATGATGGGTTTCTTCTTCTCGATGCCGGTGTGGTTGGAAAAGGATGAGCCCAGCGCAATGATCAGGTCGCACTCGCTCATAAACCAGGAGGCGATGGGCGTGCCGGAGCGGCCCAGCACGCCACCGGCGTTGGGGTGGAAGTCCGAGATCTGGCCCTTGGCCTTGAAGGTGGTCACTATCGGTGCGTGCAGGCGTTCAGCCAGTGCGAGGATCGGCGCCATCACCTCCCGCGCGCCGTAGCCCGCGATAATCAGCGGGCGTTTCGCCGCGGCGATGGCCTGCATGGCGGTATCGCTGGCGGCCTGGTCCGGGGCCACCGCGGTTGTGCCCAGGCGCCCCTGCGGGCCCTGTGCCCGGGCGTCGCCGGCGGGCAGGGTCTGGGTGTCGTCCGGGAAGATGAGGTGCGCCACATCGCGCTCGACAATCGCGTTCTTGCAGGCCAGGGACATCAGTTCGGCATGATTGGAACTGGGCAGCACCGGCTGGCTGAAGCGGGTGACGGCCTCGAATGCGGAGCTCAGGTCGATATCCTGGAATGCCCCCGGGCCGAAGACCTGGGTTTGCACCTGGCCGGTGAGCGCCAGTACCGGTGCGCGATCGACCTTGGCATCCCAGAGTCCGGTCATCAGGTTGGTGGCGCCGGGCCCGGCAATGGTCAGGCAGGCGGCGGGTTTGCCACTGAGCTTGGCGTAGCCGGAGCAGGCAAAGGCCGCTGCGCCTTCGTGGCGTATGCCGATGTAGTGCAGCTTGTCATCCAGGGTCTGGCGGCGCAGGGCGTCGGCCAACCCCAGGTTGGAATGGCCCACCATGCCAAACACGCGCTTTACGCCCCAGTTGACCATGGTCTCCGCCATGATGTCGGTGACCGTGGTTTCGTGCGGCGTCTCATGCTCAACGCCCACGTAAACGCCGTCCTCTCGCACCTCTACCGGGTAGAGTGTCTGGCCGCTGTCCTCGTGCCCGCCGGGGGGTTCCCCGGTCAGTGGGTCAAAGTCCCAGCCGTGCCAGGGGCAGCGCAGCCAGCACTTGCCATCGACGCCGGTTTCGATGGAGCCTTCGCCCAGGGGGCCGCCCTGGTGCGGGCAGCGGTTATCCATGGCGCTGTACTGGCCGTCGAAATGCACCAGGGCCAGTGAAGTGGTGCCGACGGTGACAGTCTTGGTGCGTCCCTCGGGTAGTTCGTCCAGCGCGGCAACCCTGTGCCACTCCAACTGCGGAATCATCGATTGGTCTCCTGTCAGGCCCGCCGCCCTCGCCACGGTCAGTCCACAGTATAGTTCGCCTCCGACCTGGAGCAGGATGCTGCCGCCTGTCACAGCGTTTAATCGGTGGGTCGCCAGCGCGCTGAACGCTTTGCCTGTGGCATACTGGGCGTGGCGCGCTGTCCGAAAGGCATCAAGGTGAACACATCAGTCCTGGTTGAAACCCTGCAAGCTCAGGAACATGGGTTGCTGCGTTTTCTGTCGAAAAGACTGGGCTGCAAGGATGCGGCGCGGGACGTCTTGCAGATGGTCTCCGAGCAGTTACTCAACACGCAGCACAGCAATATCGTCGAGAATCCCAAGGCCTACATCTATCGCGCCGCCTCCAATATGGCCAACTCCTATGATCGCGCGACCCTGGCTCGTAGGACGTATGAGGCGCAGTCCGCGACGAGCGCCGTGCTGGACAGCGATACCGGCCCGGAGGATACGGCAGCAGCGCATGACTTGCTTAGGGTTGTCGAGGCTGCTCTGGATGAATTGCCGGTGCTTACCCAGCGCATGTTCCTGGCATTTCGCATTGACGGCATGCGTCAAAAAGATATCGCCGCCAAATTTGGGGTCAGCCTTTCAACGGTTGAGAAGCGAATCGCAGCGGCCACACTCCATTGCCACCGTCGTCTTCGGTCAGATGAGCGTCCCGCGCCATCTGTGCCCGACAGCGACAAGTCCGGGCAAGGGTAAAAGGGGGCAGACTGATGCAAGACTCTATCCATGCAGAAGACCAGCCGCTGAATGAAGAGGCGTTGCTACTACTGGTAGCGACGGCCGACCTTCCCGAGTTGGAGCGCAGGCAGCGCCTGAGGGAGTGGCAGGAGCGTTCGCCGCAACACCGGATCGCTCTCGAGCGGGCCCGAGAGGAATGGGCCCTGTTTGGCGAGGTGAGTGATCGGCCGCTTGGCAGGGCCGACAGGGCCCGTCTCGGCGCCCAGGTCTTGCTCGCCAGCGCGATGGACCGTCCGCTGCGCGCGGGTGGAGCAGCGTCCATCGTGTTGGCGTTGCTCCTGTGGGGGTTGGTGGCCACTGCGCCGGATTCGCAGGTTTCGGTGGTTCCGTCAGTCGCTCGCAGCGAGCAGATGCAGGCGGAGCGGGCAGGTGGCCCCTTCCGCAGTTATCGGACTGAGCGTGGCGAGCAGCTTGAGATTCCTCTTCCGGACGGGTCGAGGGTTTGGATGAACTGGAACACCGAGGTCCGGATTCTGGAGAAAGAGCATGAAATCCATGTCGACGTGCAGATAGGGGATGTGCTGTTTTCCGTCGCCCGCGACCAGGAGCGGCCACTGGTAGTGCATGCGGGACAGACCTTTACCTACCCGGCGGATACCGAGTTTGCCATCCACAGTCACGGGCAGGACGATGCGTTTTTCCAGGTGAAAAAGGGTGTGCTGAGGATTGCGAGTCCGCAGCAGCAAGGTCAGCAGCGGCTGGGTGCTGCGCAACAGACCTACTACCTGAACGGTGTCGGAGGCAGTCTCAGCGAGACAAGCCCACGTAGCATTGCAGCCTGGCGGCGTGGCCAGCTCGTGTTTGATGAGCGCCCGCTCGAAGAAACCCTTTGGGAACTCGGCCACTTCACCGAGCAGCCGCTTCGTGTTGGCCAGATCATCGACGCGACGACAGAGATCACAGCGACCTTCGCTCTCAACGAGGCGGACGCGGCGCTGCTGCAACTGGCAGACGCCCACGGGCTCGAGCTGATTGCAGATGGCGCAGAAGCCATGCTCGTTCAATCCATAGATAGCAGGCGGCGCAGGTGAATACCAGGCTGGGCCTCGCTCGGCATCAGCCCCGAGGCCCTTTCTCGACAGTCTAACGAGCGCGCAACCTGAATCGATGGGCTTCCCTGTCAAAGCTGACGTCGTTGCTGTCAAAAGCCTGGCCTATGGCGCCCGAGGCGATTAGCTCTCCCGGTTTGCCATACGCCAGGCGACCCTCACCCACCACCCACAGGTACTCAGCCATCTCAAGACTGAGCTCAAGATCATGACTTGAGAGGATGATGATCTTGTTTGCCTCAAGCGCGTGACGGCGTAGCAGCGCCATTATCTCCACGCGCCCGGGCAAATCCAGAAACGCCGTGATTTCATCGAGCACCATGACTGTGGAGGTCTGCGCCAGAGCCCTGGCGATCATCACCCGCTGCCGCTCCCCGTCCGAGAGGCTGTCGAAGGCCGCGGGCGCAAACGCAAGGGCATTGGTGCGCCGCAGTGCCCCGTCGATGGCGATTTGGTCATCCCGGGTCAGTTTGCCCCTCCAGCCCGTGTAGGGGTGGCGCCCCAGTGTCACGACGTCCAGTGCGCGCATACCCGGACTGGACACCTTTTCAGTTGTCACCACCGAGATGGCCTGGGAGCGGTCGCGCGCGTTCATGGCTCCTATATCGTGCCCGTTCAAGGTGACGCGCCCGTCGAGTGATGACTGTAGCCCTGCAATCGTTCTTAGCAGCGTCGATTTACCCGCCCCGTTGCGGCCTATAACGCAGACAAATGCGCCGGCAGGGAGCTCCAGTGACGCCGCTTCGACGACGATCCCACGCGGTCCCGGATAGCCCGCAACCAACTGCTCCAGTGCAAGCATCAGGCGCTCCCCCTGAGTGACGGGCTCAGCAGCAGGAGGCTAATCACCACAGGTGCACCCACCAGCGCGAGGATGGCATTGAGGTGCAGGAAGTGCTGCTCCCAGGGGAGGTGCACCACGGTGTCCGCGCTGACAGCGAGCAGGGCGCCGCTGAGTGCGGCCAGGGGTATCAATGGGAGAATCTGAGAGGTACGCGCAATGGCCCTGGCAAAATGCGGGACGATAAGGCCGATGAAAGTCACGGGGCCGCAATAGGCGGTGACCGGTGCCACCAGCAACACCACTGCACCCAGGGTCAGCAGACGCAGCCGCCGCACGTCGGTCCCCAGGCTGCGCGCATAGGTTTCACCCAGCAGCATCGCACTCAGGCCTTTGGAGCTCGCCACCGCGATGATCATGCCGCCAATGATGGGGATGACCATGAAACCGAGGTCGTCAAAGGTCGTTGCAGCGAAGGTGCCGTCGTTCCAGCCGGAGTAGACGCGGCCGCCGAGACGGTTGGCGAAGTGGATCACCACGCTCACCAGCCCCTGGACGGTGAACCCAAGCATCAATCCCACTACCAGCAGGGTGATGTTGCCGACGCGGTGGGAGAGGGCCACCATGGCCACGGCAAACACGGCAACGCCAGTGATGGCTCCCGCTGACAGGCCGATGCCTTTGAATGCGGTGAGAAAGGCGATGGCCGCGGGCCCGGCGAACGCGGCGGCGGTAACAACCATCGCGACCCCCAACTGGCCGCCCGCCAGTAAACCCAGGGACCAGGCGTCCGCCATCGGATTGCGGAACAGCGCCTGCATCAGCACCCCCGATACACCCAGCGCGGCGCCCGCTATCAGCCCGGTCAATACCCGAGGCAGGCGGATATCTCGAACGATTTGCGCGGACACTGGATCACTCTCGGGGTAAAACAGGCCGTTCCAGAGTTGGCCCCAGTCGAGGGCCACCTGGCCATAGGACATGGTAAACAGTCCGACAACGGCCAGTGCCAGGGTGAATGCAAGCATCGCGGCAGTGGTCACGTGGCCGGAGTCTCCCCATCTCGTCTCGAGTTCGGTGCTCATGAGCGCGGTGTCTCCTGATCGGGCTGGATATAGGTGTACTCGCCGTTGTGGAGCTCCGGGTGAAGCATGCCTATCAGGTCATGGAGGAGAAGGTCCGGGCGGATCATCCCCGTTTCATAGATGTCGAAGGCGTCAGCCTCCGGCTTGTTCGAGCCGTCGGAGGCGAACAGGCAACCCTCTCGCCATGCCTTGAAGTGCTGCAAATAGTCGGTGTCCTCAAAGGGCCGGGAATGTGAATCCCGGATGATCCAGCAATCGATGTCCCGGGCCTGCTCCAGCAATTTTTCCGAACCCAGGCGCATGAAGTCATCGAGGCGGGTATCATCCGGCAGGGCCATGGGATTGACGCCGCCAGCGTCCACCAGAAGCTGGTTTTCGGCGTTGCGTACGGTGACCATCCAGCGCCCGCCACCGGCGAACCAGGCGCTGATCACTGACCTTGGGGCGCGATCGGCTACCAGTGCCTTGAGTGCGGTGACGCGATCGGCGACTGCGCTCACAAAGGCCTCTGCCTCCGCCTCGCGACCGGTAATCATGCCGACCAGGCGCACGTAGTCCAGCGGCCCCATATAGCTGGTTTCAGCCTCGAGAAAGATCGGAACCACCGGGACGCCGAGTGCCTTGATCCTGTCGTAGTGCTCGGCATGGCCAAGATCGCCGAGTACCATGAAAAAGACGTCCGGCCGGGCGCCGACCAGCGGCGCAATCGACGGGGGTGAATGCCAACCATAGCCGATTTGTGCCAGTTCTCCGCTTCGGGCTCTGTTGCGGATGCCATCGTCGTAGCTCTTGACGCCGCCAACGGCGACGAGGCGGTCGTCGATGTCCAGCTTGGTGAGGATGGCTTCGAGATAACCGTAGTTGACCGCAACCCGCTGCGCGGGCGTACGAATAAGCACCGCATCCTCCAGGTCGCCGGTTAACGGTGGCGCTTCTGCCTCTTTGGGCACCAGAACGATCCGGGCGTGTTGATCAGCGCCCTTGGCATCTCCGCCCCAACTGACCACCGGCGCCTTGAGATCCACGATGCGATAGCCGTCACGCAAGTAGACTTTGAACGTCTCGGCGTAGGGCATGGTGATTGGTGTGGCACCCTCCGGTGTCGGGTTGCTGCCCCCGGCCCCTCTCGCAGGGGATTCGCTGTCGCCGCAGCCGAGTAGCGCGAGCATCAATGCAGAACAAGCCAGAAAACGGGCCATCAGAATCTCCCGGTGATCGCCAGCCGGACCTGTCGCGGAGGACCGGGGATCGCATAGGTAGGTGAGTTGCGGTTTCCGAAGTACGAATAGTAGTCCTCATCCAGGGCATTCATCAGCGTCAGCTCTACGGCGTAGCCGCGCATCAGTTCTGGCTCCAGGCGCGCGCTCAGCGTCAGCAGGGAGTAGCCGCCATCCTCGAACTCATTGTCCACGGTGTAGAAGTAGTCCGTGTAGTGTTCAAAAATGGCGCGCACCGAGGCGTTCCGGCCGATGCGCTGGTCGACTTGCAGATACAGAAGGTGTTCCGGGACGCCAACCGGGGTGTTGCCGGAAAAGTCCTCGGGGCCGGAGAAGGTGTTGATGGTGAATTCATCCCACTCGGGGTCCAGCCAGGTGTAGTTGGCGCGCAGTGTCGTACTGTCGGTGACCGCGGCAATCATGGACAGCTCGATGCCGCGACTGGTGTACAAGTCGCCGAAGGTGACCAGGTTCGGCGGTTGGGTGAAGTCCTCGTCGGCCGCCGGGTTGTTGACGATTTGACGGCGATCTTCCTGTTCGCTGTAGAAAACAATCGCCTCGGCGCTGACCCGGTCTTCGAGGAAGCGCCCCTTTACACCGAGCTCGATGCTGTCGATGGTGGTGGGGCGGTCGTCCGGGCGCGCGTACTGGCTGGGGTCCCACTCGAAGGTGGCGCCGAAATTCGAATTAAAGCCGCGGCCGTAAGCGACATACACCTGCCCCCAGTCGGTGAGGTATGAGAGGGCGACTTTAGGGGAGAATGCGTCCGCAGAGCCGGACTGGTCGCCGCCAGCGGTGACGCCGTCGATAGCCTTGAAACTGGCATCGCGGCTGAAGTCGTCATAGCGCAGGCCGAGCGTTAAGCGGACCTGCTCTGTAAGACTGATTTCGTCCTGCACGAAGAGCCCCCAGAAGGTGTTCTCGAAGCTGCTGTCTGAGAGCAGGCTGTCCACTTCAAAGCAGGGATGATCTTCGTTGAGCACCTGGCCGCTCTGCGCATCCACCTCGACCAGGAAGAAGGTAAAGCCGCACTCCGGGGTGAACCCGTTCTGGCCGGTCCAGAAGTTGAGAATGTCGCTATCGGAGCGTTCACCGGTGACGCCGGCGATAATATCGTGCCGCGAGTTCTGCCAGCGTGCGGTCAGTTCTCCATAGAACACATCCTGCGTCGTGTCTCCGCGAAAACCGTTGTAACCCAGTATCCCGGCCTCAAGGTTTCGTCCAAAAGGATCAAAGAAATTCAGGAAACCCTCCCGCTCGATCCGCCGATAGGATGCTTTCGCTTCGATGCTAAGCTGCTCGGAGATTCGGTGTTCAAGGCGGAGCGCGCTCAGGTAGTTCTGGGTTTCCTGGTTTGGATCATCGTATCCGAGGAAGCCGGTGTCCCCGCCGTCAAAGGGCAAGATATTGCCATCGGCGTCTATCGCGCGCCCGTTGGGCAGCTCCGTGTCCCGGTCGTTGTAGTTGAGGTAAACGCCTAACCGCGTGGCGTCTCCGAGCGCAAATTGACCACTGGCAAAGATATTGAAGATGCGGCGGCTGGCCTCGTCCCGCCAGCCCTCGTAGTCTTCGTAGCTGCCTGCCAGCATGACGCCGCCCGCGTCGCCCAGCGAGCGTTCCAGGGACCCGTCCGCCCGGTAGTAGCCATCGCTGCCACCGGAGATGCGGGCCACGAAGGCATCCTCTCTCGGTGCCCTGGTGATGTAGTTGGTGGCACCATAGAGCGCACCGCGCCCGTAGAGCGCCGAGACAGGTCCTTTTACGATCTCTATCCGCTCGACCGCGTCGTAGGGAATCTCATTGAGTTGCACTTCCTCGAACAGCCCGATGAACGGTATGCCGTCCACCAGGCTGATCGAGCCTTCTGTTCCGGTAGAGCCGCGGAAAGACACAAAAGGAAACTCGTCGGCATCTCCCTCACCTCGACGCACAAAAACACCCGTCACTCCCCGGTATTCATCGCTGCCGAAGGTGAATCCGTTGCGGCGCAGTTCCAGGACATCCTGGACAGTGATTGAAGCCGGGACAGTCAGCAGCGATTGCTCGGTGCGCGTCGCTGTGACGACGACTTCCTCAATCGAGTCGGCGTTGGTCTGAGCTTGTGCCACCAGCGACTGGCAGAAAATCAAAGTTGAGAGTGCGGACCAGCGTTTCAAGCGTTTTCGATTACATTGTCCCATGGGCTTGCGTCCTTGAGGTTTGGTCAGTGAAGAGGGAAATGGGCCTGCGTTTCCTTACTTGTTGTCGGCCCTCACCGGGCGACAATCCTGTGGGCATCCTTGTGCTCCGCGATATCGCGCACCTCAGAACTGCCCCGTGAAGGTCAGGGTGGCGAACATGCCGCGATCCCTATCGATGGTTTCGGTGCCAGTAAATTCACCGCCACGGCTCGGCTCGAAAAAGCGTCTTTCCCGAAAGAAATTCCGGTCGCCGATATTGCGCAGTGCAAAGTTGGTGCGAATTCCCCAGAAGCGGGTGGTCTCGATGAAGATGCGGTACGTTTCACCGTCTTCTTCGAAGCTCTCTTCGTCGGCAAAGTACACGGCGTTGTCTCGCGTCGCGCGGTAGGAAGCACCCCAGGAGATGCGTGCCTGTGGCAGGTCCTGGCGGAACTCAATGAACAGTGTGGGGTTCTCGACGTCTGACAGGTCTCGATCCTGGCCTGTCAGGGGGTCCTCAAAAGTCGAGTCGCGCACATCGGCTTCGATCTCGATCAGCCCGCCAGGAATCAGCGGTGCCAGGGGCAGGCTGGCATTGGCGGTCACGCCCCAGACGCGACCGTCTCCGGCGTTGTCTGCGCCGAAGGCGCCAGACGGCAGTTCGACCTGTTCGATAACGTCGTCACGCCATTCGTGGAATAGCTCGAGATTCAGCGCACCCCGCGCGTCGGAGCGCAGATCGATGGTGAAGCTGCCGCGCGTTGTCTGGTCGGGGCCCAGGTCCGGGTTACCGCCAAGGAATCTGTCGTCTTCGGCAGAGGCTGATGCCGCAAATTCGCTGAAACTGAGCTGGCCGACAGTGCGCCGGGCACCGAGCCGAAACTGTACCCCGGGCCGCCAGTCGTAGATGAACGTCGCGAACGGTTTGATGAAAGACAAGGTCTGGGTGTTGGAGGCATCACCGGATACGCTGATTTCCGACGCCTCGAACGCCAGTCCGGACTCAAGGCTCACCCGATCAGACACCAGCCAGATCAGGTTGGCAAAGACCTCGGCTCGCAACTCCTCGACGGTGACGTCGGAGGCAGGTAGATCAATGATTGTCGTGGTATCACCTTCAAAGGTCTCAAGCGAGAGTTCGCTGTCGACCCGGTTGAAGGTGATCTCGCCGCCGATTTCCGGCTGAAACGACGACTTGCTGGCTCGCGCCAGCGCGGCGCGGATCACCGTCTCGAACGCGTCCTCGGTCAGGCTGAATGTTGAGCCGGACACCACCGTGCCAATGGGCCGCTCCGTGCGCACGTCCTGGTCCTCATCCAGCAGCTGCAGCGAGGAAAGCGACAGGATCTTGAGGTTCCAATCCGAACCCAGGGTCCGGTTCCAGTCGATACCCAGCTCGCCTTCATCCACGATGCTGTCGAAGTCGATGGTGAACTTTTCGTCCGGCTGGCCATCGGGTAGCCGGCCGTCATAGCCAAGCCGTTCCGTATCCGGCAGAAACTCGCTGTGCCCAATACGGCTGGTCACCGTCAATGTGCCGCCCGCCAGCGCGCGCCGGGCTTCGGAGGAAAGATAGCCCTCCGTCAGCACGCTGGGGCGGTCCTCATACTGTGAGGAGATCAGCTCGCCATCCGCGTCCCTTTGAATGCGCGGGCCTTCCAGTGGGAAGCGCTCCCAGAAGGCGTTCGCCTTGGTGGATGTGTTCCAGTTGCCCAGGCGGCGAGCGAATGTGATTTCAGCGCTGGGGTAATAGATACCGTCGGATGGCCGCTCCAATTCCACCTCCCAGCTTCCGGCCGTGAGGTCGCGCCTGCGTATGATATTGGCGACAACGGACTGGCCCGCTGCTTCGCCAATACCGGCGGACCCGCGAATCACCTCGATGCGCTCCACCTGATTGGCTGGCGTGCGACGAAGCGCGTCTTCGATGCCCCCAACTTTTGACGAAGGCCGCTCGCCGTCGATCAACACGTTGCCCGCAGACCCTCCAAAGCCACGCAGGTCGTCTTCCCCGAGGTCGAGGGTGAAGCCGGGCAGGCGGTCGATCAGGTCTTGCGCGTTCTGCGGGTTGAAACGGTCAAAGAAACTCCGCGGATAGCTCTGAATCGATTCCGAAGACTGGACCGCGCCGAAGATCTCAGCGGAGCTCTCAGAGCCCTGGCCCGAGGCCATCCCAGGAACAACCGCACAGCTTAGCGCCAGAAGGTGGTAGAGGAGCGACCTGAGTGGTCCTGAAGCGGTGCGAGTGGGTGAGCGGTACGCCAGGCAAACCCCGGGCGTAAGCCGGTCTGCAAGGAACCTTCTTTTGTGGGTGAACGCATGCATTGTCCAAGGTGAGACGCGCCCCGGCGGGCGAACCCGTAAACTTTTTTGGAGTGCGTGGTAGCTGCTCATAGGCGCTGTAGATGCGCCGCTTACTGCTTAAACCATCTCTTTAACCGCTGACAAGGTGATCAGGTGGATGCCGTGTGTTGCTGTTATCTCATGCCGGCGACGTCTACACTCACGTCTTTGTTTCATTGTTGGAGTATTAGTCATGAACGACCTGGTTTCCGTGGCCGAGTTTGACACCCACCTGACGCTGACCATGGACGATGGCAAGGCCAACGCCCTCGGTTTCGATATGTTCGCGGCGCTGAATGCCGGTCTGGACGCGGCCGATGCCGCGGGCAAGGTCGTGCTGATAGCCGGTCGCCCCGGCAAGTTCTCCGCGGGCTTCGATTTGAACGTGATGGGTGGCGGTGGCGACGAGATGTTGCGCCTGTTGCGCGCCGGCGCGGACCTCTCGCACCGGCTTATGGACTTCGCCACGCCGGTTGTGCTGGCGGTCACTGGACATGCCCTGGCCATGGGCGCGCTGACCTGCCTGTCGGCGGACTACCGGATCGGCACTCGCGGCGCTTACAAGATCGGCCTCAATGAGGCGGCCATCGGGATGACACTGCCCTGGTTTGGTATCGAGCTGGCCCGCGCGCGGTTGACGCCCTCACATTTCAACCAGGCGGTAGGCCTGGCCTGGATCTACGACGCCGACGGGGCGGTGACGGCGGGCTTTCTGGACCAGGCGGTGGAAGAAGGCGAACTGATGGCAACCGCGGAGATGGTTGCTCAGGCGGCAGCGTCCCTGGACTTCAAGAGCCACCGCAACAGTAAGCGGCGCATTCGCGAGCAGTTCTTCGCTCGCTATAGCCGAGCCCTGGAGGCGGATTTCGATGAAGGGGCGGTGATGGCGAGCGCCGGCTAGCACTCGCCAGTCTTGCCCACGGTGTTAGTAGCCGTGGGCGATGTCCATCCGGGCGCGCAGCATGCGGGCCCAACGATTGAACATGAAGCGCACGTCGCCCATGTTGCTCACCGAGTTGTTGACACCCCAGACCGGGCTGCCGCTGCGGGTATCCTTGATCACCGCAAACACCTCGCCGTTCTCCGCATCGGCCATCACAAATGCCACAGACATGCTGCCCGCGCCCTCGGTATACACCCGGGTGCGACCCACATGGCGTGAGCGGTTGTCGTCCATGGTGGCGCTGGGGGCGAGGGCGGTGATGGCTGCGCTGACGCGCATGACGTTGGGGCCAGCTTCAGTGACAATCTCATAGTCGCCCGTCTCCGCAAGCTCGCGCTCAAACACCTCCCTGAAGGCGGATTGCAGGGCGTCTCTGTTACGATCTGTCAGCTCCCATCGGGTGCGGCGGGCCGTGCTGCCGCTGGTATTGGGCTGGACAATGTCCACGCTGCTCAGGTCGAGCGGCTCCAGCAGAATCTTGTTGAACTCCGCCAGGTCTGCGTCCGGGTCCACGAAGGCAAGCCCGACCTGGGCGTTGGTCACCAGGCGCAGGCGGTCCATCATGACCTCGTCCGGATCGCTGCTGAATTCGGGGGCTGTTGGCGTGCTGCTGCAGGCGTTGAGCAGCAGGGATGCCAGTAGCACTGGCAATACGGACAGTCCCAACAGTGAAAAACGCATGGAGTACTCCTTATTTCTGGCTTTATTTCTGGCTTTTATAGTGTCTGCAGGACAGCCGCCTGATACGCCGGTATATCAGTGCATCGACGGAGCCCTCAACAGATGATTTCGCTACCACCTGCCGGGAGTGTAATAAAAGGAAAGAAGCTTTGCCAAAAAGCGGAGGAGGGGGGCTGGCACCAGACGGTGCCAGCCGGGGTGCTGCTTAGAACCGAATCAGCGCGCTGGCGATAAAGGTGTCGCCATCGATATTGTTGATGTTGAAGCCGCCGGCGTCTTCGGTGTCCTGGTATTCAACCGACACAGCGATCGTCTCGGTGATAAACCACTCGGCAAACAGGGCCCAGGTATCTGAGCTGCTGCCGGAAAGGCTGCGCAGCCAGCTACCACCCACGCCGATGCTGTTGGTAGGGTAAAGGGTGAAGCTGCTCAGCCAGTTGTCCGTGTCACTGCTGTCGCCCGGGTCGTCGTAGGCGTAGCTGCCTTCCAGCTTCAGGGCGCCGATCGGCGTTTCCTGCAGGTGCTCCACTTCGACGGCATAGGTGTCGATATCGTCGCCGAAGTCCGGGTCGGAGTAGGTGTATGACAGCACAACCGACGTGTTTTCAAAAATGTACTTACCGCCACCGATGGTGAAGCTCTCGGTCTCGTCGTTCTCCACCTCGTCCAGGGAGGCGGAGGCTTCGATGAGCCAGCCGGAGTCCTTGTTGATCACCCAGCGGGTGCCGACGGAGTAGCTGCGCAGGTCGGCGTCGAGAACATCGCCGTCAAATTCACCGTCTTCGAAGCGCACATCCACACGCGAGGCGCGGTCGAGGAATGCCGCCTCGGCCAGTGGTCCTTGTTCGGTGTTTACCGAAGAGTAGAACCAGGAGCCTTCGATGCCGGCGACGTCGATATCAGAATCGATATCAAGGTCTGCGGCATTGCCTTCGACCTCACCGGACTGGTAGCTGGCGCCCAGCTCCCAGCGGAACTCTGCGTGTGCGGGGAGGGCGAAGGCGAGGGCAATCCCTGCAGCAATCGCATGCTTCTTTAACATGTTTGTCTCCTTGAGGATCTTTGCGTCGGCCCCGATGCGAGCCTGCTCATTGCGGAAAGCGTTTTCGGCTCCGAACGCGAAGCTAACCCAGTAAAGTTACAGTTTGACTACAGCGCTGCAGTGCACAATTCACATGAGCTGTGCGATTTTTGGCCAGTCCCGTTAGGGATATGAATGTTTCGGTAAGCTAGCGACTGCGCTTGTCATCTTACTGTCATATACCGTTAATTATTTAGTCACTCCGCCTTTCTAATATCTCGCCTCATGCTGCATCCGACCGGGCAGCTCCTGGTATGCGCAAATCTATTGCGTTGGTCTCCGCGAGGGTGGTCTCGCGACTGCGGCAGCAGGCAGGCCAGGAGTTCCACGGTGCAGGCTGAGAATACAAGTACCTGGGACCATCGAGGTGTCCAGGGTGATACGAGAATTAACAAGGCCATTCACGATGAAAATAGCTGCTCGATACGTGCTCCTCTTGTCGCTGTTCGCCCAGCCCACCTGGGCAGCCGAGGTTTTCCTGCATGTGTTTTTCGAGGAAGCTCCGCTTCAAAACGTAGACGTATCGATCGACGGTGACTCCATGGGGAGCACCGATGGCCGCGGCGCGCTGTTCACGGACCTGGGTGCTGGTAGCTACACCATGGCACTGTCCTTCCAGGGCAATGAAATCGCTGACGTGGATTTCACGATCAACGATGCCAACAACGAAGAGATTGAAATTGAGGTCAGCTATACGCGGGATGGCACCGATCCGGCCGTGACAGTGCAAACCTTCGCGGTAGGGGACAGCGGGGGCCAGACAGGTATTCTCTCCGGCACCGTGCGTGACACCGACAACAACCCGGTGGCCGGCGCGGAAGTTTCCAGCAACGGTTATACCACCACCACTGGCGCTGACGGCACCTTCGGCATCGAGCTGCCGCGCGGTGTGCAGGATATCTCCGTGTCAGCGTCCGGCTATACGGTGGCGAACCTTTCGGGTGTGCGCATTTTCTCCAACGTGGGCGTCGCCGCCGAGGTAGAGATGGTCACCCAGCGTGCTGTCGACCTGGGTGTGGCCCCGCCGCAGTTGGAAGAAGTTTTTGTGCTGGGGACGTTCAACCCCACGGAAACCGCCCAGGGCACCGAGCGCTTTGCCACCACGATTACCGACGCCCTGGATCTTGAGCAGCTAGCCCGCTTCGGTGACAGCGATGTCGCCTCCGCCCTGGTGCGTATCGTGGGTGTCTCGGTGCAGGATGACAAGTACGCCACGGTGCGGGGCCTGGACGGACGCTATATCTCGGCGACCCTGAATGGTTTCCTGATGCCCTCAACCGACCCGCTGCGACGGGATGTTCAGCTCGACCTGTTCCCGTCCAACATCCTCGGTGGCCTGGAGATCCAGAAGTCCTTCGCGCCCGAGCAGCTCGCCACCACCACCGGCGGCAGTGTGAAGATCACCACCCTGGGCATCCCGGATGAGAAAATTCACAAGGTCGGTATCAGCACCGCGTACAACTTTGACTACACGGGTGACGACATCGTGTCGTACCGCAGCAGCGAGACCGACAAGTTCGGTTTCGATAACGACCTGCGCGATCTGCCCGGTGGTGTGTTGGCGGCCACCAATGGCGCCCGCCAGCTTACAGTCTGCCCGCCTGAGCTGGACCCTTCCTGTACCTCGCCGCTGGACGCAGCGCGACTGGCCGTGCGCTTCCAGGACGACTATAACGTCGAGCAGCGCCAGGCCAGGCCCGACTTTGGTTTATCCTATGCATACGGCGACCGCTATCAACTGGGCAATGGCGACATCGGCTTCTACGCCGCCGCCAACTTCTCCAGCACCACCCGGGATCGCGGTACCGCGGACCTGAACGACTCCCTGGATATCGTCGGTAACTACAATCGTAGTACCGAAAGCACGGCGTCCAGCGTTTACTTTGTCGGTGGCTATGAGTTCCGCGAAGCGGACCAGATTCTCAGCAAGACCATCGTGCTGCACAACTCCGACGACACGGTGCGTTTCGAGCGCGGCTTCGACACCGCGGAAGACAACAACGAGGAGCGTGTGATCCTCGAGTGGGTGGAGCGCGACTTTTTCTCCCAGCAGTTCAGCGGTATTCACGAGCTGTACCTGTTTGACGAGAGTCACACCCTGGACTGGAACCTGGCCTATTCGCGCACCGAGCGCGACGAGCCGGACCGCCGTCAGTATCGCTACATCAACGATCAGCTTGCCCTGTCCGCCTTCGAGCGCCGCTGGTCAAATCTCGAGGAAGAAAGTTACGACGCGGTGGTGAACTACACCATGCCGATTAACTGGAGCAACAACCTGTACACCGAGTTCAAGGTGGGCGGCCTCTACTCTGACAAGACCCGTGAAGTTGAACTGTACCGCTTTGGTATTCGCGCCGGCTCGCGCTTTGATGAACTCGATTTCTCCATCGACGCCGACCTTGAGGAAACGCTCTCCTACAACAACGCCGCGATCGATGGCTGGCGCCTGGGTGTCAACACCACCACAACAGACTCCTATGACGCTGACGAAACCTACACCGCCGGCTATATCGCCGCCAATACGGAAATCGGCGAGAGCTGGACGCTGGCACTGGGCGCGCGCTACGAGGACTTCGAGCAGGACCTGTCCTACCCGAACGATCCGGAAGCGGGTAGCGTTCTGGAGCAGGACGACATCTACCCGTCGGCCAGCCTGACCTATCGCCTCGGCGAAGACTGGCAGTTCCGCGCCAGCTACTCGGAGACGGTGTCCTACCCCGGCCTGATCGAGCGCGCCGAGTCGCTGGTCTTCGACCCCAACACCGATGACCCGATCTTCGGTAACCCCAACCTGGTGGTGTCCGAGATCGACAACTACGACTTGAGGGTCGAGTACTACTTCTCCTCCGATGAGAGCATCTCGCTGGCCTACTTCCAGAAGGATATCGAAAACCCGATCGAGCGGGGCGTGCCGGATGCGTCAGGCTCCGCAGCCAATAACGGCATTACCTTCCGCAACAACGAGAGCGCGGACCTCGAAGGTCTGGAACTCGACGCCTATAAGGTGATGTTTGACGATGGCAGTCACTCCGTGTTCCTGGCCGGAAATATCACCTACATCGACTCCGAGGTGGAGCTGAACGAAGACAGCATCCGCCTGGAAGGCACCGACTCAATCGGCCGCCAGCTACAGGGCCAGTCAGAGTGGCTGGGCAACCTGCAGATCGGCTACGACCACTACCCGACCGAGCAGAAGCTGACGCTGCTGGTCAACTACTTCGACGATCAGATTTTCCGTGTCACCCGCGGCGAAAACGTGGGCCCGGAATTGCTGGCCGGCCGAACCCTTGTCGACCTCAATTACGAGAAGTTGTGGGGTGAGGCACTCACGTTCCGGTTGCAAATCAAGAACCTGACGAACGAGGAGTTCGCGTTCAAGCGGGATGGGGTCAAGATCGAAGTCTTTGAAGAAGGCACTTCGGTCTCCGCGAGCTTCACCTACGAATTTCTATAACCGATAACCTAGGAAGAGTCCTATGTTGCACAAAAAACTCCTACTCTCACTTCTGGCGGTTGCTACGCTGGCCCTCGTCGGCTGTAGCGACGGGGACCAGGGCGACAACGTCACCATCAACAATGATTTCGGCACTGATCCGGATCCTGATCCGGACCCCGATCCCGATCCCGGCGGTGATTGCGAGGGCTTTGTTACCACTGACTTTGCCACCTGTCAGGAACTTTCTGGCGGCGGCGCTGCGGGTACGCTGCTCGGTACCATCGATCAGGACTACACGCTGACCAGCAACCTGCAGTGGCGCCTGAGCGGCACTGTCACCGTGGGTACCGGTAACCAGGAAGTTCAGAGCGACGCAGACGTGCAAGCCATCAAGGATGCCGGTGTGGTGCTGACCGTTGAGGCCGGCACCGATGTCCGTGCCTTCGACGACGGTTCACTGCTGGTGACTCGCGGCTCCCAGATCATTGCCGACGGCACGGCTTCCAGCCCGATCACTTTCTCCAGCCTGGATGCCAACTTTGATGGCCTGGGCGAGTGGGGCGGCCTGATCATCCAGGGTTTTGCACCTCAGTTCGGCGCCGGCGGCACCGGCCCCTGCTTTGGCGCGGGCACCATCTGTAACGTAGAGGGTGAGGGTGGAACCGAGATCTCTGTATACGGCGGCAACGAGCCGGACGACAACAGCGGCATCCTGCGCTACGTGCGGGTTGCTGAGGGTGGTCTGGTCGCGGGTCCGAACAACGAGATCAACGGCATCACCATGCAGGGCGTCGGTTACGGCACCACCATCGAGTTTGTCCAGGTTCACAACAACCTCGACGATGGCCTCGAGTGGTTCGGCGGCACCGTTAGCGTTCGTTACGCAGTCCTGACCGGCAACGATGATGACGATATCGACTTTGACGAAGGTTTCCAGGGCAACATCCAGTACGCCCTGGTGGTCAAGTCCGACAATGCCGCACCGGTGGGCAGCAACGACCCGCGCGCCATCGAAGCCAACTCTTCTGACGACGAGTACGTACCCGAGACGGAAGCGGTAATCGCCAACGTCACCATCCTCGGCGGTGATGTCAACAACTCAGACGCCGGCCGCCAGCCTGGCATGCGTCTGCGCGGTGCGGTAACGACGGATATCTACAATACGGCGGTGCGTGAGTTCGACCGCGGTTGTATCCGTATCGACGACGCTGACACCGACGGCGCCGGCACCATCGTGCCTTCCGTGGTCAACCTGACCAACGTTCTCAACGACTGTGACAGCGGCATTTACGACAGCTCTTCCCGCGGACCTGCGGACTCCGAAGACAATGTTATCCTCGCACCGTTTACAGTGAGCGGCACCTACGCGATCAACGAAGCTGAAGCGGTACTCGACAGCGCGCCGACCATCGAAGCGGTCGACAACGGCGACAGCTTTGTGTTTGACCAGACGGCCTACATCGGGGCTGTCGACCCGGCCGCGGCCACCGGCTGGTGGGAAGGCTGGATTATCCCGGGTTCTCTTGAGAGCACGCCTCCGGATGAGACGCCTGACTTTGTCTCCTGTGACCTGGATGCCGCGGTGCCGAACTGCACCATCAGTGG
>JANQLM010000108.1 GCA_028280635.1 Halieaceae bacterium | reverse complement strand
CAAACCGGCGACGGAAGCGGTAGCGACGGGCCAGCTTTTATGGGGGGATCTGCATATACACACCAGCTACTCCACTGATGCCTATGTGTTGGGCGTTCGTGCGGTTCCGGATGACGCCTACGTTTTCGCCAGGGGAGGCACCATCGAACACGCCGCCGGCTACCCGATACGCATCAGCCGGCCCCTGGACTTCGCCGCAGTCACAGACCACTCCGAGTATCTCGGTGCGGCGCGCGCAGACGACAGCTCGACGTTGCCTCTGGATACCCGCAGCCTGCGCGAGCGCCTTATGAATGACAGCCCGCTATCCATCACCCTCGCCTTGCTGCAGATCATGCGCGGGGTGAAAGGCCTGCAGCGCTTTTCAGAGTCTGAGGAAGCCTGGACCATCGGACTAGATGCCTGGCAAACAATGATTGAGAGCGCTGAGTCACACTACGAGCCAGGCGTGTTCACCACGTTTGTGGGTTATGAGTGGAGTTCGATGCCGGCAGACCAGAACCTGCACAGAAACGTGATTTACAAGAACACGAACGTGCCAGACTTTCCGTTCAGTTCGCTGGATTCGGAAAACCCTGAGGACCTTTGGGATTCGCTGGATGCACAGCGCGCCGCGGGCATGGAAATGCTGGCGATACCCCACAACGGCAATGTCTCCAACGGCCTGATGTACGACCGCGCGCAGTACGATGGCAGCCCGATGACAGCGGACTACGCCCGGCAGCGCAACCGCAACGAACCGCTGAGTGAAATCCTGCAAATCAAGGGCACCTCGGAAACACACCCAATGCTGTCACCGCAGGACGAGTTCGCCAACTTCGAATTGATGACAACGCTGCTGAGCGCCAGCGGCGACGAAAGCGCACCCAGGGGCAGCTACGCCAGGGATGCGCTGCGCATGGGGCTTGAGATGTCCCATAGCGAGGGTTTCAACCCCTACCGGTTCGGCGTAATCGGCAGCAGCGACAGCCACAATGCCAGCAGTTCCGTTGAAGAAGGCAACCATCACGGCAAGCTGCCGCTCATGGATGGCACGGCCGCTATCCGATTGGGACTGACCTCAGTACTGCCCCAGTCAATGCAGCGCTCCCGCCGCTGGGGCGCGGCCGGGCTGGCCGCAGTCTGGGCGGAAACCAACACCCGTGAGGCCATTTTTGAGGCACTGGAACGGCGGGAAACCTATGCCACCTCCGGGCCGCGTATTCGCCTGCGTTTCTTTGGCAGCTTCGAATTTTCGCCCTCGCTGCTGCAAAGCCCGCAGCTCCTGAAACTGGCCTATGAACAGGGCGTGCCCATGGGCGGCGTGCTGGCGGGAGGTGCGACCCAATCCAGCGCAGAAGAGGCACCGCGCTTCGCGGTGTGGGCCGAGAAGGATCCCGAAGGCGCCAACCTGGACAGGCTGCAGGTCATCAAGGGCTGGGTGGATAGCAGCGGGCGATCACAGGAAAAAATCTTCGACATCGCCCTCTCCGACGAGGGTCGCCGGCAGGTAGACGGTAGCGTGGCGCCGGTAGGGAATACCGTGAACGTGGCGTCGGCGACTTACAGCAACAGCATCGGCGCGCCGGTGCTTCGGGTCCTGTGGCAGGACCCGGACTTCGATCCGGCGCAGCAGGCCTTCTACTATGCGCGGGCGATCGAAATCCCCACGCCGCGATGGTCGACCTACGATGCCCGACGCCTGCAGGTTGAAGCCCCCTCCCCTACCAGCTTGCAGGAACGCGCCATCAGCTCAGCCATTTTTTACGATCCGGCAGCGGAGCGCCCGCCCAGGGCTTCCCGGTAGCACTGTTTTCGCTCAGGAAACAGACTGGACACGATAACGCCGTTTTTCTCGGGCGGGCAGGCGTGTAGCTTTCCCAATGTTGTCGTACACGTTCGGCAACAGTTCTGCGTCAGTGATTTCACCATCATAAGGAGAAGCAAGCGCGTGTCCGACCCGACCCAGGAGCCCTCTATCAGCCCCGGCGAGATCAGCCAGTGGCCCATGCTGAAAATCGTCTACCGCACGGAACCGGACCAGGTGGCGGCACTGCTACCGCCCGGCATAGAGGCCGCCAGCAGCGGCCATGTCAATCTCACTATCTACAATCTCCCGGTCAACAGTGAGCCCGAGTACGGCATTCTCATGACGGTAGACGCCGACTACAAGGGAGTGGCCGGTGAATGGGCCCTGGGTTACGGCATCAGCCAGGAATCTGCCATCTTCATCAGCTACGCCACCAACGGGCAGCCCAAGTTTCCCTGCGAAACCGAGTATTTCCGCCTGGGCGACAAGGTGTCCGCGCGTTGCAGCCACCAACGCTACACCTTCGTGGAATTCGAAGGCCACATGGAAGGTGAAGACCCTCTGCCCGCCGAGGGACTGGAGCGCAATGAATGGTGGGTCAAAGTCTCGCGGCAGGTGGGCGGCGGTAAGGGCTACGACTTCCCGCCGCATGTGGTGCACGTAAAGGGGAAATACGGCCCCGGGCACCGGGTCGCCCTGAACGGCGCGCTCACACTGCGTGAAAGCCCCTGGGACCCGATCGCATCGCAGTTGCCGATGCGCGAGCAAGTATCGGCGCACCTGTGGTGGCCGGAGTACCTTAGTCGCGAGATTACTTTGTCAGATCCCCTGGACCCCGAGGCCTTCTGGCCCCACGTTGACAATATTTCGGGCAGCCGTTGGCCCGGCCACAATGGCGGGCCGATCAAGCAGTGAGGCCGGCCGGAGAGCAGGCAACGCTGATTCAGGGGGTTATGGAGGAATATCAATGGATCGCTTTCTGATTGTATCCACCGACGGGCACGCGGGATTGCCCATGGAGCGCTACCGCGATTACCTGGATAGCAAGTATCACACGGCCTTCGACGAGGCCCTGCCTATACAGCGCGAGATGACGCGTCGCGCCGAAGAAAAGCTGCTGCTGTCGGAATTCAACGACAAATGGCGCCAGGGTATTGAAGACGATCTCAAAGGTGCCTGGGATGGCACGGTACGCAACAGGGTGATCGATGGTGATGGCGTTGCGGCAGAGGTCCTGTTCCCCGACGGCATTACCGAGCAGAACGCGCCGCCCTTCGGCGCGGGGCTTGCATTAAAGCCCTGGGGCGTGGATCCGGAGCTGCAGTGGGCGGGCGCGCGGGCGCACAACCGTTGGATGGCGGAGTTTTGCCGGGAAGACCCACATCGACGCATAGGTCTTGCCATTGTGTTAATGCTCTACGACGTTGACGAGGCACTGGCCGAGGCCAAATGGGCCTACAAAAATGGCTTCAAGGGCATTCTGATACCGGCACTGATGGGCGACAAGGATGGCTACAACCACCCCAGGTACTACCCCATCTGGGCGTTCTGCGAGGAGCATGGCCTGGTTGTGCACACCCATTCCGGGCCGTCACCGGACTACAACTACCAGCTACCCGGTGCTATCGGTATTTTCCTCACCGAGTTTGCATGGTGGGCCGGTCGCCCCATGTGGTACCTCATTTTTGGCGGCGTGTTCGAGAAATTCCCCGGCCTCAAATTTGTCATGACGGAAGTCAGCGAATTCTGGGTCCCGCACCTGCTGGAGATGATGGACGTGCGCGCCTCGGTCAAACACACCTCCGGCAAGCTGGGGGATTTCCGCAGCAACCTGACCATGCTGCCCAGCGAGTATTTCAGGCGCAACTGCTGGGTGGGGGCCTCCGCCCTGTTCGACGAGGGCTCCATGGCGGTACGCCATGAAATCGGCATCGATCGCATCATGTGGGGAACCGACTATCCCCACCCCGAGGGCTCCTGGCCAAAGACGCGAGAGAAGCTGTTGACCTATATGCGAGGCATACCCGAATCTGAGATCGACGCCATGCTGGGCGCCAATGCGCTGCAGTGCTACGACGTCGACGAGGCCGAGCTGCGACAGATCGCGCAGAGGATCGGTCCGCTCAAGGCAGACTTTTCAGAAGCCGCAGCCTGATCGCGGAAGGAGACGAACATGTCAGACAGATTTCCCATGCCCATGCCCTTCGGCTGGTTCTGCATCGGCTACAGTGACGATATCGAAGCGGGGCAGGTGCTGAACGTCAACTACTTCGACCGCGATATGGTCCTGTTCCGCACGGCCTCGGGCAAACTCGGCCTGTCTGACCCGGCCTGCCCCCATCTGGGTGCACACCTTGGCCACGGCGGCACGGTGCAGGGCGAGTCCATTCGCTGCCCCTTTCATCACTGGCAGTACGACACCAAGGGTGTGATCACTGACATTCCCTACGCCAGCCAGATACCGCCCAAGTGGCAGGGCAAACCCTGCCTGAAAACCTACCCGGTCTGCGAACGCAACGAGGTCATCTGGGCTTGGTATCACCCCGAGGGCGCCGCGCCCGATCACGAGGTGATCGAGCTGGAGGAGATCGGCGACCCCGCCTGGACCGAGCGAGCCCGCTTCCTCTGGCGCTTCGAATCCTGCCCCCAGGAAATTGCAGAGAACGGCGTGGACGTTGCGCATTTCAAGTATGTGCATGGTATGGACGCGGTCCCGGAGGGCGAGACAACCTACGAGGGGCACGTCCGCAAATCACGCGTGGCCGGCATGCAGGATCTCAAGACGGAAGACGGTGAGCGCCAGAGCATTGAGACTGTCGTGGAGGTGGTGCAGAACGGCGCCGGACAGAAGTGGGTGCGTTTCACCGGCCTGATGGAGTACCTGCTGCAGGTGCTGGTCACGCCGGTGACAGCCGAGTGCGTGGACGTACGCTTCATCTACATCCACCAGCCCTACCTGGAGGATTCCTTCAAGGGCAAGGGAATACAGGCGGCCATCAAGAACACCAACGGCCAGACAGGCCTGGAAGGCGACATCCCCATCTGGAGCAACAAATTCCATTTGCGCAACCCCGTTCTATGTGACGGTGACGGCCCTATTATGCGCTTCAGGAAGTACTTTGCGCAGTTTTACGTTGGCGGGCCCTACCCCGACGAGGCGCAGCCGGAGCCTGCGCTGGACGTGGTGAGCTCGACGTGAGCGCAGGGCGGGGGGCGGATTGAGATATGCCGGAGTCTTACGAGGGCAAGACTGCTGTGGTCACCGGCGGCGCGTCGGGTGTAGGCCGCTGCCTTTGCGAGCGCTTTGCGCGAGCGGGTATGCAAGTGCTGATGGCTGACATTGAGGCCCCCGCCCTGGAGAAAAGTGCCAGTGAACTGGCAGCCCAAGGCTATGACGTGATTGGCGTTGAGGCTGACGTTACCTCACCGGACTCCATGACAGCTCTGGAAGCCGAGGCCCGACGACAGTTCGGCAACGTGCACGTACTCTGTAACAACGCCGGCGTCGGCATCAAGGAAGCGCAGCGACGCGTGTGGGCGCTCACGCCCAAGGACTGGCAGTGGGGCTTTGCGGTCAATGTCATGGGTGTCGCCAACGGTATCCGTGCCTTTGTTCCCAACATGATGCAGCACGGGGAAAGCGGACATGTTGTCAATACATCCTCGGGCAACGGCGGCCTGGCATCCATGCCTACCACACCCATCTACGCCGCGAGCAAGGCGGCCGTGACCAGCCTGTCCGAGGTGCTGCACTATCAATTCCTGATGGAGAGCGCCGCACTGCAGGCACATGTGTTGTTCCCCGGGCCGCACCTGGTCAATACCAATATCCTGAGTGCCATGCGCAACCGGCCAGACGAACTCCGCGACGATGATGAGCCGGTTGCTTATACCACCATGTCTGACCTCGCAACGGCTTCCGGTATCAAAAACATGAAACTCACCGAGCCCGAAGAGGTGGCGGAGCACTGCTACCAAGGCCTGCGCGAGGGGAATTTCTGGATATTGCCGGCCAGCCGGGCGGGAGACGAAAAACTGCGACAACGCACCGAGAGTATTCTGGAGCGGCGCAACCCCGAATTGCCTGCCTGACCGACTGGCGGGCGTCTAACGCGTGGCCGCGCGCGAACGCCCCTGCAGTGCCGGCCCCGCGTCGGCAAAGTTGCCCTTGAAGTAACTGATGAGGAAATCCACGAAGAAGCGCACCTTCGCAGACAGGTGCCTGCTGTGCGGGTACACGGCCCAGGCTTCACGCCAGTAGCCGCTCCAGGGCTGCTCCAGCCTGACCAGTTCACCGGCATTCACCGCCGCCTCGGCGTAAAAATCCGGCAGCTGTGCGATACCAATGCCCGCCTTCGCCGCCGCCATGATGGTGGCGCCGTTTTCACTCACCCAGTTGCCCTGCACGCGCACGCGGGTGGCCTTGCCAGGCTCCAGGTTCAGCAGCCAGGCGCGCTCGGGGCCGGCGAGGCAGTTGTGTTGCTCGAGATCGGACACATCCGCCGGCATGCTGTTGGCTTGCCAGTAGGCCGGCGCCGCAAACAGGCTCAAGTCGTGCCCCCAGAGGCCTCTGGCGACCAGAGAAGAATCCTCGAGCTTGCCGTAGCGGATGGTGAGGTCGTAGCCCTCTGCAACCAGGTCCACGTCGCGGAAGCTGGAATGGACCTCGACGGAGATCTCCGGGTACGCCCTGGAAAAGGCCGCCACCGCCGCCGCCATGTACTGCACGCCGAAGCGGCTGTTAAGGGCCAGTTTGAGTGTGCCTCTTGGTTTCTGTTGCATGTCCGCAACGATGGATTCAGCGCGCTCGAACTGTTCGGACAGTGCCTGGCACTGTTCGTAAAATGCCTCGCCGATCTCGGTCAGCGTCAACTTGCGCGTGGTGCGCTGCAGCAGCCGCGCCTCCAGGCGATCTTCCAGCATCGACACCTGTTTGCTGACGTAGGATTTCGACACGCCCATGCGTTCGGCGGCTCCGGTGAAGCTGCCCATCTCTACCACATGCATGAACTCGTCTATGCCTTCCCAACGGGACACTTTGCTCTCTCGCTCTGTTGTCAGTAGGTATGCGCTACCTAAAGACTAGTCCTGTGGTGTTGGAAAGTCGATAACGTCGTGAGCGCGCTCAGCGTGAGCCCACGGCCAATTCAGAGGCCATGGGCGATAAGGCCGCCGGAATCTACCACCAGGGTCTGGCCGGTCATGCAGGCGCCGGCATCAGAGACCATCAGCAGGCTGGCACCCACCATGTCGACGGGCAGTGCCGCCTTCTTCAGCGGCAGGTGGTCGACCACATCTGAGTAACCGTCCTGCTCCATGAACACCGTGGTGAACTTGGTTTCGGTCAGGCCCGGGCACAGCGCATTGACGCGGATACCGTGAACGCCGTTCTCCAGGGCGAAGGATTGGGTCATGCTGATCATGGCCGCCTTGGTGGTGCTGTATACGCCCTGCAGGGTGCCGGCACTGATGCCGTCGATGGAGGCGACATTGAGAATCGCGCCACCGCCCCGCTCCTTCATAATCGCCACCGCCTTCTCGCTCATGTAGAAGGGGCCGCGGAAGTTCACTTCCACGGTTTTGTCGAAGGCCGACATTGGCGTTTCCGCCACCGGGCCAAAATAGGGGTTGGTGCCACCGCAGTTGACCAGGACGTCGAGGCCGCCAAATTGCTCGACCACTGCCGCAAACAGCCCGTCGATGGCCTCCAGGTCCCCGGCGTGCGCGGCGATGGCCGTCGCCTGGCCACCGTTGTCGCGGATCGCCTGAGCGACCGCCTCGCAGCCCTCCTGCTTGCGGCTGGAGACGATGACGTGGGCACCCTGCTCGGCAATGCCGTGGGCAATGGCCTCACCGATGCCGCGGCTGGCGCCGCTGACGAGGGCAATCTTGTTGTCGAGGCGAAACAGGTCAATAGCGGGCATGGGGTTTCCTTAGCTGAGTTCCGGGTTGCCGAAGTGGCGGCGCAGCTTGCGCATACCGCCAATCCAGCGATCGTAGTTGGCGGCCTTGTTCTGGCGGTATTGCTCCACCTCTGCGTGAGGGAGGATCATGAAGCTTTCTTCCGCCAGGCCCTGCACCACCGCCTCGGCCACGTCAGCCGGGGTGATCACGCCGTCGACGCCGGCGCTGCCGCCGCCCTCAAAGTCACCAATCATCCGCGTTGCCACCGCCTGCGGGCACACCATGGAAACCTTGATACCGTCGTCCCCATGGGTAATCGCCAACGCCTCGGCAAATCCCACCGCGGCATGCTTGGTGGTGGAGTAGGCGGCGTCGCCAATCTGGTTTAGCAGCCCCGCCGCTGACACGGTGTTGAGGAAATAACCCTCACCGCGTTCGATCATGCTGGGCAGGCAGGCGCGGGCGGCGTAGACGTGGGCCATCACGTGAATGTCCCACATGGCCTGCCAGGTGTCATTGGGTGCCGAGGTAGCCCACCAGGGCTCACCGTCGGTGGCGATAATGCCCGCATTGGAGCAGAACAGGTCGATGGCGCCGTGCTCGGCCTGGACACTGTCGACCATGGCCTTGATCTCGGCCTCGTTGCGCACGTTCACGCCAAAGCCGGCGCCGCCGACGTTGTCGGCGACGGCGCGGGCGTTATCGGCCTCCAGGTCGGCAACCACCACCAGCTTCGCACCCTCGGCGGCAAAGCGCTCGCAGAGCGCCCTGCCGATGCCGTTGGCGCCACCGGTGACAACGACAACTTTACCGGGCAGGTGCATCAGAGCATCTCTTCGGCGAGCAGCTCCAGTACGGCCGGGTCCTGGGCACCGACCAACATGCTGCCCACTTCACCGCGGCTGCCGGCGTCCTTCCAGCGGGACAGGCGCTCGCGGATGCGATCCGCCGGGCCTACCAGGGCGACTTCGTCCAGCAGTTCGTTGGGCACCAGGCTCTCGGCTTCCAGCTTTTCGCCGGCCAGGTACTTGTCCTGAATCTGCTCAGCGGCGTCGCCGTAACCGAGGCGGTGGGCATAGTCGTTGTAGAAGTTCTTGCCCTTGGCGCCCATGCCGCCGATATACAGCGCCAGCCAGGGGCGCAGGGAGTCGTAGGCGGCGTCGAGGTCGTCGTTCATGGCCACGGAGACAAACGGCGCCACGTCAAAGTCTTTCAGGCTCTTGTCACCCTCGGCCTTCTCGAAGCCGGCGTTGAAGTCGTCGGCGAACAGACTGTACTTGTCCGGGTCCATCCATACCGGGAATACACCGTCCGCCACCTGGGCGGCGCACTTGAGACCCGCCGGCGTAATCGACGCGGTGTAGATGGGGATGTCGGTGTTGGCCTCCAGAATGGACTTGAGCGGCTTGCCAAGGCCGGTGGTGCCATCGCCCTTGTTGGGCAACTGATACAGGCTGCCGTCAAATTCCACCGGGCCTTCGCGGGCCATGATCTTGCGCATGATCTGGATGTACTCACGGGTGCGGGTGATCGGCTTGCCGTAGGGCACGCCGTGCCAACCTTCCACCACCTGGGGGCCGGAGGCACCCAGGCCGACGATAAAGCGGTTGTTGGACATCTGCGCCAGGCTCATGGCGGTCATGGCACACATGGCCGGGGTCCGGGCAGGCATCTGCATGATGGCAGTGCCGACGCGAATCTTCTCAGTCTGGGCCAGCACCCAGGTGGCGACCGTCACGGCGTCGGAACCATAGGCCTCCGCGGTCCACACGGAGTCGTAGCCAAGGCTTTCCGCGTGCCTGATGAGATCAATCGGTATATGGATTTGCTTGCCGGAATACCCCATCAGAAAGCCTAGCTTCATGGTGACTGCTCCTGTGTCGTGTTGGGCGGGGGCGCCCTGGAAAAAAGGGATTTGAACTTACAGTATGTTTTTGGGTGGTTCAAGCACTAGCCGGGCTGGGGGTCGTCCTTGAGGTCGTCGGCGTAGCCCTTGGGGGGCGGCGTCCAACCGCGCTCAGAACGGCTGTGGCGGTCATCGCGGTCGGTTTGCATCAGCTCGCCCATGGCTTCGTTGAGCTGGATATACAGCTCGGTATGACTGGTACCGTACTTGTCGCCCTCGCTCTTCTCGCGCCAGGCCTCGTACAGTTTGGCTCGCCCTACCCGCTCCTGTTCGTCGAAAGCCACCCGCAGCTTCTCCGCCCGGAACGGGTGATAGCCAAGGGTACGCAACGCCTCCACACCCAGCTCAAGGGCCGAGTGATAGGTCTCGTAAACCACGAAATCCGCGCCGGCATCCTCCAGCGCGTAATGGTGGCCGCGGTCGAAGGCGCGCACCAGCACCGGCAGTTGGGGGTGCGCTTGCTTGAGGTGCTGCACCAGGCCCACCGCCTGGTCGCGATCATCGATCGCCACCACGAACAGGCTGGCTTCCTCGACGCCGGCGGAGTGCAGCAGGTCCGGCCGCGTGGCATCGCCGAAGTAGCTGGGAGTCTTCACCTGTCGCAGGTTTTCCACCTGGGCCGGGTTGCGATCCAGCACCACCGTGCCGATGCCGTTGGCCCGCAGCAGCCGGTTGACCACCTGGCCGAAGCGCCCGCTACCGGCGATGATCACCGGGCCGCGGCTGTCGATGCTGTCCGCCTCGCGCTGGCCGCTGTTGTCCTCATAGCGCGGCAGTACCAGCGCATCATAGAGGATGAACAGCAGCGGTGTCAGGAACATGGACAGCGCCACCACCAGCGCCAGAATGGATACCAGTTCCCCTTCCAGCACGTGATTCTGCTGGCTGTAGCTCAGCAACACAAAACCGAACTCCCCGGCCTGGGCCAGGCTCAGTGAAAACAGCCAGCCGTCGCCGCGGCGGGTGTTGAACAACAGGGCCAGGCCGAACAGGATCACACCTTTGACCAGCATCACGCCGGCGGTCAGGCCCAGCACGGTAACGAGGTTGTCCTGCAGCACAGGGAACTGGATGCCCGCGCCCACGGTGATGAAAAACAGGCCCAGCAACAAGCCCTTGAAGGGTTCTATATCGGTTTCCAGTTCGTGGCGGAACTCACTGGTGGCCAGCACCACACCGGCCAGGAATGTTCCCAGGGCGGGCGACAGGCCCACCAGGCTCATCAAGACAGCGATGCCAATCACCAGGGCCAGGGCGGTGGCGGTAAAGGCCTCGCGCAGGCCGGTCTCGGCCACGAAGCGGAATAGCGGCCGGCTGAGAAAGTGCCCGACGCCGATCACCACGGCCACCGCAGCAATCACCACCAGTGCATAGGCCCAGCCGCTCAGGTGTGCAACCAGGCTCAGTTCGCCATGGCCGCCACCGTGGTCACCGCCACCGGCCTGGCCGGGTATCGCCAGCAGCGGGATCAGCGCCAGCATGGGAATGACTGCAATATCCTGGAACAGCAGCACCGAGAAGGCCGAGCGCCCACCCGGCGTGGCGCCAAGGCCCTTTTCATTGAAGGTCTGCAGCACGATGGCCGTGGAAGACAGGGACAGCAGCAGCCCGACGGCAATCGCCATCCGCCAGTCCAGGCCCAGCAACAGGGATGCCGCCGCAAACACTGACGCGGTAATCGCGACCTGCAGGCCACCGAGGCCCAACAGGCGGGTGCGCATGGTCCAGAGCATGCGGGGCTCCAGTTCCAGGCCCACCAGGAACAGCATCATCACCACACCGAACTCCGCAAAGTGCTGGATTTCCGTGGTCTCGCTGCCCACCAGGCCCAGCACGGGGCCGATCACCACTCCCGCCACCAGGTAGCCCAGCACCGAACCCAACCCCAGCCGCTTGGCGACCGGCACCGCGATGCAGGCCGCGCACAGGTAGATAAACGCGCTCAACAGGTAACCGGTCATCGAGCCGCTCCCGCCTGGTCGAGGCCGGCTTCGGTGAGATAGTGCTGTAGCTGCTCGAATTCCTGGGCCCGCTGTGGCTCAAGCTGGCCCCCCTGTAGCTGCTTCAGCAGCCGGCACCAGCCCTGCAGATGGCCCTCAACGCGGCCTTCATCCAGGGCCGTACGGGCGCCAAACAGCCCAAAGGGAGGCAGGTAGTGCATGCCGCAGAGGGTGGCGGTCTGTTCCAGCGGCCGCAGCAGCTCACGAACGCTGTAGTGGTTGTAACCCTGCTCACGGTAGGCGCTCTCGCTACCGCCGGCGGTAAAGGCGCACAGGAACCATTTGCCGCGCAGCTCGGTACCCTCGTGACCGTAGGCAAAGCCGTGTTCCAGCACCAGGTCCTGCCACTCCTTGAGAATGGCCGGCGTTGAATACCAGTATAAGGGGAACATGAACACCACTACGTCATGCTCACGCAGGCGCTGCTGCTCGCGGTCGATATCAATGCGGAAACTGGGGTACTCGGCGTACAGGTCGACCACCGTGACCCCCTCCACTCCCCGGGATACGGCCAGCAGGTCAGCGTTCACCTCCGAGCGCTCCAGGGAGGGGTGGGCGAACAGCAGCAGGATTCGATTTTCTGAAGGCATATCCAGGGTCACAAGGCCAAAGCGTGTGAAATTATTCAGAAGGTATACGCAGGCGCAAGAAAAACGTGCTACCGGCATTGATCGCAAAAGGCGATGGAGCGGGGCCAAGTCTGCCAGAACACAGGAAATAGGATATGCTTGATCGGCTGAAACTTAGTCCGCAGAAGGCTGGATACCATGGGCAACGCACCGACCGACCTGACCGACATCTCCGACCTGCAAGCCGTCTACACGGCCCTGAACCGGGTCCAGGCCATTATCGAGTTTGAACTGGACGGCACTGTCATCAACGCCAACCAGAACTTCCTCGACCTGTTCGGCTACGAACTGGCCGAGATCGTCGGCAAATCCCACTCTATCTTCTGCCGACCGGACTATGCCGCCTCCGCCGAGTACGCCGAGTTCTGGCAGAAACTCGGCAGCGGTGATTACTTCTGCAAAGAATTCAAGCGCGTCACCAAGGGCGGCGGCGAGGTCTGGCTGCGTGCCTCCTACAACCCGGTGTTCGACGCCGACGGCAAACCTATCAAGGTCGTAAAATTCGCCACCAACATCACCGCCGAGAAGCGCACCAGCGCCAAGTTCGACAGCATCGTCAAAGCCCTGGACCGCTCCCAGGCGGTGTGCGAGTTCGGCCTGGACGGCATTATCACTGACGCCAACAGCCTCTTCCTGAACCTGATGGGCTACGAAAAGTCCGAAGTCGTCGGCCAGCATCACCGCATATTCTGCAGCCCCAGCTATGTGGAATCGCCCGAGTACGATGAGTTCTGGCACAAGCTGCGCCAGGGCAAGGCCTTCACCGGCGAGTTCAAGCGGGTCAGCAAGGACGGCTACGAAGTGTGGCTGCAGGCCTCCTACAACCCGGTCTATAACGAAGACGGCGAAATCGTGCAGGTCCTGAAATTCGCCACCGACATCACCCAGGAAGTGCAGAACCGCAGCCTGGCGATGCTGGAGATGTCTACGCCGGTGGCCAAGATCTGGGACGGTGTGCTGTTCGCCCCGATCGTAGGCATCGTCGATTCCCGCCGCTCCGGTGACATCATGAACAAGGCCCTGGCCAGCATTGTCGACTACCGCGCCCACACCCTGATGCTGGATATCAGCGGCGTTGCGGTGGTGGACACTGCGGTGGCCAACCATCTGATCAAGATCGCCAAGGCGGCGGTGCTGATGGGCTGCAACACTATTATCTCCGGCATCTCGCCGGCCATCGCCCAGACCATTACCGAACTCGGTATCGAACTGGGCTCCGTGCAGACCACGTCGACGATCGAGTCCGCACTGCGTGAAGCCATCCGCAATTAGCCATACCCAGAGAACCACGAGGTAGCAAGATGAACGCAATCGCAGAATTCTCCCAGGAGGAACGCCAGGTCCTCAGCGACATGGTGCGCCGCTTCATAGAGAGCGAAGTAGCACCCCACTACGAGCAGTGGGAGCGTGACGAGATCATGCCGCGGGGAATCTGGAACAAGCTGGGGGAAGCCGGCTTTCTGTGTGCCGACATTCCCGTGGAGTACGGCGGTGCCGGCGGCAACTTCGACATGTGCATGCTGCTCAACGAGGAGTTCATTCGCCCGGGTTACGGCTCCCTGGGCGGCAATATGGGGGTGCACTCCGACATCGTCGCGCCCTACATTCTCAATCACGGTACCGAGGAACAGAAGCAGCACTACCTGCCGAAGATGGTAAGCGGTGACTGTGTGGGCGCCATCGCCATGACCGAACCGGGCGCGGGCAGCGACCTGCAGGGCGTGCGCACCACGGCGAAGAAAGACGGCGACGAGTGGGTCATCAACGGCTCCAAAACCTTTATCACCAATGGCCAGCACGCGGGTATGGTCATCACCGTCGCCCGCACTGACCCCGATGCGCCCGGCTCGCGCGGCCTGTCCCTGTTCCTGGTGGACACCGACAAACCCGGCTTCAGCCGCGGCCGTAACCTCGAGAAGCTGGGCCTGCACGCGGCGGACACCTCGGAGCTGTTCTACGAAGATGTGCGGGTGCCGGAGTCCGCCCTGCTGGGCGAACTCAACAAGGGTTTCATCATCCTGATGACCGAGCTGCCCCGGGAACGCCTGAGCCTGGCGGTAGGCGCCGTAGCCGCCATGCAAGGCGCGCTTGGCATGACGGCGGATTACGTCAACGAGCGCCAGGCTTTCGGCGCGCCGCTGTCCAAGCTGCAGAACACCCGCTTCCGCATGGCGGACATGCAGACCGAGTACCGCCTCAACCGCGCGTTTATCAACGAATGCATGGAGCTGTTCAATACCGGCGCCCTGGACGCTCCCACCGCCTCCATGGCCAAGCTGGCCACCACCGAGGCCCAGTGCCGGGTGGTGGACGGCTGCCTGCAGCTATTCGGCGGCTACGGCTACATGAAGGAATACCCGATCTCCCGCATGTACGCCGATGCTCGTATCCAGCGCATCTACGGCGGCACGTCGGAGATCATGCGCGAGCTGGTGGCCCGCGCCGTGCTCGACGGCTGATTCCCGCCTGCGCGGGAATGACAGATACGGGAAGGGCCCCACTGGGCTGGCCGTTCAGTAAAACTACCGCATCAGTAGTCACTTGCTGTCAGCAGTGTTGCGCAGCGACGTGACCATGAACTCAGCAAAAGCTCTCGCTGACGCCTTTGCTTGACCAGCGCCGGGCAACACGGCGTTCGTCTCAATCAGGCCCATCTTGTAGTCTGGTAGCAGATGGACCAAAGCCCCGCTTTCGAGTTCTGCCCTGCACCCCAAAACCGCTGTGGACACGACGCCCAGACCCGAGAGCGCGGCTGCAGTCGCGCCTTCGTTAACCGAAACACTCATTTTACTCTCGACGCGAACGGACGCTTCTTTTCCATCTTTCTCAAAGCGCCAGCCCGCCGGCATGGCGCCGGATGGACCCAGGATTACTGTGTGGTTCACCAGATCCGCGGGCGTGCGTAGCGGCGCCGCTCGCTCCAGGTACGCTGGTGAAGCGACGATTACGCGTGGGGTGTCGCACATCTTGCGCGCGATCATTGATGAATCCGGCAGCGGGCCAAATCGAAAGACGACATCGATCGCCTCCTCAATCAGTTCCTGCCGAGAATCCGTCAAGACCAGGTCGACATGCAGTTCCGGGTGATCTTTCAGAAAGTCCGGTAGGCGGGGGATTACTTCCCGAACCGCGAAACTGGTGGCCGCGCCAATTCGCAAGCGCCCCCGTAGCACTCCATCGCCGCGTACCTCTTGGTCTGCTTCCTCCAGCGCCGACAGAATGGAGTCGACGCGCGCAAGATATTCAGTCCCAGCGTCAGTCAACTTCACCGCGTGTGTACTTCGAGTCAGCAAAGCCGCGCCGAGGTCCTTTTCCAGCTTTGAAATGATTCTCGATACGGACGGCTGCGATAACCCCACTTCTTTGCCTGCCGCAGTAAAGCTGCCAGTCCTGGCTACGCGGACGAACAGCCGCAAAGACGAAATGCGATCGGTCATCTGAAATACAAATAGCTAATAGGCATTTTCACATGCTACTGCTCACAAACCAAATGAACAACGCTGCTTTACGTGCGCTGGTGGGCGCTCTGCCTCAGGCAAACATGGATTGAAAGCGAGGTACGTAAGACAGCCCGTCGAGCTGCTCATACGAAAAGTAAATAACAGATAGACATTTTTACCGTCTACCAGGGGTTTTTCGAATGATCGACACTCTGCCCATATCGTCAAGTCACTTCAAAAGGAACGAAAAATGACCCTTCAAGATAAATTGGACGCATTCAAAGTACAGTTCGAAGCGCAAGCTCCAGCGGCGGCGATTGAGGCCTTTCATCGATCAACCCAAGAGCTGATTGATGGCGGAAACGCCCAGCGTGCTCTCAAGGCAGGTCAAATGGCCCCTGAGTTCACCTTGCACGATTCAGATGGCAACGCTGTTTCCTCTCGAGCATTGCTCGCCAAGGGCCCGCTGGTGGTGACCTTCTACCGCGGCGTCTGGTGTCCCTACTGCAACATCGAGCTCCAGGCACTGGAAGAGGTGGCTGATGAAATCCGCGCTCGTGGCGCCAATATCGTCGCCGTCTCTTTGCAAAACGCGACCAGCAGCCGCAAGTCACAACGCGAAAACAAGCTGAGCTATCCCATTTTGACCGACCAGGGCGGTGAGCTCTCCAGAGAGTTTGGCTTGCGTTGGACTGTCCAGGACTACGCCCAGGAGTTTTTCAAGCAGTTTGGCGTTGACCTGCCCGCTATCCATAACGACGGCGAGTGGAACTTACCGATGCCTGCTCGCTATGTGATCACCAGTAACGGCGTGATCCAGCACGCAGAAGTCAACCCTGACTACACGCAGCGTCCAGAGCCGAGCGACCTCTTCACGGTCCTGGATCGGCTCGCGCAGTCCGCTGCATAAGCCCACCAACCCCATAAGCCTTTATTAACGGATTACCACCACTTCACTTACAAACAGAAGGAAACCTAGCCATGAACATCAAAAAAATCTTCATCCCCTGGATGTTGCTGTCGGTGATTGCCTCAATCGCCTCCGCCGTCCAGGTGTATCGGACTGGTGCTGACTTGCTTTGGGTTGGCGCGCTGCTCGCCGCGCTGCCGCTGCCTGCCTACCTGATGTTTTACATCATGCCTGGCAAAGTGGCGAGAACGGCACCTCGCGTTCCTGTGCTGCAAGTGCTGAGCGCTGCGGGCTTCGTCACTGCCATCTATGCCTTTACCCAGGCTGCCTCATCAGGCCTCGAGTCGATTGCTGCACTTGCAGTCGCCACCAATGGCGTCGCTTTCGTGCAATGGTTTGTCTGGGTTTTCTCCAGCTACGGCCGTGAGAAAAGCACCGAAATCGTCAACGGCCAGGTTCTGGCTGATCTGCCTCTGACGAAGCTCGATGGCAGTGCCACTTCGACTGCCTCGTTTAAAGGTTCGAAAACCCTGCTGGTCTTCTTCCGAGCCAACTGGTGCCCCCTGTGCATGGCTCAACTGAAAGAAGTGGCGGACCGTGCCGCTCGACTCGCCAAAGCCGGCGTCCAGGTGAAGTTCATCTCCAACCAGGGTATCGAAAACCACAAGAAGCTCGCCGAGAAAATGGACCTGCCGGCGCACTTCGAGATCCTGCAGGACGACGACTTGAAAGCCGCCAGGCGCTTGCACATCGAAGACATCGGTGGTGCACCGGTCGGTTACAGCGGTTTCCCGTCCGACACCGTCATGGCCACTGTCATCGCCCTCGATGAGCACGGTGTGGTGATCTTCGGTGACGAAACGGACAACTACCGTGTTCGACCTCACCCCGACACCTTTTTCCACATCTTCGAAATGGGAGCTGAAGGCCAGACAGCAAACACCTTCGCCTAAGCCCGGGGCGAGACCAGGGGTCGCTACAGCGGCCCCACGTTATTCCCACGCTGAGGCGGTACCAACACCGCTGAATTCCCACACAAGCTCTACTTAAGCACAGGAGAATGAAAATGCAGGACTACGTAACCCACACCATCGACAGTGCACCACCGGCCTCTAAACCGATACTGACGGCTGTGAAGCAGAAGATGGGGTTTATACCAAATCTCATGGCAACCATGGCTGAATCTCCGGTCATGGTTGAGAGCTATCTAACGTTGATGGGTCTGTTCGATAAGACCGAACTCAGCGAAACAGAACGTCAGATTGTCTTGATGACCAATAACCGCCTCAATGGCTGCACCTACTGTATGGCGGCTCATACGGCGGTTTCGAAGATGTCTGGCGTTGACGAGCGTGTTATCGAAGCGCTGCGTAGCGGATCACCTATCGACGATCCGAAGCTTGAAGCACTGCGTGAGTTCGCGATCATCATTCATCAAACGCACGGCCGTCCAAGCGAAACGCAAGTCGACGCGTTCCTGGACGCTGGATACACCAAGCAAACCGTTCTGGAAGTCGTGGTTGGGACAAGTCTCAAGGTGCTGTCCAACTACACCACGCCGATTACCGAGCCTCCGCTGGATCAGGCTTTCACTGCAGTCGCGTGGAGCAGAGAAATGGATTCAGCGGCGTAGACACGCTCAAGCAACTACCAACGAAACAGGAGAAAGAAAATGAACCATACGCCGATGCTCGTATCCAGCGCATCTACGGCGGAAGGTCGGAGATCATGCGCGAGCTGGTGGCCCGCGCCGTGCTCGGCGGCTGAGCCCGATCAGCAGGCATAAAAAAAGGGCCCCACAGGGGCCCTTTTTGCTTACGACAGGAGAGATCAGGCGGCGTCGACGGCACGCGGAGCCGTAGGGGCTTCCTGCGCCTGCTCGCCGTAGGACAGATCGCTGAACTTCTGCTGGTGGTAGTCGCCGTTGCCGAAGATGGTGTTGATCATCATCAGGCGGCGGGCGTAGTGGCCCACCGACATCTCTTCGGTCACCCCCATGCCGCCGTGCAGCTGGATGGACTCGGCGCCGATGTGCTTGCCGCTGCGGTCCACCATGGTCTTGAGGGCATGCAGGCTGCGCCTGGCGTCGTCCTTGCCTTCGAGGCGATCGCAGACCGCGCGGTACAGCAATGACTTGGCCTGCTCGAAGGCCATGAAGTTATCGACCATGCGGTGCTGCAGGGCCTGGAAGGTGCCGATAGCCACGCCGAACTGCTCGCGGGTGCGGGCGTACTCCACGGTCACCTCGTTGAGGCGGCCCATGATGCCTACCGCCTCGGCGCTGATCGCCAGGGTCACGTTGTCCACCACCTGCTCAATAATGGGCAGGGCCTGGCCGGCGGTGCCCAGTAATTCGCCGGCGGCACCTTCGAGGCTGATGTTGGCGACCACCTGGCCGTCCATCAGGCGGTAGCTGGTGCGGCTCACACCGTCGGCGTTGGCATCCACCAGAAACAGGGAAACGCCACCGTCGCTGAGCGCGGATACCACCAGCTTGTCAGCGGCAGCGCCATTGAAGACCACCGTCTTTTCACCACTCAGGGTGTAGCCGTCGCCGGCGGCGCTGGCCGTGGTTTCGATAGCATCGAGGTCGAAACGGGTCTTGCGCTCCAGGTAGGCAAATGCGCCCTGCAGTTCACCGCCGATCACGGCAGGCAGCAGCGCTTCCTTCTGGGCACTGGAACCCGCGGCTTCCACCAGGCCGCCGAACAGCAGCACGGTGGGGATGAAAGGCTCCGCAATCAGACCGCGGCCGAGTTGCTCCATGATCAGCATCAGGTCTACCGGGCTGCCGCCGAAGCCGCCGTTCTCCTCGGCAAAGGGAATGGACAGCCAACCCAGCTCGGCAAAGGTCTGCCAGTTCTCGCGGCTGAAACCCTCGTCGGAGGCAACCACTTTACTGCGGGTGTCAAAGTCGTAGTCATCCTGGATGTAACGCGCGACGCTGTCGCGCAGCATGACCTGCTCTTCACTGAAATCGAAATTCATCTCGTCTCTCCTCTCTCAGCTTGATCAGCCCAGGCCCAGGACGGCCTTGGCGATGATGTTCTTCTGCACTTCGTTGGAACCACCGTAAATAGTGGCTGCACGGCCGTACATGTAGCGATAGCGGGCGAAGTCGCCGAACTCGTGGCCGCTGAGGTCCTCGCCACCTTCCGGCACCGATACCCCCTGGTAGTAGCCGGCCACTTCCATCCGCAGCTCCTGCACAGCCTGCTGGATTTCCGTTCCCTTGATCTTCAGCAGGGAGGATTCCGGACCCGGTGCGCCGCCGGTGGCCACGGAGGCCAGTACCCGCAGCTCGGTGTACTCCAGCGCCATAAGTTCAATCTCGATATCGGATACGCGGCGCTGGAAGGAGGCGTCATCGATCAGCGGCTTGCCGCCCTGGATCTCGCCCCGCGCCAGTTCGACCACCTGGGCCAGGTTGCGCTGGGAATCGGACACGTTGGCGATACCGGTACGCTCGTGGGCCAGCAGGGCCTTGGCATAGGTCCAGCCCTTGTTTTCCTCACCGATGAGGTTTTCCACCGGCACCCGCACGTCGTTGAATTCGGTCTCGTTCAGGGTGTGGTGGCCGTCGATGGTGTGAATCGGATTGACCTTGATACCTTCGGACTTCATGTCGATCAGCAGGAAGCTGATGCCCTCCTGCTTCTTGCCTTCGCTGCTGGTGCGTACCAGGCAGAAAATCCAGTCGGCCAGCTGGGCGTAGCTGGTCCAGATCTTGGCGCCGTTGATCACGTAGTGATCACCATCGCGCTCGGCCTTGGTCTTCAGGGAGGCGAGGTCAGAACCGGCGCCGGGCTCTGAGTAGCCCTGACACCACCACTGGGTGCCCTCGAGTATTTTCGGCAGGAAGCGCTGCTTCTGCTCGTCGGTGCCGAAGTTGAAGATCACCGGGCCCACCATCTGCAGGCCAAAAGGCATCAGGCTCTGGGCGCCGGCAGCGGCACGCTCATAGTCGAAGATGTACTTCTGGGTGCTGGTCCAGCCCGGGCCACCGTACTCTTCCGGCCAGTTGGGCGCTGCCCAGCCCCTGTTGTAGAGCTTCTGGTGCCATGCGGTCATGGCTTCCCGGAAGGTGTCCGGGTGCATCAGGCCCTTGATGACGTCATCGTTCCACTCAGTGGCAAAGAATTCACGGACTTCATCGCGGAATGCGAGGTCTTCGGCGGAAAAGCTGGTATCCATGGCTACCTCCTCAAAACGGGCGTTTGAACCTACAGTATGTTTTTCACGCTTTCAAGTATTGACGCCGTTAACATACTGGACCCCGAACTACCCTGACCATGGCTGTCGCGCTTTTGTGCAGCCTCCCACTGATGGGCTATGCTGGTTTCTATCGCCTGTAAATCCCTTCCCGCATGATCTCTATCCGCCCTGTCACCGTCGATGATGTGCCCACCATGATGCGATTTGTCATCGAACTGGCGCGCTACGAGAAAGCGGAGCACGAGGTGAAAGCCACCGAGAGCGACATTCATTCCGCCCTGTTTGGCGAGCCGGCCCGGATAGAGGCCCTGCTGTGCGAAATGGACGGTGAACCCATCGGCCACGCCATTTTCTTCACCAATTTCAGCACCTGGCTGGGAAAACACGGAATTTTCCTGGAGGAGCTGTACATTACACCGGAGCAGCGCGGCAACGGCGCCGGCAAGGCCCTGCTGCAGGCGGTAGCGGCTATCGCCGTGGAGCGCGGCTGCGGCCGCTTCGAGTGGAATGTGCTGGACTGGAACTCTCCCGCCATCGGCTTCTACGAGTCCCTGGGCGCGGAGCCGCTGTCGGAATGGGTGGGCTACCGCCTGACCGGCCCGGCCCTGGCCGCCCTGGGCGGCGGTGACACGCCATGACGCTGGACATCCGCATTGCCAAGCCCGCCGACGTCAAGCGACTGGCGGATCTTGCGCGCCGCACCTTCGAGGCCGCCTTTGGCGAATTCAATACGCCGGAGAATATGACCTGTTACCTGGAAAAGGCCTTCAATGACCAGCAGATGCTGAGTGAACTCGAAGACAGCGCCAGCACCTTCATCTGGGCAGAGCAAACCGGCATACCCGCTGGCTATGCCAAGTTGCGCCGGGGCACCATCCGCGGCTGTGTCACCGGCCCCAAACCGGTGGAACTGGAGCGGATGTACGCTGAAACCGACCGTATCGGTGTGGGGGTCGGCAAAACCCTGCTACACACCGCTATCAAGATTGCCCAGGCCGAGGGCTACCAGTCCCTGTGGCTGGGGGTCTGGGAATTCAATGAACGGGCGATCGAGTTCTATCACCGCCAGGGCTTTGTCGATGTGGGCGAGCAGGACTTCATGCTGGGGCATGACCGCCAGACCGACATCATTATGCAGCTCGACATGCGGCATTAAGCGTTAGACCACCAAAACAGGATTCCCCTCGATGATTCGCAGATTCAGCGGCGCAGCCCTGCTTGCGCTCGCCGCCACCAGCGTGCAGGCCACCACCCTGGTCTACAACATCACCGGCTACACCATGAACGAAGGCCAGCGGATAAGCTTTGCAGCCCTGGAGTTCGAGGAAGGTGTCATCACCAGCGTATACACCACCCCGGAAACGGCGTCGGGCAGTAGGGCGGAAACCCGCATCGATGGCGACGGCGCCACCCTGCTGCCCGGCCTGATCGATGCCCACGGCCACGTCACCGCTCTCGGTCGTGGCTTGAGTGCCGCAAACCTGTTTGGCAGTACCAGCGAGGCGGACGCCGCGGCCAGGGTGAAGGCTTTCGTGGCGGCAAATCCGGGCAATGAGTGGGTAGGTGGAAGTGGCTGGAACCAGGTTCTTTGGCCGGGCAAGCAGTTCCCGCACCGGGCGTCCCTGGACGCGCTGGGCGGCAAGCAGGCGATCACCCTGTCGCGCATCGATGGCCACGCCATGTGGGTCAACAGCAGGGCCCTGGCACTGGCCGGCATAGGGCCGGATACACCCGACCCTGAAGGAGGCCAGATCATCCGCGACGACACGGGTCGCGCGACGGGAGTCCTTATAGACAATGCCATGAACCTGGTAAAAACGGTGATGCCGCCGGTGACAGACGAAGATATGGCGGATTTCGCCCTGTTGGCGATGCAGGCGCTGGCGAGCCAGGGCATCACCTCCGTGCATGACGCCGGTATCACCGCCCAGGAAGTGCGTGCCTACCAGGCGCTACACCGCCAGGGCAGAATGCCGACCCGCATCTACGCCATGTTGAAAGCCGTGGACCCCGCCAACGAATCCTACCTGCGCCAGGGCCCGCTTATTGACCCGAAACATATGCTGGATATCCGCAGTGTGAAAATCTCTGCCGACGGTGCGCTGGGTTCGCGGGGCGCCGCCCTGTTTCAGGATTACAGCGACATGCCGGGCCAGCGCGGCCTGCTGCTGGTCAACGACGAGGCGTTGGATCGCTATATGGATCGCTCCATGGCGGCGGGTTTCCAGGTCAACGTGCACGCCATCGGCGACAAGGCCAACGCCAGGGTGCTGGACTTCATGGAAATCATGATCAGCAAGCACAAGACCCGGCACCTGCGACACCGCAATGAGCATTCCCAGATCGTGCGCCTGCAGGACATCCCGCGCTTCGCGGAGATTGGCGTGATGGCCTCTGTCCAGCCCACCCACGCCACCAGCGACAAGAACATGGCCGGTGATCGGCTGGGTGAGGCGCGCCTGGCCGGCGCCTACGCCTGGCGCAAGCTTATCGACAGCGGCGCCCGGCTTGCCGGCGGCTCCGACTTCCCGGTGGAGTCCGCCAATCCCTTCTTTGGCCTGCACGCCGCCGTCACCCGCCAGGACCGTCAGAACCAGCCCCCCGGCGGCTGGCTGCCGGGCGAGAAACTGAGCCGCGACGAGGCTCTCAGCCTGTTCACCGAGTGGGCCGCCTGGGCTGCTCACCAGGACACCGTGATCGGCCGCCTGTTACCGGGCTATGCGGCGGATTTCATCCTGGTGAGGGATGACTTCTTTGCAGTACCCGAGCAGGACATCTGGAAAAACCAGGTGCTGGGCACCTGGGTAGCCGGCAAACAGGTATATTGAAGCCATGAGCAACCCCCTGCCTTTCGAACGGCCGCTGGCCTCGGACCGTGCGGCCAGCCACTGGCGGCTGGCCATGACCGACCTGGTCACCGACCCCGCTGAGCTGCTGGCGCTGCTGCGGCTTGATGCCTCCGCAAAACCCGCCAGCCTGGCCGCCCAGCAGGACTTCCCGCTGCGGGTACCGCGCCCCTTTGTGGCCCGCATGGCACCGGGCGACTGGTCCGACCCATTGCTGCGGCAGGTCTGGCCCGCAGCGGAAGAAGAGACGAACCACGCCGGCTGGGTGGACGACCCGCTGCAGGAACAGGCGGCCACCCTGGCACCGGGCATCCTGCAGAAGTACCCGGGACGGGCGCTGCTGACCGCCGCGCCCCATTGTGCGATCCATTGCCGCTACTGCTTCCGCCGCCACTTCGACTATGACGGCAATAGCCCCGGGCGAGAGGCCTGGGAACAAAGCCTGAATACACTTCACCAGGACCCGTCCATCCGTGAGGCCATATTGAGCGGCGGAGACCCACTGGCCAACAGTGACCGGCAGTTGGCCTGGCTGGTGCGGCGGCTGGAAGCTATCCCACACCTGGACACACTGCGCATACACAGCCGTTTGCCGGTGGTGATTCCCAACAGGGTGACCACCGCACTGCTGGAGTTGCTGCAAGCGTCGCGACTACGGGTAGTGATGGTGCTGCATGTGAACCACGCACAGGAGCTGGACGCGGACTGCAATGAGGCCATGGCCCGGCTGGGCGACGCTGGCCTGGTGCTGCTCAACCAGTCCGTATTACTGGCCGACGTGAATGACAGCCTTGAAGCACTGGAGGCGCTGAGCGAACGGCTTTTCACCGCCGGTGTGCTGCCCTATTACCTGCACCTGCCGGACCGGGTGGCGGGTACCGCGCATTTCGACGTCGGGGAAGCCCGTGGGTGCGAGCTGATTGCTGCCCTGCGCGCCCGCCTGCCGGGCTACCTGGTACCGCGGCTGGTGCGGGAAATCCCCGGGCAGAGTTCCAAAACAATCATTGCCTGAAGCCGCCGCCGAGTTGACAGTGCCGGCCCGGCCACTACCATCAACCCTTCGCGCCTTTTTCCGAGTAGGACACTATGACTGCTATCGCACCTTCCGCTGACGACCAGGTCACCCGCCACAACTGGAGCCGCGAGGAGATCGCGGGGCTGATGAACCTGCCGTTCAACGATCTCATCTTCAAGGCCCAGCAGGTGCACCGGGAGCACTTTGATGCCAACGAGGTGCAGGTGAGCACCCTGCTCTCCATCAAGACCGGCGCCTGCCCGGAAGACTGCGCCTACTGCCCCCAGAGCACCCGCTTCGAGACCGGCCTCACCACCGAGGAACTGATGGAAATCCAGGCCGTTGTCGATTCGGCGCGCAAGGCCAAGGAAGCCGGTTCCAGCCGTTTCTGCATGGGCGCCGCCTGGCGCTCCCCGAAGGACCGCGACCTGCCGGTACTCACCGAGATGGTGTCGCAGGTCAAGGCCCTGGGGCTGGAAACCTGCATGACCCTGGGCATGCTCACCGACCACCAGGCCCAGACCCTGGCCGACGCCGGGCTCGACTACTACAACCACAACCTCGATACCTCCCCGGAGTTTTACGGGGACATCATCACCACCCGCGTCTACCAGGACCGGCTCGATACCCTGGAGCGGGTGCGCGAGGCGGGCATGAAGGTGTGCTGCGGCGGCATTCTCGGCATGGGCGAAAAGCCCGAAGACCGGGTCGGCCTGCTGCAGCAGCTCGCCAACCTGCCCACCCACCCGGAGAGTGTCCCCATCAACATGCTGGTGCGGGTGCCCGGCACGCCGCTGGCCGAAGAAGAAGACATGGACCCGATAGAGTTTGTGCGCTGCATCGCGGTGGCGCGCATTCTGATGCCGCGCTCCATGGTGCGCCTGTCCGCCGGCCGCGAGGGCATGACCAAGGAGATCCAGGCCCTGGCCTTCCTGGCTGGCGCCAACTCCATCTTCTACGGCGAGAAACTACTGACCACCCCCAACCCCGCCGAGAATCGCGATCAACAGCTCTTCAACCAGCTCGGCATCGAACCGATGGAGATTGAAGCCGCCGGCCCTGAGCAGCGCAGCGCCTTCTACAACGCTGCCACTCACTAGGCGTTGTTTTTTCGGTCTGTGGTTTCTTCGTAGCACGCACGCGCGGCACCCGGGGCCATTCCGGGACACGCTACAAGCATGACATCCCTGTCTCGCTCGGATGCGGCCATCCATGGCCGCATACGGTCCCGGAATGGCCCCGGGCACCACGCGCGCTCAGTCCGCGGTACATCAGATCCTGAACGTCGAACCCATTTTCCCGAGTCTCGCACTTATTGAGGGCGGGAGCTGGGTGTAGCTCTCCACGGACCGTGAACGGCCAGGGACGGCCGTTCCCGAGCGGGACAGGGATGTCATGCTTGTAGCGTGTCCGTGGAGAGCTACACCCAGTTCGCGCCCGTACTACGGAGCAAGCGACCCGAACTGATCGCTAGTGGAGCGTAATCTGGATTTAGCGTGTGTGCCGTGCCCAGGAAGGCCTAATACATCAGGCCGAAGAGCTTGCGTTGGTACTCGGCGGCGAGGGGGTCGCCCTTGCCCAGGCTGGCGATCATGTCGAGCATGGCCTTGCGGGTGCCGCCGTCATCGTGCTCCTTATCCATCTGCAGGATGGAGTAAAGGGCGGCCAGGGCCTCGGCGTGCATGCCGGCGTTGTTGTACTGGATGGCGAGCTGCTGCAGGGCGTCAAGGTCATCAGGGTTGGTGTTGACCTGCTGCTCCAGGGCCTCGATTTCCGGTGATTTGGCGGCTTCTCGCTTGAGTTTGCACTGGGCCACCAGTTGCTCCCAGTCGCTGTCCTGGTCCGCCATACGCACCTCGCCCAGCACCTTTTCCGCCTCATCCAGGCGGTTGCACTCGAGCAGCGCGGCGGCATAGGCCAGGGTGATGTCGTGGCGCTGGCCGGAATCTTCCCGGGCCTGGCGCAGCAGGGGCAGCGCCTCGCCGGCGTTACCGGCGGCCAGCAGCTCGCGGGCCTGGTCCAGCAGGCCATCCCAGGGCTTGGGCAGGTATTTGTCGAGGATTTCGCGCACCTGGCTTTCCGGCTGGGCGCCCACGAAACCGTCTACCGGCTGGCCGTCCTTGATGACCATCACCGTCGGCAAGCTACGCACGCCCAACTGCTGGGCAATCATCTGCTGTTCGTCGGCATTCACCTTCGCCAGCAGGAACTGGCCCTGGTATTCATCGGCGAGTTTTTCCAGCAGCGGCATCAGCGTTTTGCAGGGTTCACACCACTCGGCCCAGAAATCCACCACCACCGGGCGGCTATTGGACTCCTCGATGAGGTACTGCTGGGCGTTGGTCTCGTTGATGTCGACGATGTAGTCGGCACCGCTGCTTGCTTGGTCCATCATGCTTTCAATCCCAGTACATCCTGCATGTCATAGAGGCCCGGCTCGCGGTCGCCCAGCCATTCGGCGGCGCGCAGCGCTCCGCGGGCGAAGGACATGCGGCTGGAGGCCTTGTGGGTAATCTCGACGCGTTCGCCCTCGGCGGCAAAGGTCACCGTGTGGTCACCGACGATATCGCCGGCCCGCACGGTGGCAAAGCCGATGGTGTCTCGGTCGCGGGCACCAGTCTGGCCTTCCCGTCCGTATACCGCCACCCTGGACAGGTCGCGACCCAGGGTGTCAGCGACCACCTGGCCCATGCTGAGGGCGGTACCCGACGGTGCATCCACCTTGTGGCGGTGGTGGGCCTCGTAGATCTCGATATCGGATTCCGCGCCGAGAATCGCCGCCGCGGTTTCCAGCAGCTCGAAGCACAGGTTCACACCGGTGCTGAAGTTTGAGGCTTTGCAGACCGGAATGGCAGTGGCCGCCTCGGCAATAGCGGATTCATCATCGGCGGTGAAGCCGGTGGTTCCGATCACTATGGCTCGCCCGGCCTCGCGGCAGGCTGACAGGTTCGCCAGCGTCGCTGCCGGTGCGGTGAAATCCACCAGCACATCAAAATCATCAGTCACCGTGACAATCTGGTCGGTCAGCGTCACACCCAGCTTGCCCAGGCCCGCCAACTCGCCGGCGTCGGCTCCCAGGAGAGTGCTCTCCGGGCGTTCCAGGGCCGCACCCAGCGCCAGGCCGTGGTTGGCGGTAACCGCTTCCACCAGGGTGCGCCCCATGCGGCCGGCGGCGCCGGTGATGCCAATACGCAGGCTCATATTTTCATGTCGTCGAAGAAGTTTTTGACCCCTTCGAACCAGCTGGACTGGCGCGGGGAATGCTTGTCGCCGGAACCGGACATGGTGGCCTTGAACTCATCCAGCAGCTCTTTTTGCTTCTTGGACAGGTTGACAGGGGTTTCCACCACGACACGGCACATCAGGTCACCTTCCGGGCCACCGCGCACAGGCTTCACGCCTTTGCCGCGCAGCCGGAACAGCTTGCCAGTCTGGGTCTCGGCGGGAATCTTGAGTTTCACCCGGCCCTCCAGGGTCGGCACCTCCAGTTCCCCGCCCAGGGCGGCATCGGCGAAGTTGATGGGCACCTCGCAGTACAGGTGACGGCCATCGCGTTCGAAGATCGGGTGATCCTGCACGGACATCTGCACATACAGGTCACCGGGCGGGCCACCCTCGGGGCCGGCTTCACCCTCGCCGGTCAGCCGAATGCGGTCACCGGTATCCACACCCGGCGGTACTTTCACAGACAGGGTCTTGGTTTCTTCGATCCTGCCACGGCCGTAGCAGTCAGGGCAGGGATCATCGATGATCTTGCCCTTGCCGCGGCAATCGGGACAGGTCTGCTGCACCTGGAAGAAGCCCTGCTGCATGCGGACCTGGCCAAGGCCGCCACAGGTAGTACAGGTCCTGGCCGAGGTGCCGTGCCTGGCGCCGCTGCCATCGCAGGTTCCGCAGGTGACCAGGGTGGGAACGCGAATCTTCACCGTCGCACCCTTCACCGCGTCCTCCAGGGAGATATCCAGGGTATAACGCAGGTCGGCGCCGCGCTGGGGACCCCCGCGGGCGCGACCACCGCCTCCGCCGCCGAAGATATCACCGAACACGTCGCCAAAGATGTCGCTGAAGCTGCCCTGGAAACCACCGGCACCGGCACCCATCTGCGGGTCTACGCCAGCGTGACCGAACTGGTCGTAGGCAGCGCGCTTCTCACTGTCGGACAGAATCTCGTAGGCCTCGCTGGCCTCCTTGAACTTGTCCTCGGCATCCGGCGCATCCGGGTTGCGGTCCGGGTGGTACTTCATGGCGATGCGACGATAGGCCTTCTTGATTTCCTTCTCGTCAGCACCCCGGTCTACACCCAGGACTTCGTAGTAATCGCGTTTTGACATCTCTCTCGCGTCATTCCCTTTCGCGGGCCACCGTGCAGGCGGGAATCCCGTGTTTTAGAAAGCAGTACCCCCGCATAAGCGGGGGCCGGGTATCCAACCGCCCATTTCAGGCGGCGGAGTATAGCTTGAAAGGCTGGACCCCCGCCTGGGCGGGGGCGTCAGCTTCAGCTTGTTACGAGGCCTTCTTGTCCTCGTCGCGGACCTCCTCGAACTCCGCATCGACCACATCGTCAGCGGGCTGTGCTTCCGCCTCGGGGCCGGCGCCGGCCGCCTGGGCTTCCGCCGCCTGCTCAGCGTAGAGCTTCTGCGCCAGGCTGCTGGAGGCTTCCGTCAGCTTCTGGGTAGCGGCTTCAATGGCGTCCTTGTCTTCACCCTTGAGCGCTTCCTCGGCTTCAGACACGGCCGCTTCAATGGCAGCCTTCTCTTCGTCGCTGGCCTTGTCGCCGGCTTCCTCGAGAGTCTTTTTGGTCGCGTGCATCAGGCCTTCGCAGGTGTTGCGCGCGGTCACCAGTTCCTCGAACTTGGCATCCGCTTCGGCGTTGGCCTCCGCATCCGCCACCATTTGCTCGATCTCGTCATCGCTGAGGCCGGAGGACGCGGTAATGCGGATGGACTGCTCCTTGCCGGTGGCCTTGTCCTTGGCGGACACGTTGAGGATGCCGTTGGCGTCGAGGTCAAAAGTCACCTCAATCTGCGGCATGCCGCGCGGTGCCGGCGGGATGTCGGCCAGATCGAAACGGCCCAGGGACTTGTTACCCTGCGCCTGCTTGCGCTCGCCCTGCACAATGTGAATGGTCACGGCGGTCTGGTTGTCCTCCGCGGTGGAGAAGATCTGCGACTTCTTGGTGGGGATCGTCGTGTTCTTTTCGATCAGCGGCGTCGCCACACCACCCATGGTCTCGATGCCCAGGGTCAGCGGGGTCACATCCAGCAGCAGCACGTCCTTGACGTCGCCGGACAGCACAGCACCCTGCAGGGCGGCACCCATGGCCACGGCCTCGTCGGGGTTCACGTCCTTGCGAGGTTCCTTGCCGAAGAACTCCGCCACCTTGGACTGCACCAGCGGCATGCGGGTCTGGCCACCGACCAGGATGACCTCGTCGATCTCGCTGGGATTGAGGTCAGCGTCCTTGAGGGCGATTTTCATCGGCTCCAGGGAGCGTGCCACCAGCTCCTCGACCAGGCTTTCCAGCTTGGCGCGGGACAGCTTCACCACCAGGTGCTTGGGACCGGTGGCATCTGCCGTAATATAGGGCAGGTTCACCTCAGTCTGCTGGCTGGAAGACAGCTCGATCTTGGCTTTCTCGGCCGCTTCCTTCAGGCGCTGCAGGGCCAGCGGGTCGTTGTGCAGGTCGATGCCCTGCTCCTTCTTGAACTCCTCGGCAAGGTACTCGATCAGGCGCAGGTCGAAGTCCTCACCACCCAGGAAGGTGTCACCGTTGGTGGACAGTACTTCAAACTGGTGCTCGCCGTCGACTTCGGCAATCTCAATGATGGAAATATCGAAGGTACCGCCACCCAGGTCGTAGACCGCAATGGTCTTGTCGCCGGTGGACTTGTCCATGCCGTAGGCCAGCGCGGCCGCGGTGGGCTCGTTGATGATGCGCTTCACTTCCAGACCGGCAATCTTGCCGGCGTCTTTGGTGGCCTGGCGCTGGGAGTCGTTGAAGTAGGCCGGCACCGTGATCACCGCTTCGGTGACCGGCTCGCCCAGGTATTCCTCGGCGGTCTTCTTCATCTTCATCAGCACCTGCGCAGAGACCTGCGGCGGGGCCATTTTTTCACCTTTTACTTCCACCCAGGCGTCGCCGTTGTCGGCTTCGCTGATGGTATAGGGCACCATGCTGATGTCTTTCTGAACCACATCGTCCTTGAACTTGCGACCGATCAGGCGCTTGACCGCAAACAGGGTGTTGGTGGGGTTGGTGACGGCCTGCCGCTTGGCGGACTGGCCCACCAGGATTTCATTGTCGTCGGTATAGGCGACGATCGACGGCGTCGTGCGATCACCTTCCGCGTTTTCAATCACTTTGGTCTTGTCGCCATCCAGCACGGCCACACAGGAGTTGGTCGTGCCGAGGTCGATGCCAATAATCTTGCCCATTGTCTATCTCCAGGTAAGCGAACACTGACTTATCAGCGGCAGTGAAACGCATTTTTCTCAAAACTGTTGTCTATATTTGGCCCATTCCGCACATTTCAAGGGGGCTTTTTGTTAGCGAACTGCCTTTTGGCGCTTTCTTCGTAGCGCGGCTCCATTCACATCACACCGCCGAATGCCGACGAGGCTTCAGCCGCGCGCTGAACCTAGTCTGCCGCCTTGCTGACGACCACCATCGCCGGGCGCAGCAGGCGTCCATTGAGCGTGTAGCCCTTCTGCATTACGTCCATGACGGTGTTCGGCTCCATGTCGGGATTCGGCACCATGGTCATGGCCTGGTGGAGCTGGGGGTCGAAGGGCTCACCGACCGGATCGACCGCCTCGATACCGTTCTTCTTGAGCACATCCAGCAGCCCGCGCAGGGTCAGGTCCACACCCTCGACGATGGCCGCGGCGTCTTCAGCCTCGGCGGCGGACTGCGAGGCCCGCTCCAGATTGTCGACCACGGCCAGCAGATCGCTGGAGAAGCGCTCCAGGGCGAACTTGCGGGCCTTTTCCACGTCCTGCTCAGCCCGGCGCCGGGCATTCTGGGCCTCAGCGGCGGCGCGCAGGGCGGCATCTTTGGCGGCCTCCAACTCATCTTTCAGGTGATCGACGGTCAGCTCCGCCTCAGCGATATCCGCAACGGCTTCATCGGCGTCTGCCGCGGCCTCGGCGGCGGCCTCGACCGCGCTCTGTTCCTGTTCTTCGGCGTTCTCGGGGGCCTCTGTGAGGGCCTCCTCGGTCTCCACACCTGCCTCGTGCTGCTCCTTGTTCACCTTGCTGCTGCTCCGATTGTTAGCTTTTCAACAGACATCGCGACGCCCTCCGCGCCGCGAACTAAGGTAGATATGGAGACGGCCCGGGGGTTTTCAAGGAAAAAATGTCCGCCATTGGTACCTGGAGGTACCGCGGACAGGTGAGGGCTCAGGCGGACTCTGAGCTGAAGGCGGAGGACAGCAGCCGCGCAGTGATATCAACGATAGGAATGACCTTTTCATAGGCCATGCGGGTGGGGCCTATCACGCCCAGTACGCCCAGCGTCTCGGCGCCATCGGTATAGGGCGCGGTAATCACGCTGAAGCCACCCAGGCCCTCGAAGCCGGCTTCTTCACCGATGAAAATCTGGATACCCTCGGCGCGGGTGCAGCGCTCCAGCAGGTGCAGCAGGTCCTTTTTGTGCTGGAAGGCCTCGAACAGTTCCTGCAGCCGGTCCAGTTCTTCAGGGGAAGCGCTACCGATGAGCTGGGATTCCCCCGCCACCACGTAGCCCTCGTCTTCCTCTTCGTCATCCTCGAACACCTTGCTGGCCAGGTCCATGGTGGCCTGCATATAGGTGTCGATGGACTGTTTGTCCGCCTCCATTTCCGCCACTACCTGGCGCTTGACCTGGTCGAGCCGGGCGCCGGCAAAGCGCTGGTTCACCAGGGCGGTGGCCAGTCGCAGTTCGTCTTCGTTGTAGTGCCGCTCCGTATAAATAATGCGGTTTTGCACCTCGCGCTCATTGATGACCATGATCACCAGCACGCGGTTGCCGTCCAGGGGCAGGAACTCGAGCTGCCGTAGCTGACCCGCGTTCTGGCGCGGCACCGTCACCAGACCCGCCTGGGCGGTAATGCTGGACACCAGTTGGGAGGCGGACTGCACCAGCTCGCGACCGGTAAGGTCCGGGTTGAGTTCGTCGCGCAGGTCCGGCACCGCGGCCAGGTCCATGGGCCTGACCTGCAGCAGGGTGTCCACAAACAGGCGGTAGCCCGCAGACGTGGGCACCCGGCCAGCAGAGGTATGGGGGGACGCCAGGTAGCCACGCTCTTCGAGATCCGACATCACATTGCGCACGGTGGCCGCCGACACCGGCAGCCCCGCTTCTTCCAGCAGGGTTTTGGAACCGACCGGCTGACCGTCGCGGATATGCCGCTCGATCAGGGTCTTCAGCAGGATGCTGGCGCGTTCTGAGAGTTCCGGAGCTGCCATAAGGCGGATTCTATCAACGCGTTTTGGGAAAAAACCATCCCATGCGCGCGGCACAGTTCCCGAGGTGGGTGGAACTGCGGTATAAGACTGTGATGCTCGCCCATATCCAGATCAACAACTACACCATCGTCGATGAACTCGACATGGAACTGGCCCCGGGAATGACGGTGATTACCGGTGAAACCGGAGCCGGCAAGTCCATCATGCTGGATGCCCTGGGCCTGTGCCTGGGGGACCGGGCCGACCCGGCGGCGGTGCGCGCCGGCTGCGAACGTGCCGAGGTCGCCGCCACTTTCGACGTCGCCAACATCCCCGCGGCACGGCGCTGGCTGGACGACCGGGAGCTGGCGGCGGGCGAGGAGTGCATACTGCGCCGCACCATCACCCGGGAAGGGCGCTCCCGTGCCTTTATCAACGGCAATGCCTCCACCCTGCAGGACTGCAGCCAGCTCGGGGCCTTATTGATCGACATTCACAGCCAGCACGCCCACCAGTCGCTTCTGCGCAAGGATACCCAGCGCCACCTGCTGGACAGCTACGCGGGCCAGGATGCCGCGGCCCGTGAGCTGGAGCAGCTCGCCTCCGACTGGCTGCGGCGGCGCCGGGAACTGGATGAACTGACCGCAGCGCGGGATGAACAATCGGCGCGCTCCCAGTTACTGGCCTACCAGGTGGAGGAGCTGGACACCCTGGCCCTCAAAGAGGGTGAGCTGGACGAACTGGACGCCGAACACAGGCAGCTCGCCAATGCCGAGCAGATCATGCAGGCAGCCCAGCAGGCCCTGGACATTTGCGAATCCCAGGAATCCGGAACGCGATCCGCGCTGGGCCTGGTGCAACATGAGGCCATGACTGGTGAGGCGGTAAGCAGCGTGCGTGAGATGCTGGACAGCGCGGCCATCCAGTTACAGGAAGCCCAGTCTGAGTTGCGCCGTTACCTGGATCAGGTAGAGCTCGACCCCGGCCGCCTCAAGGAGGTGGAAACGCGCCTGGACACGGTCCATGACATCGCACGCAAGCACCGGGTGCAGGCCCGCGACCTGGCGGTACTGCATGAGGAACTGCGGGCAGAGCTGGACAGCCTGACCGGCAGCGGTGCCCGCCTTGAGGAGCTGGCCGAGGAACTGGCGGCAGTGGAAGCCGACTATCGCAAGGCAGCCGACAAGCTGAGCGTCGCGCGGCACAAGTCCGCCGACAAGCTGCGCAAGCTGGTTGAGAAACAGCTCGCGGAACTGGCCATGGAACAGTGCCGGTTCCAGGTGGCGCTGACGCCGCGGGAAGTCGACAACCCCCACCCCCAGGGCATGGAGGACGTCGAGTTCCTGATCAGCACCAACCCGGGCCAGGAACCACGACCGCTGGGCAAGATCGCCTCCGGCGGCGAGCTGTCGCGCATCAGCCTCGCCATCCAGGTGATCTCTGCCAGCGCCAACACCGTGCCGAGCATGGTATTCGACGAGGTTGATGTCGGTATTGGCGGCGCCGTGGCGGAGGTGGTGGGTCGGCTGCTACGGGCGCTGGCGGCGGCCAGCCAGGTTATCTGCGTGACTCATCTGCCCCAGGTCGCGGCCCAGGGCGAGCAGCACCTGCGGGTGAGCAAATCCTCCGACAAGAAAGCCGCCCGCGCCGCCATGGCACGCCTCGGTGACAACGACAAGGTAGAAGAAATCGCCCGCATGCTGGGCGGCATCGATATCACCGAGAAAACCCGGGATGCCGCGAAGGAAATGCTGGACTCCTTATAAGGACCGCTGAAGCCTTTCGCCAGAACCGCTGACGAGGCGCCAGCCCACCGACGAGCTTGCGACGACAGGTGCCAGACTCAACTGGAGCGAGACCGGGTCTATTTCTTGCGGACGTAGAGGACGAGGGAGTGGTCTACGAGTTCGTAGCCGTGCTCTTCGGCCAGTTCGTGCTGGCGCTTCTCGATGACCGGGTCGACAAACTCGATCACATCGCCCGATTCCATGCACACCATGTGATCGTGATGTTCGCCCTTGGCCAGCTCGAATACCGAGTGACCCGTTTCAAAATTGTGCCGGGTGACCAGGCCCGCGGTCTCGAACTGGGTGAGCACCCGGTACACCGTGGCCAGGCCGACGTCCTCACCGGCGTCCAGCAGCGCCCGGTAGACATCTTCCGCACTCATATGCTGATCGGCCGGGCTGGCGTTCTCGAGGATCTGCAGAATCTTGACGCGGGGCAGCGTGACTTTAAGCCCTGCTCTTCGCAGCTCCTGGTTTTCCGAGGACATGGATGTTCTCTGTATTCAACTAAATGGCTGATGTATCATGCCACCGCTTTTCTGGAAGTGAAAGTACGCGCCCATGTTCACCCCTCAACACAGTAAAACCGCCTCGCCCGCACGCCCCCTGGCGCTGCTGGCCGCGCTGTCGGTAGCACTGTTGACGGGCTGCGGTTCCTGGGGTTTCCCCGGCGTGTATCGCATCAACGTTGAGCAGGGCAACATCGTCACCCAGGAAATGATCGACCAGCTCAAACCCGGCATGACCCGGCGTCAGGTGCGCTACATCCTCGGCACGCCCCTGGTCGAAGACCCCTTCCACTCGGCGCGCTGGGAATACCTGTATATGCTGCGCAACGGGAACGACACTCTGAGGGAACAGCGCCTGACGGTGTATTTTGAAGGTGACAAGCTGCTGCGCTACACCAGCACCCTGCCACCGACAGAGGCCGAGGAGGAAGCGGGTGAGAACGCCGACGCCGTGGCCAGCGCGGCAGAGAGCTAGTTCGGGACGGACGAGCGGCGCTAGGCCTTGTCGACGCGCCGGGCCTTGGCTTCCGCGGCGCGACGCTTGCGCACTTCCTTGGGGTCTGCAATCAGCTCGCGGTAGATTTCCACCCGGTCACCGGCCTTCAACACCTGCTTGTCCTTGATGGCCTTGCCAAAAATACCCAACTTGGCCTTTGCCAGGTCCAGGCCCGGAAAGTGCCGGTCCAGCCCCGACTGCATGACCGCCTCACGGGCCGAAGTGCCAGGCGCTACTTCCAGCATCACGATCTCCTGCTTGGCGGGCAGCGCGTAGGCCACTTCAACGGGGAGTTTATCGGCTTCGGTCATGGGCTGGATCCCAGTAGTTGCCTGGCGCGCTGGTCCACGGCGTCCACCAGGGTGGGGGCGATGCTCTCGAACAGCTTGCCCGCCGCCGCCCCCAGCAGGCCGCCGCGCAGCTTGAACTGCAGGTCAAGGGAGACCTTGCAGGCACTCTCACCCAGGGCCTGGAAGTACCAGCGACCCGCGAAGTGCTCGAAGGGACCCTCCAGCAGCTCCAGTTCGATGGCGTGGGGCGCCTCGGAACGGTTGCGGGTGGCGAAACTCTGGCGCACACCACCTCGCGCCAGATCGAGGCGGGCCTCGACGAGATTCCCCTCGCTACGCAGCACCTCGGCACCGACACAGCCGTCCATGTACTGAGGGTAGGCCTCAATGTCACTCACCAGGGCAAACATCTGCTCCACCGGAAAAGGCATCAGGGCACTGCGCTCGATTCGGGTCATTGCTCCTCACAGGAATTCCACCAGTGCCGTCAACATGATCACCGCGATCACTGGTGGCGCAATATAACGTAAACAGGCGCGCCAGAAAAAAACGAAGTATTTACTCTCCCGGTACAACTCCACCCGCAGGATATCGCGGCGCACCCGGTAGCCCACCAACAGCGAAGTCAGCAGCGCCGCCAGGGGCAGCAGCACACAGGTGGTGAGCACTTCCAGGAAGCGGAACAGGTTGAGCTCGCCAATCACGTATACATCGTGCCAGATGTTGAAAGACAGCGACGCCCCCAACGCAAGAATCCACACCGCGCCACCCAGCAGCAGGGCGGCGGCCGGCCGGGCGATACGCATGCGCTCGGTCATCCAGGCCATGGCGGGCTCCGCCAAAGCCACGCCGGAACCCAATGCGACTACGGAAGTCATCAGGAAAAACAGTGCACCCAGCCACTCACCCTGGGGCATGTTGCCGAAAGCGTAGGGCAGCCCGACAAACACCAATCCCGGCCCCATCGTGGGTTCAAGGTTGGTGGCGAAGACCAGCGGGAAGATGGCGATGCCGGCGGCCAGGGCGATCATGATGTCGAACAGCGCCACTGCGATGACCACCCGCCCCAGCGGAATCTTGTCCGGCGCATAGGCGCCGAAGGCCATGCCCACCCCCAGGCCAATGCCCAGGGTGTAAAACGCCTGGCCCATGGCGATCAGAATTGAAGAGGCGCTGAAGTCGTAGAGATTGACGGAGAACAGGAAGGCTCCGGCGCGCTCCATATTGCCATTGGCCAGCGAGAACTCGATCAGGGCGCCCAGGGACACCAGCAGCACCGGCCCCACCAGCCAGAACAGTGGCCCCAGGCCCCGGTAGATACCGAGCCCCGACAGTACGAAGACCAGGACGATATAGAGGGTCTGCCACTGGACCAGCGTGCGCGGGCCCGACAGCAACTCACTGAACTCGCGCCCGGCGTCAGCGGCGCTGGCATCGGCGAAAACGCCCGCCTGCAGCTTCTCAATATAGGCCAGCCCCCAGCCCGCTACCACGCTCAGGTAGACCAGCACCAGCACACTGGCGATGCCTGCCAGCCAGGCGATGATCACCCAACCGCGGCTGATCTCGGATCGGCGCGCCGTGTAAAGTAACGCCGACACCGGGTTGCCGCGGCCGTGGCTGCCCAACAGCACCTCGGCGATCAACACCGGCGCCGCCACCAGGAACAGGCACACGAGGTAGGCCAACAGGAACGGCGCACCGCCCTGCTCTCCCAGCAGGTAGGAAAACCGCCACAGGTTGCCCAGCCCGATGGCCGAGGCAGTCAGGGCGAAGACGAATGTGGTGCGACTGCCCCAGACGCCAGTGGTGGAGCGCACTGCGATGCTCATGGCACGATTCTGCTGCAAAATCCGCGGCAGGGGCAATGTGACAATGACCTAAAAATCTGCATACTGCGCGCCATGAGCAAGAAGAAGCCCAAGGTGGCTGACAACACGATCGCGCTGAACAAGCGCGCCCGCTTTGATTTTCACATAGACGAGACCTTCGAGGCCGGCCTGGCGTTGACGGGCTGGGAGGTAAAAAGCCTGCGCGCGGGGAAAGTGCAGATCACCGACACCTACGTACTCGTCAAAGACGGCGAGGCCTTCTTGGTGGGCGCCAACATTACGCCGCTGGATACCGTGTCGACCCACTTCGTGGCCGACCCCACCCGCACCCGAAAACTGCTGCTGCACAAGAAAGAGCTGGCCAAGCTGGTGGCCGCCACCCAGCAGAAGGGCATGACCTGCGTGTGCACTGCCCTGTACTGGAAGGGGCACCTGGTAAAAGCCAAGATTGGCCTGGCGCGCGGCAAGCAAAGCCACGATAAACGCCAGGACCAGCGCGACCGCGACTGGGATCGCCAGAAGCAGCGCGTGTTGCGCGATAACGTCAAGCAGTAGCTTCCTGCCCTAGAGCAATGCTCGCAGGGTGATCGATACCCCAATCATCAGGCAGGTGAACACCGCGATTCTGCGGTAGTGCGCACTGCCATGATTCTCAAACAGGCGGTAGCCCACCCGGTCACCCACAAACATGGCCGGGTAGACCAGCAATGCCAGCCACAGGGATTGCCAGGACAGGAAACCCAGCCAACCGAAACCCGCCAACGCCAGCAGCGCGGAGAAGGTGAAGAAGCCAATCATAAAAGCGCGGCTGCGCACCGGGTCGCTGACCGTGGCCATGGCATAGACGATCACCGGCGGGCCCGGCACCGCGAAAGCACCGTTCAATACACCGCTGGCCAGGCCAGTCACCGCAGGCAGCACGCCATGTACGGGGCGCTGTCGCGGCTGGAAACGGGCCAGGGCCAGGCTGGCGACAATGGTCACCAGCCCCAGCACCAACCGGAACTGGTCGGCCGCCAGTTGCTGCAATAACAGGGCGCCGGCCAGGCAGCCGGGTATCGCGGCGGCAAACACAGGCCATTGCCGTGCCTCCAGACTGCCCCGGTACTGGGGCAGGGTTTGCACGCCGAGCACCAGGGCCAGGGATGCGCTCAACACCACAGCCTGGGACGGCGCCAACAACAGCGCGTAAGCCGGCACCGCCGCCAGGGCAAAACCGAAGCCGGTAAACGATCGCAGCACGGTGGCAAGGCCGGTCGCGCACCACAACACCAGGAGGTGTAGCGGCGATATCCCCGCCAGCGACTCCAGGGTCACAATCCGCCCTCTGCTGCCTGTCGTATTGATGTCATGCGCGAACTATACCTGTTCAGGAACGATCTACGACTCAGCGACAACCCGGGACTGATCGCACATACCCGGGGCGAGGCGCTGCTGTGCGTGTACTGCTGGCCCGCCACCCCGGCCTGGTGCAACCTCACCGGCATGGGTGCGCAGAGAGAGCGTTTCCTGCGCGAATCCCTGCGGGCCCTGCAGGCGGAGTTGGAAGCCCTGGGCCAGAGCCTGCTGGTGCTGCATACCGATCCGCGAGTGGCGATTCCACAACTCGTGGAGATGTTCGATATCAGCCGCGTGGGCATTGGCGGCGCCGCCGGTCACTATGAAGACCAGCAACTGGCGAAGTTGCGCGCGCGGCTGCAGGTGCCGGTGCTGGCGGCTGACAACACCACCCTGTATGAAGCGGCCCAGTTACCCGGCGGCCCGGACAGGCTGGCAAAACAGTTCACGCCGTTTCGGCGCGCGATGGAAAACCTGCCTCTGAATACCCCACTGGAGGCGCCGGATCGGCTGCCGCCACCGCCGCAGGGCGCCCAGTTTAGGCCTATCCCGGCCAGTGCCACCAAACCCCACCCGGCCTTCCCGCTGCGCGGCGGCAGCGCCGAGGCGCAGCGGCGGCTACGCCAGTGGATGTTCGAGCGGCGGCTGGTCAGCGACTACAGGCAGACCCGCAACTACCTGGACGGACTGGACGGCTCCAGCGTGCTGTCACCCTGGCTGGCCAGCGGCGCCCTGTCGCCACGGCAGGCGGCGTTTTCCCTGTTCAAATACGAGGATGCCAACGGCCGTAACGAATCCACCGAGCACCTGTTCATGGAGCTGCTGTGGCGCGAGTTTTTCCAGTGGCGCGCCCGGGTTGACGGCGCCCTGCTCTTTCACCCCGGCGGCCTGCGCCGCAGGAAGCAGCTCAGGACCTTTGAGGCACGCGACTTCGCGCGCTGGAGTCAGGGGGAAACCGACAGCCCCCTGGTGAACGCGCTGATGCATCAGCTCACAGCGACCGGGTGGATGAGCAACCGTGGCAGGCAAATCGCCGCCAGCTACCTTATCAACGAACTGAACCACGACTGGCGCTTTGGGGCCGCCTTCTTTGAGAAGCACCTGGTGGACTACGACGTCGGCAGCAATTACGGCAACTGGCAGTACATCGCCGGTGTGGGCACCGACCCGCGGGGAGGCCGGCATTTCAATGTCGAGAAACAGGCCAGCCTGTACGACCCCGACGGCACCTTTACCGCCAAATGGGACGGCGAGCGGGCCGTACAGCCCCGCTATATCACCGATGCGGCTGACTGGCCCATCGAGCACCCCTGAGCGACAAAGAACAGCCCTGAGCTCCAAATAGCAACCCTGAGCGAAAAAGAGCAGCCCTGAATGCCAAAGCAACTGCGCAAGGCCGACCTGCCCGAGAAAACCTGCCCGGTCTGCGAGCGGCCCTTCCGCTGGCGGGCCAGGTGGAAGAAGAACTGGGACAGCGTGGTCTACTGTTCCGAGCGTTGCCGCCGGCAGCGCCGCAGCGTTAGCACCAGCCAAAGCCGCTGACTACCAGGGAATCTCCGCGCCATCCCAGGCGAAGAACTTGCCGCTGTCGGTGGCCTGCAAACCATCCAGCACATTCAGCAGGGCTTCCGCGCTCTCCGCCGGTGTCAGCACCCGCTTGCCATAGTTGGCCGGCGTGTAGGGCTCGGACAGCCCGGTCTTAACGGTGCCTGGGTGCAGGGCGGCCACGGTGCAGTGTTTATGGCTGACCCGCCATTCCCGCGCCAGGGTTCTCAGCAGCATATTGTGGGCCGCTTTGCTGGCCCGGTAGCTGTACCACCCGCCCATATCATTGTCGGTGATGGAGCCGACCCGGGCCGACACAGAAGCCAATAGCGAGCGTTGGCTGTGGCGCAACAGTGGCGCCAGCGCGAGAGCGAGCTGCGGCAGGAACCAGGCGTTGACTGCGGCCAGGCGGTTCAGCGCCGCCGGGCTGACGTCTTTAAGGCGCTTCTCGGGGCGGAACTGGGCATCGTGCAACATGCCCACGGCGTTGAAGACCAGGTGCAGTTCGCTGCACTCGCCGGCAATATGCCCGGCGGCCATCGCAAGGCTGGCGGCATCCTCCGCCTCCACGGGCAGGCTGACAAAGCGTGCATCGTCAATCTGGCAGCGCCCGCTGCGCTGTAGCATGTAGAGCCGCGCCACCGGGTAGTGCGCCAGTAAACGCTGGGCTACAGCGGCGCCAATACCACCGCCGCCGGCCACGACCACGTTCAGGGCCGGCTGCTGCAGGGCGCCGGTCATGCCGCGTCCCCCGCCACCTCATCCAGCACCCTGTCCGCCCACTGCAGGATGGCGGTCTTGTCGGCCTCGGCGCGCTTCTTCCAGTTGTTCAGCACCAACCCCATACGGCCATTGCCCTCCAGGGCAGCGAAGTGGCGATCGATAAAGCGCCAGTACAGGGCATTGTAGGGGCAGGCGCCGTCACCGGTCATTTTCGCCGGCGAGTAGCGGCAGTTGCTGCAGTGGTTGCCCTGCTTCTGAATGTACTTGCCACTGGCGGCATAGGGCTTGCTCGCCATCAACCCGCCATCAGCATGCAGTGCCATACCCAGGGTGTTGGGCAGCTCTACCCACTCGAAGGCATCCACATACACTGCCAGATACCAGTCGCAGACTTCCTCCACGTCCAGGCCGGCCAACAGGGCGAAGTTGCCAATCACCATCAGCCGCTGGATGTGATGGCCATAGCCAAGCTCCAGTGTCTGCCTCAGCGCCTGGGAGAGGCAGCGCATATCGGTGTCGCCGCTCCAGAACCAGTCCGGCAGCGGCCGGTGGGCGTCGAAGTGGTTCTTGCGTTTGTAGTCCGGCATAAAGCGCCAGTAAATGCCCCGAATGTATTCGCGCCAGCCCAGCACCTGGCGGATAAAGCCCTCGGCGGCGGCCAGCTCGCAGCGACCGTCATGCCAGGCCTGCTCGACCTGCTGGCACACCGCCAGGGGCTCCAGCAGGCCGATATTGATATACATGGACACGAGGCTGTGAAACATCCACGGGGACTCCTCGGCCAGGGCGTCCTGGTAGGTGCCGAAGTGGGCCAGCCCGTGTTCACAGAACCAGTCGAGCTGTTGCTGTGCCTGCTCGTGGGTCACCGCGTAATTGAAATGCTCGAGCCTGCCCGGATTATCGGAAAAGGCCTCATCGACCAGGGCAATGACTTCCTGGGTGATCTCGTCCTGGGCGATCTCCGGGCGGTCGGGCACGTCGACCTGCTTGCGCCAGCCTTTGCGATTCTCCTGGTCGTAATTCCACTTGCCGCCACAGGGCTCTCCGTCCGCCTCCAGCAGCACCCCGTAGCGCTTGCGCATGCCGCGGTAAAAGTACTCCATGCGCAGGCTCTTGTAGCCATCCGCCCAGCGATTGAACTCCTCGATGCTGCACAGGAAGCGGCTGTCATCGGGAATGTCCACGTCGAGCCCGAAACGGGCCGGCCACTGCGCCATGACCTCGCGCAGCCGGTATTCACCGGGCTCGCAAACGACGACGGCCGAGTAATTGGCGTGCGCCAGCTCAGCCTCAACCGCGCGCTCCAGGGATTCCGTGCCCCGGGCGTAGTCGTGGTACTGCACCTGGTAGCCAGCATCGCGCAGCCGGTTACGGAAGTGTCGCATGGCGGCAAAAATCAACACGATTTTATGGCGGTTATGGCGCACATAGGCCGCCTCCTCGTGCACCTCGGCCATCAGCACGGTATCGACACCGGGCCGGGCGCATTTGAGTGCAGGGTTGTGCATAGAGAGCTGGTCGCCCAGCACCAGGATAAGTCTGGCATCAGTCATGCTGCTTCATACGCGCCCGGTCCACGCACGGACGTGACCCAATCCAGACAAGCTGGACAGCTTTGCAACCGGACAACTAGCTGCCGGGTAATGCCCCCCAGCCCAGGATGATGGCCAGGTAGCGGGCGCCCTTGCCAAAACCCACCAGCAGAATGAAGGTGGTGATGCGCACCCGCATGATGCCGCCAACGAAGGTGAGCGCATCCCCGCCCACCGGCAGCCAGGCCAGCAGCAGGCTCCAGGTACCGTAGCGATAAAACCACTGCCGGGCGCGTTCCAACTGGGCCTCGGTGACGGGGAACCAGCGGGTGCCGATCAATCGATCCACATGCCAGCCGATGGCCCAGTTGACCACCGCACCCAGAGTATTGCCGAGGGTCGCCGCCAGCCACAGACCATCCGGGTTGTGGCCGGCCTCGAGCATGGCCAGCAGCACTACCTCGGAATAGAACGGCAGGATCGTGGCTGCACCAAAGGCGCTCCAGAACAGGATGATATAGGCGCTCATCGGAGCACCCCGGTTGGGTGGCGGCGTTTAAGCCGCCGGGATCGAGGGATGGGTCAGCCGCTCTTGGGAGAACGCGGCCCCGCGAAGAACCAGATGATCACGCCGAGCAGGGGCAGCACCAGGATCAGCACGATCCACAACAGCTTCTTTACGTTGTCGACCTTCGCCTGGGCGACATTGATGATTGCCCAGATATTCGCGATCAGGACCAGCAGGCCAAACAGGCCACCAACTTCAAACATGGTCTGGTTCTCCAGGGAATGGAGCGTTCAGTGTAGTCGAGAGATGGGCCAGTCAAAAGCCAGTCGCCCTCAACCGAGCGGGAATTCAGACGAGCTGCGACGGTGCGAAGCCTGGCGCACCAGCCAGCGAAACAGACGCAGTTGGGCGGGCAGGTAGACCAGGTATTCCGGGTGCCACTGCACACCCAGAACAGGCGCGCCATCGTCGTGCTCCAGCACCTGCACAAAGTCATCCAGGTCCCGGCCCGCCACGGACAGCTCTTCGCCGACACGGTCCACGGCCTGGTAATGCAGGCTGTTTACCCACAATCGGGCGCTTCGGGAAACATCCGCCAGCAAAGACCCGGATTCAAGCAGCACTGTCTTGCGCGGCAGGATGGTACCGAAATTGGAAGTGCGCTTGCGCATCTTGCGAATGTCGGGGTGCAGGCTGCCGCCCATAAACACGTTGATGAGCTGGTAGCCCCGGCAGATACCCAGCAGCGGCAGACCCTCATCCACTGCATAGCGGATATAGGACTGCTCCAGTTCATCGCGCTCGTGGTCGTACTCCTTGTCGGGCAGCTCCTCTGAATCGTAGAGCCCCGGATGGATGTCATCACCACCGCTGACTATCACGGCATCCAGGTGTTCCTGGGGGTAGCGCCGTCGGGTGGTGATGCGAATGGCGCGCCCACCCGCCAGCCATACCGACAGCCGGATGGCATACCAGGAGGCTGAAAAACGCCGGGCGGAGCCGGTTACACCGATACGAGGTCGGCGAGAATCCGGTCCAGCGCCCGGTGCCATGGTGCCCTCGTGAACGTGATTAACTGTGAAGCGTGTTGGAGATACTCAGCGGCCGTGCGGTTCAGCAGTTCGCTGTCGGCGGCCAGCGACTCGATGACGCACCAGATGTTCCAGCTCTCCGCCAATCCCCAGTCGCCGCGCTCGATTTCGCAGTTGGGCAGACGGTAATGAAAGGTCGGCCGCGGATTGATACGCGAATCAGTGACGGCCTGTCGGACGCGCTCCGCGTCAAGCTCGGTAAACAGCGGCAGCAGGTCAAGCGCGCGATTGCGGGTGGCGTTGTACTCGAGGTAGTCATCCAGCAGGGTTTCGAGCCGAATGTCGTCACCGTACTCCACTACCCGCCGGCAGTAGGCGCTGGGGTATATGTCGATGTAGGGCATGAAGCGGCGCGTCATATCCACCCGGTGCCGGCGTATCAGCCAGTCCTGGGATACCACGTAGGCTTTCAGGTAGCGGCTGATGGTGGCGGCATCCAGCGCCGGCAGCTCCGGATTGATGTGCACGCCGAAGGCATACACCACCGACTCGGCGGTACCCTCCGCCCCGGCGCTGCGTAGCGCCCGCACCATGGCGTCGAGTTGCGGCAAACGCGCGAAGGAGACCGGCGGGCATACCACCTCCACCGGCACCAGTTCCGTGGTCAGGTTGACCAGCCACTGGGCCAGCGGGTCATCTTGCCCACCGCCACCACTGCGCGCCTGCGCACGGGCCTTGGCCAACTGCTTGGCAAGCTCGCTGTCGACCTCCACCTTAAACTTGCCGAGACCAGGCGCCTGCAGCACCGCCTCAGCCTCGGTCCGCACCTCGGCCCGGGTTTGGTACACCTGTTCCAGCACGCGCACGGCTTCACGAAACTCCAGGCCCGCAAACTCCAGTTCGAATCCAGCCCGGCGCACCGTACCCTGATGGCTCGACATCTGCGCCGGCATGGCATAGCCGGCGATGAGCCCTGTCATACAGCCTCCAGCGAGTTCGTCGTTATAGAACGGACCGACAGCCTAACCCACGGCAGTGGGGTTTGCATTGGGGGCGGCCGCCCCCATATAGCCATCGTCGCTGATATTTTCAGTGAATGCGCTATAATCGCGCGTCCCCCTGGGGGCGATTTGGATTCGACGACGGTAACGAAACCTGATGTGCATGCCGTGATGACAGCGAATCACGTTAATCCAAAGCTGTAAATTGATAGTTGCCAACGACGACAACTACGCTCTGGCGGCATAAACCCCGCTAGCGGTCTTTAGCAAGGTGCCAGTACCGCGCTACTGACCGTCATATAGAACTGGATCGCAGCAACGCTTGTCCGGGGCTGCGCTGTTAGATTCTTACCGGAATCGCCAATCACGTCCTGCCCGTCGGGCTGTGAGCGGCTAAAT
>JANQLM010000105.1 GCA_028280635.1 Halieaceae bacterium | reverse complement strand
TTTCGGTGAGAGGCGGCAGCGCGTCCAGTTCCGATTCCAGGTCCAGCCGCACCGCGCTGGCGGGCAGCCGCGCGTACACCTCCTCGGGCACCGCCAGGTCGGCGAAATACAGCTCACCGAAGCAGTCCGGCGCATCGCCGGTCAGCAGCCCGCGCTTCATGCCGATAAAACTGATGGTCGCATCCGCCTCCACCGCCACCCCCAGGCGCCGGCCGCTGTCGGCACAGAGCCCCGAGGGAATATCAACCGCCAGTACCGGCATGCCCGAGGTATTGATGACCTCGATCGCGGCGCGGTAGTCACCGCGCACATCGCCGGTAAGCCCGGTACCCAGCAGGGCGTCAACGATGACGCAGTCCTCCAGGACGATATCCGCTGCAAAGGTTTGCACCTTCACCCCGGCATCGAGGGCTGCCTGGCGGGCGGTGGCGGCATCGCCGCTGACCTTTGTGGCATCACCCACCTGGTACACCGTGACGGGTGTGGCGCGATCCACCGCCAGCGCGGCCACCACGAAACCGTCGCCGCCGTTATTGCCGGTGCCACAGAAAATCGCCAGGGGGCAACCCTCGGGCCATTCCCGCTGCAGCAACTCGAAGCTGGCACGGCCCGCCCGGGACATAAGCTGGATGCCGGGAATGTCGAAATCTTCTATGGCGCAGCGGTCGAGTTCGCGTGTCTCGGCGGCGGTGTAGAGCTGTTGCTCGAACAAGGGGAGATTTACCTGTCGGGGGTTGAGTGCATCTTCCTTTACTCACGGGAAGATAGTCGCCAAATTATACGCATGACAGCCGCCGAGCAGTACACAGCACTGGCCAAGGACATTCGTGAATGGGCCAGTGAGCTGGGCTTCCAGCAACTGGGCATCACCGGAATCGACCTCGGTGAGCACCCGGCCTACCTGCAGCGTTGGCTGGCGGCGGGCTACCACGGCGAAATGGCCTACATGGATCGCCACCGGGAGCTGCGCGCCGAACCCGCCAGCCTGGTGCCCGGTACTCTGCGGGTGCTATCGCTGCGCATGGACTACCTGAACGAGGGGGCTGACCCGGTGCACATCCTGGAGTCACCGGGCAAAGCATACATCTCGCGCTATACCCTGGGCCGCGACTACCACAAGCTGATCCGCAGGCGCCTGGCACAACTCGCCAAACGCATCGAAAAAGCCGCCGGCGGCAGCCACCGGGCCTTTGTAGACAGCGCCCCGGTGCTGGAGCGGGCGATCGCCGAGCAGGCGGGGCTGGGCTGGATCGCCAAGAACACCATGCTGATCAACAGCCAGGCGGGCTCCTGGTTTTTCCTCGGTGAGATCTATACCGACCTGCCGCTGCCGGTGGACGCGCCGCAGCAGGACAAACACTGCGGCAGCTGCCGGGCCTGCCTGGATATCTGCCCCACCGATGCTTTTGTCGGCCCCTTCGAACTGGACGCCCGGCGCTGTATTTCCTACCTCACCATCGAACACCCCGGCAGCATCGACGAGGAGCTGCGGCCACTGATGGGCAACCGCATATTCGGCTGCGACGACTGCCAACTGGTGTGCCCCTGGAACAAGTTTGCCGAGCCCACCGCCGATGGCGACTTCGCACCCCGGCACCAGCTCGATGACCGGGAACTGGTGGAACTGTTCCTGTGGGAGGAGAGTGAATGGCTGGCGCGCACCGAGGGTTCGGCGATCCGCCGCATCGGTTACGAGCGCTGGCTGCGCAATCTCGCTGTAGCGCTGGGCAATGCACCGACCTCCGGGGACATTGTCGCGGCGCTTAAGGAGCGGGCAGGGCACCCCTCAGCGCTGGTGCGCGAACACGTCGATTGGGCGCTGGCACAACACCGTGCCGCCTGATACCACTCAGCCGTTCAGGAAGTGCTCGCGGTAGTAGCGCAGCTCTTCGATGGACTCGCGGATATCATCCAGCGCCAAATGGGTGCTGTCCTTGCTGAAGCCGGCAGACAGGTCCGGGCGCCAGCGCTGCATCAGTATCTTCAGGGTGCTGACGTCCAGGTTGCGGTAGTGGAAGTAACGTTCCAGTTCCGGCATGTGTCGCGCCATGAAACGGCGGTCCTGGCAAATGCTGTTGCCGCACATGGGTGAGGCGCCTTCCGGCACATACTGGCTTAAAAACTCCAGGGTGCGGGCGCTGGCGCTGCGCTCGTCCTCGTCGCTGGCCTTGACGCGCTTTACCAATCCCGAGCGAGTGTGGTGAGAGGTGTTCCACTCATCCATGGCGTCAAGGCGCTCGTCCGGCTGGTAGATGGCCAGTACCGGGCCTTCGGCCAGCGTGTTGAGTTCGCTGTCGGTGACAATAGTGGCTATCTCTATGACCGCATCGTTATCCGGGTCCAGCCCGGTCATTTCCATGTCGACCCAAATCAGGTTCTCGTCACTGAGCATAACGGCGGCGTCCGGCTTGCAATGGTGGAAGTTTAGCAAAAGGGCCTCGCGCGGCTAATATGGCGCTATGGTGAGCCCATGAGCAAACGCAAGCTGACCCGCCGCCAGGCCTGGCGGGTCAGGAAAATCCAGGACGAGCGCCGTCAGCGCGCCGAGAACCGCGGCCAGGCCGCCGAAGAGGTGCTGACCAGCGGCGAACTCGGTGCAGAACGGGACGGCCTGGTGATTGCGCACTACGGGACCCAGGTGTTGGTGGAGGCTGGCGGCCTGCGCCAGCGCTGCCACCTGCGTGCCAATCTCGACAACCTGGTGACCGGCGACCAGGTCGCCTGGTGCCCGGGGGAACCGCTGGGTGTGGTGGTGGCCCGCCACGCGCGGGAGTCGGAGCTGCTGCGCCCCGACCCCTACGGCAAACTGAAACCCGTCGCCGCCAATGTCGACCAGATCATTGTGGTGATTGCCCCGCGTCCGGAACCCCACGCCAACCTGGTGGATCGCTACCTGGTAGCAGCGGAGGCCGTGGGTATCGAGCCGCTGATCCTGCTCAACAAGTCCGACATGCTGGTGGAGGGCGCCGCCGACACCGAGGCTATCGCCGAGCTGCTGGCGCCCTACCCGCTACTGGGCTACCGGCTGTTGGAGGCATCCTGCAAGACCCGGGACGGCCTGAAATCCCTGATGGCGACCCTGGAAGGTCATACCAGCGTGTTTGTCGGCCAGTCCGGCGTCGGCAAATCCTCGCTGGTGAATGCCCTGCTCCCCGACGTCGACGCCCGGGTCGGCGCGCTGTCGGAATCCGGCGACAAAGGCACCCATACCACCACCACCGCCGAACTGTTCCACCTGCCCAGCGGCGGCGCGCTGATCGACTCACCGGGCATCCGCGAGTTCGGCTTGTGGCATATGCACCGCGCCCAGATCGAGCAGGGCTTCCGCGAGTTCCGGCCGCTGCTGGGCCTGTGCAGATTCCGCGACTGTCGCCACCGGCAGGAGCCGGGCTGCGCCCTGCGGGCGGCGGTGGAGGCCGGCGAGATCAGCGGGCGCCGTATGGACAGCTACTGGCACATGGTCAATGCGCTGGACGAGAACCCCAACAACTAGGCTACACTGGCGCCCCGTTTTTGCTGTTGAGAAAAACCATGACCGAGGCCGCCCTGCCACTGTTGATGGAACCTGAAGCATTTGCAGCCGAGCGCGGCAAGCATGCGTCGCTGCTGCTGGTGGATGTGAGTAGCCCCGACAACTACCGGGCCGGACACATCCCGGGTGCGGTACATCTACCACCCGGCGTGCTGCAACACGGTGCTCCCCCGGCCCCGGGCCGCATTCCCGACCGGGCCAGGCTGGAGGAGATTTTTTCCTATCTGGGCCTTACACCGGAATACCACGTGGTGGCCTACGACGACGAGGGCGGCGGCTGGGCCGGGCGCCTGTTGTGGACCCTGGAGGCCATCGGCCATAGTAGCTACAGCTATCTGAACGGCGGCATTCACGCCTGGCGAGCCGCGGGGCTCGCCGAGGAACAGGAGATTACCCAGCCCGCTTCACAACCGGTGTCAGTCACCCTGGACGCGACGCCAATCGCCGAGGTTGAAGATATCCTGCCGCGCCTCGAAGACCCGGGCTTCGCCATCTGGGATGCGCGCTCGGCGGAAGAACACCAGGGCCTGCGATCCGGCTCAATGCGCGCGGGTCATATTCCGGGCGCCATCAACATCGACTGGCTGGAACTCATCGATCGCGGCAACGCCACACGCTTGGTCAATCTCGAACAACTGCGCGCCCGCCTCGACAGCCTCGGGCTCACTCCCGACAAGGACATTGTCACCCACTGCCAGACCCACCACCGCTCCAGCCTCACCTGGCTGGCCATGAAGATCCTCGGCTACCCCTCGGTAAAGGGCTACCATGGCTCCTGGGGTGAATGGGGCAACCGCGACGACCTGCCGGTGGCCTGAGTGATGGATCAGCTGTTCATCCTGCTGCAACACCTGCTGCCCCAGCACCTGTTGTCGCGCGCGGTAGGCTGGCTGGCGCGCTCGGAGATACCCTGGATCAAGAGGCCCTTTATTCGCGCTTTTGCCAGCCGCTTCGACGTAAACATGCAGGAAGCCGCCGAGCCCGACCTGGACGCCTACCCCAGTTTCAACGCCTTCTTTACCCGGGCGCTGGCCGACGGTGCGCGCCCGCTGGCCGAGGGTGACAGCGCCCTGCTGTGCCCCGCCGACGGCAGCATAAGCCAGCTCGGCAACATCGAGGCCGGCCAGCTATTCCAGGCCAAGGGCCACCGCTTCAGCTGCGCCGAACTGCTGGGTGATGCGGAGCGCGCAATGGATTTCGAGCGCGGCAGCTTCGCCACCGTCTACCTGTCACCCCGCGACTACCACCGGGTGCACATGCCGGTAGCCGGCGAACTCAGCGCCCAGACCTACATCCCCGGCGCGCTGTTCTCCGTCAACCAGGTCACCGCCGAACACGTCGACCGCCTGTTCGCCCGCAACGAACGCCTGGTGTGCTACTTCGATACCGAGCAGGGCCCGATGGCCATGGTGCTGGTGGGCGCGATGATTGTCGCCGGCATCCAGACAGTCTGGTCCGGCCAGGTGGCGCCGCCCCCGCGCGAACCCCGAACGGTCAACTACAGGCACGCCCCCGATGGCATCAGCCTCAAACGCGGCGAGGAGATGGGCCGCTTCCTGCTCGGTTCGACAGTCATCCTGTTGTTCCCGGAAAACACTGTCACCTGGGAATCCCAGTTCGCCGCAGGCTCCCCAACCTGCATGGGTGAGCGCCTCGGGACACTGAGGTAACGATCCTGGCGCCTTCGGTAGCCCGGCTGCACTGCTCACCGGGTGTTTGCTGGACGCTGCACTACCGCAGTCGCGCCGAGGCGACGAAGGCACGCGCCCAACACGCGCACAATAGGAAGGCCAAAGCCGCACCCCGAGGGGTGCGGCTCGTATTGCTTAGAGGTTTTCTTCGGCGAATGCCGCCAGCCGGGAGCGCTCGATGCCGTTGACGTGCATGATGCCGGCATGGTCGAAGTGCTTGCACTTCTCCACCAGGTAGGTGAGGCCCGAGGTCAGCGGCGAGATGTACTTGTTGTCGATTTGCGCCAGGTTGCCCAGCACCACGATCCTGGAGCCGGCGCCGACCCGGGTAATCACGGACTTGAGCTGGAACTGGGTGAGGCCCTGGCTCTCGTCGATAATGATGTAGGCGTTGTTGAAAGAGCGGCCACGCATGAAATTGAGCGACTTGAACTGGATGTTGGCGCGCTCCTTCACATAGTCGATGCTGCCGTGGCTGCATTCGTCGGCGCCGTGCAGAATCTCCAGGTTATCATCGAAGGCCGCCAGCCAGGGGGCCATCTTTTCCTCTTCCGTCCCCGGCAGGAACCCGATGTCCTCGGCGATCGGCGGTGTGGAGCGTGCCACGATCAGCTTGTTGTACTTCTTCTGTTCTAGAATCGCATGCAGGCCGTAGGCCAGCGCGATCAGGGTTTTACCGGAGCCGGCGGGGCCCGTGAGCACCGTCATGTCGACACTGTCGTCGTCGATCAGCTCCATCGCCATGGCCTGCTCCAGGTTGCGGGGTGACAGACCCCAGAAGCGGCGGTTCATGAGATTGTCGCGGCTGTCGCAGCGCAGGTAGACATACTCCTCGTCGACCCGCTTCACATAGGCAAAGAACTCGTTGTCGTCGAACAGGAACATGTTCGGGTAGGCCTGGGGCAGCGCTGCACGGGGCACCCTGTGCAGGGTGCGGTCGCCCTCGCGCAGAGTATCCACCTCGGAGATACCGGCCCAGAAGTCGCCCTCGATCTGCTCATAGCCCTTCGCCAGGAGGTCGATATCATCCAGCACCACGTCGCGGCGATAGTCCTCAACGTGCTCAAGGCCTGAGCCCTTGGCCTTGAGGCGCATATTGATGTCCTTGGTCACCAGGCAGACGAAGGCGTCGGGGTGCAGGGTCTGCAGCTTGAGGGCCACATTGATAATACGGTTGTCGTTGGCTTGGTCCTGGGTGTCATTGAGGAAGGGAATATCGCTTTCCTCCGACAGCAGCTGGTCCGGGTAGATGGACAGCTTGCCCAGTGTACCTTCGAGGTTGGAGCCGGGGATTTCCACACCTTCCTGCAACTCTGCAGGGCTCGCCTCGTCGACCACCTTGTCGATCATGTTGATGGCGATGCGGGCCTCGCGGCTGACCGTCTTGTCGCGACGGTCCTTGATATGATCCAGCTCCTCGAGCACAGTCATGGGGATGACGATGTGGTGCTCGTTGAAGGCGCACACGGCGGTGGGATCATGCAGTAACACATTGGTATCCAGCACGTAGACTTTTTTCCTGGCAAGTGCGGGATGGGGTTGATCTACACGCAGCGCGGCGCCTGAATCCATAGACGATTCCTCTCGGGTCTCAAAAGTGGCGAGCGTCGTGCTGACGCTCGCGGGGCGATGCCATGGGATTGGACGGACCACAGAATGGCGCCCGGCTTGATCCGGTAGGCACAAAAATCAGGGGGTTGAGGAGTGCTGAGCGAAGCTGACCGGGAAGGCCGTTGCTCGGTGGGGACGCATGACGATTGCGCTCTTTTACACGTCGTGCTGAGGGGCAAATGCACCTCCGCCGACGTCTGGAAAATCTTCAAATATGTTTCCCAGTTTCACCCGCTAACCACGCACCGGCGGTCTACCGATGCACTTTCATTATCGGGGTCGATTTCCGGCATTGTCAACGCAAGAATCACGAACTTGCGGCCCCCCCGAGCGCCCACACTGACAGTGCGCGCGAATTGGGCTAGCATAGCGCCCCTTATGATTAATTTTTTCCGAAATGCTCAATCAGGATTCTCTAACTCAGCTTAAGGGCCTCAAGGCCCAGATGGAGGCGGAGAAAGAGCGCGCTGACGCAGTTATCAAGGGTACCCAGGCCCGCTACGGGTTCGCAGTACTGGATGACGGCCGCGAGATATTTATCCCCCCGGACGAGATGTTGAAGGCCTTCCCGGATGACCGGGTGCGAGTATGCATACGGCCGGATCGCGGCGACAAACCTATCGCCGAGGTGGAAAAGCTGCTGGAGTGCCCCATCGGGGACTTCAACGGCCGCTGCGTACGTAAGGGCAAGGCACTGTTTGTAGAGCCCGACCTGCCGCGCCTGAGCCGCTGGCTGTTCATCCCGCCCCACGCCCGCAACGGCGTCAAGGAAGGCGACTTTGTGCGCGCAGCACTGCTGCGGCACCCGATCAAGGACGGCAAGCCCCAGGCCAAGGTGCTGTCGATCATCGGCAACGCCGAGACCGTGGGTATCGAGAATCTTTATACCGCCACCAAGTATCAGATGGCCCGCGAATGGAGCACCGAGGCGCTGGCCGAGCTGGAGGTGGGCCTGGCCTCGGCAGAGCCGCTGGGCGACCAGCGCCGTCGCGACCTGACCGACCTCGAGTTTGTCAGCATCGACTCAGCCCGCACCCAGGACATCGACGACGCGCTCTACGCCGCACCGAACAGCAATGGCTGGTGCCTGTACGTGGCCATTGCCGATCCCACCCCGTTCATCAAGCCGGGTGGCATTCTGGACGCTGAAATTGCCGCGCGCGGCACCTCTGTCTATTTCCACGGCGACGCTATCGCCATGTTGCCGGAGAAGCTCTCCCAGGAGACCTGCGCACTGGCCGAGGATGAGTTGCGCCCGGCCCTGGTCTGCAAGGTTGAAGTCAGCGACAGCGGCGAAGTGGGCGAATTCGAGTTCATCGAGGCCGTGATTCGCTCACGCGCCAAGCTCAGCTACATTGCGGTAGACCGCTACCTGGCGGGCAACTACGACGAGCTCATGAGCCATGCCACCCCGCTGGAGGCACTTTACCAGGTGTATCGCGCGCTGCGCGGACACCGGGAAACCGGCGAGCTGGTGATGGAAGAGCGGCCCGAGTACCGCTGGATTCTCAACGACCAGAAAAGAATCGATCGCATCGAGAAATGCGAAAAGCTGCTGTCGCAGAAGCTGGTGGAAGAATGCATGGTAGCCGCCAACCGCTGCTGCGCACGCTTCCTGCGTGATCGCGAGTGCGCGGGGCCCTTTATCGGCCACCGCGGCTTCCGGCCCGACCGCAAGGATGAAATCAAACGCTTCATGACCCGCTTCATGCCGGACTTTGTGGAACGTGACCTGACTGAACTGCCGGTCTATCGCGATGCCATCCAACGTATGAACCAGGCCGCCGACCTCCCGCTGCGCAGCATGGCCAACCGCCTGCTGGCCCGCGCCGAGCTGGTCGCCAAACCGGCGGCACACATGGGCATGGGGCTTGAGTGTTACAGCAACTGCACCTCGCCCCTGCGCAAGTACGTGGATTTCCTTGCCCACCGGCAGATCAAGGCCATCCTCCACGGGGAGGCCAGCACTGTGCATTCCAACGCCGAGCTGGGGGACGTGTCCGGACGCCTGGCGCAGGTGCGCGTCGCCGCCCGGGAAGCGGAGCTATGGTTGCAGTGTGAGTACCTGGCCGACAGCGTGGGCCAGGAATTCGACGCTGTCGTCGCCCAGATCAGCAGCAGCGGTTTCACCGCGAAACTGGTGGACAACGGGATTGAGGGTCAGGTTGACCTGCGCAAGGACCCGGAGAAGTTCAGTTTTGATCGCTGGGCCGCAACCTTGAGCAGCGCCACCCGCACTTTCCAGCTGGAACAGCCGGTGAGAGTCAGGCTCGAGCGGGCTGACCCGGCGAAGCGTGAGATTGTTTTCCTGCCGGTGTCGCCCCCTGAGACGGATCAGGGCGAGAGCCAGGGTTCGGGTAGTGATCCTGCACCTGGCGCACCAGGCGAATCATCTCCCTGACGCCCAGCTCACGCAGGTAGGCCCCGGCTTCACCGGGGTCCTGGCAGTTCGCCAGATTGCAATCCACCAGGACCAGGGTATCGAGTATGGTCCGGTCACCGGCGCCCAGTTCGTCCCCCGCATTGAAGATCAGGCGGGTAAAGCAATCCACAATCTCCATTTCACTGGGGATTGTGTCACCTCGAGACTGTGAGCAGGGATCATCCATAAATTCAGTATGACCCAGCAACTGGTCAAAAAATAACCAAATTCGGGTAATTCTTCACAAAACACCCCGAATTGGGACTCCTGGGACCAGAAAGCCCCGCTTTTGAGCCATAAACGCCCTTGACAAGTCGTCAAGTGCGCGCGGGCTCCGAAGCGGAGCGCTGGACCTGACATACGGCCCATTGCTGCACACAACTCGCGTCGCTCACGGAGGATTTGCCGCCGCTATGACCGCGCCATACGGAGAAACCTAGAAGTGCGCGTTCCCCGGAGTCCGCGGGAAGGGGATCGCATCGCGGATGTTTTCCATGCCCGTGATGTAGTTGAGGAGTCGCTCGAAGCCGAGGCCGAACCCCGCGTGGGGCACGCTGCCGAAGCGCCGCAGGTCCCGGTACCACTCCAGCTCACCGGCGAGGCCGTGCTCCGCCATGCGGGCTTCGAGCACGTCGAGACGCTCCTCGCGCTGGCTGCCGCCGATAATTTCGCCAATGCCCGGCGCCAGCACGTCCATGGCCGCCACCGTCTTGCCATCGTCGTTAAGCCGCATGTAGAAAGCCTTGATCTCCTTGGGGTAGTTCATTACCACCACCGGCCTGCCGACGTGCGTCTCGGCGAGGTAGCGCTCGTGCTCGGACTGCAGGTCCTTGCCCCAGGCCACCGGGAACTCAAAGGACTCGCCGCAGTTTTCCAGGATGGAGATCGCTTCGCCGTAGTCAAGACGCTCGAAGCTGGAATCCACCACACTGCGGAGACGGGTGATGGCCGTCTTGTCGATGCGCTGTTCGAAAAACGCCATGTCGTCCTCACAGCGCGCCAGCACCACGGCGAACACGTGCTTGAGCATGTCCTCGGCGAGGTCGGCCAGTTGGTTGAGATCCGCGAAGGCGATTTCCGGCTCCACCATCCAGAACTCCGCCAGGTGGCGGCTGGTATTGGAATTCTCGGCACGGAAGGTCGGCCCAAAGGTGTAAACCTTGCTCATGGCCAGGCAATAGGCCTCGACGTTGAGCTGGCCCGACACGGTCAGGAAGGATTCCTCGCCGAAGAAATCGCCGCTGAAATCCACGCCGCCCTCGGACGAGCGCGGCAGGTTGGCTAGGTCCAGGGTGCTGACCCGGAATAACTCGCCGGCACCCTCACAATCACTGGCGGTAATGATGGGGGTGTTGATCCAGTGGAAACCGTTCTGGAAAAAATAATCGTGAATGGCGTGGGCCAGCACCGTGCGCACCCGGGTGATGGCACCGAAGGTGTTGGTGCGCGGTCGCAGGTGGGCCACGGTACGCAGGTATTCAAAACTGTGGCGCTTCTTGGCGATGGGGTAGGACTCGGCATCTTGCACCCAGCCGATCACGGTGACTGCACTGGCCTGGATTTCCAAGGACTGCCCCTTTCCCTGTGACTCGACCAACTCGCCGCTGACTTCTACCGCGCAACCGGTGGTGATGTGCAGCACCTCATCTTCGTAGTTGGCCAGCTCCGAGGCAACGACGGCCTGGATCGGATCGAAGCAACTGCCATCATGGATGGCGAGGAAGGAAATACCCGCCTTGGAATCGCGCTTGCTGCGAATCCAGCCGCGCACTGTAAGCTGCGCTCCAGTAGCGATTTCACCGCCCAGGACGGCGGCGACAGAGGTGTTGATCATGGGAGCTCCGGGGGAAAAAGCGCAAGCTTACCGGATTGCCCCGGGGTCACCAAGGCAAGCCCGCCGGCGCGCGAGCAGGACCCTAGTCGAGGGGGGTAATCTTGCTGCCTTCGAGGGTGAGGTTGTACATCAGGCCACGATTGGTAAACACGAAACCGATGATGGGCGCCTGGCTGGTCGTAGTGTCCAGGCTGCCGCCGGCTCCGGCCTGCACCAGGGCGATACGGCCATCCACGCCCGCTTCCCAGCCCTTGCTGCGGCGAAACTTGCGCAACGCCGAGCGGCTCATGAACAGGATCACCTGGGTCTTGGTCTGGGCGCCCAACTGCAGGCCGAAGGAGGCGCCGGAGATCGAGTAGTAGGCAACGGTCTCACTGCCTTCCTGCAGCGCACCCTCGCCGTATTCGCCGCCAATGCCAAACCCCACCTTTACCACATCGGGAAACACCAGCACCGCTTCTGCCTTTGCCAGCAGCTCGACACTCTCCGGGGACTTCTCCGCGAGGACTGACAGCGCATCAGCCACCTTGGCATCCAGAGTCTCGCGCCCGGAACTCGAGCGTTCATCAGCCGCGGCCTGAGCTGTCAGCAGCACGGCCATCAGGAACAACAGCGAAACTGTGCGCGCACATTGCGCCGCCGGGAAATCCATTGTCATATGCCTGGCAAACCGGGCGGCATGATGCCACGGCGCCCGCGGCTTGGCGAGTCGCGGTTCACTGTGAGTCGAGCTGTGCGGTGACCACGTGCTCGCGGATCAATTGGTCGAGGAACTGCTGGTACTGCTTGCGCTCACCGACCAGCCGGGCATGCAACACGGCCTTCTCCGCATAGCTGTGGCTTTCCTGCGGACGCTGCATGGAAAGGTACAGTCGAGCCACGCGGAAATAGAATTCCGCCTCGTCCGCTTGCAGGCCGATGGCATCGAGGTAGTGGGACAGGGCACGCTCGTGATTACCCTGGGCCTCGGCGAGCTCCCCCAGGTAGTAGTGATAGAACGGGTTGCTGTTGCGACGCGCGCGCACCCGCGCTTCCCAGCGCCGGGATTCCTCCAACTGGCCGCGGCTTTCATACAGCACCGCCAGATTGTTCATGGCCGTGGGCGAGTCGGGATTGAGTGCCAGCGCCCTGCGGTACATGGCCTCTGCCGCCTCATCCTGTCCAGCGCCTCGGTAGATGGCTCCCAGGTTGACCCACAGATAGTCGATATTGCCCCCCAGGGCCACAGCCTGCACCGCTTCGGCATAAGCTGCAGCGCGGTCCTCCAGGAACAGGGCCTCCATGGCGCGGTTGCCGTGGTAGAGCGCAAAGGCCTCCCTGTCTCGCAGCACCCTGGCCGACGCCACCCGCTCACGGGACACCGGATCGATGTCTACCACGTACTCTTCGCCGTTGCGCAGGCGCACCACCACGTTCACATGCTTCCGCAGCGCCACCTGGTCACCGCGCCGCGTCCATTCCGGACGCAAGGACACAGACAGGTAGCGGGCATCCAGGCCCGCATAGCGGGCCATGGCCACGAACAGGTGCGCATAGCTCAGGCAGTTCGCCACACCGGAGTGATAAACCTCTGCCGCCGTGCCGTCGGCCGAAGGGTCATAATCCACCCCGACAAAGGCCGAACTGCGCAGGCTGCGATGCAGGGTCTGCAGGCGCTGACGTTGGTTACCCTTCACGTAGCGATCAACGAAGGCGCGCATTTCACCGTCCAGCTCCAGCAAGGGCGGCGTGGACACCGAGGCCAGGGCGGCTTCCGCTGCGAGCGGGCCGCTGTCCATATCAATTGATGGGAGCTTGCTGAGCGGGAGGGCGCCAGGGCCCTGGTGGGCGCAGGCACACAGTAACAGCACAGCCAGGCCCGGCAGGGCCCGGAAGAAGTTCACGCCAGCGCGGCGCTTTGTCACGTGTGATTCAACATTGTGCACGCCCTTGCCCTAAGTATATCGCAGCCGCGGGCTGTTGCCTGCAGCCGCTCAAGGGACCGTGACGGGGATCACCGTGTCACCCCCCGTTGACCTGCATCAATGCAACCTGGTGTCGTTTTTTCTACGCTTGTCTGGCAGTCAGGCGAAGAGGATAAAAAGATGACTCAACACATCCTGATGAAAGACACCCAGGAAGATGCTCGCACCCTGAAGAGCCTGGGAGTCTTTATTGCCATGTTTGCCGGGTTTTCCCTGTGCCTGGCGCTGGGAGTCACCTTCTTCGCTCCCTGACTGCAGGAGTCCCCTACTCCAAAAGAATTCATGGGCCTGAGCCTCCTGGCCGACTCACTATGAGTCGGCTTTTTTATTGCCTACCCATTTCACTCACCCCAGGTTCTTCCGAAAGTAGTTGGACCGAGGGGCATTTCGCTACGCGAGGGGATTTTCAGACACGCCGTGAACCCGTCCCTGGGAAAGGCCAGCTCAGGCGGAGCCCGGATTGCGGAGCTCTAGTACATGAAAGCAACAAAACTCGTGCCTGCTGCGAGGCAAAAAAGTGCTAGGCGGCAGTGTGCAGCCCGCACTCGCGGCCGTCGTGGACCTTGGTGGGGTCGAAGTAGTGGCGGCAGGTGGGGAGCCGGTGCTCCGCCATGTAGGCCTCGACGTCGGCCTCCGACCAGTAGAAGATCGGCGCGACCTTGATGATGCCGCGACCGTCCATGGTAACAATGTCCAGGCCCTGGCGGTGTTCCGTCTCTTCCTTGCGGATGCCGGTGAGCCAGATTTCCGGCTTGAGGTCGTTGAGCGCGCGCTGGAAAGGTTCGAGTTTCACCTGGCGGGTGAACTCGGCGTGCAGTTCTTCGTCCTCGATGGTGGGCACGCCACCCATGATGGCGTTACGGCGCTCGGATGTCATGCTGGGGGAATAGATGTGCATGTTGAGCTCGAGCTCGCGCATCAGCTTTTCCGCTACCAGGTAGGTATCGCGCAGGTTGTAACCGGTGTCTACCCAGATGGTGGGCACGGACTTGTCGACCTCACTGACGAGGTGCAGCATGACTGCGGCGTTCTTGCCGAAACTGGTGGTGGATATCGTCGGCCGGCCCTGGGACAGGGCCCAGCGCACGATCTCGCCAGGGCCGGCGTCGCGCAGTTGGGCGTTGATGCTGTCGAAATCCAGTTCCACGGTATCTGGTCACTCCTTCCAGAGTGCAAGAGACTAAGCAATCACCCCCCGCACTGACAAATACTCAATGTTCATATGGTTATGTCGCAACGCTGATTCATTTGGACAGCGGCGCTTGGCGGCGCAGGACATTGCCCGCGCGGTCGGGGGCGGAGGATACTCATGGCATTGCGTGGAGGAGCGCCCATGAAAAACGTGCTGTGCGAGCGACTTGGTATCGACTACCCGATATTCGCGTTCACCCACTGCCGCGATGTGGTCGTGGCGGTGAGCAAGGCCGGCGGTATTGGCGTGCTGGGCGCGGTAGGCTTCTCACCCGAGCAACTCAAGGAAGAACTGGACTGGATCGACGAGCAGATCGGCGACTACCCATACGGCGTGGATATCGTCATTCCACAGAAGTACGAGGGCATGGGCGATATGAGCCCCGAGGAGCTGGAAAAGCAGCTCTGGGACATGGTGCCCCAGGAACACATCGACTTTGCCCAGAAACTGCTGGCCGATGCCGGCGTGCCGGAATGGCCTGACGGCACCACCAGCATGGGCCTGATGGGCTGGACGGAGGCCACGGCAACACCGCTGCTGGAAGAGGCCCTGACACGGCCCCGGTGCCGGCTGATTGCCAACGCCCTCGGCACCCCACCGGCGGACAAGATCAAGAGGGTGCAGGACAGCGGTCGGCTGATCGGTGCCCTGTGCGGCAAGGTCAAGCAGGCGGTGGCGCACAAGGAGGCCGGGCTGGACTTTGTGGTCGGCCAGGGGGGTGAAGGCGGCGGACACACCGGCGAGATCGGCTCCATCGTGCTGTGGCCACAGATGATTGACGCCATCGGCGACACGCCTTTCCTGGCGGCGGGCGGCGTGGGCAACGGCCGGCAAATTGCCGCCGCCCTGGCGATGGGCGCGGCCGGTGTCTGGACCGGGTCCCTGTGGCTGACCGTGGAAGAAGCCCACACCCAACCGGCCCAGAAGGAATCCCTGCTGGCGGCGGGCAGCGGCGATACGGTGCGCTCACGGTCCTGGACCGGAAAAACCTGCCGCATGGTGCGCAACGACTGGACCGAGGCCTGGGAGCGGCCAGACACGCCTGATCCGCTGGGCATGCCCTTACAGGGAATGGTGACCTCGGACGGCATGCGCCGCACCTCCACCTACGCGGACAAGGGCAACTGCCAGAGTGTGGCTTTTAATCCCTGTGGCCAGGTCATCGGCCAGATCAAGCAGGTGGAGAGTTGCCGCGGCGTCATGCAGCGGCTGCTGGAGGAGTATGTCGAGGCGGTGGACAGCGCCGCCTCGATGCTGCCAGATTCCTAAGGCCGGCGAGGCGCGGCCCTAGGCGGCAATCCGGGCAACCGTGGCTTCCAGTTCTTCGTGCAGCTCCAGGTACTGACCCGTGAGCTTGTGGCTGGGGGCCAGATCGATCAGTGGCCGGTGCTCCCGGTGTGATTCCTTCATCTTCACGGAGGTGTTCAGGTAGGTGTTGAACACCGGCATGCCCTCTTCTTCCAGTTCCGCCACCAGTTCACCCGGCAGCCGGGCCTGGCTGTTGAACTGGTTGATGATGATGCCTTCTACCTCGAGGTCGGGGTTGTGGTCCTCCTGCAGCTCCACGATGTTGTCCATCAAGCTGTACAGTGACTGGCGCGCGAAGCTGTCACAGTCAAAGGGTATCACCACAGTATCGGCGGCAATCAGGGCTGACTTGCTATAAAAGTTGAAGTTGGGCGGCGTGTCGATATAGATGCGGTCGTACTCTTCGTCGAGCTTTTCCAGCGCATCTCGCAGCTTGTAAATTTTGTAACGCGACTCCAGTTCCTTCTCCATGGTGGTCAGCGCCGGGCTGGAAGGCATCAGGTAGAGGTTTTCGTAGGGTGTTTCCCAGACGAAGGCATCCGGGTTGCTGGCCATCTTACGGGAACGCACGGTCTGCTTGAACATCGCCGCCACCCCCTGGGCCTCAGCCGGGTAGGCCTCGGCGTCGATCTCTCCCACCAGGTAATGCGTGGTGTTGCCCTGTACGTCCAGGTCCACCACCAGCGTGCGCAATCCCATGGCGGCCCCGATCGCTGCCAGGTTGCAGGTGATACTGGTTTTGCCGACACCGCCTTTCTGGTTGAAAACGACTCGTTTCATGCTCGGGGCCCTCCGCGGAAAAGGTCATCGAGTGTAAAACAAAGGCGGGTCCCTATGAAGCGCCGGGGCACGACTCGTGTCAAAAAACGCTGAGGTGTGGCCGTAGCTAAAGCGTCTAAGCTGTAGATGATGGAAGACTCAGACCGCATCACCGCCTTGCACCTGTTCTGGTTTGGGCCGCTGGATGCCAATGGCATGCCAGCCGAGGACCGCAACAGGTTCTGGTACGGCGGCAGCGCCGAGACGGATGCCAGTTGCCGGAACGACTTCGGTGCCGACGTCGAAGCCGCCCTTTCAGGCCGGCTGGACCGCTGGCGCGCGCTGGACGGTGGCCTGATCGCCCTGGTGCTGCTGTTGGACCAGTTGACTCGTAACATCTACCGCGGCGAACCGCGGGCCTTCAGCGGCGATGGCCCCGCCTTGGCGCTGAGCCGTGACGCCGTCGCCAGCGGCGCTGACCGGGCGCTGCCCACCATCCACCGGGTATTCCTGTATACCCCCTTCGAACATGCAGAGAACATCGACGCCCAGCGGGAGGGCGTGGCCTGCTTCGAGCGCCTGCTGGCCGAGTGTCCACCGCCAGCCCGGGCGCAGGTAGCCAACTTCCAGCGCTACATGATCGCCCACCACGACGTAATCGAGCGCTTCGGGAGGTTTCCCCACCGCAATGCCATCCTGGGCCGGGACTCCAGCCCAGACGAGCTTGCACATCTGGAAAAGCACGGAGGATTCTAATGAAAACGCTCCTCATACTACTGTGCGGTACCTGTCTCAGCCTGCCGGCCCTGGCGCAACCGATACCCAGCTATAGCTGCGAGGGTCCCCACCGGGCCTTTGACTTCTGGCTGGGTCACTGGGAAGTCACCGACTCCGCGGGTGCGCAACGCTACGGCGAGAACCGCATCAGCAGCCGCGACAAGGGCTGCCTGCTGCTTGAGGAGTGGGTGAGCAGCCGCGGCGGCACCGGCAGCAGCATCAATTACTTCAACCCATCGGACGGGCAATGGCACCAGCACTGGGTGGACAGCGGCAATTCCATTATTCACACCGCCGGCGGTGTGGTGGATGGCTCCATGGTGATGGACGGCAGCATCTACTACCTCGCCAACGGCCAGACCGCGGCTTTCCGGGGCACCTGGACGCCCCTGGATGATGGCCGGGTACGGCAGTTTTTTGAACAGCAGGATGAGGCGGGCGACTGGCAGCCCTGGTTCGAGGGCTTCTATCGCAAGTTGGACTAGCCCGCGCCGTCGGCCTCCAGCAGCGACTCACCGATGCGCCTGGCCAGTTCCAGCAGCAGGGCTTTCTGTGCATCCGCCAGTGCCGCATAGCCGTCCCGCGCCAGGGCACGGGTTTCGGTGAACTGGTAGGACACCAACTCCTGGTTGTTGCCGCGTATCCACCAGTACGCCACCAGCAGCGCATCCCCGTCGAGGGTACCGTGCAGCTGGTCGATGCGCACCGAGTACACCAGCGGCGCGTCGGAAGCAGCTTCCGGGAACACATCCTCCCTGACGGCGCGCGATACCTCCACCATCAGGAAGTTGTTGAGCGCCCCCGCCATCGGCTCCGCCCACTGGTGGTGGCGGGCCGGTCTTACCTGACCGGGGCTGACCTCCAGGATCAGCCCCGCCTGGTCAATATAGGGCGCGACATTGACCCCGCCCATGGCGAAGCGGCTGGACGGTGTCAGCCCGCGACTCTGCTCAGGCAGCTCCGAGCGCAGCAAATAGTAGTGATTGTCTACCGGGGTGCCCGAGCAGGCGACCAGCAGCAGGCCCAGGGCGATTGTCGCGAGCTTCACAGGCTGGATTCCAGTGTTCATTGGGGCGCCTCCGGCTCCGGGTCAGGCGGCAGCTTTGCGGGCATAATGGCCGCGTTGGGCTGATTGGACAGGGTTCGCGTCAACGACTCCATGTTGGCGAGGGTGCGATTGAGCTGACGCATGCTGGCATTCAGATTCCGGTATAGCTCGGAGCCCGGCGACAGTCCTTCCAGCGTCTTTTGCAGCTCCCTGATCGTGGCGTCCAGGTTGGCGGGCAGCGCCTGCATGCCCTCGTCGTTGAGAAGCTCGCCCAGCCCCTGCAAGACCTCGTCCAGGTCGGCGATGGCGGCGTTGGCATTGGCAATGGTCTCTTCGATAGGTGCGCGGTTGACCTGGTCGAGAATGGCATTGACCTTGACCATGATCTGCTCGACACCGCCGCCGATGCTGGGAATCTCAATATAACCGCCCCACTCGCCGGCCTGCGCGGCGTCAGCATCGGGGTAGTAGTCCAGACCGATGTACTTGGCGCCGGTCAGCAGGTTGCCGGTTTCGAGGGTGGCGCGCAGCCCGTTGGGAACACCGGTTTGCACAACCTGCTGCAACAGGCCGACGGAGCTCGCGGTATCCGGCAGCGACATGCGCCCGGGCTCCATGTAGATCAGCACCGGAATGGGCTCGCCCTCGGCTGTCACCTCGCCCGCCATCCTGTCCGCCAGCATGCCTTCTGCAATCAGCTCATTGAGCATGATTCGCTCTACCCGGCCCATGGGGATGCCGCGATACTCTACCGGCGCGCCCGGCACCAGACCCTTGAGGTTTTGGGTGAAGCGCACCACATAGTAGCTGCCGTTGACGAAGGGGTTTTGCTGGGTCGCCTCATAGCTCTCGTAGAGCTGGAACTCGGTGCCCGGCTCTACATCATCACCTTCCAGCACGCCATCTGGGTGGCCAAAGGCCACACCGCCCAGCAGTACGGTATCCAGAGAACCGGTGCGCACATTGAGACCTTCAGCGCTGGCGGTCAGGGAAATGCCGCTGGTGTTCCAGAACCGGACGGAACTGTCGACCAGTTCATCGAAGGGCGCATCGATAAAAACCTCATAGCGCATGCGCTCCTGTTCGATATCGAACTCCGCGCTTTCCACCCGGCCGACCCGATAACCCTTGTAGATAATCGCATCACCCGTGCTGACCGAGCCGGCGCGATTGCCCAACAGTTGAAGACGCAGTCCCGGGGCGTCGGCCGGCGTGAGCGGCGGTTTCGGCAGGGCCGTGAACTGTTTCTGCAGCGGGCCATCTCCGGTGCCTGGCGACATGCGGATATACGCGCCCGAAAGCAGGGTATCGAGTCCGCTGACATTGCCGAGGCCCACCTGGGCGGTCACCACCCAGAAGCGTGTATCTGCGCTCAACAGATCCCTGACGTGGTAGTCCATTTTGACCGTGGCCTCGACACCCTGGAAATCCTCGGTCAGCTTGACGTCTGTCACCAGCCCCACTTCGACGTTGCGGTACCTGACCTTGGTCTTGCCGGCCGACAGGCCGGAAGCATTCTCAAAAGCTATGGTGATCTCCGGACCCTCGGTCATGAAACTGTGCACGACCATATAGACGCCCAGGGCAAGCGCCAACAGCGGGATGATCCAGATCGGATTGAGAGAACGTCCCTGTTTCAGTTCAGGCTGGGCGGTTGTCATTCTTGTTTTCCATTTCGTCCCAGATTAGCCGGGAGTCAAAGCTCTCGGCAGCAATCATGGTCACAACCACCACCCCGGCAAAGGATAGCGCCGCAATCCCCGGGCGTATGACCAGCAGCCCGCCCAGATTAACCAGCGCCACCAGAATAGCAACCACGAAGACATCCACCATGGACCATTTGCCGATGAACTCCGTTATCTGGTACATGACGGTGCGCTGGCGCGGCTCCAGCGGTGAATGGCGCTCTACAGTGAACACCAGGTAGAACATGGCAATCAGCTTGCCCAGCGGCACCATGACACTGGCGATGAAGATAATGGCTGCTATCGGTACCGAACCCAGTTTGATCAGCAACACCACGCCGCCAATGATGGTGCTGGCCTCAGTGCGGCCGAGTTGGTCGGTGTACATGATCGGGTAGACATTGGCAGGAATGTAAAGAATGCTGGCCGTGATCAGCAGCGCGATGGTGCGCTGCAGGCTGTCGGTGGCGCGGAGGTGCACGCTGGAACCACAGCGCGGGCAGTGGTGCTGGTCGGCCGGTACCAGCTTGGTGCAGGTGTGGCAGGATGCCAGGTTTAACTCACGGGCAGTCCTCGCCTCAGCCACCCCGGGCTCCTTCCGCTGCCTCAATGGCGTTCCAGAGCTGGTAGCGGTCGAGCACGCTCATGGCGAAAGTAAACAGCAGCGCAAAGGCGACGTAGGCCCAAAATGACAGGCCAAGGGTCACCGTCGCCATCTTGGCAATCTTCACCAGCGACACGATCACACCGATGATGAATACCTCCACCATCGACCAGCTCTGCAGGTGAAAAATCCAGCGCCCGATCGGCTTCAGCCAGGGCCGGTATCGCCCTCGTGCCAGTGGCACGCTTAGCATCAGCAGCAACACCAGCACCAGGGCGGGAATAAAAATGATGAAAGCCGCTACCAGAACCGCGACGGCGGGCAGGCCATTGCGCCACAGGGAGCCCGGTGTCTGCGGCAGCGTCATTACGCTCTCGACGCCACTGGAAGCAAAGGACAGGAAGGGAAACAGGCTGGCGAACACCAGTGCCACCAGGGCGGCAATCGAGTAGGCCATAAGGCGCTCAATAGCATCGTGGCGATACTGGGTCAGGACATGGCCGCAGCGGGGGCAGCTGGCCTTGTGGCCGTGCTCCATACCCCTGAGGTCAACCAGCAGGTCACAGCCATGACAGGCAATCGTGTGCTCCATGCCATGATCTTAAGCCAGCTCACAACAATGGCAAACATCCCCGGGGGAGCTGCTCCAGGTGAGCCCCTCTAGGCGAGCCCCTCTAGGCGAGCCCACGCTTCATGGCTATGCTAGTCCGCCTTTCCCACGGAGGTGCCATGTCCAGCACAACGCCCACTATCCAGCTTCTGTTGACCGGCAACGAGATCATGAGCGGCGATACCGTCGATTCCAACTCCGCCATGATTGCCCAGTACTTAGGGGAACAGGGGCTGGGGGTGACGCGCAAGGTAACGCTGGGAGACGACCCGGCCGCCCTGCGGACCGAGCTCGAACAACTGGCCCGGAGCTCAGACGTCGTCATTGTCAACGGCGGCCTGGGACCCACGGTCGACGACCTGACCGCGGAAATCCTCGCCGCCGTCGCCGGAGTGAGCCTGGCGGAGCATGCGGTCGCGCGGGCCCACGTCGAGAGCTGGTGCGGCCGGCGCGGCGTCGTCGCCAATGCTGCCAATCTCAAGCAGGCCCTGCTGCCGGCCGGCTGTGACATCGTACCCAACCCCATCGGCAGCGCGGTCGGCTTCCAACTCACGGTGCAGGACTGTCTTGTGGTCTGCACCCCGGGGGTTCCGGGAGAATTGCGCGCCATGCTTCCCCAGGTGCTGGCCAATATGGAACGGCACATTGGCAGCTTCACGCCGGGTGACGTCTTGAGGCTGCAAACCTTTGGCCTGGGTGAATCCACTGCCCAGCAGATCATCGCCGACGCCGGGCTGGACTGGCCGCCCGAAGTGGAACTGGGCTTTCGAGCCGGGGCGCCGCAAATGGAAATCAAGCTGACGGTTCGCGACCGCGTCCACGTAGATGCGCAACGCCAATGTCGCGACGCACTGCAGTCGCTGTTCGGAGATCATATCATCGGCGAAGGCGGTACCACGCTGGCCCAGCGCGTGTTGACGCTGTTGGCCGAGCAGGGGGCGACACTGTCCACCGCTGAGTCCTGTACCGGCGGCCTGATCGCCAGCATGTTGACCCAGGTGCCCGGTTCTTCCGCCGGCTTTCACGCCGGCTTTGTCACCTATTCCAATGCCATCAAATCCTCGGTGCTGGGTGTCAGCGAGAACAGCCTGAGCACCCACGGCGCGGTCAGCGAGCCCGTGGTAGTAGAAATGGTAGAGGGCGCGCTGGCGAAATCCGGCTCCGACTACGCGATCGCCGTGTCGGGTATCGCCGGCCCCGACGGCGGCAGCGCAGACAAGCCGGTGGGCACCGTGTGGCTGGCCTGGGGCAACGCGCAACAGGTACACACCCGCGGGTTGTGCTGGCCGGTAGAAAGGACCCTGTTCCAGACCATGATTGCCGCGGCCGGCCTGGACATGGTGCGGCGTATGCTGCTGGGGCTGGATACGGAACCGCGCTACTTCAAACAGCGCAGCCAGAAATCCGCTCCTTAGGTGGTAGCACGCGCCGCAGCCGGCGTGCCCGGCGCGAACGTGGCAGCGTCGACGCGCTCGCGCCAGGCGAGCAGCGCGGGGCGCTCCCGCATCAGGGCCGCGGCCTCCTCGGCCCGTTCAATCACCGTGCACATACTGGCGACCGCGATATCTGCCACCGTCAGATGATCGCCCACCAGCCACTCACGATCACCGAGCAGGGCGACAATCGCATCAAAGTGAGCCGCCACTTCCCGGCAAACAGTATCCGGGGTCTTGCGGCCGATACCCTGGGCCTGGCCGGTCTTGCGCACGAACCCATCGAGCAGCCGATATAGCAGCCAGCGCATGAAACCACTGTCGTGGCTCAACACGTCGCGCTTCAGCCAGTCGATGTTGTTGGGCCAGCCGCGCATGGCCAGGTCATAGAAAAACAGACTCTCGTCGGCCCAGTCCTCGATAACATGCGCCTGAGCGCGCAGGGCGGGATCCGCCGGCAGAATCGGCGGCGTAGGAAAACGTTCCTCAAGGTGGCGCAGGATGGCGGTGCTGTCGACTACCAGCCCGTCGTCAGCTTCCAGCACCGGGGTCTTGCCAGTGGGGCTGATGGTCTTGCGTATCTTGCCGGCGTCCACCACCCGGTAATTGCGCACCTCAAAATCCAGGCCTTTGTAGCGCAGCGCGCGCCGGACCTTGGCGGCAAAGGGTGACACCTCGTACTGGTGCAGCAGCCGTTGCGCCACGTTCAGCGTCCCGGGTTGATTTTGAAGTGCTCGCGGGCGCGGTAGGCCTTCTCGCACTCGGGCAGGTCATAGTACTTCCCCAGGGTGCGGATGGCGCCGGTCCGTATTTCGCCGTAGGCGCCGGCCTGGGCTTCGCACTCGGGCTCACCGGCCTCCCCCGAGGCCATACAGTTCTTGTAAACCGCGGCTTTCTCCGGCGCCAGCTTCGCCGCCCGCAGCGACTGGCAGGCCTCTTCCATGGCAAGCACCTCTGCCTCGGACAGGTGTGAAGCACCTGCAGGGGCGATTGCGAATACCGCGACAAGCAAGAGCCAGACTGTGCGCATGGAATCCTCCTAGGGTGAGAGTCGTTCGATATTCCAGGACAGGTCGTCCCGCCTGGTGTAGAGAAACCGGTCATGAAGGCGATGGGCGCCTCCCTGCCAGAATTCGATTTCCTCGGGCACTACCCGGTAACCGCCCCAGAAACTGGGCAGCGGCACCTCGCCGCGCGAGAACTTGTTCCTCAGTTCTTCCACCTTCTCCTCCAGCACCGCGCGCGCCGAGATGGGTCGACTCTGGGCGGAGGCCCAGGCGGCAAGCTGGCTTTCACGGGGGCGGGTGAGGAAGTAACGGGTAGCTTCGAGCGTCGACAGTCGTTCAACCCGTCCCCCGACGATCACCTGCCGCTCCAGCACGTTCCAGGGAAACTGCAGGCTGACACAGGGGTTCTCGGCCATGGCGCGGGCCTTGCGACTCTCCAGGTTGGTATAGAAGACAAAGCCCTCGCTGTTGATGTCCTTGAGCAGCACCATCCGCTGCCAGGGCTTGCCGTTGGCTTCTACGGTGGCCAGCACCATGGCGGTGGGGTCGGCCAAGCCACCGGCGACGGCCTGGGACAGCCAGCGCTGGAACTGCTCAAACGGGTCTTCACTGAGCTCCTCGCGCTGCAAGCCACCTTGCAGGTATTCCCTGCGGAAATCCTCGATATCCATGCCAGCCGCCGGGTCAGACCCCGGCACCCTCCTTGTAGAGCATCCCCAAAGTGACGAGGAACAGTGTGGCGACTACCGCATCCACCACCCAACTGATCGGTGTGCGGACCCCAGCGGATAGCTGGGCCGGGTCGGAGACACGCACACCGCGCGGTGTGATATCGAAGACCCAGGCGAGGGCGACCGTGACGGGAAAGCCCAGCACCACGACCGTCAGCACCAGGGTGACCGTCCAGTCCGGCCACCCCAGCCGCGTGAAGATGAGATCGCTCCACTGTAGCAGGCACCAGCCGGTAACCGCGTAGATCGTGGTACTGCGCAGCACCTTGCGGCGCCGCAGCTCGTCAATGACACCCTGGCTGGGTGGCGTCGGCCCTTCCATCAGCATTTCGCCTGTCCGTGAATGGGCCTACTATAGCCCAGTTCGTCGGCTGCGCCGACGATCAAGCCTTGCCAACACAGGACGGGCACAACCATGACCACAGCACCAGAGATTCGCACTGCCAGCACTGCGGACATAGACCAGGTGGCCGACATCCTGGCCGATGCCTTCTCAGATGACCCCTGCATGAACTGGGTGGTTCCCCACGTCGGGCTCTATGCGGGCTTCTATCGCCTGCTGGCCCAGCGCCTGTTCCTGCCGTCCGGCATGGTCTTCCTGGACAGTGAGGCACGCGCCGCCGCCATGTGGCTGCCGCCGGGGGCCAGCATGCGGCTACCAATGAGCCTCGAGCAGCTATGGCTGGTTTTCCAGCTTGTCATCCACAGCGGTATCAGTGTGCTACCGCGGCTGCAGCAGTCCCATGAGGTCATGATGCGCCGTCATCCGCGGGAACCGCACTACTACTTGCATGCGATTGGCGTGCGCGGTGACAGCCAGGGCCGCGGACTGGGCTCAGCTCTGCTGAAACACGTCATCCGCCAGTGCGATGAGGAGTCCATGCCCGCCTACCTGGAGAGCAGTTCAGCGCTCAATATCCCTCTGTACCAACGCCATGGTTTCGAGATTCAGGATGAGGAACCGATCGGGGACGGCGGGCCGCCGCTGACCTTTATGTGGCGGGAGCCGAGGTAGCGCACAGCCGTTTCCATCGATGAACGCGCCCGGTGAGAACCCCGGTTGGTCTTAGTAAATACCGTCGATGAAGACACCCGGTGGAAACTTCACGAACATCTGCCGAGCTGCCTTGTCGAAACGCTTTTGCTGCGCATTGCTGCTGCTCACATCGGCCAGACGGCCCTGCATGACGCCGCGCCATACTGACTTACTGAGCTCAGGGTCGATCATATCCACCACAAAGGTACCCTGGGTGTAGGTGACGGTACTGGTGCTGGAGATTGAGGGCCCGCAGCGCCAGCACTGGTAATAGCTCTGGGCGTTGTATTCCCGCAGGTTACTCTGCTCTTTGACCACCACGTGCCAACTGACCTGGGCGTCGGTCTCCTCCCCGCTGGCGACAACCTTCATACCGCGGCCCTCCAGCGCCCGGGTCAGGGCAAGGTTGACGCGTTCTATTTGCGCAGGGCTCAGAGTTTCGTCATCGGGTGCCAGGCCACAGCTCACGCTGAGCACTTCGATGCTGTCGAAATCGTAGTCTTTCTTGTAGTCAACGCGCGCGTTGGAAAATATCAGGTCATCGATGGTGGTGCATGCCGCCAGCAGCGAACTCAGCAGCAACATCAGCACCAACACAGGAACGCGCGCCGCCCCGCGGCTGTCAGCTAGCAATGCCATGGTAAAAATCATACAGGCTGATCTCGAAGGAACCCATGAAAAATTACCCGTTCCGGCATATGCAACTAATCCGAGGTAGAGGGGTACACCGGGGCCCGCGGCCCGAATCCGGGTACCTGCGGGAAGGGAAACAGCTCACGCCAGTCGCTACCCAGCGGCTCGCTGAATATCTCTTCATAGCGTTGCGCCATTGTCGCCTGCAGGCCCTCCTCAGTGGCGACACCGAGGGCTACCAGGGCCTCCATGAAACCTTCGGCCCGCAGCCGCATGCCGGGAGGAACCTCACTGCCGCCGGCCAGGCGTGTGAAGATCAGGTGCCAGCGCTCATCCAGTTCGGAGAGCGCAGCTTCATCGTTTTTTGGCATAATCCGGGCTCAATTCTCCAGAGGCTTGCTCGTGACTCTGCTGCGCTCTCTCTGCCTGTTCCTGATTGTCGGGGTGGTCCCGGCACAGGGTCAAGAACCCATTCTCAACTTCGAAAACCGCTTCCTGCCAACGGTGGCACAGCATGGCATGGTCGCCGGCCCCGAGCGCCTGGCGGCGGAAATCGGTATCGACATCCTGCGCCAGGGCGGCAACGCGGTAGACGCGGCGGTAGCCACCGGGTTCGCGCTGGCCGTGACCTATCCGCGCGCCGGCAATCTCGGTGGTGGTGGCTTCATGCTCATCCACCTGGCCGATGGCAACCGCCAGACTCTGGTCGACTACCGGGAAATGGCGCCCGCCCGGGCCCACCGCGACCTGTTCCTCGACGAGGCGGGTGAAGTCGACCGCAACAAGGAGTTCTTCAGTCACCTGTCCGCCGGCGTGCCGGGCTCGGTGGCTGGCCTGATACACGCCCTGGAGACCTACGGCACCCTGCCCCTGAAAACGGTGATCCAGCCTGCCATTGCGCTGGCCGACAAGGGTTTCCCGGTGAGCTTCGCGCTCGATTCAGAAATCGCCGCCCGGGAGTCGCGGCTGCGCAAGGACCCCGAGGCCCTGCGCATCTTCTTCCAGGCGGACGGCAGCCGCCGCCCGGTGGGCGAGTTGTTCCGCCAGCCGGACCTGGCCTGGACCCTCAAGCAGATTCGCAAACGCGGTCGTGACGGCTTTTACCGCGGCCCGGTGGCCGAGCGCATTGTCACCAATATGGAGGCCAATGGCGGCCTTATCAGCCGCGACGACCTGGCGGGCTATCGGGTGATAGAGCGCGAGCCGGTGCGAGGCAGCTACCACGGTTATGACATCGTCGCCACGCCGCCGCCCTCCTCCGGCGGCACCCATATCATCCAGATGCTCAACATCATGGAAGGCTTCGAGCTGGAACCCTGGGGCCACAACAGTGCGGCCTACCTGCACCACCTGGCCGAGGCCATGAAACTCGCCTACGCCGACCGCAGCCGCTACCTGGGCGACCCGGACTTCACCGACGTGCCGGTGGCGCAGTTGACCGACAAGGCCTACGCCGCGCGGCTGCGTACCCTGATCAAGCCTGACCGGGCCACACCCTCCGCGGCGATCAAACCGGGCGCCCAGCTCGGATACGAGAGCAGCGATACCACCCACTACACCGTCGCCGACCGTTTCGGCAACGTGGTCAGCAACACCTATACCCTCAATTTCAGCTTTGGCTCGCACATTGCGGTGCCAGGCACCGGCATGCTGCTGAACAACGAGATGGCCGACTTTGCCGCCAAACCCGGGGTTCCCAATGCCTTCCGGCTGATCGAAAGCGAGGCCAACCGCATCGAGGGCGGCAAGCGCCCGCTGTCGTCCATGACCCCCACCATGGTGTTCCGCGACGGCAAGCCCTGGCTGGCCACCGGCAGCCCCGGCGGCAGCATCATCATTACCGCGGTACTGCAGACCATACTCAATGCCATGGCCTTTGAGATGAATATTGCCAGCGCCGCCGCCGCGCCGCGCATTCACCACCAGTGGATGCCAGACCAACTGCGCGTGGAGCGCGGGGTGTCGCCGGATACACGGCGACTGCTGGAGGCCATGGGCCACGAGGTGGTCGACACCCGTCGCACGCTGGGCAGGACACAATCCATCGTGCTCGACGGCGGTCTGCTCTACGGGGCAACGGACAGCCGACGACCCGGCGGCTGGGTCGCCGCCTACTGAGCCCCGTCGTGGGGCTGGCGTCGCGGCTGGGGCCTGACACGCACCTTGCTGGTTTGCCGGGACAGGGCGACCAGCCGGCCGCTGGAGTCCCACAGTTCACCGTCTTCCTCAACCACCCCGTCGCTGAGGTAACGGCTCTGGAAACGAGCCTGCACCGGCCCCGGTGCCGGCCGCGCACGCAGCTGGACGCTGAGTTCGAGGGTAGGCACCCACTGCAGGGGCCCGTAGACGGTAAACACCGGTGGCGCCATACAGTCGGCGAACAACAGCAGCCCCAGCAGTCCACCGTCACTGCCATCGGCCAGGCTCAGCCAGCCTTCGAAAACGCCGCTGCCGTCGGGCGGCTGGCGCCGGAACACATCGCCGCCGCGGACATAGTGCTGGTTGACGCTGTTGCGCAGCTCGATGCCGTGCACCCCGAGCGGGGCGACCTGCTCCGGGGGCGCGATCTGCGGCCGCTCGGCGCTGCTCCAGCTCTCACCGGACAGGCCGTCGAGTTCGCTGTAGCAGGCTGTCACATAGGCCTTGAGTTCACCGTGCTGACGCATGGCCAGTGCCGCATAGCTGGTCGAGCCACCCTGTCTCAGGGGCGTGACCTCACACTCCACGGGGCCAATGCCGGTGGGCGCGGTGTAGAGAATATGTACCGACAGCGGGTCCGGATGGGCCAGCGCCTGGGACAGCACCCGGCCGGCAATCGCCAGCACGTAGCCGCCATTTGGCACCTCGCCGATACGCCAGCCGGGGACGATGTCGCCGCGCCAGAGGTGCCCGGACACCTGTTCTACGGCGGTGGCCTTGAGGAACTCACTCATCGAGAGGGCCCCTGCCCAGCGCGCGGTCGGCGGAAAATCTGTACGTGTATCAAGGTTTTGTCCAAGGCGTCAGTCTGATGAACACAGGGCTTCGTACAATCGATATACTGAAAGGCGGCTTTGAAACCGCAGTTGATGTTCGCGGTCCAAAACCCGTACGCCCAAGGTCCGAGGGGGAAGTTTACGCACAATGAGCTGGCAGAGAACAGTCGCCGGCCTGCTGGTATCCACTGTCTGCGCCGCCGGCGAGCTGGCAGCGCAATCTACAACAGCGCCCGCCCCGGAGCCCGCCGCAGCAGGCACCGCTCCGCAGGCACCGGGAATCGACCCTGCCAGCGTCGACGCAGATGCCGACTTCGGCAGCCCGGCACTGGACTTCCAGGACGCCGAGGACCCGGTGCTGGTGTCCCCAGACGCCACGTCCTACCAGTTCTATATCACCGACCTGGAAAGTCGCATGGGGCCCTATGCGCCCGGCCTGTCAGAGCAACTGCTGGGGCTGGGCATGGTCTACCAGCAGCAGGGCCTGCACCTGCAGGCCGCTGAAATCTTCAAACGCGGTGTACATATCGCCCGCATCAATGACGGGCTGAACAGCCCATCCCAGATTCCCCTGCTGCAGCGCATGATCCAAAGCCTGGTAGCAGCCGGCGACTACGAGGCTGCGGATGAGCGCCAGTACTACCTGTTCCGGGTGCAGGCAGAGGTCTACGGCAGGCAGTCACCGCAGATGTCCCTGGCCATGCTGGAACGCGCAGAGTGGGAACGCCAGGCCTACAACCTGTCGCTGGGCGACACGGCGTTCATGCGTCTGTTGACCATGTGGGAACTGTACAGCGCGGCCCTGCGCAACATCGCACGCGAGGAGGGCAAGCTCTCCACCAGTCTGCTGCAGCCGCTGGAGGGGCTGCTGCAAACCCAGTACCTGATTTCAACCTACTCGCCGGAAGCCCAGGGTGGCTTCCAGACCGGCGCCGCTGCCGACGGCAATTTTGCCGAGGAGAATCGCTTCACCATGATCCGCATCTCCAACTACAAGCAGGGGCAGTCGGTGCTCGAAGCAATGCGAGAGGTATATGTCTATAATGAGGAAGAGAACAGCCCACTGCCCGCGGAAACACAGGTGCAGTTGGGCGATTGGCACCTGTGGCACCAGAAGCGCGACGCCGCACTGGAGGCCTATAGCTTGGCCTGGGAGCAGCTCGGCGCGCTGGAGAAAGGCGAACGCTTGCAGCGGCAGTACTTTGGCGCGCCCAAACTGCTCCCGGACCTGCCGGGCGCCAGCAGTGAACCTACGCCGCCCGACGTTGTCACGGGATATGTGACCGTCTCATTCAGCGTGACCGACAAGGGACGGGTAAAAAACCTGGAGGTGCTGTCCAACGTAGCTGCCATCGAAGGTGCCGAAGTTGAAGAGAGCGACAGTGCAATGCTACTGCGAAGCCTGAAGCGCACAGTCTATCGACCGCGATTTGACGCCGGCCTGGCGGTACAGACAGACAACATACAGAAACGCTATGCCTACTGACATCCTGCACGACAGCTCACAACATTCTTCTCGCGAGCCCGCGGCCACGCGCCTGCGCTCGCAGGCAGCCGCTGTAGCCGTGGTACTGAGCTGCGTCCTGCTGGCAGGCTGCCCCAGCTCGTCCAACCCGAGCCAGCCCCAGACGCCATCTACACCCAGCGCGCCCAGTTCGGCACCACCGCCCAGCCAGCCTTCCTCGGGCTCTAGCGGCCAGCCTTCCCCCAGCCAGCCCTCGCAGCCTTCCCAGAGCTCAGGAGCGCCCTCCAGCAGCCAGCAGCCGGGACAGCCCTCCGACCCCTCCCAGGGTAGCCAGGGCGAGCAGCAGACCGCCGACGCCGGCAGCAGCGACTCGCAGGGCCAGTCCCAGAGTCCGCCTGGCCAACAGGGCGGCGAGGGCGGCAGCCAGGGTGACAGCAGCGTTCTCGACGGCACCGCTGGCGGCGGTGAGAACGGAGAAAGCGGAGACGGCGGCGAACTGGTATTCAATGAAAGCGATGGCATGGGCAATAGCGAAGGTTCCGGCGACGCCCTGCCCGACTTCAGCGAGGAAGAAGCGCTGGAAGCGGCCATGGAGGGCTTCGAGGAAGCCATGGAATCCGCTGCTGCCGAGGCCCAGGGCGACCAGGCCGGCGGCTTCCCGGGCCAGCAGGGCGGTGACGGCCAAACTGGCAGCGGCAGCCAGGGTGGTAACCCCGGCTCTGGACAACAGGGCAGCGGCGGCCAGCAGACGGCTGGCAGCGGGCAGCAGGGCTCCGGACCACAGGGGTCAGGCCAGCAGGGCTCGGGCCAGGACGGCTCAGGGCAGCCGGGGAGCGGGTTCCCGGGCAGCGGCCAGGGCTCTGGAGGTCAGGGCGGCGGCCAGCCCGGTGGCAGCTACGGTTCAGGCTCGGGCGTATTGACGCCCGCCGAGCAGGTGGCCATCCTCGACGAAGAGCTGCGGAAAGGCACCGGAGATTTCGACGATATCATCCTCCAGGAGCGCGAAGTGCTGCGTCGCACCGCCAAGGGTGGCAGCGCGCAGGAGGAAGGCGCGGAAGGTAGCGGCACCGGAGGTTATGGCGGCTACGGCAGCGAGGGCGGCACCCCTGGCTTCCAGGTACCGCCCATGGCCGGCGGCGGTGGCGGCAGTGGCGGTGGCATGGGCTTGCCGGAGCCACGCCCCGGTTATGACCAGGAAATGCCGGAGCAGGTGGCCGTCTATGAGGCGCCTGCGGATATTCCCGACGGCAGCGACGACGACGTTGTGGCGCGTCAGCTGCGGGAAGCGGCAATGCGGGAACCGGATCCCGAGCTGCGCGAAAAGCTCTGGGATGAATATCGCAAGTACAAGGGTATTGAATGATGACAGCATCGGGCACGGGCTTATCGCAGGGTAGCTGGCGACAGCTGCTGCTGGCTGTCTGCGCCCTGTCGCTGTCTGCCTGTGTCAGCCAGACCGTCAAGAGCACCTCGGTGCCCCAGGTCGAAACCCTGGACACCGAGATCGCCGAGGCCCAGTTGCTGGATGTCGGCGTGGTGATTTTCGATCCCGGCCTTGATGCGGAAGAAGACGCCGACTTTGTGTACCCCGAGGTGCGCCGCGCCGAGGCGCGCTACATGCCTACCCTGCTGGTGGAAGCCATCCAGAGCAGCGGGGCCTGGGGGGCCGTGCGGGTGGTACCCGATGACCAGCAGGCCATGGACCTGCTGGTGGATGCCACCATCATCGAATCCCACGGTGAAGAACTGGAACTCAAGGTGGAAGCCAGGGATGCCTCCGGCAAGCTCTGGCTGGACAAGTCCTACGAGACCAAAGCCAGCAAATACAGCTATGAAACCAGCCGGACCCGTTTCGATCCGTTCCAGGCGGTGTACAACCAGATTGCCAATGACCTGCTGGCGCTCCTCAAGCAGCACACCCCCGATGAACTGGCGCGCATTCGCCTGGTGAACGAGCTGCGCTTCGCCCAGTCATTCTCACCCGACGCCTTCGAGGGTTACCTGGAACCGGACAGCAAGGGGGTCTACCAGATCCAGCGCCTGCCGGCGGAGGACGACCCCATGCTGCTGCGGGTACGCAAGATTCGCGAGCGCGATTACCTGTTTATCGATACGCTGCAGGAGTACTACACCTCCTTTAACGGCCAGATGCTCGGCCCCTATCAGGAGTGGCGCAAGCAGAGCTATGACGAAGCCATCGCGCTGCAGGAGCTGCGCGCCGAATCGCGTCGACGGCTGATCGCCGGTGCCGTGGCCGTGGCGGCTGGTATTGCCGGAGTGGCGAGCGACAACCGGGGGGCGCGCTCGGCGGGCAACGTGGCCATCGCCGGTGGCGGCTACCTGCTAAAGAGCGGCCTGGACAAACGCACTGAAGCCGACATCCACGTGCAGGCCCTGGAGGAACTGGGGCTGTCCCTTGAATCGGAGATTGCCCCCCAGGTTATCGAGCTCGAGGACCGGTCGGTAACCCTGACCGGCACGGTGAATGACCAGTACGACCAGTGGCGCGAACTGCTGCGCCAGATCTACCAAGCGGAGGTTGGGGACTTGCAACCCGCCCCCCAGGGCGAGGAGACCTGACCCTGGCGCGTTCCCCGCATTAGCTTCCGCATCCGGTTTAATTCATGAGTGAGCACAATAAAACGGTTGAGCCCGTCAGGTTCGAGCCCGCGTCAGGCCCGGCGGACCAGACCGGCCCGGCCGCCGCGCCGGCTGCGAGGGCGGCCCGTCGCGGCGGCAGCGAAGCCGAGAAGTGGATTCTTCCCGCGCTGGGCGGCCTGCTGGTCGTGGCGCTGCTGGTGTTCTTCTGGCTGCCCAGCCAGGTCGGACCCGACAGCGTCGACGTCGATATCGCCGCGGGCGGTCAAAGCCCGGGGGCGGCCGCAGCACCGGCCCCCTCCCGGCCCACCATCGAGGAAGCCTCACCCTGGAACGACGCCCAACTCGCGCGGCAGCGCAAGGAAGCCCAGGCCGTACTCGAGCAATTGCTGGACGTGCAGTTCGCCCTGGAGGAAGTCGGCGTTACCCAATGGGCGGAGGAAGATTTCAGTGCGGCCCAGGCCCAGGCCACCGCGGCTGATGAGCTGTATCGGCAGCAGGAATTTGAAGCCGCCACCGAGACCTACCAGGCGGCCCTGGACGCCATGCGCGCCATAGAAAGCCGCATCGACCAGGTGTTTGCCGATAGCCTGCAGGCAGGCCTCGGCGCTTTATTGAGTGACCAGGCGGAACCCGCCATCGCGGCCCTGGAGCTGGCCCTGCTGCTGAAGCCGGATGACCCGGAGGCGCTCGCCGCCATGGAGCGCGCCCGCAAGCTGGGCCCGCTGCTGGAGCTGCTGGCATCGGCCAATGCCGCCGCGGAAGGAGACGACCTGGACGGCGCCAGGGACATACTCAAGGACGCGGTAGCGCTGGACCCGAAGCACGCCGGCGCCGCCGCCCAGCTTGCCAGCGTTGAGCGCGCCATTACTCGCCGCAACTTCAACCGCGCCATGTCCGCCGGCTACCAGGCCCTGGACGACGGCAGCTTCGACGAGGCGGAACGCCAGTTCAAGGCGGCCCAGGCCATCATGCCCTCGGCCTCGGAACCCGCCGACGCCCTGCAGCAGACCCGCAATGCCCGCACCCAGGCGCAGATTGAGGCCTGGCGCCAGCGCGCGGTGGCGGCGGAAGAGCGCGAAGACTGGAGCAAGGCGGTCACGGCCTACCGGGAAATTCTCGCTATCGACAACACGGTGGTGTTGGCGCGCAACGGCCTGGCGCGCAGCAACACCCGGGTGCAGTTGGACCAGCGCATCAAGCAGGCACTGGCAAAACCCGAGCGGCTCAGCGACGAGCGCGTATTTAACAACACCCAGGCTCTGTACCGACAGGCGCTGACCCTGGACCAGAAAGGCCCGCTGTTGAAAGAACAGCTACTGCAACTCAGCGACCTGCTGGAAAAGGCGCAGATCCCCATCCCGGTCCTGCTGCAGTCCGACGAGCAGACCGACGTAACGGTCTACAAGGTGGCCCACCTCGGCACTTTTCGTCGCCAGCAGCTCAGCCTCAAGCCGGGCATCTACACCGTCGTGGGTGTGCGCAAGGGCTATCGCGATGTGCGCAAGAAATTCACCGTAGACCACAACGAACAGAGCATGACCCTGGAAATTGCCTGCACGGAACCGATCTAGATGGCCGCACCTGAAGATTCGCAGCTCATCAGGCCGGCGGCCTTTACGCCACGCTCGGAGGACAAGACCAGCCGCGGCTTCCGGGCGCGCCCGGTGCAGATCGGCCTGGCCGCGGTACTGCTGCTGTTTGCCCTGTCATTCTGGTTCCTGTTCACGGCCCACTCGGTCCTGTTTACCTTTGAGCCCGCCTACGCCGAGCTGGACATCGACGGCGGGCTGAAGCTGAAGATCGGCGAGCGCTACCTGCTGCGCGCCGGCGATGTCCAGCTCGAAGTCACCGCCCCGGGGCATTACCCCTTGGAACAGGACTTTACCGTGGAGGCCGTGGACAACCAGTCCCTGCACCTGGTGCTGCAACGGCTGCCGGGCAAGCTCAGCTTCGATACACGACCGGAAGGCGCCCAGGTGCTGGTCGACGGAGAATCCCTCGGCAATACGCCGCTCGGCGGCCAGCCGATAGCCCCCGGCGAACGCGAGCTGCGCCTGCTGGCGGAGCGCTACCTGCCCTACCGCGCCACTATTGAAGTCACCGGCATGGAAGTGGCGCAGAGCTTCGCTGTGGACCTGGAGCCCGCCTGGGCCAACATCGCCATCTCCAGCGTCCCGGTGGGAGCCACGATCTATGTCGACGGTGAAGCCTGGGGCCAGACTCCGGCGCTGCTGGAGATCCTGCAGGGCGAGCACCAGGTAGAGCTGCAACTCCCGCGCTTCCAGGGCTGGCAGCAGACCCTGAGCGTCAGTGCCGGTGTGCACCAGAACCTCGAGCCGATCACCCTGCTGCCCGCCAATGGCCTGCTGAACCTGAGCAGCCGCCCCCGCGGCGCCAACGTGACGGTGGATGGTGAGTTCCAGGGCCAGACCCCGCTCACCCTGTCGCTGGACCCGGACGGTGAGCACCGCATCGCGGTGTTCAAACCCGGCTACGAGCGCGCGGTTCGCACCCTCGCGCTTGAGCCCGAAGAGCAGCAGGAACTGACACTGCGCCTGAAACCACGACTGGGTGAAGTGCAGGTGCGCGTACGTCCGGCGGAAGCAGAAATTTTTGTTGACGGTGTATCCCAGGGCCGCGGCAGCCAGACCCTGTCCCTGCCGGCCTTTGAACAGGGCCTGGAGGTGCGGATGCCGGGGCACCGCAGCCACCGGCAACGTTTCACGCCGCGGCCTGGCATTGCCCAGGTAATCCCCGTCACCTTGCTGACCGAGCAAGAAGCGCGCCTGGCGGACCTGAAGCCGACTGTTACCTCTCCCGCGGGGCAGACCCTCAAGTTGTTCACCCCTACCGGAACTTTCACCATGGGCGCGTCACGGCGCGAACCGGGACGCCGGGCCAACGAAGTCCTGCGCCCGGTGACCCTGACGCGTATGTTCTATCTCGGCACCCACGAAGTGACCAACGCCGAGTACCGCAAGTTCAACGCCGAGCACAACTCGGGCCTGGTGGAGGGCAACACCCTGAACCGGGACCGCCAGCCCGCCGCCTCGGTGAGCTGGGAGGAAGCGGCCCTGTATTGCAACTGGCTCAGCGAGCAGGAGGGCCTGCCACCGTTCTACAGGACCAAAAACAACCGGGTGATCGGCTTCGACGAGCAGTCACACGGCTATCGCCTGCCCAGTGAGGCGGAGTGGGCCTGGGCGGCCCGGGTCAACGGCGAGACCCTGCTCAAGTACCCCTGGGGCGACAGCTTCCCACCGCCAGAAGTGCTGGAGAATTACGCCGATACGAGCAGTTCTTACATCACCGGGCGCATCGTCAGCAACTACAACGACGGCCACCCCACCTCAGCGCCCCCCGGCAGTTTCCGCGCCAACCACAACGGGCTCTACGACATGGGCGGCAACGTCGCCGAGTGGGTACACGACATCTATACCCTGTCCGAATCCTCGGGCGTGTCACAAAAAGACCCGCTCGGCGCCCAGACCGGCAGCAATAACGTTATCCGCGGCGCCAGCTGGGCCCATGGCACGGTGACCGAGCTGCGCCTGTCCTTCCGCGATTATGGGCAACGGGGCCGGGATGACGTAGGATTTCGAGTCGCTCGTTTTGCCGAGGAAGCACAGTGAAGACAGCGGCTGACATGGCCCATCGCAGCCTTTGCACCGTCTCGGTGGCGCTGTGGCTGCTCGCCCTGCCAGTGGCCGCGCAGCAGCAGAATCCGCCCGAGCAGGCGCCTGCCACCGAGCAGGACAGTGAAACGGCCAGCGCCGACCCGCCGGCAGCGGACGCCGAACCAACGCCCGCCCAGGCCGGCGCTGAAAACGAAGACCCTTTTGACTATGAAGCCAGCGAGCAGATCTCAGAAGACCTGTCCGTGTCCTTCCCCGTGGATATCTAAGCCCAGGATCACCGAATGAAATTGCGCCTGTCCTCCGAATTCGTGTTTCAGCTGTTCGCCCTGTTGATCATCGTGATCCTGGTGCACGCGGTCTATGTCGGGTTGATCCGGCCCAGTGCCGACGCGGTCTTGCTGGCCCAGGCGGAGCTACTGGCTGCGGGCGCCGATTTTGTGCCACAGCGCTCCATCTACGTGGTGATTCGCGATCTCGAGCAGGAGGCCTGTTTCATCCTGCTGCTGTGGGCGCTCGCGATCATGGGCTACAAGGCGCGCCGGGTGATGGATGAACAGCAGCTGTTGGCGCAGCGGCTGGTTGACGTGCCCGCCGGCACCAGCATCCTGCCCGAGGACGCCCGTGAGTACTCGCGTTCGCTGGAAGCACTGGATGAGAAAACACAGGATTTCCTGCTGCCGCGCACCCTGTTGGCCGCCCTGCAGCGCTTCGCCACCACCTCGAGTATTCCCGCGGTCTCCAACACCATTCGCGAGCAGTGTGAGGGCGAGTCCGATCGCCTCGATTCGGAGCTCTCGATGGTGCGCTACATCGCCTGGGCGATTCCCTCCATTGGGTTTATCGGCACCGTTCGCGGTATCGGCGACGCCCTGGGCCAGGCATACGAGGCGGTGGAGGGCGATATCAGCGGCGTGACCGCCAGCCTGGGGGTGGCCTTCAACAGTACCTTTGTGGCCCTGGTGCTCAGCATCATCATCATGTTTTGCCTGCACCAGTTGCAGCTATCCCAGGAGCGGCTGGTACTGGGCGCCCAGCGCTACTGCGACAAGCGCCTGATGCGCCACCTGACGGTGCACTGAGATGGGACTGCCGGTTCTCGATATCAACGATTCCAGCCTCGGCCTGTGGCGCAATAGCGAGCTCGCCCTGTCTAGCCCGGGTTACGCCCTGCTGGACGGCGGCGCCTACCGCTTTGGCGAGACGGCCCGCGATGAAGCGCGTCTGCACCCCCGCCAGATCAACCACCGCTACTGGTCGCAACTGGACACCGAGCCGCTGACCCCGGCCTTCGGTGCCGGGCGCCACACGGCGGACCTGGTGCACTCCCACCTGCTGGCCATACACGAGGCGGGCGGCCGTCCGGACAAGCTGGTGCTAGCGGCTCCGGGCAGCCTGCAACACGATCAGCTCGCACTGCTACTGGGTATTATCGAGCAGTGTCCATTCTCGGTGGCGGGCCTGGTAGACCGCGCGGTGGCTGCCACCGCCGGCCAGGCGGTCAACGCCTACAACTGGCATGTGGAACTGCAGCTGAACCAGGCACTGGTCACCGGCATGCGCTATGAAGCCGGCCAGCTGATACGGGATAACCTGGTGCCAATCCCGGGCAGCGGCTGGCTGGCCATCCAGGAGAGCCTGGCCCGGGCCGTGGCCGAGGCTTTTATTCGCCAGACACGCTTTGATCCGCGCCATTCGGCCCGTGACGAGCAGGCCCTGTTTGATGCGCTGCCGGGGATTCTGCGCAAGCTGCTCAGCGCCAGTGAGACCAATGTCGACCTGGACGGGCGCCAGGCCCGGGTAGAGCGCGCCAGCCTGGCGCAGGCCTGCGAAAGCCACTATCAGCGACTCCTGCCTACCCTGTCCACCGGGGATGCGCAGGTGTTTCTCGGGCCGACCCTGTTTGGACTGCCGGCCCTGATGGACAAGCTGCCCGGCGCCCGCCAGTGTGAACCCGGCGCGGTCAGCGGCGGCGTGGACAGGCACCAGCAGCAGGTGCTGGCAGATGGCTCGGGGATTCGCTTTATCACCAGCCTGCCCGCCAGTGCCGGCGCCGCCCCGGCCCCGGCGCCCGAACCCGTGGCCGAGCCACCGGCCATTGAGCAAACTGCCCCAAGTCGTTGTCAAATGGAATTCAACAACGGCTCGATTCATATCCAGCCCCTGTCCGGGCCGGCGCTGGCCATCAACGGCCAGGGCCTGGAGCGGGCCACCGAGCTCGCCGATGGCGACCGCCTGGAGCTGCCCGACGGCACCGCCTGGCGGCTGGTCAGGGACAACGTGGAGTAAGCGACACCCGGGACGATGGCACGTAAACGCAAGGCATCCACATTCAACCTGAGCTTCCTGGACATCATGTCCTGCGGCTTTGGCGCGGTGGTGCTGGTGTTCCTGATTATCGACCATGCCATCGTGGCAGAGACCGAAGAACTGAATGCCGACCTGATGTCCGAGGCCAATCTGCTGGAAGAAGAGGTGCTGGAGGGCAAGGAAGGCCTGGTGAAGCTGCGCAACACCCTCTCCGAGGTGGACTACGAGATTGTTGAGGCCCAGGGCCTGGCTACCCGCATCAGCGAGGAACTGGAGGAGTACCTGGCCCAGGTGGAGTCCATGGAGCGGGACGACTTTACCGACAGCAGCGAGATCGAGACCCTCAAGGCCGAAATCCAGCAGCTGGAGGACGAGGTCAAGAAGCTCAAGGCCGCCAGCGAAGACACTGGCGGCGTTAACGCCCGCACCTACCTGGGTGACGGCAACCGCCAGTATCTCACCGGTCTCAACCTCGGCGGACGCAATATCATGATCCTGCTGGACAGCTCCGCCAGTATGCTGGCTGAGGAACTGGTCAACATTATTCGTCTAAGGAATATGCGTGAGCCGGTCAAGCGCGAGGCCGTCAAGTGGCGGCGCGCCGTTGACACGGTGGACTGGCTCACTGCCCAGCTGCCGGTAAGCAGCCAGTACCAGGTCTACGCCTTCAATACCCAGGCCAACCCGGTGCTGGTGGGTACCGAGGGCAGCTGGCTGGACGTGGGTGACCAGGAGCAGTTGGACTCGGTGGTCACCGCACTGAATGAGCTGGTGCCCGGCGGGGGCACCAGTCTTGAAAACGCCTTCCAGACTGCGATCGAGATGACGCCTATGCCGGACAACATCTTCCTGATCACGGATGGCCTGCCTACCCAGGGGGCCAGCGCGCCCAAGGGCAACACCATTAACGGCCGCCAGCGGATGCGCCTGTTCGAGCGCGCCATCGGCATGCTGCCCGCCTCCATCCCGGTGAATGTGATCCTGGCGCCCATGGAGGGCGACCCGATGGCGGCCTCGGCCTACTGGCAGCTGGCGCAGAGGACCTCCGGCTCCTTCCTGAGCCCGGCGGAGGACTGGCCCTGATGCGCAGGGAACGGCGCGCCACCGAGGAGTTCGGGCTGTCCTTCCTGGACGTGATCTGCTGTGGTTTCGGCGCGGTCATCCTGTTGCTGATGATCACCAAGACCGTGCAGCCGCAGATTATTGAGGCCTCCGCCGTCAACCTGGAGGGGCGCATCGCCGCCCTGCAGGAGCAGCTGTTTGAGCTGCGCGGCGAAACCCACGTTCTGAACCGCGACCTCAATGCCAAACACGAGCAGCTCTCGGAAAACGAGGACCGCATCGCCATCCTCCGTGGCCGCCTGGCGGCAGTGAAGTCCCAGCACGATGCGCTGGCAGTGCAGACCAATTCCAATGACATCATCGAAACCCAGCTCGCGGTGGCGCGCCAGGAGCTGAGCGAGGAAATGAAGCGCCTGCTGGGCCAGGAGTACAAGAGCAAGAACAACCTGATTGGCGGCATTCCCGTCGACAGCGAGTACATCATCTTCGTCATCGACACCTCGGGCTCGATGTTCTCCTACAGCTGGGACCGCATGCTGCGAGAGTTCGAGGCCACCCTCAGCATTTACCCGGAGGTGAAAGGCATCCAGGTGATGAACGACATGGGCCAGTACATGTTTTCCCGCTATCGCAATCAGTGGATTCCGGACACGCCGGGGCGCCGCAAGGTGATCATGGACCGGCTGCGCACCTGGAATGTATTCAGCAATTCGTCACCGGTGGAGGGCATCACCCAGGCGATTCGCACCTTCTACGCGCCGGACAAGAAGATCAGTATTTACGTATTCGGCGATGAGTTCACCGGCGAATCAATCCAGCAGGTGGTCACCACCGTAGACCGCATAAACCGTGCCGACAACGAGGGCAATCGCCTGGTACGCATCCACGCCGTGGGCTTCCCGGTACAATTTGCGAGACAGCGGCACTTACAGACCACTGGAATCCGATTTGCTACGCTGATGAGAGAACTGACCCACCGGAATGGAGGGACCTTTGTCGGGCTCAACGACTTCCGCTAGCGCTTTTTGCGCTGTACCCCCTATCGGCCGGGCGCTGCTGCTGTTCGCAGCGGCGCTGCTGACCGCCTGTGCCAACCAGGTAGAGGTGAAGGGTCAGTTCCCGACCCCGGTGCTGGACAAGCTGCCGTTGAAAATCGGCGTCTACTACGACCCTGAGTTCCGCGCCCACGAGTTTTTCGACGAGGCGGACAGCCGCGAGGAAACCGACTGGATCGTGCGCACCGGCCAGGCACAGGTAGAGATGTACAACACCCTGCTGCCCGGCATGTTCGACCAGGTCGTGCTGCTGAACGAGCTGCCCCGGAGGGACCGGGTGGACACAGTGATTGATGAAAACCTGGATGCGGTGCTGGTACCCCATGTCCAGGAGCTGCAGTACTCAATTCCCAATCACACCAAGATCAACGTATTCGAAATCTGGATGCGCTATCGCTACGAGCTGTACGCCCCTGACGGCGAGCTGCTGGCCGAGTGGTCCATGACTTCCTACGGCAAGACCCCCACCGCCTTCCTGCAAACCGCGGAGGCGGCGGTGAACATGGCGGCCGTGGTGGCGCTGCGGGATGCGGGCGCCAACTTCGCGATGAACTTCACGCGTGTTCCCGAGGTTCGCACCTGGATGGATGAACTGCGGCAGGCGAAGTCCGGAACCACGATTCCCGACCTGGGGGCGATAGGCCCGGAGGAGGAAGCACTATGACCTCAAGAACCGCTGCCGTGCTGCTGGCGCTGGCCCTGCTGCAGGGCTGTGTGACGTCCACCGTGGACGAGGTGCTCTACCAGGGCCCGGAAGCTGAAGACCTGGTCGGTGACGCCTCCATCGTGATCATGGGTCGCCGTCACGCCAGCGACTACGAAACCGAGCCCGACTTCATCCAGTGCGTCGGCAAGCATATCCGGCGCCGCGACGAGACCATCACGGTGATGTCGGAGCTGGAGTTCATGAACGAGCTCTACCCCTGGTTCGAACCCCGTACCGCGCCGCTGCGACCGGCGGACATCAAGCGCATGATGGACGTACCGTCGGTGCGCGACAAGCTGGCGGAATTGAACACCGAGTACATGGTATGGATTGACGGTGAGACCATCCGCACCGGCGGCGCCGGCTCCATGACCTGCGGCATCGGTCCGGGCGGCGCCGGCTGCTTCGGCTTCGGCACCTGGGGCAATGACAGCAACTATGAGGCCACCATCTGGGACTTCACCGACCAGGAGGAGGTG
>JANQLM010000078.1 GCA_028280635.1 Halieaceae bacterium | reverse complement strand
CGAGGCGCAGCCTGCCAGCAGGGCCAGAGATAGCACCAGAGTAATGACGCTTGATCGCATGGAAAGCTCCTCATCTTGGCTGGTTTCAGCGGGCTCTATTCATGAGCACAGATTCGTGATGCAGCTAGCAGTGTAGACCAAGAAATGGGCAAAAAGCCGGGGGTTTGTTAACCTTGGCGGCAAAGATTTACATGGAGCGCTGTCAACATGGGCGTAGCGGCATTGCTGTTTGGCTTGTTGGTAGGGTTTTTCCACTTCAACCCGCCGGCGGACATCAACCAGGAGCAGGAAATGCTCGCCGTCGAGCTGGAGACACCTGCCGGGTACGAAGCAGAGGCCGAGATCGGAACGCGGGATGCCGCCATCGAAGTGAGCACCTCCAGTGCGACCCGGCAGCAGAGCGAGCCCGCCGGTCGCGGGCCCGCACATCATGCCCTGGCAGCGGCGGACACTCCTGAGCAACTCGCCCAGGCGGTGGCCGATATCGTTGCCGGAAAGCCCGGCAGTGCCGGCAAGGTAGTCACCATCGCCATGGCGCAGATGTACGAGGATGCCTCACTGGGTGATGTCGCCATGCTGGTGGCTGCCGCCACCAAGGCCGCCCCCGATGAGGCGCCGGCGATTGCCGGGGCCGTTGCACGCAGCCTCTCGGATCGCAGCGATGCCGCCCTGGCAGCCGCTGTCGCTACCATCGTTTCCCTGGTGCCCGAACAGGCCCGGGACGTCGGCCTGGTGGTGGGCGCGATCGTCGGCGAAGACGCCGCGGCGCTGGGCATGGTTGCCCAAACCGTGGCCATTGCCACCGGTGAAGAAACCTTCAGCAGCCTGTCGGAAGGCTCCGGGGTGTCCATGTCGGTGCTGATGAAGGAGAGTACCCAGCTCGGCGTCGGCGTTCCCTACCAAGTGCCTGCCTACGCGGCGGAACTGGCACCGTCGGCCTCCCGGGTGGCTGACAGCGCCCCCGATGCCAGCGCCGACGGTAGTTAGTTGTTCCCCTTCCAGAGACAGCGTCCCCGTATATTGCTGAGAGAATCTTGAGCTCCCCTGAACCGAGGACGGCGGCCACGGTGGTGCTGATACGCGATGCGGAAACCGGCCCCGAGGTGTTGCTGCTAAAGCGCAACAAGGCACTGTTATTCGCCGGCGGCGTCTGGGTGTTTCCGGGTGGCGCCCTCGACCCGGAGGACTGGGACAGCGCCGGTCAGGACGAGGAGCGCGCGGCCCGGCTGGCGGCCGCCCGCGAAGCTGAAGAGGAGGCCGGCCTCGTGGTCGACCCGGATACCATGGTGCAAGTCAGCCACTGGACCACGCCGGTCGCTGAACCCAAGCGCTTCTACACCTGGTTCTACCTGGCCCAGGTGCCACCGGCCGGCGATGATGCTGACAAAGATGTGGCCATCGACGGTGGCGAGATTCACGAGTACCGGTGGGTGTCGGTGCGGGACGCGGTAGCGCTGCACGAGGCCGGCAAGCTGGCGCTGTTTCCACCCACTATCATGACCTTGCGCTCCTTGCTCGGCTATCTCTCCGCAGAAGACGCCATGATCGGCATGGCTGCACGCGACCCTTTCCGGGTGCTGCCCGTGTTTGCCAGCACCGCCGACCCTGTGCAGGTGATGTTTGAGGGGGATGCCGGCTATCACAGCGGTGATGCCGAGCAGCCCGGCGCCCGGCACCGCGCCCAACTGATCGACGGTTGCTGGCACTACCTCGCCGAGGGACTGCCGGCGAGCCAGGTGCGACTGGACACCTAGTCCCAGTCGGCGAGAGTGGCGGGGTTCAGGGTGTCGAGCAACGGCGCCAACATCGCCTCGTAGTGACGCCATTTACCCGACGAGCTCTGGTAGATCGGTTCGCGCACCTGGCTGACGCTCGCTGTCCGCACGGCGCGCTCCACCTTGTCAAAATTCAGTACGCTGTCCTCCCAGTCCAGGGACAAGAACTCCAGCATGCGTGCGCTGACCTCGGCCTGGTGGGTGACCAGCTCTTCGTAGTGCAGCTCCAGCATCGGCAGTGGGAGTATCTCCCGCCAGTGGTCCATGATGTCCTGGTGCTGGTTCAACTGCCGGGCGATGTGCTCGAGGTCGAATGCGAATCCCATACCCCCGTGCCGCGCCTTGAAATTCTGTTGGTAGTTGGACAATGCAATGTCGCGCGGATCGCGGCGCAGGTGGATGATTTTCGCGCCGGGCAGGATGGTGGCAATCAGGCCCAGGTGCACAAAATTGTGGGGCAGCTTGTCGACCACCACGGGGTGTTGCTGGTCGTGCTGGTCCAGCCCGTGCAGGTAGTAGCGTGCCGCCTCTTCGCGCAGTGCCGGGGTGAGGCGCTCAATGCACTCCGGATAGCGCTGGCGGGTCTCCAGCACCCGCGGCATCAGCCGCGCCAGGTTGGGTACCAGGTCCAGTTCTCCCGCGCCGAACACCTGTGGGTGTGCCGCCAGGATCTGCTCTACCAGGGTGGTACCGGAGCGGGGCATGCCCACCACAAACACGGGTTGGCGATCCGCGGCGCGGATCGGCGGCAGGGCGCCGAACCAGTCGCTGGTGTAACTGTTGACATTGCGCGCTACCCAGTCTTCAAACTGCCCGGGCTGGTAACTCAGGTCGCGGGCAGTGAGCTGGTTGGCCGCCTGCAGGCAGGCGGCGGCGCGCTCGAAGTCGCCGCGAGCGTCGCAGGCGTCCGCCAGTGCAAAACTCATGGCGGCGCGGGCTTCACGCGGTAGCATTGGGTTGTCCGCCACCTCCCGCATGCGCTCGAGGGCGGACTCGCTGTCGGGCAGGCGCCGGGTGCGCACCAGTTGTGCCAGCGCCAGCGGATTCATCTGGCTGGCGCGCTCGAAGCACTGGGCTGCCTCGTCGAGCCTCCCGGTCCACATTAGCGATTGGCCGAGGCTGCAAAGCAGGGCGGGGTTGCCCGGGTATTGCTCCAGCATGCTGCGCAGGCTGGTTTCGGCGGCAGCGTGCTCGCCGCGTTCCCCCTGGAGCTGAGCCTCCAGCACCTTTACCCGGGGGTTGTCGGTGAACTCCTCAAGCAGTTTGCCCAACAGAGTCCCCGCCTCGTCGAGGCGATTGAGTTCCAGCAGGTTTTGCACCATCTGGCAGCGTATCCCGATGTCCGGTGCATCCTGCAGGGCATCGGTGCGCCGCAGGATATCGAAGCTGCGGGCGTGACGGCCCCGGCGTGACCACAGCTCGGCCATTGCCAGACGCAGGGCAGTCTGGGCCGGCAGCATAGCCCGGTAGGCTTCGGCGTCGGACTCCCGCTGCTGTTGCAGTGTCTCCAGGGTTTCCAGCCCCCCACCCAGGGCGCCCAGCGCCTCGGTAAAGCGCCCATCGCTCTCCAGCGCATGGGCCAGCTTCAGGCGCAGCGGGTAGTCCTCCGGATCCTTGTCCAGTTCTGTCCGTAGTTCTTCCACCAGTTCCTGGCAGCGTTCCAGCGCCAACAGTAACTCGCGACGGGCGTTGATGGCTTGCTCGAACTGTGGGTTGATACGCAGCGCATCGTTGTAGCTGTCGAGAGCCTCGTCCAGGCGGCGCAGGCGGACCAGCACCCTGGCGAGGTTGTAATGCCAGTGTTCGCGGCCCGGCTCGCGGGCGATGGCCTCGCGGTAGAGCGCGGCGGCAGCGTCTTCCTGTTGCTGTGCGAGCCGCGCCGCCGCCAGGCGGCTGAAGTCCACGGCAGTGGCAGCGGGGCTGCGCGTCAGTACCTGTAGCTCATCGGCGGCGCGCTCGAGGTCGCCCAGCAGGATGCGGGCCAGGGCGTAATCAGAACGCCAGTCGTGGTTATCCGGGGTGTGCAGGAGTTGTTCTCTGAGCAGGGGAAACCCCTGTTCGGTTTCACCTGACATGGCCAGCGACAGGGCTAACAACAGCTGCGCCTCGGGCTGCCCGCTGCTGTCGACGTGCTGGGTGTCGATGATCCTGTTGTAGTCGTTACTGCGGTGCCAGTCGCGCAGCTGTGACAGCGGCACCGCGACAGAAGTTGTTGGCATCAGCGCGAGCGCCGCTCACCAGCGTAGGCGCTGCGCCGCAGCGGGGCGACAGGCGCAGGTGCCTGCTGCGCCGCGGCTTCGGTGGAAATGATGCCGGTGTTGTAGGTCGACGAGAAACGCAGGCCGGAAACGTCCTGGATGATCTCGATGATCGGAAACTCGCTGTCCAGCACGGGCCAGGCGCCACAGGCTTCGCCGGCGTCGCAGATGAAGAAATCGTTGTCGGAGTCGCTGCCGCCGATAATCTGGTAGCTGCCCGCCGGCACATCGGTGAACGTAAAGGGGTAGACGCCGTCTCTTGCGGTGACGTCGTCCTGCTGGAACACCTCGCCGCTGTCGGCGTTGATCAGCAGGATATAGTGCAGGCCGGCATCTCCTCCCGTCAGCAGGCTGGGATCGAGTTGCTGAACAATCACGTCCACACTGGGCACCCTGTCGTTGCTGTCATTGCTGGTGATGCGGATGGTGGCGGAGAATGAGCCAATCTCCAGCTGATCCCGATCCACGGTGACAGTATAGCTGCCGACCTGGGTGATAGGATCAACCTGCACCGGCTCGATCGACAGCCAGGGTGGGTTGCCCTCTATCACGATGTTCTCTACCACCAGCTCGCCGGTGCCGGCATTGCTGATGGTGAGCGGCAGGCTGGTGGCGAAGGTGCCGAAGTTCAGGGCGCTGGCGCTGGTGGCAATGGTGGGACGGTTGGCGATATCGCTGCCGTCCGCCAGGCTCTGTGCCACCAGCACCGCTTTGTTGGCATTGATCAGACCCCAGCCGAAGGTGTTGTCGCGACCCTGGGAGCCGAGGTCGTCGGTGATCAGGCCCAGGCTCAGCAGGGTCTCGAATTCCTGGTGGGTCAGGGGCGGGTGAATAGCCTTCATCAGTGCCGCGACGCCGGCGACGTGGGGAGAGGCCATGGAGGTGCCCTGCAGCAGGGCATAGGTATCGCGGATCACGCCGCTGCTGTCATCAGCCGCCGTGCTCAGCACCAGGTCCAGGATGCCGTCGCCATTGACGTCGTTGGTGAAGCCGTCACCCCCCGGCGCAGCCACGTCGATGCGGCTGCCAAAGTTGGAGTAACTGGCCCGGGTGCGGTTGATGTTGACCGCGCTGACCGATACCACACTGTCGTAAGAGGCCGGGTAGGCAAACTGCGAGGTGGCGTCGTTGCCGGCGGCGGCTACGATGATGATGCCCAGGGCGGCTACCTCGTTGTAGACCGCCTGGTCAAAGCTTGAGAAGCCGCCGCCGGCCAGGCTCAGGTTGATGACATCGGCGCGGCGCGCGGGCAGGGTGCCGGAGTCGTTCTCAAGTCCGGCGGCAAAACGCATGCCCTGCAGCACATCGAAGCTGGTACCACCGCCCGGGCCAAGTACCCTGATGGGCATGATCCGGGCATTCCAGGCAACACCGGCAACGCCGCGGCCGTTGTCGCTGGCGGCGGCGACGGTGCCTGCCACGTGTGTGCCGTGGAAGCTGCTCGGCGCACCGTTTTCCCCGTCCCCTGGGTCTTCAGGGTTGTTGTCGTCAGCAAAGAAGTCCCAGCCGTTTACCAACTGGCCCCGGAGGTCCGGATGGTTGCGGCGGATGCCGGTGTCCAGCACTGCCACGATCACGTCATCGCCGATAATGCCCTGGTCCCAGGCCAGCGGCAGGTTTATCAGTTCGTAGTGCCAGGACTGTTGGCTGTAGAAGGTGTCGTTGGGGGTGGCGGTCGCCTGCACGTAATAGTTCAGTCCTGCATCGGCCACTTCCCGCTGCAGCTTGAGTCGCTTCATCTTGCGCAGGGTGCGTAGCTTCCACTGCAGCATTCCCTCATCCGCGTCGGCCTGCATTTCCAGCAGATTGGCCCGGTGCAGGCCGCCGCCGCGGATGCGCATGCCGGTGAAGCGCGCCCGCCCGCGCATGGTGCTCACTCTGGGTTGCCGGTTGAAGCGCGCGATCACCTGCCCCGGCACGAAGTCGTCGCTAAGCTGGTAGCGCCGCGCGCTGCTGGCGATCTGGTCGCCAATGCCCACCCGTAGCTGGTAGTTGGAAGCACCCCGGAAGGCCTGCACGCGGATGAAGTAGCTGCCATCCTGGGGCACCGTGAGCTGTTCCAGCTCGGTGGTGTCCAGGGAGCCGTCCACCAGGTTGCCGTTGCCGTCGTAGAGGAAAAGGTCGAGGTCGTTGAGCGTCGGGTCGTCGGCGATCAGCAGCGAGATCACCTGGCCCTGCAGCAGCTCCACGGAGTAGTAGTCGTCGACGTCGCCACCCAGGAAGCTGCGCCCCTCCCGCCCCTGGCCGATGCGGTTGACGTAGCCACCCAGTACCACCGGGTTGATGATCGGTTGCGCGGTGCCGGTGCTGTTGTTGGGAATCACCTGGATGTCGGAGTTCACGTCGTTAACGTCACCATCTACCCGGGTGGTGGCCGACACCAGCACGCTGCCGCTCACCGTATAGGGCCCGGCGCTGTCGATGTCGCGGCCGATCACCGCCAGGCTCAATTCACGCAGGGTGGAAGCGGACGCACTGTCGCGAATGGCCTGGCTCAGTTCATCCACCGGCGCCAGGTCTCGCAGGTAGGTGTTGGCATTGAAATGGCGATGCCATGCCACGACGTCCTGGTAATTGACATCACCCGAGCGGTTCACGTCGCCCAGCATGGCGCTGGCCAGGACATCCATTTCCGCGCGTATCTCGGCATCTGTCAGCACATCGAGATTGAACTCGAGGTAGCGGTAGACGGCTTCGGTGAGCGGGCTGACACGTCCGGCCCTCAACTGCGCGCCGGTCAGGATGGCATGCCAGGTGCCGGTGATGGCAGGGGGAGTCTCGTCAATAGCATTGTCGGAATTGGCGTCGAGGTCGACACCGGCGCTAACGGTGACCAGGTACAGGGTTTCGTCGTCGTAGAGCGTCCTGTCGACAAATACGTTGCCCAGGAATACGAACCTGGCGAGGTCGCTGCGTCCGTCCCAGGTCTCAGGTCCGTCTGCCTCGCGGGTTTCAGCCACCGAGGGCACGCGCAATTGCTGAATGGTGTTCGACGGGTCGCGCAGGGGGGTGATGATGGCGGTGGATTCCGCCACCGCGCCGCCCAGTTGGATGTGCAGGCAGCCAGACAGCCCCAGCAGCATCAGGCCGGCGAGCAAACTGTACGAAAGGCGGCGGTTCATGGGCCAGAAATACCTGTTTCGCTCTGCGCTGTCATCCCGTTGGCCGTATTACTGTGACCGGCGTACCTGGAGAATCGCGGCGGCCGGTATTTGGTTGACACGTTGGAGGCGGCAGAGTTCGAACAAACACCGAACTAATGATACCGGCTGGGCCCGGTTGGCGCCCAGTGGCCGGCAAGTGTCATGTTTGTTTCACAATGGCCTCAGATTTTCCATGGGTATGCCAGAATACAATGGTCGCCGGTATACTGCTGGCGTGAGCCCGACCGCAGGGGCTCTAGACAGGGAATAACAGACAGGGAATAACAATAGAGGGGTGGTTAAGGATGAAAAATCAGTGGGTGAAAGCGTCTACAGCGGCGCTGTTCCTGGGGGTTGCACAACAATCCATGGCACTTGAGGCCATGCCAGAGGCTGGCTGGGGTGGATTCGTCAACCTGGGTGTCGGTGTGGGCTCGGTGGAGTCTAATTTCCTCGCGCGGCTGACAGGTGTAGACGCCGATCTCAGCGATAGCCGCATCGATGCACTGGGTTCGCCGGATGACGAGGATATCACCATTCCCATGGGCGCTCTTAACCTGGGCTATACCTTCAAGGATCGAAAGACGCGCGTTTTCCTGGGTAACGACCTTTCCGACTTCGTGCAGTTTGACCAGGCCACGCGCCTGGCCATTCGCCGTGATACCGACAGCCTTGGCCGCTTCCAGATTGGCGTGATTGCCACGGCGGGTATCCGCACCGAGGTCTACGAAGACCCTTACCAAACCGGCGTCGACCGCCGCGAGACCGAGCGTGTGCGCCTGGGGGGCAGGATCACCTGGGACAAGATTCTGGGCAGCCAGTTTGAGCTGCAGATTTCCACTGCTGAGCGCGAGTTGGACGAGGAGCGCTCTGGAGAGGGGCTCGGTCTCTCAGCCGCCGACCGCGCGCTGCTGGATCGTGAGGGTGACCTCAACCGGGTGGAGCTTGGCTATGTGTTCAACCTCGGCAGCGGACACTTCCTGCGCCCGCGGATTGCCTACATTGATCGCGACCTCGACGGCGATGCCATGGCCCAGGATGGTTATGAAGTGGGTGCCAGTTACCTGTACAACTCCGGCAGGGTGAGTTTTGTCGGCAACATTTTCTACCAGCAGATGGAAGGTGACGCGGTTAATCCCATCTTCAATGATGTGAACGACTCCGACGCCCTGTTCGTCTCCGGTTCCATCTGGTTCCCGGGCGCTTTTGGCTGGGATAACTGGATGCCGCGCATCACGGTGGCCTGGGGTGAAGACGATAGCGACATTGACTTCAACGACACCCAGGCAAGCATCTTCAGTGTCTCGCTGTTCCGCACCTTCTAGCGTTGAGGCGGGCCGCTGCCCCGGCCCGCGCTGTTGTCCGCTGTAGAGACTGTCCGCCGTGAACTCATCCAACCCGACCTGGGATCTGCCCACACGTTTGTTTCACTGGTTGCTGGTGGTGGGCGTCGCGTTGGCCTGGCTGAGCCACAACCAGGACTGGATCGAGGTGCACCGCTGGAACGGCTACGCCGTGCTGGTGTTGGTGGTGTTCAGGATTTTGTGGGGTTTCCTGGGCAGCGTGCACTCGCGGTTTGGTGACTTTGTACGCTCGCCGATCACCGTGGTCCGTTACTGGCGCGGTGCGGAAGCAGACACGCCAGGTCATAACCCGGCAGGCGGCTGGTCGGTGCTAACGCTACTGGGCCTGCTGCTGGTGCAGGCAGTCACCGGTCTGTTCAACAGCGACGGCCTGTTGTTCGACGGGCCGCTGCGTCACGCCCTCGACAGCAGCACAACCGACCTGCTCAGCGAAATCCACGACCAGCTCTACTGGGTAATCCTGGGCTTCGTGGGCCTGCACATCGCCGCAGTCATCTGGTACCAGTTCGGCCGCAAAGAGCGCCTGGTTCAGGCCATGATCCATGGCGGGCAGGCCGGCGTGGAAGCGCCGGTTCCGCTATGGCGTGCGCTGTTGGTAGTGGGAGTGTGCGCCGGGGCCCTGGCGCTGGCGATCTACTTCGCCCCAGCGCCCAAGGTGACGGCCTGGTACTGATGACTATTACTCGTGACTACTACAGGTAGTCCTTCGACTTGTACTCGTCGTGACAGGCTTTGCAGGCACCACCGGTCGCCTGGAACGCCGTCATGATCGCTTTCTTGTCACCGCCTTCCGCAGCGGTGGCGAGTTCGGCGGCGGCCGCGCGCAGGTCATTCAGCTTGGCCTCGAAGTCATCCATGTTTTCCCAGATGCCTGGCTTGGCGCGAGTGGTGCCACCCTCACTGCCCTTGGGGAAACCGCGCATATAGTCCAGCGTGGTGGCAGTGGCCAGGTCGCTGGCGAAGCCGGCAAAGCGGGCGTCGTCCCAGGGAATCTCTCCTTTCGCCATGGAGGCCATGGGGCCCATATTGGCGCCGAGAATGGCAAACAGGGACTGACGGTAGGACTGCGGGAACTCCTCCGGATTGAGGTGCGACAGGGCAACAGGTGCTGCGCCCATGCCGGTTGCCAGTGCCACTGCTGCGAGGGTCTTCTTGCTTTGCCAAGCCATCTGTTTCTCCTTATCTGAGCCCACGGCCAAACTATTGAACTTGTTACGATAAACGCCTGCCGGCCGGATTGTTTCGCCGTCGGCGGCGCAGATCAATACAGTACTATAGCCGCGGATTGATAAAAACGGCGGCAATGTGAACAAGCAAGCCTGGGACAAAAGCGTCGACGTACTGGTGGTGGGTTCAGGTAACGGCGGCCTCACTGCGGCCCTGTGCGCCCACGACATGGGCGCCGGCGAGGTGCTGGTGATCGAAAAATCCGGCCTTTACGGCGGCACCAGCGCGATCAGCGGGGGCGGGGTCTGGATTCCCAACAACCGCTATGCGAAAGCTGCTGGCGCCGATGACTCCTTCGACAAAGCCAAGACCTACCTGCTCAACACGACGCCGGAGGGACAGGTGCCGGAGAGACTGGTCGACGCCTATCTCATCAATGGCCCAAGGATGATTGACTTCCTGCACGAGCACAGCCAGGTGCGCTACGTGACGCTGGAACACTATCCTGACTATTACTCCGACCAGGAGGGGTCCATGCCCGGTCACCGCAGCATGGAACCGGAGCCCGTCAACGCCGACCAGTTGGGCCAGCATGCCATCACCCTGCGGCGCAGCCACCAGATGATGCACCTCGGCGGGCTGATCGGTATTACCCAGGTCGAGGCGGCGCTGCTGATGGCTCAACTGCCGGGTTGGTGGAAGACCGCCGGCAAGCTGGCGCTCGACTACCTGCTGGATATCCGCTGGCGGCTGTTTGGCGACAAGTACGCCCGCCGCCTGACCTGCGGCTGCGCCGGAGTGGCGAGGCTGCGCCTGTCCCTGCTGGACCGCGACATTCCGGTGTGGTTGCGCAGCCCCATGCGCCAGTTGATCACCGACGACAGTGGCCGCGTCGTGGGCGTGGAGCTCGAACAGCGGGGCCAGCGCCTGCGCATCGAGGCGCGCAAGGGCGTGGTGCTGGCGGCTGGCGGTTTCGAGCACAACCAGGACATGCGCGAACGCTACCTGCCCAAACCTACCAATCACTGGTGGAGTGCCGGCAGCTACGACAACACCGGCGACGCCATCAGTGAAGGCCTGCGCCTGGGCGCGAAGATGCACATGCTGGACAACGCCTGGTGGTGTAACACCATCGCGGTGCCCGGCGAGCCGATTCCGCGGCTCAGCATTATGGAGAAATCCTACCCTGGCTCCATCGTGGTCAACCCGGCGGGGGAGCGCTTCAGCAACGAATCCCAGAACTACATGGCCTACCAACTCGAGACCTTCGAAAAGCACACGGAAGACTATCCCTGCGCACCGAGTTGGCAGATTTTTGACGCCAGCTTCCGGGCTACCTACTTTGTGGGACCGCTGTATAACAGCAAGTTTCGCCCCGACTGGTTGCTACCGGGCAGCTGGGAGGAGGCGGGCTTCATCGCCCGTGCCAACACGGTGCGGGAATTGGCGGAAAAAATTGACGTCGACCCGGATGGCCTGGAAAACACGGTCAGCAAGATGAACGCCTACGCGCGCACCGGCAAGGACCTCGACCTGTCGCGGGGTGATGCGCTCTACGACCAGTACTACGGTGACCCGCGGGTGAGCCCCAATCCCTGCCTGGGTCCGATCCAGCAAGCACCGTTTTACGCCATGAAAGTAGACCCCGGTGATTTCGGTACCCAGGGCGGCATGGTAGTGACGGAAAACGCCGAGGTGACACGCGAAGACGGCAGCGTGATTCCTGGACTGTACGCCATCGGCAACTGCAGCGCCCCGGTGCTACCGACTTATCCGGGGCCGGGTGCCACCCTGGGACCGGCGATGACCTTCGGCTACCAGGCCGCCAAGCACATTAGCGGTTGGAGCGACTGAGTCAGCCCTCGGCTTTGGCTTCTCGCGCGGGGCTCCCATCAGGAGCGGAGTTATCCTTGAAAGCGGCGCTGTCGTCCGCGCCGCCCGATTGCTCGCGGAACACCTTGCCGAGATAGAGCCCGGTCGCACCCCAGATGGCGGCAATCACTGCGCCCACTACCGCCACCGCGCCCAGTCCCAGGCCAAGGCCCTGGGTGAGCGCGGTGAAAGCCCAGGCGTTGAGGGTGTCGCCGCCGCGGTAGACCACGATATCTATCACCGGTTTGGCCTTGAAGCGGGTCTCCCGGTCCACGGCGGTAAACAGCATTTCCCTGCCGGGCCGGGTGATGGCGTAGTTGCCGGCCCGGCGCACCACCTGCAGGGCGACCACCACGGCCACCATCGGTGCCGCGGCTAGCATGAGCATGCCGGCGCAGATCACTACCGGCACGCAGGCGAGCGTGGCGCCTACGCCGAAGCGTGAAGCGATGCGGCCGGTGACAAAGAAGGCGGTGAGGATGGTGAGGGTATTCACCACCAAATCCATGGCGCCCCAGATTTGGGTGCGCTCCTCCCGGCTGTAGTCCGCCAGCAGGTTTTTAAGCTCGAAATACACAAAGGAACTGATGGAGGTATACAGCAGGATGAACACGCCGATGGACAGCAGATAGGGGTTCTTGATGAACTCGGTAAAGCCGGCCAGTGGGTGGCCGCCAATGTACTCCAGGTCCTCGGCGCCCACCTGCTGGGCCTGGTTTTGCAGATCGCTGGCCTTGAGGTTTTGCAGCACGCCGATGATGGGCATGGTGAGCAGCAGCATCACCGAGGCGACCAGCAGCAGGTTGTCGGTGCCGAGAGCGCCGACAAAAAAAGTGGGGACCGACGGGCCCACCAACGCGCCGACGCTGGCTCCGGCGCCGATAAAGCCAAACAGGCGCAGGGACTGGGCCTTGGTGAACAGGTCGGCCATGAAACTCCAGAACACCGAGATGTGGAACAGGCTGAACACGCTGACCCAGACATAGAAGGACTTGTCGATCAGAACCCGGTCGGAGATGGCCTGGGTGCCCACGTAGAACAGCAGGAAGGACAGCGCGAAAAACCCGTAGACCGAGGTCACCAGCCTGCGGAATTTCACCGAGGTGACCGCGCCGCCGTAGAGCGACACCGCGATTGCCGAGATAAAGAAGTTCAGGGTCCACAGCCAGCTCACCTCGGCGTCGGTCCAGTCCGACGCCATGGCGTCGCGAACCGGGCGCAGGATGTAGTAGGCCGCCATCAACATCAGCACAAAGCCAAAAGACACCAGGGTGGCGCGCACCTCGTTGCGCTCCAGCAGCACGGCCTTGCGCAGCAGGTCAAACAGCATCAGGTTGCTTCTCCGGTTGGGCCTTGATGAACGGCTCCTGTTCGTTGCAGGCCTGCCACACCGAGAGCACCTTGGCTTGCTTCTCTGCCAGCGGGTACTGGAAGCGCAGCGCGTTGTAGACCATCGGCACCAGCAGCACGTCCGCCAGGGTGACGGTGTCGCCGTAGCAATAGGGTGCGGCGCTGATCTCTGCCTCCAGGGTGGAGAAGCCGCGATCCAGCCAGGTGTGCATCCAGTGGTTGAGGCGTGACTGGTCGGCGCCGTACTCGGCCTTCAGATAATTGAGGATGCCCATGTTGTTGAGCGGATGAATCTCGCAGGCCACGGTATAGGCCATGGACAGCACCCGCGCCCGCTCCAGGTTGTCCGCCGGCAGCAGGGGAGGGTGCGGGTACTCTGCATCCAGCCACTGGATGATGGCCAGTGACTGGGTCAGGCATTGGCCGTCGTCCAGTTCCAGGGTAGGCACCAGCCCCGCCGGGTTGCGGGCCAGGTAGTCCTGGGACTTGTGATCACCCTCCAGCAGGTTGATGGCGCAGTAGTCCGCCTCCAGACCCTTGAGGTTGAGCACAATGCGCAGCCGGTAGGCCGCGGATGAGCGCCAGTAGCTGTAGAGTTTCATGGAACGCCGCCGTTTGGTGGAGCGTTCAGTCTGCCTCGGGCGGGTGGTACTGCACAACCACCTGGTTGATTTTTCCGAACACGCTGGCGCCGTGGGCGTCCTGCATTTCGATTTCGATGCGGTCGCCGAAGGACATGAAGGGTGTGCTCGGTTTGCCGTCGGCAATGGTCTCCAGGCAGCGCACCTCCGCCAGGCAACTGGAGCCGTCGGCGCTGCCCTGGTTGGCCACCGTGCCTGAGCCGATCACCGTGCCTGCCATCAGCGCACGGCTTTTGGCCGCGTGGGCAATGAGCTGGCCAAAGTCGAACGTCATGTCCACGCCGGCGTTGGGTGCGCCGACCAGTTGGCCATTCAGGGTAGAGAGCATCGGCAGGTGCAGTTTGGCACCGTCCCAGGCATCGCCCAGCTCATCGGGGGTGACTGCCACCGGGGTAAACGCGGTTTGCGGCTTGGACTGGTAAAAGCCGAACTGCTTGGCAAGCTCCGCGGGGATGAGGTTGCGCAGGGACACATCGTTGCACAGGGCCACCAGCTTGATGTGTTCCCTGGCCTGCGCCGGCGTGACACCGGCCGGCACGTCGTCCGTGTAGACCACCACCTCTGCCTCGAAGTCGATGCCCCACTCCTCGTTCTCCACCTCGATGTTGTCGGTGGGGCCGATAAAGGCATCCGAGGCGCCCATGTAGATCAATGGGTCGGTCCAAAAGGACTCGGGCAGCTCGGCACCGCGAGCCTTGCGCACCAGTTCCACGTGGGTGACATAAGCGCTGCCGTCGGCCCAGTGGTAACTGCGGGGTAGGGGGGCAGCCACCGCTTCGGGGTCGAAGGGGAACTCGCCGTCTGCTTTTCCTGCTTCCAGGGCGGCGGCCCGGTCCTGCAGCGATGCTGCTACCTGTTCCCAGTTTTCCAGGGCCACCTGCAGGGTGGGTGCAATGTCATAGGCGCCAACGGCGCGAGACAGGTCGCGGCTGACGATAATCAACTGGCCGTCGCGGCCGGATTTGAGGCTGGCTAACTTCATGGTCTGTCCTGTGCTGAGCTTATCCTGCCGGGGTGAAGCGCTTTTCGAGGCCTTCCCAGCAGCGAGTATAGTCGCGCTGGCGCAGCGTCGTGTTCATGGCCCAGTAGGTGGGTTGAATGAGGTATCGGGATTCGAGCATAAAGGCCATGGTGTCGGTGTAGCGGTCCGGCACCAGTTCGGTCGTGCTGGCCTTATCGAACACGGCGGCTTCAGGGCCGTGGCTGGCCATGCAGTTGTGCAGGCTGGCGCCGCCTGGCACAAAACCCTCTTCCTTGGCATCGTAGGTGCCTTCTATCAGGCCCATGAACTCGGACATGATGTTGCGGTGATACCAGGGCGGCCGGAACGTGTCTTCCGCCACCATCCAGCGCGGTGGAAAGATGACAAAGTCTATATTGGCGACGCCGGCGGTGTCCGAGGGTGAGGTCAGCACCGTGTAGATGCTGGGGTCCGGGTGGTCGTAGGACACCGAGCCCATCACGTTGAAACGCGCCAGGTCGTACTTGTAGGGCGCTGAGTTGCCGGTCCAGGCCACCACGTCCAGTGGTGAGTGGCCGATGGGCGCGGTATAGAGATGGCCGGCGAACTTGCACAACAGTTCGAATTCGCCTTCGTCTTCTTCATAGGCGGCCACCGGATAGTGGAAGTCGCGGTCGTTGGCATAGCCGTTGGCGCCAACCGGGCCTCGCTCCGGCAGGCTGAATGGCGCACCGTAGTTCTCGCACAGATAGCCTCGGGCGCTGGCGTCCAACAGGTCTACGGCAAACTTCATACCGCGGGGGACAACTGCAATCTCACCGGGAGCCACGTCCAGACGCCCGCACTCGGTACGCAGGCGCAGAGCGCCCGCCTGGGGAATAAACAGGAGTTCACCATCCGCGCAGTAGAAGAAGCGCTGCCGCATGGACTGGTTGATGGCGTAGAGGTGGATACCCATACCGGCCTGGGCCATGGCATCACCATTGACAGCGATGGTCACCAGGCCATCAACGAAATCCGTGGCCTCCTCGGGTAGAGGCAGGGGGTCCCAGCGCAGCACGTTGGGGGTCACTGTGCCGGTGTCGCCACCGCCGGTTTCCAGCAGCTTGCCGTTATAGGGCGAAAACTCACCCTGCAGCACGGACGGGCGGATCCGATAGAACCAACTGCGGCGGTTGTGGGCGCGCGGGGCGGTGAAGGCCGTCGAGCTGAACTGCTCGGCGTAGAGGCCAAAAGCCACCTGCTGAGGGCTGAAGCGACCTACCGGTAGGGCGCCGGCCAGTGCCTCGGTTTCGTGTTCATTGCCAAAGCCGGTGAGGTAATCCATGGTGCACCCTGCATTAGTTACACATGAAACTAATTGTCTGTCATGGACACACAACTGTCAATGTCTGGCGGCGCCGTCGCAGCTAACACTATGGATTCGCGGCGGGCTGCCCTAGAATGGGGCAAAGCCCAGTCTTCTCACGCTATGGAATCGGAAACGCCTTTCTCCAAGGCCAATGTAGTCAAGAATACAGCCCTGATCCTGGGCTGTATGGTGTTGCTGGCGACGGTGTTGCGGTCCCTGGTGGCGGGAGAAATCGCCTGGCTGGCGGCGGGGCTGGCCACAATATGTGCGGCAATGCTGTTTATCACCTACGCCCGTGTCAAAGCCGGCACCCCGGCGGAGATCGGTGGCCTGGCGGTGATGGTGATCGCGGTGGGCATTTATGCCGCCCTGTCATGGATCTCCGATGGCTTCACCGGATCGGTGATCTTTGCCGCCCCCATGCTGCCCCTGCTGGCGAGCCTGGTGATGAACAAGCGCGCGGCCCGCAACACCACGGTGCTGGTGGCCCTGCTGCTGCTGTTGATCCTGTCGCGGCATCTGTCCGGGGACATGGTCGCCAACCCGGACTTTCCCGATGAGATTCGCTATTCCATGCGGGCGGTGGTGCTGCTGCTGGTGTTGGTGGGGATTAACTGGGTGGTGTCTTTTTATGACGTGGTGGGCCAGGCGACCGTGGCGCCCACCGCGGCGGCGGTAGAGCTCCACGACTCACTGACCGGTCTGCTGTTGCGCGGCGAGATAGATCGCGCGATTGCCCGCGAATTTGCGCTGGCGCGGCGGGCGGAAGACCACTTCAGCTTTGCGGTGCTGGAACTCGATGGTTACGACGAACTGGAACGGGAGTATGGACGCCAGGGCGCCGAAAACTGCCTGCTGGGGGTGGCGGATGCGCTGCGCTACTGCGTGCGCCGGCGCGCGGACGACCTGGGCCGTTACGGGGCGAAGCAGCTATGCGTACTGATGACGGATAACGGCACCGGGACGCAGCGGGTATTCGACAAATTTCTCGAAATGATGCAGACCCTGGATATACCGGTGGATGCCACCCGCAATATTCGCGTGACCGTGAGCATTGGCGTATGCTCCGAGCGCGCCCGCGACCGCTGGGGTCCGGATGATATTGTGGCGGGCGCGGAGCGGGCCCTGCAGGACGCGCGGCAGGTCGACGGCAACAGTTACCACCGCACCCGTCTGGAGGCTGACGAGGAACAGTGATCATTCCCCTGGTATTGGCGTTGAGCCTGTTCAACGGCACAACGTTGGCGGGCTGGCGCAGCAGTGACAATTTTGCCTGGCGAGTGGAGCAGGGCGCTATCGTTGCCGCTGGCAGCGGCGAGAGCTACCTGCAAAGCCTTGCCGAGTTTACGGATTTCACGCTGTCGCTGGAGTTCTGGGTGGACGCCTCGACCAATTCCGGTGTGTTCATCCGCTGTCAGGACCGCGATCGTATACACCCGGATTCGTGCTATGAGCTCAATATCTGGGATGAACATCCCCGCCAGGAAGCGCGCACCGGAGCCATCGTCTTTCGGGTAATGCCACCGCTGGCGCAGGTGGATACCGTCGGACGCTGGAACCGCTTGCAGGTGACCGTACGCGGCCAGTCGCTTGAACTTGCCATCAACGGCGAGGTCACAGCGAGGCTGGACGATGCCGCGCTGCCCGGTGGCTTCATCGCCCTGCAGCATGCCGAGAGCGGCGTGGTGAAATTCAGGAATATCGAATTGTTGGAACTGGAGGATTAATGCGCGTCGTTCTGTTTGTCCTGGTTGCCCTGGCCGCTGGTGTCGGCGGTTGGTACTTCTACGGATCCGAAACAGGCGGCAACGGCGGTCGCCCGCCCATAGGACCGGTGCCGGTCACCGCCTGGATGCTGGAATCACAGCCGTTCCAGAGCCGGGTGGAAGCCCTGGGCACCCTGCGCGCCTGGGAGTCGGTCACCATTACCGCCAGCGTCTCCGAGAACGTAGCCCGCCTGCACTTCGAGGATGGTCAGGGTGTCAAGGAAGGTGAGCTGCTGGTCACCCTTCAGCAGGAGGAAGAACAGGCCTCCCTGCGCGAGCAGCAGGAATTCCTCGCCGAACAGGAGCGCGAGGTGGCGCGCCTGGAAAATCTCGCTCGCCGCAACCAGGTGGCCCAGACTGAGCTGGACCAGCGCCGCACCCAGGCTGCCATCGCCCGCAGCCGCATCGAGCAGGAACGGGCGCAGATCGACGACCGCACCATCAATGCACCTTTTAGCGGTGTGCTGGGCCTGCGCCAGGTCAGCCCCGGTGCCCTGGTGGAGCCGGGCCAGGTAATCACCACCCTGGATGATATCTCCCGCATGCGGCTGGATTTCACGGTGCCGGCGCGCTTCCTGCGCTTCCTGCAGCCGGGCCAGAAGATCGAGGCGTCTACGGCCGCTTACATCGAGGCTTTCAGCGGTGAGGTAGCCGCGGTCGACAGCCGGGTCGATCCGGTCAACCGCTCAATTACCGCGCGGGCCGTGTTTGAGAATGCCAATGGGCTGTTGAAGCCGGGCATGCTGATGCAGGTAACCGTGCTGGGTGACCAGCGTAGTGCATTGCTGGTGCCTGAGGAGAGCCTGGTATCCCGTTCCACGGACCACTACGTGTGGCAGATCGACGGTGACACGGCCAAACGCGTGTTTGTCGAGATCGGTGACCGCCGCCCGGGGTGGGTGGAGGTGGTCGACGGCCTCGAGGTGGGCGACCAGGTGGTGCGTGACGGCGTGGCGCGCCTGCGCGGCAATGAGAGCGTTGTTAGCGTGCTGGAGAGCTGAGGGATATGTGGATCTCCGATACGTCGGTAAAACGCCCGGTGCTGGCCACGGTGTTCTGTGCGCTATTGGTGGCCTTCGGCGTTATTTCCTTTGACCGCTTGCCTCTGCGGGAGTACCCGGATATTGAGCCCGCGGTCATCAGCGTGGGCACCAACTACCCGGGCGCTTCCGCTGCGGTGGTGGAGAATAAAATCACCGAGGTGATCGAGGACCGCATCGCCGGGGTGGAAGGCATCAAGAGTGTTACCTCCACCTCCCAGGACGGCCGTTCTGTCCTGCGCATCGAGTTCCGGCTGGGCCGGGATATCGACAACGCCGCCAACGATATCCGCGACCGGGTATCACGGATTCTCGACGACCTGCCGGAGGAAGCTGAGCCACCGGAGGTTGAGAAGGCCGGTGACGACGATACGGTGATCTACTGGATTCACCTGGTTGAGCCCAGCATGACGGCGCTGGAACTCACCGATTACGTGCGCCGCTATCTGGAGGATCGCTTCTCGGCCCTGGACGGCGTCTCCCGGGTTCGTATCACCGGCGAGCAGGTTTACTCCATGCGCATCTGGTTGGATCGCAACGCCCTGGTGGCACGCGGTCTGACGGTGTCGGATGTGGAAGACGCGGTGCGCCGGGAAAATATCGAACTGCCGGCGGGCACCCTGCAGTCGGTGGAGCGCGATTTCGTGATTCGTGTCGAGCGCGCTTACCAGTCCGCCGACGACTTTCGTCAGTTGGTGGTGCGGCGCGGCGACGATGGCTACCTGGTGAGGCTGGGCGATGTGGCGCGGGTTGAGCTGGGCAGTGCCGAGCGTCGCAGCCTGTTCCGCGGTAACGGCGAGTCCATGGTGGGTATGGGCATCGTCAAGCAGAGCACCTCCAACGCCCTGACCGTGGCCAATGCCGTCAGCGATGAGGTCGACCGCATCAACGCCACGCTGCCGGAAGGCATGCGCCTGGTGAAGAGCTATGACAAGTCACTGTTTGTGCGCGCCTCGGTGAAGGAGGTCTATCGCACCCTGGTTATTGCCGCCATTCTGGTGGTCGTGGTGATCTTCCTGTTCCTCGGTGACCCACGCAGCGTGCTGGTGCCGGCCGCCACGGTGCCCATTTCGCTGATGTCCACATTCACCCTGCTGTGGGCCTTTGATTACAGCATCAATCTGCTGACACTGCTGGCCCTGGTGTTATCCATCGGCCTGGTGGTTGACGACTGCATCGTGGTGCTGGAGAACATCCACCGACGCCTGGCCAAAGGAGAATCGCCGCTGGTGGCGGCCTACAAGGGCAGCCGCCAGGTGGGGTTTGCGGTGGTGGCGACCACCGCCGTGCTGATCGCCGTGTTTGTGCCTATCACCTTCCTGGAAGGCAATCTGGGTAAGCTGTTCAGCGAATTCGCGGTAGCCATGGCGGTGGCGGTGGTGTTCTCCACCCTTGTCGCCCTGACCCTGGCGCCGGTGATCTGCTCGCGCCTGCTGACCAACGCCAGCACCCGCAACCGGCTGGCGGACTTTGTGGAGGGCCTCACTTCGGCCCTGGAGGCCCGCTACCGGTCTCTGCTGCAGAAGGTGCTGAAAGCACCGGCGCTGACCATCGTGATATTGGTGGCCAGTATTGGACTCAGCGGCTGGCTGTTCCAGCAGGTGCCGCAGGAATATGCCCCGCGAGAGGACCGCGGCATTCTGTTTATGGTGGTGCAGGCGCCGGAGGGTTCCTCCTTCGATTACACGGTGCGGCAGCTCTACAAGGTGGAAGAGCGTCTCATGCCGCTGGTGGACAGCGGCGATATCAAGCGCCTGCTGATCCGCGCGCCGTCCTGGGGGGCAGGGGAGGCCTTCAACGGCGCCTTCTCTATCCTGGTGCTGGAGCCCTGGGACAGTGGCCGCCGCAACACCTTTGAGATTCTCGCCGACGCCCGCGAGCTCATCTCTGATATTCCCGGTGCGCGTATCTTTATCCGCTCCCAGCGGGCGCTGGGCGGCGACTCCAACCCGCCGGTGCAGTTCTTTATCGGCGGCAATACCTACGAGGACCTGGACGAGTGGCAGTCCCAGCTGATGCTGGATGTGTCCCGGGAGCCAATGTTTGTCGGCGCGGATACTGACTTCAAGCCCACCAAGCCACAGCTCCGTGTGCGCATCGACCGCGACCGTGCCGGTGACCTGGGTGTCAACCTGCTGGATGTCAGCCGCACCCTGGAAACCCTGATGGGCAACCGCAAGGTGACCACCTTTGTGCTGGCGGGCAAGGAATATGACGTCATCCTCGAGGGTGATCGTGCCGACCAGGGCTCACTCACCGACCTCAACAGCATCTATGTGCGCTCCGGCGTCACCGGCCAGCTAATTCCCCTCAGCAACCTGGTAACCCTCAAGGACCAGGCCGACGCCGGCCAGCTCAACCGCTACAACCGGGTGCGCGGCATCACGCTCACCTCCAACCTCGCCGACGGCGTATCCCTGGGTGAGGCGCTGGAGTGGCTTGAGAACTGGGTCAGTGAGAACCTCCCGAATGAGGCCAGCGTTGACTACAAGGGCGAGTCCCTGGAGTACAAGGAGGCCGGGCGCTCTGTGGCCTTTATCTTCGGCCTGGCACTGCTGGTCGTGTTCCTGGTGATGGCGGCCCAGTTTGAATCCTATGTGCACCCCTTCATCATCCTGCTCACGGTGCCGCTGGCGCTGGTGGGTGGCCTGGGTGGGCTGCTGCTCTTTGGCCAGACCCTCAACATCTTCAGCCAGGTGGGCCTGATCATGCTGGTCGGGCTGGCAACCAAGAACGGCATCCTGATCGTGGAGTTCATCAACCAGCTGCGGGATGCCGGCCGCGATTTTGACGAAGCTATTCTCAACGGCGCGGCCTTCCGCCTGCGGCCGATCATGATGACCGGCTTTACGACGGTGTTCGGCGCCATCCCGCTGGTGCTGTCCACCGGCCCGGGTTATGAGTCGCGCATGGTGATAGGCATCGTGGTGATGTGCGGCGTGGCAGTGGCCAGTGTGATTACCCTGTTCGCCGTGCCGGTGGCCTACAAGCTGCTGGCGAAGAACACCACGGCGCCGGGCACCGTCGCGAAAGAGCTGGAGCAGGAGCTGTCCGCTACCTGAACTCAGCTACCTGTGGCTAGGTATACCTCAGGTATTACTTTAGCAGTAGACTCCGGAATCATCGTGTAAGTTACTGAAAGCTAAAGCTTTTAGCTGGAGAGGTTGTTATGGGGAAGATGCTCGAGCACGGCGCGCTGACGCGCCAGGACCTGGAAGCCCACTGGATGCCCTACACGGGCAACCGCCAGTTCAAGAAGGACCCGCGCATCATTGTCGGCGCCGAGGGCGCCTGGTATCTCGATAGCAAGGGTCGCCGGATCTTTGACGGCCTTTCCGGCCTGTGGTGCTGTGGCGCCGGCCACAACCGTGCTGAAATTGCCGAGGCGGTGTACCACCAGTTGCAGACCCTGGACTATTCTCCCGGCTTCCAGTTCGGCCACCCGCTGTCATTCCAGCTTGCCAACAAGCTGGTAGAGATCACCCCGGACGGTCTCGACTACGTGTTTTTCACTGGCTCCGGTTCCGAGTCCGCTGACACCTCCCTGAAGATGGCCCGCGCCTACTGGCGCATGAAGGGTCGCCCCGAAAAGACCAAGCTGATCGGCCGCGTGAAGGGCTACCACGGCGTGAACTTTGGCGGCATCTCAGTCGGTGGTATTGGCGCCAACCGCAAGCTGTTCGGTACCGCGGTGGATGCTGACCATATGGCCCACACCATTCTCAAGGAAAACGCCTTCAGCAAGGGGCAGCCTGAGACCGGCGCACACCTGGCGGATGAACTGGTGGAAATGCTGGCGTTGCACGACGCCTCCAACGTGGCCGCGGTGATCGTCGAGCCCATGGCCGGCTCCGCGGGTGTTATCCCACCGCCGGTGGGTTACCTGCAGCGCCTGCGGGAAATCTGTGACGCCAATGACATCCTGCTGATCTTCGACGAGGTGATTACCGCCTTCGGTCGCTGCGGCGCCATTACCGGCGCCGATGCCTTCGGCGTCACGCCGGACATCATGAACATCGCCAAGCAGGTCACCAACGGTGCCGTGCCGCTGGGTGCGGTGATTGCCAAGAGCGATATCTACCAGACGTTCATGGAGGGTGGTGGACCGGAATATGCCCTGGAGTTCCCCCACGGTTATACCTATTCCGCGCACCCCGTGGCCTGTGCTGCCGGACTGGCCGCGCTGGATATACTCGAGAAGGACAAGCTGGTGGAGCGGGTTGCTGAAGAAGCACCTTACTTCGAGCAACAGCTCCACAGCCTGCACGGACTGCCGCACCTCACCGATATCCGCAACTACGGCTTCGCCGGCGCCCTGCAGCTCGAGCCTTACCCGGGCGAGCCCCTGCGCCGTCCCTTCGAGGTGGCCATGCGCATGTGGGAGAAGGGCTTCTACGTCCGCTACGGCGGCGACTGCATCCAGCTCGGCCTACCGTTCATCACTGAACGCGCCGAGATCGATGCCCTTGTCGAAGCACTGTCTGACTCTTTGAAGGAAAACGCCGGGGCTGCATAGCACTGAAGCCGCGCTACCGGCACCCGTGATCCTTCCGGGACACGCTACAAGCATGACATCCCTGTCTCGCTCGGATGCGGCCATCCATGGCCGCATACGGTCCCGGAAGAACCACGGGCACCGCTATTGCTCCGGCGGCAGTACTCCCAACTCCAGACTTCGCTTCTCTATGCTTGAACCCAGCGCTTCATGAGGGCGGTTGCTGCGTTCTAATCTACCCAGGTAGTCAGAATTCCTCCTCGAGGAAGGGGGTGAGCTGTGCCTACGACGCGCGATCTAAGAAGTGGAAAAGAAGGAAGCGATAGTCTCAGACTCCCACATGGTGTCGCGGTAGCCGAGGTTGATCATTTCGTCGATGAAGGGCTGGGCGAACAACAGGTAGCTGGCCGCCATGGCGCCGCCACCACTGGTGGTGGCGCCGGTGCTGCGCAGGAAGGCGCGGAGGCTGCGCGGCAGGTAACGGACCTTGCGGCCGGCAATCTTGTCGACTTCCTCCGAGGGCCAGATGATCAGGTTGTCCACCGGTTTCAGGCGAATGCCCTCAGCGTCGCGCACTTCATCCGGGATTAGCCTGACCAGTTCGTTGATCCGCTCCAGATGTTCAATGTCGCCCTCCAGGGTGTCGACAAAGGCGCTGTTGAGCATGTGGCCGACGATCTGCGCGATCGACGGTGAGTGCCGGGTGCGCGCACTGCGAGGCTTGGGGGCGCGGTTACCGCTGACGCCAATGATAAACACCCGGTCGGCCCCCAGGTGCAGGGCCGGGCTGATCGGTGATAGCTGACGCAGAGCGCCGTCGCCGAAGTACTCGTGCTCGATACGGGTGGTGGGGAACAGGGTGGGGATCGCCGAAGAGGCCATCAGGTGGTCGGTATTCAGCAACACCGGGCGACCGATGCGCCGGTGTCGGCGCCAGCCCTGCAGCTCAGGTCGTCCCTGGAAAAAGGCCACCGACTGTCCCGAGGTGTAACCCATGGCGGTGATGCTGACCGCGTCTATGTCGCCCCGACCGATGGCCCGATCGATGCGCTCGAAGTGCACCTTGCGGTCTATGAGGTCCCGCAGCGGTGAGTTGTCCAGCAATGCGATGGGGCGGCTAAGCCCCACACCCTGGTTGCCCAGTGAGCCGATCACCCGGAACAAGCCGCGCAACACTTCCCGCCAGCCGTAACGGTATACGCTGGCAGGGCTGAGGTCGCGCCAGATGCCTTCCAGTTCATCGACCGCATCGCTGAAACAGCCTTCGTGGGCGGCGAGGGTCACCGCGTTGATGGCGCCGGCGCTGGTGCCGCAGATAATCGGGAAGGGATTGCAGGTGCCGGCCGGCAGAATCTCGGCAACTGCTTTCAGTACGCCAACCTGGTAGGCGGCGCGTGCGCCACCCCCGGACAGGATCAGGGCGTTCTTCAAGCCGCCAGCCTCAGTGGGCGGTGTAGCCGCCGTCGATGACCAGCTCCGAGCCGGTCATGTACTTCGATTCGTCCGAGGCCAGGAACAGGCAGCCGTTGGCAATGTCCTCGGGTTCTCCCATGGCGCCAAGCGGAATCTCGCCCAGCAGGCGTGCTTCCATCGAGGCGAGTTCCTCGGGGGAGAGGGTGCCCAGGCCGTCCTCCACCATGGGAGTCAGGATGAAGCCCGGGTGCACGGAGTTGACGCGAATGCCATAGCCTTCGCTGGCGCAGTGTAGGGCGGCAGATTTGGTGAAGATGCGCACGCCGCCCTTGCTGGCATTGTAGGCTGCCGCACGGGGTTCGCCGATGATGCCCTCGATGGAGCTGATATTGATGATGGAGCCGCCCTTGTCCTTCATGGCGCGAATGGCGGCGCGGGTGCCGAGGAATACCGCATCCAGGTTGACGGACTGCACGGCCCGCCAGTCTTCCAGACTGGTGTCTTCGGCGCTGCCGATGTGGGCGATGCCGGCGTTGTTTACCACCACGTCCAGCCTGCCGCCGGCGGCAAGAATGTCCTCCATCAGCGTGCTCCAGCCGGTTTCGTCGGTCACATCCTGGTGGCGGGCGCTGGCGTTACTGCCAATGCTGTCGGCCACGGCCTGCACGGCGGCCTCGTTGATGTCGGTCAGGTATACCTGCGCACCTTCGGCGGCAAAGCGGCGCGCGGTGGCCTCGCCCAGTCCGCTGGCGGCTCCGGTGACCAGTGCCACCTTGTCTTTCAGCCTGTCTGCCATCGTCTCTCTCCTTGCGTTTATTGTTCTCGATGCGGTGTTCGCCGTTTTCCGGAGGCCAGCTTACTGGCTCAGCAAGCGGCGGGTCAGGCGAATACGCAGCACTTCCGGCAGCCACTTATCCAGCAATGCCCAGATGCGGGCGGCCCCGCCGATGACATAGCTGACCCGGCTGCCCGTGGCAGCCCGCTCTATCGCCAGCGCAATGCCCTCGGGAGTCAGGGTCACGGTGCCTTCGCCGGTGGTCCCGGCCTGCACGTCCCGGGCCATCTGCGTATCTACCAGGTGGGGCTTTACGCAGGTCACCCGGATACCGTGGGGCTGCCATTCGATGTGCAGGGCCTGGGTCATGGCGTTCACATAGAATTTGCTGGCGCTGTACACCGCCAAGTGGGGAATCCCATGAATGCTGGAGGCGGAGCACAGATTAACCAGGCAGGCATTTTCGGCACCTTTCAGGTAGGGGAAAGCGAGCTGGGCCACGTGAGTAAAGCCGCGCACATTGATATCTATCATCAGGTCGTGTGAGTCGGCGTCGATTTCGGTGAAGGGCCCCGCGCTCAACACGCCTGCGTTGTTGATCACCAGGGATATCTTGCCGGAACTGCCAGCGGCGAAGTCCGCCAGGGCGGCAGCGATTGAGTCGCGCTGGCGCACGTCGCAAACACCGCACTGCGCGTTGGCAAACAGAGGTTCCGCGGCCAGTGCCGCCAGCCGCTCTCGATTGATGTCGTACAGCCCGACCCGCCAGCCAAGCCCGGCGTAGTGGCGTGCGGTGGCCAGGCCAATGCCGGACGCGGCTCCAGTGATGAAAACGCTTTTCACGGCAAGTTCTCCTCTGCGGCTGTTGTAGTCGGGATGATGGCCACCAGAATAGCCGCTCTCTGCCCTCCGGGCACTAGCGCCGGATACCCAGTTTGCGGCCCACGCCCTCAGGTGTGCCCAGCGCCTGGCCGCGTTCCAACTCCTGCTGGAAGCGCTGCATCTGGGCGTTGTCAAAGCTGGTGCTGCGGCGGGTCTGCATGTCGATATACATGCCCAGGTTTTCATTGGTCGCCGCAAGGTAGCCCTGCTCGGCGTGATACAAACAGTGGTAGAAGTGCAGGCGCTTGTGATCGTAGTCCACCAGTTGTGTGGTAAAGCGCAGCGGGTCGCCCGCCATGAGTTCGGCAACAAAGTCGATGTTGGCGGCCAGGCTGAAGGTGGATTTACCCACCGCCTGTTTGTGCTCCAGGCCAATGCCCAGGTATTCGAAGAAGCCGTCGGTGGCTACGTGATCGAAGGCGACCAGGTAAAACCCCATGTTCATGTGGCCGTTGTAGTCGATCCAGTCCGGCTTGACGGTGGTGGTGGTTGTGAACAGTGCTTCCTCGCTCATGGGGCTTCCCGTTGTCGATCATGGGAGGCAAGCATACTCGGCGCCGGCTTTGCTGCCAAAATCCCGGTAAGCGCGTATCTCGACCTAAGTTGATACTGCGCAAGGGTCGCCGCAATGGGCTGGGTTAGCGTGGCCTATGGGACTGGAACCGAGGAGGTGAGCCATGCGCATCCATCCTGTCATTTCCGGCATCTCCATGATGCTGCCGCTGTTCTGGCTGTCCGGCTGTGAATTCGGGCCCGCCTCACCCGCGGGTTTCGCTCTGCCACCGGGCGATGCCAATGCCGGGCAGGCGACTTTCGTCGAGCTGCGCTGCCACGACTGCCACAGTGCCCGGGATGTGCCGCAGCGCGACCCCGCTGCCACGGATATCTACCTGCCCCTGGGCGGTAAGTCCACGCGGGTGACGACCTACGCTTCCCTGCTGACGTCTATCATCAACCCTTCCCATCGCTATTCCGCGCGCCTCCCGCGGGTGGTGGCGGTGGATGAGGGTGAATCGAGAATGCCGGTCTATAACGAGCTGATGACGGTGCAGGAGCTCATTGACCTGGTGGCCTACCTGCAGCCACAGTACGAGGTGATCGTGGTCTCGCCCAATAGCTATGAAAGCTATTACCCTTAGGCGCCCTCGCGCATAGGGTCTGAAGCACCGGAGAGAGCCAATTCTGTTCAGCTTGCGTATCAGTGTGCAGAATAAGGCCACGAGCCCCGCCGCGGGCACAGCAAGGCCATCGGAAACACCTCAGAGGACACAGCATGAGTACTGGTACTGCACGGCCGCTTGACGGCATCCGCGTTATTGAAATGGGACAACTGCTGGCGGGGCCGTTCACCGGCTCGATCCTTGCCTACTTCGGCGCGGAGGTGATCAAGATTGAGCCGCCGGTCACCGGTGACCCCATTCGCGGCTGGCGCATTCTCGACGAAGACGGTACCTCGCTGTGGTGGCGCAGTATCGGTCGCAATAAGAAGAGCGTGACCCTGGACCTCAAGAGTGAGCAGGGCCGCGAGCTGGTGCGCGAGTTGATGAAAAGCGCGGATGTGGTGGTAGAGAATTTCCGCCCCGGTGTCATGGAGGAATGGGGTCTCGGCCCCGACGACCTCAAGCCCTTCAACCCGGGGCTGATATACGCGCGTATTTCCGGCTACGGACAGACCGGTCCCTACTCGAAAAAGCCGGGTTATGCCTCCGTCACCGAAGGCGTCTCCGGCTTCCGCTACGTCAATGGTTTCCCGGGCCAGCCGCCGGTGCGCCCCAACCTCAGCGTGGGTGACACGGTGTCCGCGATTCACGCAGCCCTGGGTGTCTGCCTGGCGCTGCTGCAGCGCAACAACAACCCGGAAGAAGGCCAGGTGGTGGATGTTGCGCTGTACGAATCCATGTTCAATCTGATGGAGTCGGTGGTGCCGGAGTATGCGGGCGCCGGTATCATCCGCGAGCCGTCGGGTACAACGATTACCGGCATTGTGCCGACCAACACCTACACCTGTGCTGATGGCAAGTACGTGGTGATAGGCGGCAATGGCGATTCGATCTTCAAGCGGCTGATGGTGGCGGCCGGTCATCCGGAGATGGCCGAGAACCCGGCGATGGCAAACAATGCCGGCCGCGTAGAGCACGAACCGGAGATCGACAAGGCGCTGGCGGACTGGTGCGCATCACTACCAGCCTCCGAAGTGGTCGACATACTCGAGAAGGAGCGGGTACCGGTGGGCCTGATGTACAACATTGAAGACCAGTTCAACGACCCGCACTTCCGCGCCCGTGGCATGTTCGAAGAAGTGGACGTGAACGGCAAGACGCACACCATTCCCGCGATCACACCCATCCTCTCCAAGACGCCGGGGCGCACCGACTGGGCCGGAGCCGAGGTCGGTGCCCATAACGAGGAAGTGCTGAAAGGTATCCTGTCGCTCAGCGACGAGGAGTTCGCCGGCCTGAAGGAGCAGGGAGTCTGCTAGCAGAGTCTCTGGAGAACTCCGCGCATACTCAGGTTACTGGCTGAGGACTAGCAGATCCGCGGTAGCTGTTCACCGTGCAGCCAGTCCACCACGCGCTCGCCACCGATTGCTGTGGCCATCCGCACCAGGCGTAGCTCGTCTTCCAGCACCTCACCGACAATGGTGGCATTTTCGCCGCAGGGCGCTTTGCGCATGGCGGCGACCAGCGCCTCCGCGGCTTCCGGGGCGGCGATGGCGATTAACTTGCCCTCGTTGGCCACGTTCAGTGGGTCCAGCCCCAGTAGTTCGCAAGCCCCGCGCACTTCTTCCCGGATCGGTAGCGCTGATTCCTCGAGGCGAATACCCACACCGGACTGGTGCGCCACTTCATTGAGCGTGGCGGCAACGCCGCCACGGGTGGGATCCCGCATTAGCCGCAGGGCGGGGCCGTTCTCCGTCACCATGGCTGCCACCAGGTGATTGAGTGAAGCGGAATCCGAGCACAACTCGGTGGCGAAGCGCAGGCCCTTGCGCAGTGACATGATCGCAACGCCGTGATCACCGATCGTGCCGGACACGATCACCTTGTCGCCGGGGCGGGCGTGATGGGCGCCCAGGTCCACACCCTCTGGTACAACGCCGATGCCCGCTGTGTTGATAAATATGCCGTCGCCCTTGCCGCGTTCGACCACCTTGGTGTCTCCAGTGACGATGCTTACTCCGGCCTCCCGCGCCGCCCCCGCCATGGAATCGACGATGCGTGCCAGGTCGGCGAGCGGGAAGCCTTCTTCGAGAATAAAACCAGCGGTCAGGTAGCGAGGCACGGCGCCGCCCATGGCCAGGTCGTTAACCGTGCCGTGCACCGCCAGGCTGCCGATGTCACCGCCGGGAAAAAACAGCGGTGAAATTACGAAGCTGTCGGTGGTCATCACCATGCGGCCGGCGCTGACCTCGAACAGTGCCTGGTCGTCGCCGCGGTTCAGCATCGGGTTGTCGAAAGCGCGCCGGAACAGCAGGTCCACCAGGTCCGCCATGGCGCGACCTCCGGCGCCGTGGCTCATGTCCACGCGGCCCTTCTCCAAATCCAGTTTGCGGGCCTGGCGGCGCCCGGCTTCATCCATGGCGGCGTGTTTATCCCTGTCGTACTGCACGGCGCTTTTCCCGCTGCTGGCGCTGGGCGTCCTCGGCCTGCTGACGGAAGCGTCCGTAGGTGTAGTAGGCCGCACAGGCACCTTCGTCCGACACCATGCAGGAGCCCAGCGGGTTGTCGGGGGTGCAGGAGGTGGCGAATAACTTGCAGTCGGTGGGCTTCTTCACGCCGCGCAGTATCGCCGGGCAGTCGCAGCTTTTGGTGCCGTGGGCATACTGGTAGTGCATATCGAAGCGACGCTCGGCGTCGAAGCCAGCGAATGCCTCCCTGATCCCCAGGGCCGACTCTGGAATTTCGCCGAGGCCGCGCCACTCGAAGCTGGGCCGGCGCTCGAATACCTGCTGCATGATGGCCTGGGCGCGCCGGTTGCCCACCGGGGTGACCGCGCGGGTGTATTGGTTCTCGATGTCGGCGCGTCCGTCATTGAGCTGTTCGATCAGCATCAGGATCGATTGCAGCACATCCAGCGGCTCAAAACCTGCTATCACCACCGGCTTCTGGTGGTGGGCGGCACAGAAACGGTAGGCATCGGAGCCGATCACCACGCTGACGTGAGCGGGTCCGATAAAGCCGTCCACTTCCACCGGCACCTCGTCTTCCCCCACCGCGAGAATGGCGTTCATTGCCGCCGGGGTCAGCACGTGGTTGCAGAATACGCTGAAGTTCTCGAGTCCCTCGGCCTGGGCCTGCAGGATGCCCAGGGCGGTAGGTGGTGTTGTGGTCTCGAAGCCAATGCCGAAGAACACCACCTGGCGGTCCGGGTTGGCGCGGGCCAGTTCCAGGGCATCGCTTACCGAATACACCATGCGCACGTCGGCGCCGTCGGCCTTGGCTTTCAGCAGGCTCAGGCCCTTGCTGCCCGGCACCCGCAGCATGTCGCCGTAGGAGCAGAGAATGACCTCCGGGTTGTCGGTGGCCAGCCGCACCGCCATGTCCAGGCGACCAATAGGCAGTACGCAGACCGGACAGCCCGGCCCGTGAATCAGCTCGACATTGGCAGGCAGCAGATCAGGCACGCCGTAGCGGAACACCGCGTGGGTGTGTCCGCCGCAAAATTCCATCAGGCGATAGTCGCGGTCGTTGTCCGCCGCCTCTGCAATGGCCTGGCCCAGGGCTCGGGCACGGGCGCCGTCGCGAAATTCGTCTACGTACTTCATGCCAGGGCCTCCAGCACACCGCCCTTACTCATGGCGGCCAGGGTACGTTCCGCTTCTTCCTCGTCGACGCGCGACAGCGCATACCCCACGTGCAGGATGACGTAGTCGCCGACCGACAGGTCGTCGACCAGTGCGGTATTGATTTCCCTGATGATGCCGCCGCTGGAGACCAGCGCGCGATCTTCATCGAGAATCTCGGTGATGCAAACCGGTATGGCGAGACACATCAGATCACCTCCGTATCGGTGTTCCTGTTATTCAAACGCTGGCGCGCTACCCAGGCCTGGCCCAGGCTGATGCCGGCATCATTCGGCGGCAGGACGCGGGGCAGCAGGGGCGTCAGGCCGGCACGCCGCAGCCGCCTGGGCAACTCCTCCGCGAGATAGCGATTCAGGAAGCAGCCGCCACCCAGGGCAACGCTGTGGATGCCCGTGGCGGCGGCGGCATCTTTCGCCCACTCCGTGAGCGCTTCTATCAGGGTGCCGTGGAACAGGCCGGCGCCGCGCGCCGGGTTGTGGGTGTCGGCCAGCGTCGCCAGCAGCGTTGAGAAATCCAGGGTGCCGCGCCGTAGTTCAAAGCCGCCGGCCAGCACCTCAAGCTTGTCTACCAGCGCTTCGAGTTGCATGGGGGCTTCCCCCTCATAGGCTGCATGATGGTTAATTCCCAGCAGTCCCGCGGCGGCGTCAAACAGTCGCCCGGCGGCCGAGGTCAGGCCCACTTCACCACATGCGAGCAGTGAAGCCAGGGCGGGCGCCAGTGCCTCACGGGAAAACCGGTCTTCGATTTCCGCCGTGCGACCGAGCAGGTGCAGCGCGCCCGCGGCCATGCGCCAGGGTTCCCGGGCCGCGGCATCGCCGCCCGCGGCAGGCAGCGGAGTGAAGTGGCCAAGCCGTTCAAACTCGCCGTCCCGCAGCAGCATCAGTTCACCACCCCAGGCTTCACCGTTGTGGCCGAGCCCGTGGCCGTCCAGGGCGATGCCCAGCGCCGGGCCCTGGTGGCCGGCGCAGGCCAGGACCGCGCCGAGATGGGCGTGGTGGTGCTGTACACGAACCAGCGGTACCGATACAGCGAGCTGTTCCGCCAGGCGGGTAGAGGCATAGTCCCGGTGCCAGTCACAGGCAACGGCCTCAGGCTCGGTCTGCATCATGGCCAGTAGCTGGTCGACGGACTGGCGCTGGAATTCGATGGTTGCCGGCGTGTCGAGATCGCCGATATGCGGGGACTGCCAGGCCTGGTTGCCCCGTAGCAGTGTGACCGTATTCTTGAGGTGTGCCCCAAGGCCGAGCACCGAGGGCCCCTGGTCTCGTAGCGGGATAGCCCTGGGTGCATAACCGCGGGCACGCCTCAGCAGCACCGGCTCGTCGTCCACCACCCGTAGCACGGAGTCATCAATACGGGCGGCGATGTCACGGTTGTGATCGATCACCAGGTCGGCGACCTCAGCCAGCATCTCTCCGGATTCCAGGGGATTGGTGACCAGCGGATCACCGCTCAGGTTGGCGCTGGTCATCACCAGGGCGAGGCCACTGGGTTCCGCCAGCCAGTGCAGCCCTTTCGGCCTGCCGGCCAATTGGTGCATCAACAGATAGTGCATGGGCGTGTAGGGAAGCATCAGCCCCAGGCTGTTGAGCCCGGGTGAAATCGCGTCTGGCAGTTGTCCCTTGCTGCGGCATATCACCACGGGCCGCTCACGGCTCTCAAGCTGTATTCGCTCGGCGTCGCTTACCCAGGCGTAGTGCTCGGCACTGACGCTGTTCAGCACCATCACCGCCAGCGGTTTTCCATCCCGGCGTTTGTTGCTGCGCAGGCGCTGGACCACGGTGGGGCAGCGCGCGTCACAGGCGAAGTGGAAACCGCCGATGCCCTTGATAGCGACGATTTTGCCATCGGCGATGGCTGCTGCCGCCTCTGCTATTGAATGCGACAGTTGTGGACCGCAGTCGTGACAGCAGGTGGGCTCGGCGTGGAAGCGGCGGCTGGCCGGGTCGACGTACTCATCCGAGCACGCCTCGCACAGGGCGAAGTCAGCCATGCTGGTCGCGCTGCGGTCATAAGGCAGCTTTCGCGTCATGCTGTAGCGGGGGCCGCAGTTGGTGCAGGCGATAAAGGGGTGCAAGTGACGGCGATTGTTGCGGTCGAACAGCTCCGCCAGGCAGTCCTCACACAGGGCGGTGTCGGCGGGAATTGCGGCGCTGGCCAGTTCACCGGCAGCGGATTCGCGAATCTCGAAGCCCTCGCTGTCACATACCGGCAGGGATGTTTCCTCGAGTTGCTGGATATTAGCCAGCGGCGGCACTTGATCCTTCAGCCGGGTCACAAAGCCGTCCAGATCAATGCCCTGGGCCTCGATCACTACCCCATCCGGGCCGTTCTGTACGAAGCCACTGATGCCGGACTGCTGGGCACAGCGATAGACATAGGGTCTGAAACCCACACCTTGCACCAGTCCGCGTACCTGCAGCCGGCGACGTTCCAGGGCAATGCGGGTATCCATCAGGCGCTGGCCGCCGCCATTTGGCGAGCCGCGCCAATCCAGTTGAGCCAACGCTCCATGCCCTCACCGGTAGTGGGGGAGAGCTGGATGACCTGCAGTGAAGGATTCACCCTGAGGGCGTTGTCGATCAGCGTCTGCACGTCGAAGGCCAGGTGCGGTAGCAGATCGACCTTGGACACCAGCATCAGCGAGGCCGCAGCGAACATGTTCGGGTACTTGAGCGGTTTGTCTTCACCTTCGGTGACCGAGGCGATGACCACCTTGTGCGCCTCACCCAGGTCGAAGCCCGCCGGGCACACCAGGTTGCCGACGTTCTCGATAAACAGCACGCCGTCGTGGATGTGCAGGCGTTGAAAGGCGTGGTCGATCATCTCTGCGTCCAGGTGACAGCCGCGCCCGGTGTTGACCTGCAGGGCAGGCACACCGGTGGCACGGATCCGATCGGCGTCGGCGCTGGTCTCCTGATCGCCCTCGATCACCGCCATGTGAAGGTGGTGTTCGGATGCCGCCAGCCGGTTGAGTGTTTCCACCAGCAATGTGGTCTTGCCCGCGCCGGGGGAGGACACCAGGTTCAATGCCAGCACATTGTGGCTGGCAAAGTGGCGCCGGTTGTGGGCGGCGATGTCGTTGTTCTTGCTGAGGATGTCCTTTTCCACGCTCACCAGGTGCGAGCGCGTAGTGGGGTCATCCCGCAGCGCTGTTACCTTGGGGTCCTTTTCAATGCGGGTTTCCCCTTCACTGCAACCACACGTACCACACATCAGGCTACCTCCAGTTCTTTCAAACGCATTTCTTCACCTTGCTCGACAATTATCTGGTAGCCGCCACAGTCCGGGCAGCCTTCTCCGCGTGCGGCAATTTCAATGGTCTGGGAGCAGTCCATGCACCAGCCGCGGCCGGGAATCTCGCGAATCTCCAGCGTGGCGGATTCCGCCGAGGTGCCGCGCGCGCCCACGTCGAAGGCGAACTCCAGGGCGTGCGGGTCCACATGGCCCAACACCCCAATCTCCACGATCACGCGCTCCACCCGCTCAAAGCCATTGACCGCGCGTTGCTCTTCGATGAGATCGACCATCCCCTGGCACAGCGCCATCTCATGCATGGGCGGCCTCCTCGCTGGCGACGCTCCAGGGAGAGCAGGGGTCAAAGCCCAGCACCAGCAGGCTCAACTGGTCATCGTTCGGAGCCAGCCGCTGGGCCTCGGTTGCCAGGGGGCCACCAGGCGCAAAGTGCCAGTCAGTGGGGGCCAGCACACGCCAGGCGGCGACTTTGCCGTCACCGTCCAGTTCGACGCGGTGGAAGACCGGGCCGCGGGCGGTAATCGCCCGGCCCATGCCGATGCCGGGGCCCAGGTTCCAGGCGCTGACCGGATAGGTGGACTGCCCGTCGAGCAGGTGCCCGGCAATTACCAGGGTATCCAGCAACTGGGCCACCAGGCGACGCGTCAGCGCGCCGTAGTCACTGCACGCCGCCAGCCGTTCTACCAGCGGGTGGCGGCGCATCGCCAGGGGGCCGACATCGATGCCGGCGCCTGCGGGGGTCAGCGGATCAAAATCAGCTTCTGCCAGTGCGGTTTGCGCGAGCGCCTTGAGCGCCTCGCCGGCCAGCAGGCTGGGTGCCCCTGCAAATCCCAGTTCACTTTCCAGTTCCCGGGCGCGCCTCACAACGTTTGCCGCGGTGCTGTCCGAGTCGATGAGCCAGGCGGAAAGATCGGCCATGCTCTCGACGCTGATCAGGCCAGGAAGAAACTGCAGCAACTGGGTAGCGAGTGTTTCCGGCCCATCCGCCTGCTGCACCGCCTTGAACAAGGGTAGCGCGCGTTTGCGCCCGACACAGCCCGGCCAGTCGACGGCCAGCCTCCAGGCGGCGGCCACCGCCTGCTCGCGCCAGAGCTGTCGGGTGTGTTCTATGGCGTGGGGGTCGGTTTGATTGCGCGCGGCACTGGCGGCGCGTTGGGCGGCTATGCCCTGGGCGTGCCCACAGATGGGCAGCAGCAGAGGAATGCGCAACAGCGCCTCTTCGAGCCCCAGGCCACCCAATACCCCGGTGACAGTAGGGCGCCGCTGGGCAATGGTGATACCCCCGGCGCGTTGCGCAATCTGGATTTTCGGTGTGCTGGCGACCATGCCGTCACTCGCCACTGCCGGCACGGAGGAAGCTGCGACGGCTGATCGGTTTTTCTGTCGACGCGCTTGTATTCGCGGGCTGCTCTGTTTCTACCGGAGTGAACAGGGCCTCGATGGCGGCCTCTGCGACGGCAGTCACCGCGGCAGGGTCGTCAAACTCAGCCATGGGGGAGAACAGCGAACAGGTTTCAATCACTCCCACCCCGTCCAGGTGGCCGGCGATAAAGCTGTAGCTGCCAGAAGGAAAGGCCAGGTCGCGGCTGCTGCCTTCACGACCGGTGGCGTTTGGCAAGGGCAGCAGGAGCAGGTTCATGGACCAGGGTGTGGCTACCACCGCCAGGCTGCCATGGCCGCAGCGGCGGCTGCCGACCACCTGAATATCCAGTTTCGCGTTGTAGACCGGCAGGGAGCGCATGGTCTCGGCAACTCGCTGATAGGCCGCGAGCAGTGAGCCGCGCAGGGCCGCCAGCTCGGTTTCGCCGGCTGCGGTATCTGGCCGGTCGCGAGACTCACCCGGTCGCAGCACCATGAACTGGTGCTGTGCGGCATCGCAGTGAGGGCAGCGCCAGTGATCGGGAAGGTCGGTGAAGGCCGTACCGGGTGGTACCTGCCAGACCTCGTCCCCTTCGCTCGGGTCGTAAACCCACCAGCAGACGCCACACTCCATGACGGTGTCGTCGCCAATGCGCTCGCCGTCACCCAGGAAGGAGCCCTCGAACATGTTCATCAGAGATAGGCCTCCAGCAGCTCACCAAGCCGTTCCGCTGAATCCTCGAAGTCCTGGCTGGCAGCGCGGGCAGCGGCGGGCAGGGCGCCGATCTCAATGGTGTCGAGAATGGTGTGCCCCATCGCATTCACAAACTGCACGGCCCACACATGTCGATAGCGGGTAGCCATGATACGGCAGTCGCCGAAGCCCCCCGATGTCAGCTCGAAGTCAGCCCGGCCGAGCACGGCCGTCAACACTGCGTGGTCGGCCTCGCTCATGGGCAGCAGGGTGAAATTGAGCACGTGGTTGGGCTCGCCGTCATCCTCCCGCCAGGCCAGCGCCCGTTCGCTGACCTCGGCGAGCACCGCGGGTGCGTTCATCACCTCACCGGCGGGTGCCGGGATATCGTATTGCGAGGTTTCAAGCGCGGCGGCGGCAGCCAGTGTGACTCTCGGTGCCGTGGCCACTTCCACGCTGTAGCTGTCGTCATCGCCGCGGATGCGCCACACACCGGCCAGCACGGATTCCTGTATCTGGTAGCACACGCCGTCCAGGGTAACGTGGCCGCTGACTTCCCCCTCGCCGAGAATCTCTTCGACGGCCTGCACGTCCAGCGCTGAGAGCACGTCCATGGGCAGGTTGTGGGAGCTATTGGGTGAGGCTGCGACCTTGGCGAGTCCGGTTTCCAGATGATCGAGCCAGTTTCGCAATTCATCGGACGGTGAAAAGTCTTCCGGCAGCCGGGGCGCGGGCGGCGGTGCCATGCTGGGCACTCCCAGCAGCGCCAGCGCGTCGTCCGGTGCGCCGCCAACGAATACACCCTCGGCCTGCTCCTCGTTCTCCCAGATCATCGGGTTGGGCTGGGCGCCGACGTCGATTGCCGGGATCAGGTTGTCATTGCTCATGCCGTCGCCTCCTGCTGCGGTGTGCCGAGGTAGCGCCCGAAGGTCCGTTCGTAGTCGATCCAGTCACGCACGCCGGGCAGGACTTCCAGGGTCTTGCCGGCGGCGATGAACACCAGGCTGGGCGGTGTCAGTATCCGGAAGCGATCGTGGTAGGCGGATTCCTGATCGGGCTCGAAGATGCCGGCCTGTACGATGCCGGGATAGCCGCGCAGTACCTCGCGCAGCGCGACCGCTACATCATGGGCCTCGCGCACGCGCCGGGGGCCACCGGTAAACAACAGCACGCTCAGCCCTTCACCTTCGATAAAGCTGTCCAGTGAGCTGTCATCCAGCTCGGTGAGCTGCCCCTGCTCGAGCATGGCGCTGATAGCGGGGCTTCGGGATTCATCCATGGTTGGCAAGATCCTCTGGCTTCAGTGATTGCAGGTGTTCGGGGAGCTGGGGTTCCCTATCGATAAGATCCGCCAGCAGGTGTTCGAAGGGCTGTCCGTCGGCAGCGGCGGTGACGGCGGCCAGTGCGTCGTCTATCAGGCGTGCTTCCTCGGGGTCGAGGGCGCGAATGGCGATGTCCACGTGGGCCAGCAACCAGTCACCGGGCTGTGGCTCGGTATCCAGCAGGGCGGTATTTACGCGGCGCAGGGCAGTGGGCTCGCTGCGGGTGGTGCACAGCGCGGTGCCTGGCACCGGCGTGGTGCGCACCTGCAGCGGGATACCGAGGCACATGGCTACTGGGCCCTGGCCCGCGCCAGTACGCGGGCGTCTCCCTGCCGGCAGGCGCTGTCGCTGTCGGGGCGTTCAGCTTCGTAGGCAGCCAGTTCCAGGCCCGGCGTGATGATGCTTGCGCCGGACTTGCCCCGAGCCTCTTCCAGCAGGATGCCGAAGCCGGTCAGGTAGTTCCGGGCGACGTCCAGGGCTGCCGGAATCTGCGCCTTTACCTCGGGGCGCAGGCTGCCGCCGTAGTCCTCCAGTTCCACCGGTTGCACGCCAATCAGCAGCATGTTCTCGGCGCAGTCGCCCAGCAGCTTGGCACAGGCGATCACATCCTGCAGGCCGGCCTGGTGCAGGCTGACTTTTTTGCCGGCCACGAAGGCGGGAATCTCATCGTCGGCCACGACCCGCATGCTGCCGGGCGCGTCACCAAAATCAACTGCGTCAAAAATCACCACGGGGTTGTGTTCGCGGATCAGGTCCACCAGGTAGAGGCCCTGGGTGCCGCCGTCTGCCACGGTAAGCTGTTCGGGAATCGCGAAGCGCTCGGCAAAGGCCTCGACGCAGCGCACGCCGAAGCCTTCATCGGCCCACAGCAGGTTGCCCACCCCGAGCGCCAGCGCCTTCATTCGCGGTCGTCCTTGAAGAAGCGCCAGCCGGAAATCATGGTGCTCACCAGGCTCTGCCGGCTCATGATGTCCTCGCGCACGGCGACGTAGATATGAATCATTACGAAGATGATGATGATCCACATGTTGACGTGGTGCACCGTGTGCACCCAGAAGCTGTCGCCCAGTACCGCGAACACCCAGCCAAAGGCGCTGTACCACCAGGAATCGATGCCCTGACCCTCGGCATACAGCGCAAAGCCGGTAAAGATCGCCACAAAGATCGGGATGACAAACATGCAGAACATGGCGAGCTGGGCCAGGGGGTTGTGGCCGATGTACTTCTTGGGCGTTTTGGTGAGGAAGGCATACCACTTCACCTCATGCCACACTTCACCCCACCAGCGCGTGCTCCACACCGGGGGTAGGAAAAGCTGGTGCGAGTGATGGTTGCCCATGAAGGCCCAGGCGATGCGATACAGCAGGGCCAGGGCGAGCACCTGGCCCACGGCGAAGTGGATCAGGCGGATATAGCCGAACTGGAAGTTCTCCGAGGCCTCGCCCATCACCGAGGTGGGCGGCGAGCCGATCAGGTAGCCCGTGATACAGAGCACCACAATGCACAGCGCGTTCAGCCAGTGCCACAGGCGCAGCGGCGCTTCGTAAACGTAGACTTTTTCCGCCGGTGATTTGACCTCGGTGGAGGACTGAACCAGGGTGCCGAGAAAACCGTTGCCGCGCTCGGATGCTTCTGTGGAGTCAGCCATGGCAATGCCTCCTAGCGAACCTTGATGTCCGCCAGCTCATCCCCGTCTGGGCTCATCACGTGAGTCGAGCAGGCGAGGCAGGGATCGAAGGAGTGAATGGTGCGCAGAATCTCCAGCGGCTGCTCGGGGTCGGCCATGGGCGTATCCATGAGAGAGGCCTCATAGGCGCCGATATTGCCTTCGTTGTCCCGCGGCCCTGCGTTCCAGGTGGTGGGCACCACCGCCTGGTAGTTCTCGATGCGCGTGTCCTTGATGTGAATCCAGTGGCCCAGCGCACCGCGCGGTGCCTCGGTGAACCCCACGCCCTTGACGTCGCTGGGCCAGGTCTTGGGGTCCCACTGCTGGGTATTGGCGGTGGCCACGTCGCCGTTGCGGATATTGGTGATTAATTTGTTGTAGAAGTGGTCCATCTTGTCTGCCGCCCACACGCACTCCAGGCCCCGCGCCGCGGTACGGCCCAGGGTGGAGAATAGGGCGGTAACCGGCAGGTCGAGGTCGGTGAGCACCTTGTCCACGGGCTCCTTGAACTCCGGGTTCCCCTGGGCGTAGCCGATGATGTAGCGCGCCAGCGGCCCCACTTCCATCGGATTGCCTTTCCAGCGCGGGCTCTTGATCCAGGAGTACTTGGCGTCCTCGTCCAGCTCTTCCAGGTGAGTCTTGGTGCCCTTGGCATTGGGGCCCAGTTCGAAGTTGGGCTCGGTGACGCCGTCCCAGGGGTGCAGGCCGATGCTCTCATCGGCGTAGCTGTACCAGGAGTGGGGCACGAATTCCTGGATTTCGTCGGGATTGCGCTGGTCGACTTCATGAATCTCCGCTAGGTTGCCGTTGAGAATGGCGCCGCGCGGCAGCAGCAGGTTATCCGCGGAGTAGTCGTTGGCGTGCTCGGGGATGTCGCCATAGGACATGACATTCTGGCCGGAGATACCGCCGCCGTAGGTCCAGTCCTTGTAGAAGGAGGCGATGGCCAGCAGGTCCGGCAGGTAGACCTGCTCGGAGAACTGGCGGCACTGGTCGATGATGCGTTTCACATGGGCCAGGCGCTCGATATTGATCGCGCCCACGGCGCCGGTATCCGACACGTTGATGGGGCAGGGGACGCCGCCTACCAGCCAGTTCGGATGTGGATTTTTTCCTCCAAATATCGTGTGTATCTTCTTGATTTCCTTCTGGAAATCCAAAGCCTCCAGATAGTGCGCGGTGGCCATCAGGTTGGCCTCCGGCGGCAGCTTGTAGGCCGGGTGGCCCCAGTAGGCATTGCGGAACAGGCCGAGCTGGCCTGACTCCACGAACTTCTTGAGGCGGGTCTGCAGGTCCTTGAAATAGCCCGGGGAGGACTTGGGCCAGTTGGAAATCGACTGGGCCAGCTCGCTAGTGGCCTTGGGGTCGGCAGACAGGCCCGAGACCACGTCCACCCAGTCCAGCGCGTGCAGGTGATAGAAGTGCACGATGTGGTCGTGCACCTGCAGGGTGAGCTGCATGAGGTTGCGGATGGTGTTGGCGTTCTCGGGGATATCGATATTGAGGGCATCTTCCACCGCGCGCACCGAGGTCAGCGCGTGGGTGCCGGTGCACACACCGCAGATGCGCTGGGTGAAGGCCCAGGCGTCGCGCGGGTCGCGGCCCTTGAGAATAACTTCCAGGCCGCGCCACATAGTGCCGGTGGAGACCGCGTTGCGGATGATGTTGTCGTCGTCGACGTTCACCTCGATGCGCAGGTGGCCCTCGATGCGGGTGATCGGGTCGACCACCACCCGCTTGCCGGAGTTGTCGAGGGTGAACCCATTGGGTGTCTGAATGGCCATGGCTTATACCCCCTCTGACTCGGTCTTGCTCTTGTAGTCCTCGGCCGGGTTGGCGCGGGCGCGCTTGAGGGCCGAGGCGGCGGCGTGGGCGGCGATCGCCGTGCCGATGACGCCGGCGGCGCCCAGGCCAATCTGGTCGGCGTTGGCCTCCACACCCAGCGGTGTTTGGACGTCCGCCAGGCGCTCGTAGAAGGGGCCGTTGTCCCAGAAGTTCTCCTCGGAACAGCCGATACAGCCGTGGCCGGACTCGATGGGAAAGGACACACCGCCGTTCCAGCGGGTGGTGGAACAGGCGTTGTAGGTGGTGGGGCCTCGGCAGCCCATCTTGTACAGGCAGTAGCCGCGGCGGGCGTTCTCGTCGTCCCAGCTCTCCGCAAACTGGCCGGCATCAAAATGCGGGCGGCGGTAGCACTTGTCGTGAATACGCTGGCCGTAGAACATTTCCGGGCGGCCCAGGCGATCCAGTGGTGGTACGCGGCCGAAGGTGAGCATGTAGGTCACCACACCGGTCATGACTTCGGGAATCGGCGGGCAGCCCGGCACTTTTACGATGGGCTTGTCCCTGATGACCTCGTGAATAGGTGTCGCGGCGGTGGGGTTGGGACGCGCGGCCTGCACGCAGCCGTTGGAGGCGCAGGAGCCCCAGGCGATGATGGCCGAGGCACCGGCCGCCATTTCCTTGAGCTGCTCCACGAAGGGGCGGCCGCCGACGATGCAATACATGCCGTCTTCGTTGAGGGGCGGGTTGCCCTCCACGGCGAGGATGTACTCGCCGTAGCTCTCTTCCAGGGTTTCCTCGAGGATTTTCTCTGCCTGGTGGCCGGCGGAGGCCATCAGCGTGTGCGAATAGTCCAGGGACAGCATGGACAGCACCACATCGGAAGCCAGCGGGTGACCGGAGCGGATGAAGCTCTCCGAGCAGCAGGTACACTCCAGGCCATTGAGCCAGATCACCGGTGTTCGGCGCTTGGTCTCCATGGCGTGGGCAATCTTGGGAGCGAAGGCGGGGCCAAGGCCCAGGGAGGCCGCGGTCAGTGAGCAAAACTTGTTGAAGGAACGTCGACTGATGCCTTGCTGGCGGAACACCTCATAAAACGTCTGCGGCTTACCCATACTAAACCCCGGGTCTTTTGTCTTTAATCTTATGGGGTGAAGCTAGCAGAGGCGCCTGTACAAGGTACCTGAACAAAGCCTAAACAGGGGCGTTTTCGGGGGCTTTATTGATCCCCGTCAACTTAGTTCCTCTACCCATTTGATCGGCCTTGGACCAGACTGTGAAGCATGATTTTTGACAACCCGGAAATCCTGGCGCTGCTGCTGAGTGCGGCGGGTATTGCCTTCACCCACACCCTCATGGGCCCTGACCATTACCTGCCCTTTGTCGCGATGGCGGTGGAGCGGCGCTGGACCTGGCACCGGCTGCTGGGCATTACCCTGCTGTGTGGCTCGGTACACCTGATTGGCTCGGTGCTGTTGGGTGCCCTGGGGATTGCCATGCAGGCTGAGATTACCGGGCTGATGGCGATAGAATCCGTGCGCGGGGAGCTGGCAGCCTGGCTGCTGCTGAGCGCGGGGCTGGTCTACCTGGCGTGGGGCCTGCGCCAGGCCGGCAAGCAGCATGCCCATCGCCACAGTGACTCGCGCCAGAAGTGGGTGATTTTCATCATCTTTGTGCTCGGCCCCTGCGAGCCGCTGATTCCGTTGCTGATGTATCCGGCGGCCACCGCCAGCGTGGCGGGTGTCGTCGCGGTGACCGTGGTATTCGGCGCGGTCACCGTGTTCACCATGCTGATGGCGGTGTCACTTAGCTACTTCAGTCTCAAGCAGGTCCATTTCCCGCGCATCCAGCGCTATGGCCACGCGCTGTCCGGCGCCACCCTGAGTGGCTGCGGCGCGGCGATGCTGTTCCTGGGGCTCTAAGAAGGACTCCAAGCCGCGGCGCTGGCGGCTATTCGTCCAGCACCATCTGGAAACCGCCGTAGATCAGGCGCATGCCGTCAAAGGGCATGGGGTTGTTGTCCGGATGCAGGCGCTCATCAACCATCGCTTTTTCCATGCCGGCCTCCCGCGCCTCCTTGGAGGGCCAGGCCACCCAGGAGAACACCACCACTTCATCCGGTTGGCGCTTGACCGCCAGGTTGAAGCTGGTCTGCTCGCCGTCCGGGACATCGTCACCCCAGCACTCCACCACGCGGGTGGCGCCGCAGTCCTTGAAGACCTCAGCGGCCAGGCGGGCGTGTTCGATGTAGGCATCCTTGTTGGCGGCCGGCACGGCCCCCACGAATCCGTCGACGTATTCCATGGGCAGATCTCCCAGCGGGGTGTTGCCATGAGCTTAGTACACCGGGGACAGATTTCGCGCGCTGGACGGAAAGAACGATTTTGAGCCGGCTAGTACGGGTCGTCGCTTTCGTCGTCGTATTCGCCATCCATGATCGCGTAGAACCAGCCGGTCTCCTCTGACGCGGCGTAGTCATCGGCATCTGACAGGAGTTCGCGGCGTACGTCCTCGACGCTGCCGTCTTCCACGTACTCGACTTCAATAGCACCGAATCCGTTCTTCCGCTCAAACTCGTCCTCTTCCTCAACAAAGTCTTCTCGCCAGACCAGGACCTTGCAGTCGCTGGCCACGGGAACGCTCACGTAGTGTTGCGCTTCGCTGAGTCGTTTTCTGAGGGTGTCCCGGGTTTCAGGGTCTTTGGCGACCATGACCCAGGTGTCGGCACGTGGCGCTTTGAGCGCTTTTACCTCGGCGCGTTGCTCGTCTGACAGCGCGAAGGCGGTCGTCACAGCATCCTCAAGGTCGTCGAACCAGACCACGAGATTCGGATGCTCCATCCACGATGCTGTCATAGGCCCCTCACCTGGACGGGCTCCCCGTCATCAATAGCACTGACAGCCAGAGGTTGTCCGGGAATGTGCGTCATATTGTTGTCTAGCACCCACGGCTTTGCCAATCTGTGGGTGTGCGCGCCGGCTGATGCCCACGGTGGCTTCATCCCCGCCGAGAGTCGACTCAACGTTGTCCTCCTGCGTCGAGTAGGAGCCCGGGACGTATACCCAGTCGTTAAACTGCCAGGCGCCTTGCGGCGCCTCTTCTGGATCAGTCGCGGATCAGGCCGCGCTCTTGCCGAGCATGGTGCGGGCCACCAGATCGCGCATGATCTCGCTGGTGCCGCCATAGATGCGCTGGATACGGGCGTCGGTGTAGAAGCGTGAGATCGGGTATTCCACGGTGTAGCCATAGCCGCCGAATAGTTGCAGGCAATCGTCGATCACCTTGCATTGCATTTCACAGCTCGCCAGTTTGAGCATGGCCGCTTCATCGGTGGTCATCTTGCCTTCCGTGTACTTGTCGGCGCAGGCCTCGTAGAAGGCGCGGTTGATGGCGATCTCGGTCTTCACATCTGCGAGCTTGAAGCGGGTGTTCTGGAATTCACCCACGGCCTTGCCGAAGGCCTTGCGCTCCTTGACGTAGTCGACCGTGATATCCAGGGCGCCCTCGGCGCTGGCCACCGCCTGGGCGGCGATACCGAGACGTTCGCGGGGCAGCTCGGTCATCATAATCACGAAGCCCTTGTTCTCGTCGCCCAGCAGCGCGTTGGCGGGCAAGCGTACATCGGAGAAGAAGAGCTCGGCGGTGTCGGAGGTGTGCTGGCCGATCTTCTCGATTTTCTTGCCCCGCTCAAAGCCGGGAAGGGAGGTATCCACCAGGAACAGGGAGGTGCCTTTGGCGCCCTTGCCCGGGTCGGTGATGGCGGCCACGATTACCAGGTCGGCGTGGATGCCGTTGGTGATGAAGATCTTGGAGCCGTTGAGAATCCACTCGTCGCCGTCGCGGACGGCATTGGTGCGAATGCTCTGCACGTCAGAACCGGCACCCGGCTCGGTCATGCCGAGGGCACCGACCACTTCACCGCTGACCATCTTCGGCAGCCACTGCTGCTTTTGCTCCTCGGTGCCGAAGTTGTTGATGTAGGGCGCAACAATATTGCTATGAATGCCGTAGCCGGAGGCAAAGCCGCCAAAGCCCATGTGCGAGAGCTCCTCTATCATGGCCAGGGTGACATGGGTGCTGGCGCCGGCGCCGCCGTATTCCTCCGGCATATCCGGACACAGCAGGCCCGCCGCGCCCAGGGTGTTCCAGAGTTCGCGGGGCACCATGTGTGCTTCTTCCCACTGCTCGTAGTGGGGCGCGATCTCGGTTTCGAAGGCCCTGCGGGCCATATCCCGGAACAGGGTCATTTCTTCGGAGTGCATGGCGTCACCGGACATGGCGTGCTTCCTCGGCTGTCAGTTTTTCAGGGGCGACAATTGTGATGGAAAGCTGCGTCCCGGGCAATGTTGACAGTGCTCGCGGGTGGCGAAACGAGATCACTGGGAGCAGGTATTGCGCGGGCCGGGGACTCTGGTATGTTGACTGGCCCCAACGATAAAACCCGCCCGCAGCAGGAGGCAAAAAATCATGCGCGAATACACCCAGTTCTACATCAACGGCGAATGGGTCGACCCGAGCGAACCGAACAGCTTCGACGTGATCAACCCGGCCAACGAAGAAGTCTGTGCCCACATTGCCCTGGGCAACGAAGACGACGTTAACAGGGCGGTCGCCGCCGCCAAGACGGCCTTCCAAACCTTCGGCTGGAGCACTCGCGAAGAGCGCATCGAAGTCCTCGAGCGTGTCATCGCTGCCTACCAGGCCCACTACGCCGAGATCGCCGAGGCCATCTCCACGGAAATGGGCGCGCCCAGCAAGCTTGCCAGCGAAGCCCAGGCCGGCTCCGGCCTTGGCCACCTGATGCAGGCCCTGGAAGTGCTGAAAAACTTCAACTTCGAGGAAGACCTGGGCCCGCACCGGGTCATCAAGGAGCCGATCGGCGTATGCGGCATGATCACGCCCTGGAACTGGCCGCTGAACCAGATCACCTGCAAGGTGGCTCCCGCCCTGGCGGTGGGTTGCACCATGGTGCTCAAGCCCAGTGAGGTGGCACCGCTGTCCGGCTACGTGTTCACCCAGGTCATGCACGAGGCGGGTGTACCCGCCGGCGTGTACAACATGGTCAACGGTGACGGCCCCGGCGTGGGCACGGCGCTGTCCAAGCACCCGGACGTGGACATGATGTCCTTCACCGGCTCCACCCGCGCCGGCACCCTGGTGGCACAGAATGCAGCCCCCACCGTGAAGCGCGTGACCCAGGAGCTGGGTGGCAAGAGCCCCAACATCATCCTCGACGATGCCGACCTGGAAGCCGCCGTTACCCGTGGCGTACTGCACATGTACACCAACACCGGCCAGAGCTGTAATGCCCCCAGCCGCATGCTGGTGCCCCGGGGCAAGCTGGCCGAAGCCGAAGCGATTGCCGCCAAGGTAACCGAGTCCATGGTCAAGGTGGGCGATCCCACCGCGGAAGGCACCACCATGGGGCCTGTTGTTTCGGAGGTGCAGTTCAACAAGATCCAGGGCCTCATCGAGAAAGGGATCGAAGAGGGCGCCAAGGTCGTCGTCGGCGGCCCCGGTCGTCCGGAAGGTCTGGAGAAGGGCTACTACATCCGCCCCACGGTGTTCAGTGAGGTGAACAACGACATGACTATCGCCCGCGAAGAAATCTTCGGCCCGGTGCTGTGCATGCTGCCTTATGACAGCGAGGACGAGGCCATCGCCATTGCCAACGACACGGAGTACGGCCTGGCCGGCTACGTGCAGGGCGGCGATCTCGACCACGCCCGTCAGGTGGCCTCGCGCATCCGCGCCGGCAACGTGCACCTGAACGGCGCCAACCCGGGGGTGGAAGTGCCTTTCGGCGGCTACAAGATGAGTGGCAACGGTCGCGAGTGGGGTGAGCACGGCTTCACCGACTACCTGGAGATCAAGGCCGTTTCCGGCTACTCCGCCGCCTGATGGCAAGCTACATCCTGGCGATCGACCAGGGCACGACGGGCACCACTGTCGCCCTGGTCGATGTTCACGGGCGCCTGAAGTTCGCGGTCAACAACGAGTTTCGGCAGATCTATCCCAAGCCCGGCTGGGTGGAACACCAGCCCGAGGACATCTGGGCCTCGGTGCTGGAGGGCGTGCGCGAGGTACTCAACGGCAAGCACTGCAAGCCCACCGAAATCGCCGCCATCGGTATTACCAACCAGCGGGAAACCACAGCACTCTGGGACCGCCAGACCGGTGAGCCGCTGCACAACGCGATTGTCTGGCAGTGCCGTCGCACCACGCCGATCTGCGAGCTGCTGAAGAAGCAGGGTGCCGAGCCGGCGGTGAAGCGCAAGACCGGCCTGGTGTTGGATCCCTATTTTTCCGCCACCAAATTCGGCTGGTTGCTGAACAATGCCGCCGGTGCCCGCAAGAAGCTCAAGAAGGGCGGGGTACTGGGCGGCACCATCGACAGCTACCTGATCTGGAAGCTCACCGACGGCGAGACCCATGTCACCGATGTCACCAATGCCAGCCGTACGTCACTGATGAGCCTGCGCTCGGCGAAGTGGGACAAGGGCCTGCTCGACCTGTTCGGCGTGCCCGCCAGCATCCTGCCTGAAATCGTCCCCAGCAGCGGTGCCATGGGTTACACCCGCAACGTGCCTGGCCTGCCGGATGGCATTCCCATCGCCGGGGTAGCCGGCGACCAGCAGGCGGCGTTGTTTGGCCAGGCCTGTTTCTCCACCGGCGACACCAAGTGCACCTACGGTACCGGCTCGTTCATTCTCATGAACACCGGCAACAAACCCATCGCCTCGCGCGCCGGGCTGCTGACCACCGTGGCCTGGCAGTTGGGCGGGGAGAAGCTGACCTACGCCCTTGAAGGGGGCGCATTTATCTGTGGTGCGGCGGTGCAGTGGTTGCGGGACGAGCTGCGGTTTATCAGTTCAGCGCCGGAAATTGAGGCGCTGGCCGAATCCGTGGATGATCATGGCGGCGTCGAGTTTGTCCCCGCCCTGACCGGCCTCGGCGCCCCCTGGTGGCAACCCGAAGCGCGCGGCACCCTCACCGGGCTGACCCGCGGCGCCCACCGCGGCCATATCGCAAGGGCCACCCTCGATGCCATGGCGCTGCAGAATGTGGATATCCTCGTGGCGATGGAAAAAGACCTCGGCAAGCGCATGAAGCCCCTGCGGGTAGATGGCGGGGCCGCCGCCAACAACCTGCTGATGCAGATCCAGGCCGATGTGCTGGGCCGCAAGCTGATTCGCCCGCAGATGCTGGAAACCACCGTGGCCGGCGCCAGCTATTTGGCCGGACTGGGCGTGGGTCTCTGGCAGAGCAAACAGGAAATCAAGCAGGTGTGGCAGGCTGAGCGGGAGTTCGCCGTGAAGATGTCAGGCAAGGCCCGCAAGGAACGTCTCAAGAGCTGGCACGGCGCCATTAAAAAAACCCTGGCCTGACAAACAGGCCAGGGGGTTCGCTCAATTTACCCCAGGGGCAGGTATTCCTTGAACTCGAGGAGGACGGCGATCAGGCCGACCACCAGCGAAGTCCACAAGAATTTCGTCTGTACAACCGTGTGAATGCCTTTCTGATGGCCAGCCTCGGAGTCAGGGCGTGGGTGGGCAATCAATGCATCCGGGTTGTGGTAAGCAAAAACGAAGAACGAGGCGCCGCAGAGATTGCTCAGGGCCAGGGAGGTGTGGCCTTCCAGACTCATCACCATGCCGAGCATCAGTGCGCAGGCGGCAAACATGGCCATGCATATGCGCAATCCGGAAAGTTGTGATTCACCAAACGACATGTAATTCACTGTCTCCACCTGTCCAGTCTCGAGGATTGATAGTGATACTAGCGTTTTGATTTCTGTCGTCAGCAAAGCCGACTTGAAAGTGCGAACTGGTTCCGCGTAAACGCGGATTCAGGGAAAAATATGTGAACCAGTCGAAAATTTATTGACGCGATTGACGCGCTGAGGTGGGGAGTTGATTAGTTATTGAGCAGCAAAGTGGACGGCTGGCCCTCTTCCCTGAAGTGATTGCGTCCTGATTCAGGTGCTAGTCAGCTTTGAAACCATCGCTGAGTTCTCTGATCTTCGCGTTGATCAGTCTCGATCTGTACCGGGTATTCCAAACGCCCGCGAATGCCCCCAGGCTCGCCATGACGGCGGTAAACAAGATCTTTGCGATAGGACTATCTGGCAGCAGGGGCAACAGCCAGAGCGACAGTATTGCCAGAGCCGATGCAAGTAGAATGAAAGAGAGCACCGTATGTTTCACGGCACGGGCATTGGCTCCGGGCTGCTTGAACACCTCGTATCTCGCTTGCTCGATCAGTTCCTCTCGCTCTGAATCCGACAGGCCTGCTGGCGTCTTGATGTCAGGATTCGCTGCATCTCCTCTAGACATGGCTATCTTCTCTTCCGAGGTTGTTTGATTCGCCGGCTGGGGCGAAGAACGCTCCTATTAGCAGCCCACATGCCAAGCCTGCGGCATGTGCAGCAATACTTATATTGTTCTCTGTCATAAGGGGGAGTACCAGATTCACGGTTGTCATGACCGCGAATATGAGCAGTAGTCCCCTAGGGTAACTGGAAGAGTTCCGGCACGCGTTCGCGAGCATGAAGCCCTGCAGATAAAAGACACCGCCAGATATGCCAGCGAATCCGTCATAGCTGGCTGGCAAAGAGAAGGGCAGATATTCGTGTGTTATGTATGCAGCCAGGCCGGAAAGGGTCGTTGCAATAAGAAATAGACATATATGTAGTTCGCTCCGTGGGAGAGCGAATACGAAGACGGAAAACATGAGGAGCAGGCTCGAGTTGATTAGCCAGTGAGTAGGGCTGGAGTGAAAGAACGGACCGGTGAGTAGTCTCCAATATTCTCCATTATTCACCTGCTCATATATCAAACCATAGTCTTCGAGAATCCAGTTGCGTCCCGTGAACCAATGTCCAGACGCAGTTTGAGCGATGCCTGCGACCAGTAGAGTTCCAGGAATGATCCAATATCCACAGGTCAGCCTCGAACGAACCCAGGCCAGGTAGAGCGCCCGTTCTGCCAGGAAAGCTTGATCATTTTTAGCGTTTAGGTGTTCAGACCAGAAGAGCAGGCTGATCAGGAGCATCAATAGGACTGACGGCCAGTAACTTGCGACCTCCAAAAACAGTCCAGAAAAAAGGTAGAAGAAGGCGATGCATCCCACTGACGCAACTAGTGCGTTGTTTCTTGTGTGTCGGATTACCTTCTGCCGCAGCGCATTAGCAAACTCAGGCACGAGAATTGCTGGGAGTAACCGATCGGTGCTCGGCGAACCCAATAGCGTTGGGCTAAACAGATTCCATGATGCTGCCTCCCGGGCCGCCTCTGCTTCCGTCAAGTGCCGGAGTTGATTCTTCCGTATTGATGCCCAACCACCTGGGTTTTCTGGAAAGCTCGACAACCTAGCCCAGGGTGCCAGCTGATGTGTTTTATGGCTTGGCGAGCGTGACATAGCCAAGACTATAAGTGAGGCGGACTCGGGGGAGTCCGCGCAAGAATGATGTATGCGATACGCATTTTTATCGGTGATATCTAAGCCTACCGTAAAAGGCACCTCCGACCATGGTGACTCCGGCCGCCAATGCAAATGTAGCTGCCGCTGGTGCGAGCGCCATGCTCCCTACGCCGAGCATGATCAAGTTGATGCCGCCCTCTTGCAGGCTCATTCCTCCCTGCACGTCGCGGGCGTCATCTTCATCTAGCTCAGCCAAGGAGGTCTGGCAATTGCTGTTCGTCGAAAGTTGTGAAAAGTCCATATTCAATTCCTTTCATATTGGTTGCTTAGTTTATGCGTTCGTCAACGCACTTGGGTCTTGCGGCAATCCCGCCGCAATTCGTAGACCTGGTCCGCCATGGCGATAGTGTCGGGCCGGTGCGCGACCATGATGCGAGTCATGTTCATGCCGGCGATGTTAGCGTTGATGGCGCGTTCTGTTTCGACATCCAGGTGGCTGGTGGCCTCGTCGAGGAACAGGACGCGCGGCTGTCGGTAGAGTGCGCGGGCCAGCATGATGCGCTGCACCTGGCCGCCGCTGAGGGTGGAGCCCATATCCCCGACGGGTGTGTTGTACTGCATGGGCATCTGCATGATCGCCTCGTGGGCGCAGGCTAGCTGCGCCGAATGCATGACTCTTTCCCAGTCTAGCTGCTGGTCGAAACATGCAATGTTGTCGGCGATGGATCCGCCTAAAAGTTGGTCACTTTGCATAACGCCGGCAATTAAGCTGCGGTAGTCCTGGCGGCTGGTTATGGGAACGCCGTTGATGCTCAGCTCACCCTCTGTCGCTGGCATCAGGCCCATCAGGCATTTCAGCAGGCTGGTCTTGCCGCAGCCGGAGGGACCGACCAGCGCAATGCTGCTCCCGGCGGGTACGCTGAGTTCGACACCTTGGAATATCCAGGGCTCCTGCGCGCCATAGCGAAACGACAGGCGCTTGCTGGTAATACGCAGGCCGCCTGCCTCTTTACCGCGGACAGATTCCGGCAGGACAATTCCACCTGGTTCCTTGTTGGCCAGTGCTATGTCGCTGATGCGTTCGAGGTGGAGGCCCAGCATCAGCAATTCGATCAACTGGTCGACCAGGCTGTCGATGGCGCCGGTGAATCGCTGCTTGTAGCTCATGAAGGCGAACAGCATGCCCAGGGATATCACGTTCTCCATGACTGCGTGAGCGGCGAAATAGACCACCAGAACGTTCTCGATACCAAACAGTAGGCGGTTGGCGGCAGCGAAGCCGATGCCCATCTTGGCGACGCGGATGTCGCTGTTCATGGCATCGGCCATTCGGTTGTGCCACTGGCCCTGGCGCTCATTCTCCCTCTGCAGTAGTTTGACGGTCTGCATGCCTCGCGCGGTTTCCATAAAGCTGGTTTCACAGAGTGCATGGTTGGCGATGCTCTCCTGTGAGAGGCGGCGAAGGGGCGGAAACAGCAGTAACCGCAGCAGGATATAGAGCGCCAGGATGCCGACTACGATCAGCGTCAGCCGCGCGTCGTACAGGAACATAATCAGCAGCATGATTAAGGCCATGAGGCCATCAACCAGCGCCGTGACCAGGCCGGTGCTGAGGATTTCCCGCACCGCATCCAGTGAAGAGAAGCGCGACAGTACGTCTCCCAGGTGGCGGCGCTGGAACCAGGTCATGGGCAATCGCACCAGGTGCTGGAACAGATTGGCGGCGAGCTGCAGATGCAGCCGCGTCGACAGGTGAAGTATCACCGATGCGCGTAAGGCGTTGGTGCCGGTCTCCACGACCAGCAGGAGCAGGAAGCCGATCGCCAGCGTCAGCAGCAGGCCGGTGTCCCCGCGCAGCACCACGTCGTCCACTACGGTCTGCATATAGAACGGGGCAGCGATACTGAATAGCTGAAGCAACAGTGACAGGGCCAGCAACTGCACCAGGCAGCGCTTCAGGCCGACGATTCGGCTCCACAAATCGCTCAGGCGAAGCCTGGCCGGGCGTCTCGATTTCTCGAAGCCGGGAGCGGGGGAGAGTTCCAGTGCAATGCCGGTGTAGTGCCGGGAGAACTCTTCCGGCCCAAGCTTGAGTACGCCTCTGGCCGGGTCGTGCACGATGGCCCTGCGCCGGCCGATAGATTTCAGCACCACGAAGTGATCCAGGTCCCAGTGCAGAATACAGGGACGCTCCAGGTGCGGCACCGCGCCAAGGTCCGCGCGCAGTGGGCGTGCTGTCATGCCAAGCTCGGTGGCGATATCACTCAGATCCTTGAGGCTGCTGCCCTGGCCTGAAGGTGGAAAGCGCCGCCGCAGTTCCTGCAGGCCCATACGATTGCCATGATAGGCAGCAATCATCGCCAGGCAGGCGTGGCCGCATTCCATGGCTTCCGCCTGGCGCACTAGCGGCACGCGGCGGCCCCAGGAGAAAGTGAGCGAAGAGATATCGACATGAGCCGTCATGTCATGCGCCCCCGCAGGCTGTGCAGCGGCTCAAGCAGCCACTGCAGCAGTGAGCGTTCTTCCAGCACGATATCGGCACTGAGCGTCATGCCTGGCTTGAGTTCGAAGCGGCGGCCATAGGCGGGCACGCCATCATCTGCCGGCACCGCCGTCACACGAAATACCGGCTCACTGATTCGCAGCGGCAAATTGGCCTGGTCGGAGGGTAATACCGTACCGGCGGTGACCTCCACAATTTCACCCGCCTGCAAGCCAAACTTCTGGTAAGGGAAGGCGTCGTAGCGGATATGCAGGGCCTGGCCTGTTTCCAGAAAGCCGGCGGCACGCACCGGGACCAACAGTGTGGCCTCCAGGGGTGAGTTCTCTGGCAGGAGGGTCATCAGGGCTTGCTCGTATGTGGCTCGCTGCCCCTCCGCGAAACCGATGCTGCTGACCTGGCCGTCCAACGGCGCCACCAGCACATGGGCGCGGTTGCCGCGCAGTTGGGCGATCTCCGCAGAAAGTTCGCCCAGGGCGATACGCAGCCGGTCTTCGGCGTTGCGGGTTTCTTCAGGCAGGCGCTGACGTTCGGCGCGCAGTTGCTTAAGCAGGGAGGCCTGTTGCAGGCGCTGTACCGTGAGTTCCTGCCGTTCGCTGGTGAGCAGTAGTTGTTGTTCCTCCAGCTGTTCCAGTTCGGACGCTGTGAGATGCCCGGCCTCTGCCAAAGAGCGATGGCGGGCCAGGCGTTGCTCGCCAATCGCGATGCGTTGTGCCAGGGTGGCCGCCTGTTCATCCAACTGTTTGAGCGTCGCTTTGGCATCGCCGATGCGCGCCAGCAGTTCGCCGTTGCGCAGCTCCTCCAGTACCGCCTCCCGTGCGAGCTGGCGTTCCATCGCGTCCTTGCGGGCCTGGTATTCCTCCAGCAGTAACGCCTCTAGATGAGCACCGTCTTCGAGAATGCGATCACCGTTAATGATCGCTACCGGCTGACCTTTGACAACAGGCTCACCTTCCGCCACCAATAGCTGGGCAATGCGGCCCTCGGCCTGCGGGAAGATGCGCACCATGCCGTCGGCGGGCTCCAGCCAGCCGCGGACGGTTTCCTTGCGGGAGTAAGACGCCTGGGTGAGAAAGGTTATCAGCGCGGCCAGCCACAATAGCAGCAGCGCGCTCAGCAGGGCGTGGGGCCAACGGGGCAACAGCACCACATGGCCCTGCAGGCGATGACGCTGTGCATCAATAGCTTCCTGGCGGAACAGGCCCATGGCACCTTCCCTGGTGTGCGGGAGCGCGTCCCTGCGCGCACCTCAGGTCAGGAGTATAGGAAGGTCCCCGGCGGAGAGAAGCTCAAGCTGGCCAGCTTGAGCACTATAGGTGGAATTAGATCCCACCCATCAGGATGTACTTGATTTCCAGGTAGTCATCCATGCCGTACTTGGAGCCCTCGCGGCCCATGCCGGATTCCTTAAGGCCGCCGAAGGGGGCCATCTCGTTGGAGATGATGCCGGAGTTGACGCCGACGATGCCGTAGTCGAGTTGTTCCGCCACGCGCCAGATGCGGCCGATGTCGCGGGCGTAGAAGTAGCTGGCCAGGCCGAACTCGGTGTCGTTGGCCATCTCGATCAGCTCGTCTTCGCTGGAAAAGCGAATCACCGGTGACACGGGGCCGAAGATCTCGTTGCGGAACACGGCCATCTCGCTGGTGACACCGGTGAGCACCGTGGGCTGGTAATAGCAGCCGCCCAGTTCGTGGGGGCCGCCGCCAGCGGCTACCGTGGCGCCCTGGGCGATGGTTTCCTGCACCAGCGCGTCCACATCGTTCACCGCGTTCAGGTCCACCAGCGGGCCGGCGGTGACGCCGTCGTCCATGCCGTTGCCCACCACCAGTTGCTGGGTGGCTTTCACGAACTTCTCGACGAACTTATCGTACACACCGTCCTGCACAAACAGGCGGTTGGCGCACACACAGGTCTGGCCGGAGTTGCGGTACTTCGAGGCCATGGCGCCTTCCACGGCTTCATCGATATCGGCATCGTCGAATACCACGAAGGGCGCGTTGCCACCGAGTTCCATGGAAACTTTTTTCACCGTGCCGGCGGACTGCTCGATCAGGGTTTTGCCCACCGGCGTGGAGCCGGTAAACGTGAGCTTGCGCACGATGGGGCTGCCGGTCAGCTCGCCGCCGATCTCGCCGGAGGAACCGCACACCACGTTGAGCACGCCGGCGGGAATGCCGGCGCGCTCCGCCAGCTCGGCCATGGCGAAGGCCGACAGCGGCGTGGAGGTGGCGGGCTTGATCACAATGCTGCAGCCGGCGGCGAGGGCCGGGGCGGCCTTGCGGGCAATCATCGCGTTAGGGAAGTTCCAGGGCGTGATGGCCGCGACCACGCCCACCGGCTGCTTGATGCAGACGATGCGCTTGTCCGGGGAGGGGCCGGGAATTACGTCGCCATCCACGCGCTTGGCTTCCTCGCCGAACCACTCGACGAAAGCGGCGCCGTAGGCCACCTCACCGCGGGATTCCGCCAGCACTTTGCCCTGTTCCGCAGTCATGATGATGGCCAGGTCTTCCTGGTGCTCCATCATCAGGTCGTACCAGCGGCGCAGCAGCACTGCGCGTTCCTTGGCGGGCCTCGCCTTCCAGGACTGCATGGCTATATCGGCAGCTTCAATGGCACGCCTGGTTTCCGCAGCGCCCACCTTCGCCACCTCGACGATCGTCTCGCCGGTGGCGGGGTTGTCCACCGCCACCGTGGCGCCGCTGTCAGCATCCACCCACTGGCCGTTGATGTAGGCCTGGTGCTTGAGCAGGGAAGGGTCTTTGAGTGGGAGGGTCATGCGGTGTTCCTCGGGATCAGGCGCGCAGCGTCAGCAGCGGGTCGGTGCCGCCGGCGGGCTGGGCAATGGCTTGAAAAAACAGGGTAAACAATTCGGAGTGGGAAGAAATCCCAAGCTTCTGGTAGATGTTCTTGCGGTGCACCTGCTCGGTCTGGGTGCTGATGTCCAGTTCCCGGGCTACCGATTTGGAGGGGTAGCCCTTGAGAATCAGCCGCACGACTTCCCGTTCCCGAGGAGTCAGGGTGCTGGAGCCGAACAGGTCGAGCACCTGTTCCATGTGGGCGTGCATGTCCAGTGCCGGTGCCGGTTCCATGTCGCCGATCGGCCAGCGCTGCTGGCGCACCAGTTCACTGACCAGCGGTGACAGCGTCACCAGGCGCTCGCGTTCCTGGTCGCTGAAAACCGGCAGTCCTTCGGTGCGCTCCATGGAGATGACCAGCGGTGTGCCCTTGGCGGACTCACAGAAGTAGGCGAGCTGGTCGATGGAGCCGTTGCTCGAGTAGTAGAGTTCAAAAAACTCGCTGTCGGTAAAGCCCTCGGGGGCAATCTCATCGATGTGATAGCAGCCGCGCTGGCCGCTGCGAGCCTGCAGGTAAAGCGGGCTGAGCAGGTAGAGGCCATTGGGGTAGGCGCCGTCAAACAGGGCGCGGTCGCCCGCCGACAGTTCATTGGTCAGCACCACCAGGGTGGAGTCTTCGGGATAGGCCATGATGACAGCGCTATCGAAGTCCACCGCGGCGCGCAGAAAATCCAGCAGGCGCGGGCCAAAGTCCTCACTGCCCAGCGCGGCCAGGGCGCGGGTCAGGGCGTCGGTTTGTTGGCTGGAAAGCTGCGCTGCCATGGCGCAGGAGTGTATCACGCAGCCGCGGTTTTCCGGCGTCGCTTCAGCAGCTTGTGCTTGCGTAACAGGCCACGTAGCTGGTCGTAGCTCAGACCCAGGGCGCGAGCGGTATTGCCCTGGTGCTGGTCGTTGGCTTCCAGGGCTTCGCGCAGCAATCGCTTTTCGTAATCGGCAACGGCACGGGCAAAGCGCACAGGCTTGTCCATGGGAGCGGCTGGCTGGAGTGGCGCGGTTGCCGCCTGCGGCCTGCTCACGGTCCCCCAGTCTTCGTAAGGTGAGTCGAAGGGGTCGATCACCACGGTGCCCACCGGTTTCTCTGGGTTGCCCCAGCGCGATACTGAACGTTCCACCACGTTCTTCAATTCCCGCACATTGCCGGGCCAGGGGTATTGGAGCAGCTGGCGGGCGGCGCTTTCGGTAAAGCCCTGGAACAGCTCCCAGCCCAGTTCCGAACACATCTGTACGGCGAAGTGGTGGGCCAGCTCCGGCACATCGCTGAGGCGATGACGCAGGGGCGGCAGGTGCACCACGTCGAAGCTGAGGCGATCCAGCAGGTCCTCGCGGAAACCGCCCTCGGCGGCCATCTGCTTGAGGTTGGCGTTGGTGGCGGCGATCACCCGCACATCCACCTGGATAGTGGTCTGGCCTCCCAGGCGCTCGAACTCGCCGTACTCGATCGCCCGCAACAGCTTTTCCTGCAGGCCCATGGACATGGTGCCCAGTTCGTCGAGGAACAGGGTGCCACCGTCGGCGCGCTCGAAGCGGCCCCGGTGGGTGCGGCTGGCACCGGTAAAGGCACCGGGCTCGTGGCCGAACAGTTCCGATTCCAGCAGGTTTTCGGCAATGGCGGCGCAGTTCACCTTCAGGAACGGCCCGTCCCAGCGGGTGGAGAGGAAATGCAGGCGTTCAGCGGCCAGCTCCTTGCCGGTACCGCGCTCGCCGATCACCAGCACCGGGCGCTGGATGGGCGCCAGCCGGGAGACCTGGTCCAGGGCCTGGGTGAGGGTGGCGCTGTTGCCGATGATGCGTTCGGTGTCTCGCATTTGGTCAATTTAACAAATTTAGCGGTGAAATGAACCATATTGTTGGCGAAATAGACCAAAATATTGTAAGCGATAAAACCGTTTAACAAATTAAATCTAATAAAAACAATTACTTAAAAAGTTGGCACGGTAATTGGTATATAACTGGCGAAATATAAACAAATGTGGCGGCTTCAGCGAAATCCACCACCCCGTACCGAAACTGGCAGGAATGACAATGACGACGATTGAAGAACGCATCCTGGTTTACATCGCACTGGCGGTGATCTGCGCCTTTGTGGGCGCTTTTGCCGGGGCGATGGCCGGTGGCCTCACCTTCCTGCAGATCGCAGCGGTGATCGAGGCGCTGTTCTGGTTTGGCATGCCCAGGCCCGGCGCTTACAAGCACCGCCAGCACCGAATTCTTTTCAACTAATCAGCACTTAAACCGCACGACGAGAGATAGACCAAGGGAGCGACATCATGGGCATCTTTTCCCGCATGACCGACATCATCAACTCCAACATCAACTCCATCCTGGACCAGGCCGAGGATCCGCAAAAAATGATCCGCCTGATTATCCAGGAGATGGAAGACACCCTGGTGGAAGTGCGCAGCTCCTCCGCCCGGGTGCTGGCCGAGCGTAAGGCCGCCGAGCGCCGCCGCCAGCAGGTGGCAGACGACATCGTGGCCTGGGAAGAAAAGGCCAGGCTTGCTATCAGCAAGGGCCGTGAGGACCTGGCCCGGGCTGCCCTTCAGGAGAAACAGATCATCCAGGAAGAGCTGGCCACCGTGGAAGCGGAACTGGCCGCCACCGACGAGCACATCCAGCAGCTCAACGACGAGATCGGCCAGTTGCAGCAGAAGCTCACCGACGCTCGCGCCAAGCAGAAGACCCTGGTCATGCGCAGCAAGACCGTGGAGTCACGCATCAAGGTCAAGCGCCAGATGCACCGCGAGGCGCTGGACGAGGCTTTTGCCAAGTTCGACCAGTTCGAGCGTCGCATGGACACCATGGAAAGCCAGCTCGAGGCGATGGACCTGGGCCGCGACGTCACTGACCTCGCCACCGAGATCGATGGCCTGGTGGAAGAGGAGAAGGTCAACGAAGAGCTGGCACGGCTGAAGCGCGAAATGGGCGGCGGCGAACAGCCGGCCGAAAACAACAGCGCCAGTGCATAAGTGAGTCGGGCGGTCAGGGAGTTGACCGCCCCCTATCAAAAAGGGTTTGGGGGAATCATTAGATGAAATTTTTTGAATTCATGTTTGTGCCGACGATCCTGTTCATGGTGATCGTGCTTCCTATGTGGATCACCATGCACTACTCGTCGCTCAAGCGATCCTCGCGCAGCCTCAAGCAGGAGGACCGGGAGACCGTGGATCACATTATGGAAACCGTCGACAAGCTGACGGACCGCATCCACACCCTGGAGACGCTGCTGGACTCAGACTATCCGGACTGGCGTCAGCAGCAGGAGCGCAGGGACCACTACAAAACCGACCAGGACAGGAGTCACTGAGATGGGACGCAGATACCGCAGACGCACTCGCCGTGGCGGCTTCAAGCAACGCCGCCGGGAGTACCGTCGCCGCAAGGCCAACGGCTGGGGCATGGGCCTCTACCGCAACACGCGTAAGGGCAAGGTGGCCGGCGTATGCGCAGGCCTCGCCGATTACTGGGAAGTGGAAACCTGGGTGGTGCGGCTGCTGGCCATCGTCGCCTTCCTGTTTACCGGCAGCCTGGCCCTGTGGGCCTACCTGGCGGGCTGGATACTGATGGCGCCGCGCCGCAAGGCCGACGTTTACGAGCGCTGGGACGACCCGGTGGACGACGATATGGAGGAAGTGGAGGAGGTGATCGAGATGGAATACGACGACGACCAGCACGATTACCGACCCAAGCGCATGTTCCGCTACAGCGATAGTCCCTCAGAGCGCCTCAAGCGCGCCCGGGAACGGTTGGATGCGGCACTGCAGCGGGTTAACGACATGGAGTCCTACGTGACCTCCCGGCAGTTTCAGCTTAACAAGAAGATCTCTGAGCTTTAGTCATTGAGAGCTTTAGCCACCGAGGGCTTTGGTAAAAGAATGTAAAGCACTGAACTTTGTGCGCCGGCGCCCGCTCTAAGCACGCGAACCCCTCGAAGCTTCCGATTCCCCTGTGACGCTTCGATTCTTGCCCCCGCTGGTTGCAGCGGGGGCTTTTTTTTGCCGACAGGAACCACCGCGCTACAAGCTAACATCTGCCCGTCATCGCTCCGCAATGTTGGGCCAGTAGGCTGGAGATATCATAACGCGGAGTGGTATCCATGCCCGAGTTCAAGCCGTCACCTCTCAATCGTCGCCGGTTTGTGGCCGGCGCTGGCAGGTCAGCCATCGCCATTGGATTGGCGCCTCTTTTTCAGGCGCTGCAGGGCTGTAGCGACAGCACCAATACGTTCAACCCCGACACCGGGGCTGCCTCCTACGGGCCCCTGTCTGCCACAGCGGACAGCGCCACCGGGATGGAGCTGCTGAAGCTGCCGGCGGGCTTCAGCTACACATCCTTCGGCTGGACCGGCGACATCATGAGCGATGGCACCTTCACCCCGGACCGGCACGACGGCATGGCCGTGGTCAGTGGCCTGGGCGGCAGCAGCGACGTGGTCTTGATTCGAAACCACGAGCGCGGGGTGGCCGAAGCGGACAATCCGCTGCCGATCGTCGGTGCTGACCTGGCACCGGTTTATGACGGATTCCGGTTCCCGGGGCTGGTGAGCGGCCTGGCGGGCGGGACCACGGCGCTCACCCTGCGCGGCGGGCAATTGGTGGAAGACCGGGCCACCCTGGGCGGCACCCTCACCAACTGCGCCGGTGGCCCGACCCCCTGGGGCAGCTGGCTCACCTGTGAAGAGACCATGGTGATCGGCAGCCTGATCGGTGCCGAGGACCACGGCTTTGTGTTCGAGGTGCCCGACCCGGCGCTGGCGTCAGCGTCGGCGGTCCCTATCAAGGAGATGGGCCTGATGCGCCATGAAGCGGTGGCGGTGGATTCCCGGGATTCCAGGGTCTACCTGACTGAGGACAACGGACCGCTGTCGGGCTTCTATCGCTTTACCCCGAACGACATCAGTCAACGAGTCGGCTCGCTGGAGAATGGCGGTGTGCTGGAAATGCTCGCGGTGCGCGAGCAGCCGGGTATTGACCTGGGCCTCGCCTCACAGGGGGATTCTTTCGATGTGGAGTGGGTGTTGATTCCCGACCCGGTGGCGCAGCCGGAGACGCTGGTGTCTCCGGGCGATGGCTTTCCGCCGGTCGAGGGGCAGGGCCGTTCAGGGCCTTTCCTTCAGGGCCAGGCCGCCGGTGGCGCCAGCTTCCGCCGCGGCGAGGGCTGCTGGTACCAGGACGGTGTTGTGTATTTCGTCGATACCGCCGGCGGTGCGGCGGCCAAGGGTTCAGTGTGGGCCTACGTTCCCGGTGAAGAAACCCTGCGCGCCCTCTTTGTCTCCCCGGAGGAAGCCACCGCGGACAACCCGGACAACATTACGGTGACTCCCCAGGGCAGCCTGCTGGTTTGTGAAGACGGCGGTGGCCTTTCCGAAAACGGTGCACTGGTCACCGGTGCGCGGATGCTCGGCATCGGCCAGGACGGCAGTTCCTTCGTGTTTGCGGAGAACAACATCGTGATTGATTCGCCCCTGCCGAACCGCCCGTTTATTGAGCCGGCTGATTACCGCGGGCGGGAATGGTGCGGCGCCTGCTTCGACCCAACGGGCACCTATCTCTACGTCAACATCCAGACACCTGGCATCACCTTTGCTATCACCGGCCCCTGGCAGCAGGGCCCGCTCTGAGCCAGCAGGCATTGTCAGGCCACCCGGTGCCGGATGATGCCCAAGACTGAAACGACGCCTCGCGTAACCTGACTGCAGGGACGCGACCGGACGCTGGACTGGTACGGCTGGTCAGCGGCCGCGTAAAACATCTACACTGCAGAGCAAATAACAAAAACCGGGATACACCATGAGTCGCCTGTCCCTGCTGGACCTCGCGTTTTTCCTGACCGAGTCGGAAGAGAGCCCCAAACATGTCGCGGGGCTGATGATATTCAAGAAACCCGCGGGCAGTTCCGCCAAGTGGGTGCACGGCCTGGCTGAAGAACTGGCTCGCCACGACAAGCCGGTCCCGCCCTATAATAAGGTGATCGACTTCCGCTCCCTGGGCGGGCCGCGCTGGCGCGATGCGGCAGATTTCGCCATCGAAGATCACCTGTTCTATCACAACCCGGAGTCCTTGCTCAGCGAGCGGGAGCTGTTTGACTACGTGTCCGGTCTGCACGAGCCGCTGATGGACCGCAGCAAGCCCATGTGGGAGTTTCACCTGATCGACCGGGTGGCGGGCGGGCGCTTCGCGGTGTACTCGAAGATGCACCACGCCTATGCCGACGGCGTCACGATGTCGCGCTGGGGCGCGAGCTCACTCAACACCAGCGCCAAATCACGGGCCCTGAAAGCGATCTGGACCCTGGGCGACAAACCGCGCCGCGAGGGAGATGAATCCCAGGCCAGCCGTCGCGCCATTTTTGGCAAGCTGCTGCGCAGCCTGGACAACTGGCGCAAGATCCTCGGCGGTACTACCAAACTCACTACCCAGTTGGCGCTGGAGCAGGTGGGGCTGACGCGAAATGCGGTGGCATTGCCGTTCCGCGCCGTGGAAAACACACCGCTCACCGGCACCGTCAGCGCCGGTCGGCAGTTCGCCACCGCCCACGTGCCGATGACGCGCATCAAGAAGCTGCGGGCCATGACCCGATGCACACTCAACCACATTGCGCTCACCTGTATCGACGGCGCCCTGCGGCGCTACCTGGCGGACAGCGGCATCGAACTTGAGCGCCCGCTGTCCATTCAGATGCCGGTCAACCTGCGCGATGAGAACGACAAGGTCAGCGGCAACAAGATCGGGATTGTGCTGGTTGACCTGGCGCCCAGCGACAGCGACCCCTACACACGCCTGCGGGAAATTGGTTTCACCCTGCGCAGCGTGCGTAATCAGATCGATGGTGTACCGTCCATCGCGGTGGCCCAGTACACGGCAGTACTGGCGGTAATCATCGAGCTGATCCAGCTGCTGCGGCTGGACCGCGTGCTGCCGGCCATTGCCGATACCCTGGTATCCAATGTCCCCGGGCCCAGCAAACCGCTTTACATGAAGGGTGCAAAGATGGAGCAGTCCCTGCCTATCAGCACATTGCCGCCGGGTAACCAGCTCAATATCACCCTGTACAGCTACTCCGGCACCCTACACTTCGGCCTGGTGGCGACCCGGGAGATGGACAACCTGGATCGCCTGGGCCGCTATATCGAAGACGCCTTTATCGAACTGGAGGACGCGGTCTTCCAGCCTATGACCTCCTAGGAGCCCGCCCCATGAAAAACTCCTTTGCTGCGTTGGCCGGCCTGCTGCTGTGCGCACCACTGGCAGCCCATGAATTGCCGCCGGATCCCGAGCCCCAGCCAGTGGACGCGGTGATGACGGCCTTCGGTTGGGATGCTGACAAGGTTGAAATCCGCACCCAGGAAATCGCTGACGGGTTCTATGTGCTGTTTGGTATGGGGGGCAATATCGCGGTGTCTTCCGGTGAGGACGGAGTACTACTGGTCGATGACCAGGTGCCGGCGGTGATGCCGAAGCTGCGGCGGGCCATGCGCAAGCAGGGCGACCGCGACGTGGATTTTGTGATCAACACCCACTGGCACTTCGATCATGCCGACGGCAACCTGGTGCTGGGCAAGGAAGACAACACCTGGTTGGTGTCCCACAGCAACTCTCGCGTGATGATGCAACGCGACAACCCGGTCAACCTGGTCATGGCCGCGGCGACACAGAAGGCCTACCCGCCGGAAGCGCTGCCTGACATCACCTTCGATGACATCATGCAGTTCCACATCAACGGTGAGCAGGTGGATGTCATGCATTTCGGCCCGGCGCATACCACCGGCGACGCCATTGTGTTTTTCCAGGGCCGCAACGCCGTGCACATGGGGGATGTGTTCAACAATGCCGGTTACCCGTTTATCGACGCGGCTAACGGCGGCACCCTGGATGGTGTCATCAGGAATTGCCTGGAAGTGCTGGCCATGACCGACGCGAATACCGTGATTATCCCTGGCCACGGTGAGCTTGCCACCCAGGCCGAGTTCGGCGACTACATCACCATGCTGGAAATCGTGCAGCTCGAAATGTTGGCGATGATCGCCGATGGCAAGAGCCTGGAAGAAATACAGGCGGCGGGGATCACAGCCCCCTGGGATGAAAAGCGGGGCGACCCCACGATTTTCCTGAACCGCTCTTATGTCAGCCTGACCACGCGCTACCACCCATAGCGACGCCGCCGCGGCGGTCGCAGTGGGCAGGTGGTATCGGAAAACTGAAGAGAAGGGTGGGCGAGTGCCCGCTGCTTACTGCTTGTCCCAGGAGACCGGCGTGCTGCTGCCAGTGTCTTTGCCGGGGTACCAGACATCTGACTGCTTTACGCAGTAGGTCCAGGCGTTTTGTACGCTGTTGGGCGCCATCATCAACTGGCGGTTGTTAAAGGGGGTGTTATCAGTCATGCACTTGCCGTGGTCCGCGTCGTCGCGGGCGCTGCTGAAGTGATTGGCGAAGGCCTTCGGCATCGGCGTGGATGCGCAGCCGGCCAGCGCGGCCAACCCCAAAGCGATAACGATTGTTTTAATTGTTTTCCCCATGGGCATCACCTTAGGTAAAAACTCTGGTGGGTAGTAGGGACTATCCCCGCCTAAGTTTGGTAAGAATTAACAAACGAGGTCTTTTTGTGAGCCAGGTCACAGGAATATTGCACAACTTGCGCTCATTTTGACTCGGGATTTTCGCCCGGGCGGTAGCGGCTGTGGGCCCGGGCTTCCACGTCTTCCCGGTAGAAGGCCACCTCCTTAAAGTCGCGATTGATGAAGCGCTCGGCCTGGTCGAGGAAGTGGGGCGAGGCGGGGTCGCCGCTCTGGCCGCCCGCCAGCAACGACCTGGCCCGCACCTTGTCCCCGAATTCCACGACTGCCACGAAGCTGTTGCCGCGGTAGCCGTAAAGCCGACGGGTAGCCTCCCCGGTGCGTGAGCCGTAGGCCGCCAGCGCGCCCCAGCGCCCGGTGGTCATGCCCACCGGCAGGCTGGGTTGCTCGTCATCGAAGCCGGCGTCGATGCTGCCGTCCAGACGCTGGAAACGGTTGATCTCCCCCCAGGGGGTTTGCCAGTCGCCAAAGTCCGCTTCCAGCCTGGCGACCACGCCTGCCAGCAGGTCCAGCCGTTCCCCGGGCGGCAGCCGCCTGGCGGACCCCTCAATCCACTGCATGCGGCTGGCACTGCCGCCGCGCTGCCAGTCGGAGAGTATGGCGAGGCCGTAAAAGTGGGCGAGGCTCATGGCTACCGAGTCCGCCGCCACGTTGCGATCCCAGGCGGCGAGGGTGGCGATCGGCTCGGCCAGGGCCGGGAAGGCGCTGCCCTCACTGTCCCAGGCCGCGAACAGGTCGGGCAGCAGCACATCAAAGGCGGGCAGGGCCGGGTGGTAGGCCAGCGCGATAAGCTCCGACATCGACATCTTGTCGTCGGCCCCGGTGGCGAAATCATCCAGCAGCATGGCCGCGTGTACGCCGCGAAAGTTTTCCGGGTCCGGTGCCATGTAGGCGGGGTAGTCCTCGGGCCGTGGGCTGTCTGCGCCTGCAGCGGTGAAGGGGGTCGAGTTGCAGTTCTGTAGCCAGCCCACCGACGGGTTCACCAGGTGGATGGTCTCTTCTACCTCGTGCAGGCCCTGCCAGTCGGTCGCCGGGTCGCTGCCATCCACGGGCTGCGAGTAGTCGAAGCGGGCGTCCCGCTTCGGCATGAAGTTGCCGTGATAGTAGGCGATGTTGCCATTGGAATCGGCAAATACCGTGTTGTTGGAGGAGTTGGTGCGAATGTCCATGATCTCGCGGAAGCCGGCGTGGTCGGACTGTTTGGTGCGCAGCCAGGACTGGCGCAGCGCGTTCACCGGGTCCCAGTTTATCTTCGTCGCCACCCAGCGACCGTCGAGCATGTGAGTGATTGGCCCGTGGTGGGTGCGCAGCAGCGGGAACATCCGCTCAGCCATGGCGTCGCCATCCGCGTACCGCAGTGTGATGGTGTCCATGGACACCGGCCGCTGCCAATCCCCGTGGCGGTAGACAAGCTGGCCGCGTCGGTTGGTGACATCCTCCACGAATTCATCCATGAAATCCGCGTAGGTGGAGGTGTGCATCCAGCCGGTGTCCTCGTTGAAGCCCTGGTAGATGAAAAACTGGCCCCAGGTCACCGCGCCGTAGGCGTTGAGGCCTTCCTCGCTGACCATGTGGTACTCACTGCGGAAGTAGAACGAGGTGTGGGGGTTGATCAGCAGCAGCGTGTTGCCGCTGTCGGTATGCTGGCCGGCGAGCGCGATGCCGTTGGAGCCGCTGGGTTCTTCGCTGTCTGCCCGGAGCCGGGCGGGTTCCGCCGCGGGCAGGCCGGCGAGAATGTCGTCCACGCTACGCTCGTAGAACGCCTCAATGCCCGCCAGCGG
>JANQLM010000009.1 GCA_028280635.1 Halieaceae bacterium | reverse complement strand
GCTGGGTGACGCGGTCTTGACCCGCCGCCAGGTTAACCACACGCCCGAGAGCGACAGCCCGGTCATGGCCAGCCCGCCAACAAACCAGATCAGTTTGCTGGGCAGCTTTGCAAAGTAGCCAAAATGCAGGGGGTCTGCCAGCTCGTTGAGGTAGGCTGCAGCGCCGATCTCCGTCGAGCGTTGCACCTTGATGATGGAGGCGTCGCTGGGATCGAGAAACACCCGGTTGGCCCGCGAACGGACCAGCGGGTCGTCCGTCCGCCCCAGTATCGTGACTGGACCGCCAATGCGAAACGGAAAGTAGATCGTATCGGGCCTCAGTTCGGGAAAGGCCTGCTTCACGCTCGCCAGGAAATGATCGACGGGTGCCACCGGAATCGTGTCGCCGCGAGCGGCAAGCGTCGTTTCATCCAGCGCCGGGCGCGGAGGTTCGAAACGTCCGCCGCTGCCGAGCGCGACCAGCTCGGCGAAGTACCACAGTCCGGTAACAATGATCAGGGCAATAAACCAGCTACTCCATAGCCCCGCCGCTTTGTGCGCATCGCCGATGGCGACCCGCAGCCCGTGTTTGGTCCGAACCCGGGTCGCGATCTGGCGCCACTTGCTGGTGGTGCGCAGGCCCGTATACAGCGAAATCGACAGTAGAATCGCCATCAGGGACACAATCGGCAGACCGAGGGCCGCCGGCATAAACAGGTAGCGGTGCAGGTCTCGAAAGAAGCGCTGCACGGTCAGTGGGCTGCCGGTACCTGTGACTTTGCCGGTCCACGGGTTGATGTAGGCGAAGTAACGCACACCGCGATCGTCCGTCATGCTGGCGCGGTAGGCGAAATGATCGCCCTGCATGCTTGCGATGCTGGCAATCCCGTGTCCCGGTGCATGGGCCGCCAGGTTGTCGTACACCTCCTGCCAGCTCACCCGATCACCCTCCGGTGTGACCCGCATGGCAGGTGTAAGTAACCAGTCGATCTCATTGGCCAGCACTGCTACCGTACCGGTAAGCAGTACCAGGCTCATAACAGCAGCAAAATGAAAGCCGGCCCAGCTATGCAGGGTGAAGCGTCTGCGCTTGCTACTGCCTTTTCGCATTTGCGATCTACCAGGTTTTTGAGACTTCCAGGAAATAGCTGCGGGGTGAGCCCGGGAAGTTGTAGAGCCCCAATGTAGGGCCAAATACAGCCGGGATACGCCCGGTAATGTCGAGGAAGCCCGAGCTTGCATACTCCTCGTCGAGCAGGTTATCCACGCGTAGCATCACGCTTACCGGGCCGGGCTCCCAGAATAGCGAGGCGTCAAAAATCTCGTAGCTGGGTACGTCCTGCCCGCCGAAGCCGATCCGGTCGTCGATATAGTCCATACCCAGGGCAACGGCCATGTCGAACACCGGTAACTGGTAGCGAGTCCAGATACCAAGCTGGTGCTCCGGTGCATTGATGAACTGGTCGCCTACATTGTTACCAATGCCGCCCCCATCCCCAGTCACATCTTCCGTGATGCTGGTGTCGTTGTAGCCGTAGGCCAGGGTGAAGACCCAGTCGTCGGTAATATCGGCAGATAGATCAAACTCGATGCCTTCACTCTCGATTTCCCCGACGGCGACAAAGCGCTCCTGTCCGAAGGCAGACCCTGCCGGGTCCGGCTGCAGGATGTTCTCACGAGTAATCTGGTAGGCCACCAGGCTGGACTGCAGCCGGCCGTTGAAGAGTTCCGTCTTGAGCCCCAGCTCGTACATCTCGCCGGTGGTGGGTGAGAAAGGACCGCCTGCCTCCACTGTCTGTACACCTGCATCCTGGGGCTCGAAGCTCTCAGACCACTGCGCATACAGCGACACGTCATCCCGGAGCTTGTAGACCAGGCCCGCGCGCATGGTGGTTTCATCATCATCGAACCGCTCTACCGGGCGCTCGGTACCGGTGAACTGAGTGAACTGGAATTCGTCTTCGAACTCGTCATAGCGCACTCCCAGGGTGGCGATCCAGCGCCTCCAGGTGAACTCGCCGAGCAGGTAGCCACCCAGCCGGTCCTGCTCGGTTTCGGAAAACGTGTTCGACACGTCGTAGGTGCTTGGATCGGTGGCGCCGTAAACAGGCTGGCTGATACTGATGCCGGGCACATTGCCACCCAGCAACACGGTGTTGGCGCCGCCGTTGCGGAAGTCGAGTTGCTCATTGTAGACGTCAAAGCCGGCCAGGATGCGTGTCTCAACAGGTCCCAGCGAGGTCTTCCAGATCAGGTTGGCCCCGGCGCTGGCGATATCGCGCTGCCGGTCCTGGTCGACGTAGCCTCTCTCCAGCGTGTCCTCATCGAAATCCAGCAGCACCACAATCGGGCTATGCCACTGCTGCAACTCCTGCGCGTCAATATAGCGAGCGGAGGCGTTCCAGCTCAGGTTCTCGCCAATAGTGCCCTCGGCCCGCAGATTGAAGTAGTCAGTCTCCAGGTCCATGCCGTCGAAAGCTTCGTTGTGATTCCACTCGATATCAGTGATGAAGTCGCCGTCTTCCTCCACCAGTACGCCACGCAGCCGGCTACCGGGAAGTTCCTGGTCGTAGCGGGTGTACTGAAAGGTGATTCGTGTGTTCTCGAAATCCTGGGCGAGGCCTATGTCGTAGATTGAGGTCTCGTTACCCGCGTTGTCCTGGAACAGGTCGCGGTCTTCATAGAAAAAGCCCAGTCGACCCGACAGGCCATCCACGGACAAGCCCCCGGATACCTCGCCGGACACGCCCTGCCGGTCGAAGTTGCCGGCAATCGCACGCAGGTTGGCGTTGAAGTCTTCCGTGGGTTTCTTGGTGACGTAGTTGAACAGGCCGCCCGGGGCGCCGACGCCATAGAGCATACCGGCAGGCCCTTTGAGGAATTCCACGCGTTCAATATTGAAAAGCTGCGGCACTGAGAAAGTCACCAGTGGATCGCCGCGCAGGCCGTCGTAGAAAATTTCGGTCTGGCGAAAACCGCGCGCAGTCACACCGGCGTAGCTGAACTGGCTGACCCCCGAGATATTGCGATACAGGTCGGTGGACTCGCGCGCGCCCTGGTCGCGGATAAGCTCGGCGGTAAGCGTCGTGATCGACTGGGAAGCGTCGAGCGGGGCGATAGGCAATCGCCCTGCTTCGGTTTCATTGACGCGATAGAGTTTGGCGGCCCGGGCAGTGACTACCACGGTTTCCAGCCTGTCGTCGGCGACGTCGTTTAGCGGCGCATTCTCAGTTTGCGAATAGGCAGGTGATACCAGGGCCAGCGAGAAAATCCATGGTGATACAGCATACTTCATGGTCGGCGGACATCCATACCGGTACCGGCGCATCAAGCAATGCGCCTGTGTAGTGAACAGGGGAGTGCAGATCGGCGTCAGGTAGCCGACGTCGATTTCTTAATGATAATCATTTTCATTTAGAAATGAAACGCCCGCCGCGGCGCTTCAGCGTTAGCCCAGTTCCGCCTCCGCTCGCGAATACCAGGCTTGCACGTTGGCGCAGTCTTCGGGGATGCCTTCCTTGATCCAGCCGGCGAACTGCACCAGGCAGTAGAGGTCGATATCCGCAAAGGAGAAGTTGTCGCCGGCGATCCACGGGTGCTTGCCGAGCTGTACCTCGATCATCGGCCAGAAAGCCTCCAGGCGCAGCTTGCCGCGCTCACAGAGCTCGGGAATCTGCGGCAGCTTCAGCGGGCCGGGCATGGCCCGGTCTTTGAAGGCCGGGTGGCCGTTGCGGAAGATGTCGGCAATTGCCGCCATGCCTTGCAGGAAGATCTTGTGGTCCCAGCTAATGACCTCGGCCTGCTCCAGCGGCGTGCTGCCCATCAGCGGCTTGTCCGGGTGCAGGGCTTCAAGGTAGACGCACTGGCCGATCACCTCGGTCAGCAGATCGCCGCCGTCCAGCACCAGGGCGGGCACCGTGCGGGCGGGGTTGATGGCGCCGTACTCGTCGCTGTGCTGCTCGAGGGTGCCGAGGTCTACCTGCTGGGTATCGATGTCGATGCCCTTGTACTTCAGGAACAGGTTCAGACGCATCGGATTCGGGGCAGGATCGTAGGTGTACAGCTTCATGGCGTGTCCTCGGCGGCGTGGAAAAAATGCGGAGCAGGGATGTTAGGCAGGCTGGGCGGCGATTGGAAGCCCGACGAGTTTCCGCGCGGCGGTGAAGCCGCTATAATTCGCGTCCACTGAGACGTTCCACCTGAGGGATTTATGACCAAGTCATTGAAAACACTCGTGATTTTGTTTGCTGCTGCGATATCGCTGGCGGCCTTCGCGAAGACTGACGAGCAGCGCTCCGCCATCATCGAGCGCATCAAGCCGCATGGTGAAGTCTGTATGGCCGGCGACAGTAGCTGCGCGACCGCGACGGTGGCCGCGGCCTCGGGCCCGCGCTCCGGCGAAGAGGTCTATAACGCTGCCTGCATGGCCTGCCACTCCACCGGCGCCGGCGGTGCACCGAAGCTGGGTGATGTGGCTGCCTGGGTAGACCGCATTGCCAAGGGCCGTGACGCCCTGCACGACAGCGGCCTCAACGGCGTCGCCGGTACCGGCATGATTGCCCGTGGTGGCTGTATGGCCTGCTCTGACGATGAGATTCTTGCCGCCGTCGATTACATGGTAGACGGCAGCCAGTAAGCCATTGCGCTGATTCTGAAAAGGCCGCCTCAATGCGGCCTTTTTTTTGCCCGGTCTTCCTGCTGTTGGCTGCGTTGATGTCTGCGTATCCGGCCGGGCTTTGCTAAAGTCGTTGCTCCTTGAAAAACAGACGTGGGGAAACACAGTGACCAGGTTCAGCATTCTATTGGCAGCGGCGCTGCTGGCCGCTTGCAGCCAGGAGCCACCGCCCCGCCCACCGGTTGAAGTGGTGGTGGACGACGTGGTGCTGGATCCCTACCAGCCCAAGTCGTCCTTCGTTGGCCGCCTGCAGGCCATCGACGATGTCTCCATCGAAGCCCAGGTCACCGGATATCTGAAAGCCCGGACATTCACCGAGGGTCAGTTCGTCGAGGCCGGCGAGGTGCTCTACGAGATCGATCCCGCCGTGTTCGAGGCCGAGGTCGCCCGTGCCAAGGCGGGCCTCGCCAGTTCCCGCGCCACCCAGGCAAATGCCGAGCAGAACTTTCGTCGCGGAGAGAACCTGGTGCCGGACGGCAACATCTCGGAATCCGAGATGGATCGGCTGCGAGCCGCCAAGCTGGAGGCTGATGCCGGCGTGGCCGCTGCGGAAGCCGCGCTGAAGACAGCCGAGGTGAATCTCGGCTATACGACGATCCGCGCGCCTATCTCCGGCCGCATCGGGCGCAGCACCCACACCACGGGTGACCTGGTTGGCCCCAACACCGGGGTGCTCACCACCCTGGTGAGCGTCGATCCCATTCACGCACTGTTCCAGCTATCGGAGACCACCTTTGTGGATATGATCGTACAGCGCATGGGACAGCCGGGCTCACGCAATCTCAACGATGTAGACCTCAGCGACCTGGTGGTGCGGCTGAAGCTGCGTAACCAGGTCTACTACCCGGAGATCGGCCGCATCGACTATTTCTCCAACCGCATCTCCGAAGACACCGGCACCCTGGAATCCCGCGCGATGATTCCCAACCCTTACGGCCTGCTGGTCCCCGGCCAGTACGTGCGGGTTGAGATCGTGCGCGAGGAACTCTCGGAAGCCCTGTTTGTGCCCCAGGCAGCGGTACAGGCCGACCAGCAGGGCAGCTTCGTGCTGGTGGTGGAGGGCAGCACCGTGCAGCGCCGCAACGTGGTGCTGGATGAGCGGGTCGAGGACAAGATCGTGGTATTGCAGGGGGTGGATGAAGGTGAGCAGGTGATCATCCGCGGGCTGCAACAGGTGCGTCCGGGGCAACCGGTACGTATTCGGCAATTGGCGCCCTCGGAAGCCTGATGTTCAGCCAGTTCTTTATCGACCGGCCCAAGTTCGCCATTGTAGTGGCCATCGTGATGACGCTGGCCGGCGCGATCGCGCTGAAAATCCTGCCGGTGGCGGAGTACCCGAATATTGCACCGCCTTCTATTCAGGTCATCGGCGCCTACCCGGGCGCGTCGGCGGAAGTGGTGGAGGAAACCGTCGCCACTCCGATCGAGGATGCCATCAACGGTGTCGAGGATATGATCTACATGTCCTCCAAGAGCGCCAACGACGGTAGCTACCGCCTCACCGTGACTTTCAGGGTAGGCAGCGATTCCGACATGGCGCTGGTGAGGGTGCAGAACCGGGTGAAGCTGGCAGAGCCGCAACTGCCCGCCGAAGTGCGCGACCAGGGTCTCACTGTCGAAGAGCAGTCGCCCGACATACTCAAGGTAGTCAGCTTCTTTTCACCGGGTGGCACCTACGATTACAAGTTCCTGTCGAACTATGCCGCCATCAACGTTCAGAGCAGCCTGGCGCGTATCGAAGGCATTTCCTCTGCCGAGATTATCGGCGAGGCCGAGTATTCCATGCGCCTGTGGCTGGACCCCAACCAGATGGCCCAGCTTTCGGTGACCACCGGCGACGTCTTGACCGCGTTGGAGGAGCAAAACGTGCAGGTGGCCGCCGGCAAGGTGGGTTCGCCGCCCTTCACCGGCAAGCTGCAAACCGAGTACACCCTGCAGACCAAGGGGCGCCTGGAGCAGGCGGAAGAGTTCGGCAGTATCGTACTGCGGGCCAATGCCGATGGCTCGGCCCTGTACCTGCGGGACGTGGCGCGGGTGGAGCTGGGGCAAGCCGACTACGCCTTCTCGGGCAGGTTTGACGGCACGCCGGCGGTAAACATGGCCTTCTACACCCAGCCCGGCGCCAACGCGCTGTCGGCGGGTGCCAAGGTGGATGCGGAACTGGAGCGGCTGTCGGCGTTTTTCCCTGACGACCTCGAGTACCGCGTCAGTTACGACACCACGCGCTATGTCTCCACCGCCATCAACCAGGTGACGGAATCGCTGTTCGAGGCGATAGCGCTGGTGATCCTGGTGACCTTTGTTTTCCTGGGCAACTGGCGCACGACGTTGGTGCCGGCTATCGCCATCCCCGTGTCGTTGGTGGCGACCTTCGCGGTGATGGAATTGATCGGCATGTCGATCAACACCGTGACGCTGTTCGGCCTGATTCTCGCTATTGGCATTGTGGTGGACGACGGCATCCTGGTGGTGGAGAACTGTGATCGCCACCTTCGGGATGACCCCGACATGACGCCGCGGCAGGCGGCCTCTCTCACCATGCGTGAAGTCGGTGGGGCAGTGATCGCCACCACCCTGGTCTTGCTCGCGGTATTTGTGCCGGTGGCGATGTTGCCGGGCATCACCGGGGTGATGTATCGGCAGTTTGCCGTGACGATCTGCGTGGCCGTGGTGTTCTCCTCCGTCAATGCGCTGACCCTGAGCCCGGCGCTGTGCAGCCTGTTGCTGAAGTCCGGCCCGCGCAATGAGTCCCGCTGGTTTGCCGCCTTCTCCCGCGGCTTTAACCACCTGACCGCGCGTTACGACAGCGGCGTTAGCTGGCTGCTGCGCAAGCTCGCGGTGGTGGTCGTGGTCTACGGCCTGGTGGTGGGCGGGCTGGCCCTGGGCGTGTTGTCTACCCCTACCAGCTTTGTGCCCGATGAGGACAAGGGGCTGATGCTGGTCAGCCTGCAGCTTCCCGACGCGGCGTCTTTCAACCGTACCGAGGCGGCGATGGGCAAGCTCACCGAGCTCATGAAGCAGGACACCCGCATCGAGTCCATCACGGCAATCACCGGCTATTCGATTCTCAATGGCGCCCTGCAGAGCAATGCGGGCACCATGTTCGTGGTGCTTGCCCATTGGGATGACCGGGCCGGCGTAGAGAACCAGGTGTTCAGCATTGCCCAGCGGGTCAACGGCCTGGCTTTCCAGGCCATACCGGAGGCCCAGGTGTTCGCCATTACCCCACCGGCGGTACCGGGCATGGGCTCGGTGGGCGGGCTGGAATTCGTACTGCAGGACACCCTCGGCCGCTCCGCCGCCGAGCTTAATGAGATGGTCAATATCATGGTGGTGAGCGGCAACCAGCAGCGTCACCTGACGGGCGTGTTCAGCACCTACCGGGCCAACGTGCCGCAGTACTTCATCGACATCGACCGCGTAAAAGCCAAGAACCTGGGCGTGCCGCTGGACGAGATTTTCAACACCCTGCAGGCGCAGATGGGGTCGCTCTACATCAACGACTTCAATCGTTTCGGCAAGACCTACAAGGTCATCATGCAGGCGGATTCCCAGTACCGCTCCGACCTCGATGACCTGGAGCTCTACTACGTGCGTTCACGTCGCGGCGAGATGGTGCCGCTCAGTACCCTGGCTACCACGCGGCCGATCCTCGGCCCCGATGTCGCCGAGCGTTACAACCTGTTTCGCTCGGCGACCATTCGCGGTGGCCCGGCCCAGGGGGTCAGCTCCGGTGATGCGATCACCACGCTCGAGGCCATGGCTGCCGATACCCTGGCGCCCGGCTACCGCTACGAGTGGACCGGTTCTGCCTACCAGGAAAAGCAGGCCTCCGGCCAGGCACCACTCGCCTTCGCCCTGGCGCTGGTGTTTATCTACCTGTTCCTGGTGGCCCAGTACGAGAGCTTCTCCATTCCCTTCGCCATCATCCTGGTGGTACCCATGGCCCTGGGCGGGGCGGTGGCCGGGTTATTGCTGACCGGCACGGCGCTTAACCTGTACGCACAGATCGGCCTGGTATTGCTGATTGGCATGGCGGCCAAGAATGCCATCCTCATCGTTGAGTTTGCCCGCCGCCAACGCGAGCAGGAGGGGCTGGAGATCGCGGAAGCCGCGCGCCAGGCGGCGAAGCTGCGCTTCCGGGCCGTTTGCATGACGGCGGTGTCTTTCATCCTGGGTATCGTGCCACTGGTGATTGCTTCCGGTGCCGGCATGTACGGTCAGCGGTCGCTGGGCTACACCGTGTTTGGCGGCATGCTGGCCGCACTGCTGGTAGGTACACTGTTTATCCCGGCCTTCTACCGCATCGTCCAGGGCCTGCGTGAACGCCTCAAGGGCCAGCCCGCTGAGTCTTCGGGTGAGCTAAGCTAGTGACCGAACCCCTGACGCGTCCGATACGATTCCGGGGCGCTAGCGCTGAACACCCAGTAACGGAGACTTGCCCATGAACGGCTTTTTACGCAGCCTGCTCGCAGGTGTTTTCTATCTACTTGGCGTCACATCCGCGAACGCAGGCTCGCTCGCTGACCACCGGGACGTACAGGCAGGCATCTTCCTCGCGAACGCCTGGCTGGAGAACCGATTGCAGTACGACCGGGTGCCCGGCGCCTCGATCGCGGTGGTGGCAGACCAGGAAACCGTTTGGGCCGAGGGCTTCGGCTATGCGCGCCTGCGCGGCAAGGTGCCGGCGACGCCGGATACCGCCTACAGCGTGTGCTCGGTTTCGAAGCTGTTTACCAGTATCGGGGTGATGCAGCTACGGGATGCCGGCAAGCTTGACCTCGACGCACCGCTTGAAGAGCTGCTGCCCTGGTACGACCTGCCGCCCCATGCCGACGCCGAGGAGCCGGTAACGCTGCGCAATATCCTGTCCCATGTGGCCGGGTTGCCGCGAGAGGCGGTCACGCCCTACTGGGTGGACGAGGATTTCCCCGCCCGCGGCACCATACAGGAAGGTGTCAGCGAACAGTCTGCCCTGTACCGCCCCTATGAGCGTTTCCAGTACTCCAACCTGGGTATGAGCCTGGCAGGGGAGGCCATCGCCGCGGCGTCGGATCGCGATTATCACGACTACGTCCGAAAGAACATCCTCGTACCTCTCGGTATGGAGGCAACCACCAGCGAGTTGCCGGTGGAAGACTACGGCAGGCGCTTCGCGGCGGGCTACCGCCTGCCGGACAGCAAAGGCAAGCGCCCGGAGGTCGGCAGGTACCGCCTGAATGGTATTGCGCCCGCGGCGGGTTTCGCGTCAAGCGCCAACGACCTGGCCCGCTTTGCCAAGTGGCAGTTCCGCCTGCGTGAAAACGGTGGCGAAGAGGTTATCAAGGCCACCACCCTGCGCGAGATGCAACGTCTGCAATGGGCGGAGCCCGACATGGATGGCGCCAACTGGGGCCTGGGCTTTTCGCTCAACAAGCTGGGCAGTGACATCTGGGTGGGCCATGGCGGCTATTGCCCGGGCTATCGCACCAGCTTTCTGCTGCGCCCGCAGGACAAGATGGCGGTGGTGATGATGGTCAACGTCAACGATGTGGCGCCGTCCAGTCTGGTGCGGCAGGTCATTGCATTGATGGGGCCAGGCATCGAGAAAGCCGCCGAAGCAGGCGGTGACTCGGACGGCGAGCCAGAAGCGGCTGAGGATGATGAGTCGGTTGACGTGGTGGCCTACCAGGGCGTCTATGGTCGCAAGCAGATGCCGATCAACTACGCGATGGCGGCTACCTCCAAGGGCCTTACCGGTATTTCCCTCTACAGCGACAAGCCTGCGGACTACAAGCTCACGCTGCGCCATGAGGAAGGCCACGTGTTCCGGGTCTACTCAAAGAAGGACGAACCCCTGCACACGGTGCGCTTCGAGGTCGACGAGGATGGCCGCGCCACGCGGATGTGGATGCACGGGCAGTACTCGGACCGTCTTGAATAGCGCGACGGTGAGCGGGGCCGGCAGCGGCGACTAATTCAGTAGCTGTTTCAGTCCCGCCAGGGTCTCGTTGGCACGCTCCTGGGCCACGGCCTTGTCTTCGGTCTCTCCGCCCTGGAACACCAGGTCGTCCACAGGCAGCTCATCGATAAAGCGGCTGGGCTCGCAGTCCACGGTGTCGCCGAACTGACGACGCTTCGCCGCGTAGCTCATGGTCAGGGTCTGGCGGGCGCGGGTGATGCCCACGTAGGCCAGCCGCCGCTCTTCGGCTATGTTGCCGTCATCAATGCTGTTGCGATGCGGCAGCAGGTTCTCCTCCACGCCGATCATGTAGACGTGGGGGAACTCGAGGCCCTTGGCCGCGTGCAGGGTCATCAGTTGCACGCTGTCGCCGGTCTGCTTCTCTTCTTCCTGCTGCTCCATCAGGTCGCGCAACACCAGCCGGGCGATAGCCTCATCCAGGTCGACCTGGTCCTGCTGCATGACTCGCTGCAGGCTGTCTACCAGGAAATCCACGTTGGCCATGCGACGTTCTGCCACCTCTTCGCTGGAGCTGAGGTTGTCCAGCCAGTCCCGGTACTCGATATCGCGAAGCATCTGCCGCACGCCGCCGACGGCGTCGCCACCGAAGCAGCGCTGGCGGGTGGCGTCCAGCCAGCCAACAAACTGGCGCAACCGCTCGCGACCCGCCTCGGGGATATCGCCGCCGACGCCGGCCGCGGCGCGCGACAGGCTCAGCCCAGCCGTATTGGCATAGTTGCCCAGGGATTCCAGGGTGCCGGGGCCCAGCTTGCGGCGCGGTACGTTGGCAATGCGCAGGAAGGCGTTGTCGTCGTCGGCATTAATCAGTAGCCGCAGGTAGGCCATGATGTCCTTGACCTCGTTGCGGGCAAAAAAGGACTGGCCGCCGCTCATCTGGTAGGGCACCTGCTGTTGCTGCAGCGCCAGTTCCAGCAGGCGGGACTGGTGATTGCCGCGATACAGCACTGCGTAGTCGCCGAGCCGGGTGCGCTTGCGAAGCTGGTGATCGAGAATCTCCGCCACTACCTGGTCCGCCTCCGTCTGCTCGTCGGCGCAGCGCATGATGCGGATTTGTTCGCCGGGGCCGAACTCACTCCACAGGGATTTCTCGAACACGTGTTCGTTGTTGGCGATGAGCTGGTTGGCGGCGCCAAGGATACGACCGCTGGAACGATAGTTCTGTTCCAGCTTCACGACCTTGAGGCCGGGAAAATCCTGCTGCAGTTGCGCCAGGTTTTCAGGACGCGCGCCGCGCCAGGCATAGATGGACTGGTCGTCGTCACCCACCACGGTCATGCGGCCGGTCACCCCCACCAGTTGCCTTACCAGCGTGTACTGGGCGCTGTTGGTGTCCTGGTACTCGTCCACCAGCAGGTAGCGCATGCGGTTCTGCCACTTCTCGAGAATCTCAGGCTCGCGCTCGAATAGCTGCACCGGCAGCAGGATCAGGTCATCGAAGTCGAGGGCGTTGTAGGCGCGCAGGGCGCGGTTGTAGCGCAGGTAGGCCTGGGCACAGAGCATATCGGCGGGGCCGCCGCCGCTGGCCACCGCCTGCTCCGGGGTAACGCCGTCGTTTTTCCACTGGGAAATCCGGTGCTGGATAGTCGCCGCCTGGTCGCCCTCGGCGCCGTGTTCCTGCAGAAGGATGTCCTTGATCAGCGTCTGGCTGTCCTGGCCGTCAAAAATGGAGAAGCCACCCTTGAGGCCAAAGGCCCGCCGTTCCTCACGCAACACCCGCAGGCCCAACTGGTGGAACGTGCTGACCACCAGGCCCTCGCCGGCAGATTCCGATACCAGCTTGCCGACCCGCTCGCGCATTTCCCGGGCGGCCTTGTTGGTAAAGGTGACCGCGGCGATGTTGCGCGCCGGGATGCCGCACTTGTCGATCAGGTAGGCGATTTTCTGCGTAATGACACTGGTTTTGCCGCTGCCCGCGCCGGCCAGCACCAACAGGGGGCCGTCGATATAGGCCACGGCCTCAGCCTGCCTGGGATTGAGTTGTGCTTTCTGGGACACCGTCTGGATACCGCGGAAGGGGCGCTCATTGTAGCAGCGGCCGGCCAGTCGATACTATTACAGCAGCCACAGGATCCCGGGAGTGCCGATGAAAATAACCCTGTCAGAGCTGAACAAACGCCAGCCCATCGACAAGCTGGCAATCCGTTCCGCGGAGCTGAGCCTGTACCTGGCCGAAGCCGAGCTCGAGAACCAGCGCTACCTGGTCTGCGAATCCGACGGCAAGCCGCTGCGCACCGTGAACCTGGTGGCGATGCGGGAAAAGCTCTCCGGCCTGGAAGTCAGGGAAATGGTGCTGGTGCACGAAAGCGCCTACGACGAAATGGTCGGCCAGCCCGGCCCCGCCGGCAGCAACCGTATGGAAGTCCCGCTGGAAACCTTCCCGTCCTGGCTTAATTAAACAGCCCCCTCTCTAGGAGTGCACTGTTCTCAGACCTCGCTTTGTCCGAGGACGTGAGCTGATGCCTACCGTTTCCAGGACCGTAAACGGCCAGGGACGGCCGTTTCCGAGCGAGACATGGATGTCACGCTTGTAGCGTGTCCTGGAAACGGTAGGCATCAGTTCGCGGCCGGCCTACGAAGCAAATCCAGACACTATCTGGCAAAAAAAGCCCGCCAGACGGCGGGCTCTTTCTGTTCACAAGGTGACGAGACTTACAGCAGGTCTACGTCCACCGAGTAGGACACCACGAACTTGACCTCGTCGTTGTCCAGGCCACCCTCTGAAGCCGGACCGCCGGCGTCTGTGTCGGTGATCATGAAGCCGAATCCGCCCTTGGACAGGGAGATGTTGTAGTCGTAGTAATCGCCGTCGGTGCCGTTGAAGGCCTCCTGGAAGTCACCGTCGTGGTAGCCGCCGTGCAGGCCGATCTCGATACCGTTGCCAATTTCGAAGGCGTAATCGACGGAGACGTAGTAGGCCTCACCGGCGCCGAAGTCCTGGTCGCCAATCTCGTCGGCTTCGGTGTTGGTCAGTACCCAGGCGCCAACGCCAAGGCCTTTCCAGCCAAACTGGACGTAGACCTCACCGAAGTCGAACTCTGCTTCCTCGTCATAGTTGTAGTACAGGTAGCCCACATCAATGCTGACTTCGCCCACTTCAAAGGCGTAGCCGGCATAGATATCGTGCTCGTAGGAGTACACGTCGTCAGAGGCGTACTGCACGTTGGATACCCAGGTGCCGGCGTAGAAGCCGGAATCGTGGGCGTAATCGATGCCACCCTGTACGGCCGGTTCGTTGGTCGTCTGCGTCAGACCGCGCCAGATGTAGTTGTTGGTCACGGAAGCGTTGGCGGACAGAGAATCAGCGTATGTGGGAGCAGCCATGAAGCCGGCTGTCAGTACCGCGGCAGTGATAAGGCTCTTGTTGAATTGCATTGGGATGGTCTCTCATTTTGTCTGTTCATTGGTGTGCCGCGTCTGATGTGTCGGCATCGACAGGTAATGAGCAAGAAGCAGGCCAACTTATTCCAAGTGTGGAATTCGCGGGGTTTATTCACGACGAAGAGCTCCGTGGGAGGGTCTGTGGCGCAGATGCCTGAAGGTACTGCCGCTTTTTGGTGCCGGGCTTGCACCGGGATGGTGCTGCTTATGCATATATGAAAAGACTTGCAGTCAAGGAAAGCGCCGGTACTATGAAGTGCTGTCTGGACCTCGGGAAAACACTATGAAACACGTGCTTTTTGCAATCGGCCTGCTGTCTGCTGCCCTCTCATCGCCGGTGTTGGCGGATTGTCGCAGTGTTGTAGCAGCTACCCTCGCCGAGCTGAAAGCGGCTTATCCGGAGTGGGACGACAGCATGGAAACCCTGGTTCGCACCGCCGCTGGTAGTGCCTGCGTGAAGGCAAGCACGGCCTCGGCAACACCCGCGCCACTGCCCGAAGCCGTTTCTGGTGCACAGATCGAAGAGCAGGCGGTGAGTGCCGACGGCATGGTCGCGCCGATGGCTGCTGAGACTACCGGCGCAGCCACTGAAACCCGCGAGGCCGCCGCCGATTCGGACGATGACGGGGGCTGGAATCCGTTCAAGGAAATCAAGTTCAACAAGGTGTCTGCCTCACCCAACAAGAAGCCCTACGAGCGCCGCCGCGACGTGAACAACACCGCGCCCAGTGCGGACGATTCCGAATAGTCGCCGCCTAGCCCTTTAGCTGGCGATAGGCCAGCGCCTCTACCAGGTGTGCCCGGTTCAGCTGCGGCGCTTCGGCCAAATCAGCGATACTCCTGGCCACCCGTAACACCCTTTCCACGCCGCGCAGTGACAGGGCCTGTCGCTCCGCGGCCTGTTCCAGGTAACGACGATCTGCCTCCGGCAGGGCGCAGTGCTCTCTCATGGCGTCGCCGGTGAGGCGTGCATTGCTTACGCCCTGGCGTTCCATTGCCAGCTCGCGCGCTGAATTGACACGGGCTCGCACCTGCTCAGAGTGCTCCTCTTCCGCCGCCGCTGCGCGGTCCAGCACGCTGCTCGGAGGCAGGCGCGGCAGCCTTAGCTGGATGTCGATGCGATCCAGCAAAGGACCTGACAGTCGCTGCTGGTAGCGATCCACCTGGTCCGGTGTGCAGCGGCAGGCACGTCGCCGGTCGCCCTCGAATCCGCAGGGGCAGGGGTTCATTGCCGCGATGAGCTGGAAGCGGGCGGGGAAAGTAATCCGGTGCAGGGCCCGCGATAGTGTTATCTCACCCGCTTCCAGCGGTTCGCGCAGGGTTTCCAGCACCTGCCGCGGGTATTCCGGAAGCTCGTCTAGAAACAGTACTCCGTTGTGGGCCAGGGAGATTTCTCCGGGTCGCGGGCAGCTACCGCCACCGACCAGGGCGCTGGCGGAAGCCGAGTGGTGGGGCGCCCGGAAGGGCCTTCGGAAACTGTCTTCGCCGGGCTCGGCGGCCGCGGCACTGCGCAGGGCCATGACTTCCAGCAGCTCACTCGCCGTGATTGTCGGCAGTATGCCGGGCAGGCGGGCGGCCAACATGGTCTTGCCGGTGCCGGGTGGGCCGCACAACAGCAGGTGATGGCCGCCAGCCGCGGCGACTTCCAGGGCGCGCTTGGCCAGCGGATGCCCCCGCACTTCGGCCAGGTCCGGGTAGTGCGCGGCCGGTATTTCCTCCCGGCCGCTGGCGTAGCGCACCTTGTCACGGCCCTGTAGCCAGGCGCACAGGGTCAGAAGACAGCGTGCGGCTACCACCCTCGCGCCCGGCACCAGTGCCGCGCTGTCGGCGTTCTGCACCGGCAGCACCAGGGTGCGCTGCTCCTGGCTGCAGGCGATGGCGGCCGCCACGCTGCCGGATACCGGGCGCAGGTCGCCATCCAGGGCCAGCTCGCCCAGGAATTCGCGACCGTTGAGGGCCGCCGCCGGCAACTGGCCGGAGGCGGCCAGTATGCCCAGGGCGATGGGCAGGTCGAAGCGTCCCCCGTCCTTGGGGAGATCGGCAGGTGCGAGGTTCACCGTCAGGCGCCGGGCCGGCCATTCAAAGTGAGAGTTCAGTAGCGCCGAGCGCACTCTTTCCTTGCTCTCGCGCACGGCGGTGGCCGGCAGGCCGACAATATTGAAAGCCGGCAGGCCGTTGGAGATATGAGTCTCCACCTGAACGGCGGGCGCGCCGATGCCGCGCTGGGCGCGACTGAACACCGCGGATAACTCCATGGGCTCCTCCCTGAGCCGGCGAGTATCCGGGCAGTGTAACGGGATGCGAGAACCTTGATGCGCCGCCGCGCTCTACTTGAGCGCCCGGGATGAAAAACGGTGGGCGGTTAGGGCGCGTCGAGCTCTGCGCTGAGCGCCTCGAGCTGGGCCTCCAGCTCCTGTACCCGGGCCTGGGTGCGGGCCAGGATCTCGGCCTGGGCGTCGAATTCCTCGCGACTGACCATATCCAGGCGGCGCAGTGCCGACTGCAGCAGTGCACGGGCGTTGCGGTCGGCCTCGCTCCTCAGGGGGGATTCGCCCAGCAGGTCGCTGACCTGGCGAATGACCTCGCCGATCGGTGGGGGTTTCAGAGCCATGGCAGCAGTCTACCCGATTGTTTCCGGGCGACTCAATTGCGTGCCTGTTGCGCGAACCGCTCGCGCAATCCAAGTGCGCACATGCACCATCGCGGGGCATGAAGCCCTTGCCTCGATCACTTCTGTCTCGCCCTGAAACAAGTAAGCCATTGAAAGTATTCGATTTCTGGTGAGTTGGCACGACGGCTGCAGTTTCGGGAGGCAATCCGGTGTGATAACCGGTGCGCCGCGTGTGCTGTCGTGGCGCTGAAGTGACCGATGTGCGATTCCCGCCGCGTTTTTGCAGCTTGCTGATTGTGTGTTGCTGCTCCAGGGGTCTCGTGGGGGAATCGTAGTGAGCGTCGGTCGGCCCTTCCATCAGGAGAACACTATGAAGTTAATAACAGCCGTTGTTAAGCCGTTTAAGTTGGATGACGTGCGCGAAGCACTGTCCGAAATCGGCGTTCAGGGGATTACCGTCACCGAGGTCAAGGGATTTGGCCGCCAGAAGGGGCACACGGAGCTCTATCGTGGTGCGGAGTATGTGGTGGATTTTCTGCCCAAAGTAAAAATAGAAGTTGCCGTTGCTGAAGGCAGCGTCGAGGCCACTCTGGAAGCGATCAGCAAGTCTGCCAACACCGGCAAGATCGGTGACGGCAAGATCTTCGTGTCCAGCCTCGAGCAGGTCATCCGGATTCGTACCGGCGAGACCGGCGAAGACGCGATCTAGCACTGACAACAAAAGAGAGACGAACCAATGGAAGACCAAATTTTTCAACTGAGTTACGCGCTGGATACGTTTTACTTCCTGATATGCGGCGCGCTGGTAATGTGGATGGCAGCGGGCTTTGCCATGCTCGAAGCAGGCCTGGTGCGCTCCAAGAACACCACGGAAATCCTCACCAAGAACGTCGCCCTGTATTCCATCGCCTGCATCATGTACATGGTGTGCGGCTACAGCATCATGTATGGAGGCGGCGAGTTCACGGCGTTTCTGAGTGGCATTACGGCTGATGGCGTCGCCGGCGCTGAAGAACCCGCCACCTACGCGCCTTCCGCTGACTTCTTCTTCCAGGTGGTGTTCGTGGCCACCGCCATGTCCATCGTGTCTGGCGCGGTGGCGGAGCGCATGAAACTGTGGGCGTTCCTGATCTTTGCTGTATTCATGACCGGCGTGATTTACCCGCTGGAAGGCTCCTGGACCTGGGGTGGCATGCCGGTGTTTGGCATGTACACGCTGGGCGAGAACGGCTTCTCCGACTTCGCGGGCTCCGGCATTGTGCACATGGCGGGTGCTGCCGCAGCGCTGGCAGGCGTGATCCTGCTCGGCCCGCGCAAGGGCAAGTACGGCCCTGGCGGTCAGGTCAACGCGATCCCGGGCGCCAACCTGCCCCTGGCTACGCTGGGTACTTTCATCCTCTGGCTGGGCTGGTTCGGCTTCAACGGTGGTTCCGTGCTGGCGACCGCCACTGTCGAGAGCGCCAACTCGGTTGCCGTGGTCTTCATGAACACCAACGCGGCCGCCGCCGGTGGCCTGGTAGCCGCCTTGCTGGTAGCGCGTTTCATGTTCGGCAAGGCCGACCTGACCATGGCGCTTAACGGTGCCCTGGCCGGCCTGGTTGCAATCACCGCAGAGCCCAGCACCCCGACCGCCCTGCAGGCGACCCTGTTCGGCGCAGCCGGTGGTGCGCTGGTGGTGTTCTCCATCATCACTCTGGACAAACTCAAGATCGACGATCCGGTGGGTGCGATCTCCGTGCACGGCACGGTGGGCCTGCTGGGCCTGCTGCTGGTGCCGGTCACCAACGGCGAGAACTCGAGCTTCGGCGGTCAGCTGCTGGGTGCTGCCACCATCTTCATCTGGGTATTCGTGGCCTCCGGCCTCGTCTGGTTTGCCCTGAAAGCCATCATGGGAATCCGGGTCTCGGAAGAGGAAGAGTACGAAGGTGTCGACCTCTCCGAATGTGGCATGGAAGCCTATCCGGAGTTTGGTCCCGGCGGGGGCTAACAAGAATTGCGGGCGCATTAACGTGCGTGTTGGGGGGCCTTTTGGCCCCCCTTTTTTTTGCGAACCCGCGAGGCATTGCCGCCTCTACCAATGCTCCGGGGCACTACGCCTCGCCCTGGTTTCTTTATTGACACCGTTTTGTCCAGCCTTCCGCGGCGTGCCAATACTCCAGTGAGAGCCTGCCGGCTGCTTCGCTGCCTTCTCCGGGTGTATGATCGTCCCGTGTCCAGTTGTTGAGCTTGGGGTTATGCGGCACGCTTTATTGATCGCTGTTCTGCTTGGCCTGGGTGTCGTCCAGGGGTGCGCGACCATGTCCGAGGCCGAGTGTCATTCGGTGGACTGGCGGGTGCGGGGAGAGGACGATGCTCGCCAGGGTATGCCCTCCAGTACCGTCAGTCGTCATGCGGAGGCCTGCGCCAGTTATTCCGTGTCGCCCGATACGGCTGCCTACCGAAGCGGCTGGGACGAAGGTATCAAGGTGTACTGCACCCGGAGCAATGGCTGGCGGCGTGGGTTGGAGGGTGACTACTATGAAGATAGCTGCCCCATAGAGCTGGAGGCTGACTTTCTTGCTGCCTATCGCCTGGGAGCAGAAATCCACGAGCATCAGTCCTCAGTCGACCAACTCGAGTATGAGCTTGTGGAGGTCAACGCCGAGTTGGACGACCTGGATGCGGACCAGACCGACAAGAAAGCGAAGCTCAAGAAGAAGCGCAAGCGGCTCAAGAAAGACCTGGCAAGCGCTACGGCATTACTTGTAATCAGTCGCCTTGAAGCCCAGACTCAGGGCTTCGACCCACCCTGACCGGCATGGAGAGTTGTGAATGAAACTTGTCACCGCCATTGTTAAACCCTTCAAACTGGATGATGTGCGTGAGGCGCTGTCTGATATCGGCGTCCAGGGGATCACGGTGACTGAGGTCAAGGGCTTTGGCCGTCAGAAAGGCCACACCGAGCTCTACCGCGGCGCGGAGTACGTGGTGGACTTCCTGCCCAAGATGAAAGTTGAAGTGGTATTGGGCGAGGCCGAGGTGGACACCGCCATCGAGGCCATCACCAAGGCAGCGGCCACCGGCAAGATTGGCGACGGCAAGATTTTTGTGCAGCCGGTGGAGCAGGTGATTCGCATCCGCACCGGCGAAACCGGCGAAGACGCGATCTAGCCAGGCGTGAGCCCGCCCGAGCGTCGCTCTATTCGCGCGACCGCTGCGGGCAATTCCTCGAGGTCAGCTACCTCTTCATCGGCCGGCGTTTCACCGGGCCACTCGGCGCCGGCGTAGTTGGCCCAAACGGTATGCATTCCTACTGCCTGGGCGGCGGCCACGTCGTGCTCCGGATGGTCTCCCACGTGCACCATTTCATGGCTGCGCGCTCCCGTTTCCTTCATGCTGGCATGGAACATATCCGGCAACGGCTTGCTGGCGCCTATCTGCTCGGCGGAGAAGGCGAAGTCAAAGTACTCCCCGATATCCAGTTTGAAGATATCCGCGTTGCCGTTGCTCAGTGCCCCCAGTACATAGCGCTCCGACAGGGCCTGCAGCACGTCGAGTGCCTGTTCGTAAGGCTCTACCTGGTGGCGCACGCGAAGGAACTCCTCGAAGGCGGCCTCGGCACCCTGTCGCGCCAGCGCTTCGGAGTAGCCGCAGTGGAGCTGGATCTCGTACAGCGCCTGCCGGCGCAGGTCGCTGATATGGTGCTTCAGGTCCGGGTGCAGCTCGAAGGTGCGCATGCGCAGGCGCCGCAGTTCGGCGGCGTCGAACTGCCTGGTCACCCGGTCCCGGTGCTCCGACAGCCAGGCATTCTGGGCAGCCTCCGCACGCAGCAGGGTGGGGGTGACATCCCAGAGCGTGTCATCCAGGTCGAAGGTAATCACCCTGATCACGCTCAGTCGTCTCCGTTGTCGCGCTTGCGGGCTCGTGGGTGAGCCTGGTCGTAGACTTTGGCCAGGTGCTGGAAGTCCAGGTGGGTGTAGACCTGGGTGGTGGAGATATTGGCGTGCCCGAGTAGCTCCTGCACCGCGCGCAGGTCGCCGCTGGATTCCAGCATATGGGTGGCAAAGCTGTGCCGCAGCATATGCGGGTGCACGTCCTGGTGCATGCCGGTAGCGCGCCCGCGCCGCTTCAGGCGGTCCTGGATGTTGCGTACGCTGATACGCCGGCCCCGGCTGCTGAGGAACAGCGCCGGTTCACCGGCGATTTCCGGCCGCACCTTGCGCCAGGCGGCGACCGCGTCCAGGGCAATGCCGCCCACCGGCACGGTGCGGGTTTTGCGGCCCTTGCCGGTGACGGTGACCAGTCCCTGGCGCGGGTCGATATCGTCGAGGTCCAGCGAAGCCAGTTCAGACAGGCGCAGGCCCGAGGAGTAGAACAGCTCGGCCATGGCCTGGTCGCGCAGCGCGGTCACCGAATCGTCTGACGACTTGAGGAACTGCTCGACCTGGTCTGCGTCCAGCGCTTTCGGCAGGCGGCGTTGCTGGCGCGGCGCCTGGATGCCGTTGGCGGGGTTGCCGGCTACCTGGCCCTGGCGCAGCAGGAAGTTGTAGAGGCTGCGAATGGCGGACAGCGCGCGTTGGATGCTGCGGCCCTGGCGGCCGGCTCGATGCAGACCGGCGGCGTACTGGCGCACATGAGCGGCGTGAACGGCGTTGGCGTCGTCCAACTGCTGTTGTTCGCAAAAGCCCTGGAAGCGACCCAGGTCGCGGCGATAAGCGTCGAGGGTGTGACGCGAGTACTGTCGAACTGTTCCCAGGTATTCCAGGAAGGCGTCGACCTGCCCGGCCAGGGTGGTGTTCACGCCCCTGCCTGGTCTCCGTGCAGCCGCGGCAGCAGCCGCACCACGACATCACCCAGGTGGCCCAGGAACAGGGTACCCGTGGTAGCGCTGTAGTAGTGGGGGTCGTCGCTGCCCACGGCGATCACGCCGAGGTCGCCGCCGCGCACCAGCGGTGCAACCGCAGCCGAGCCGACGCCGGTGCTGTCGGGGAAAAGGTATTGCAGCTCCTCCTCGCGCAGGGTGCCACAGACGGCGCTCTGTCCCTTGGTAAGGGCGCCAATCTCGATGCGGGCGCGCTCGGCGGCGTCAACACGGCAGTGTTCGCCGCTGTCCTTGGGGTCGCCGAACAGGATAAAACTGACATGGTCCACGCCGAAGTCGTCGCGCAGGCCCTGGCAAAAACTGGCCGCCAACTCTTCCAGGTTCTTGGCCTCCAGCAGTGTCAGCACGAGCTGCCGGGTCAGGTCGTAGAGGCGGTCGTTGTCGCGGGCGTTACCGGTAAGGGTATTGAGACGCTTGCGCATCTCCATGTTGCGTTCGCGCAGCACGCTGACCTGCTTTTCCACCAGCGACACCGCGCTGCCCGCCTTGTGGGTGATCTGCAGGTGATCGAGCATGTCCGGGTGGTGGTCGAAGAAATCCGGGTTCTCCTTAAGGTAGTCCCGGACGCGCGCGTCGCTCAGGCCGACAGGCTCCTGGCTGTCAGCAGACTCAGTGTTTGCAGTTTTGCTTTTGGACACGGTCTTGGCATTCAAATCCGCACGCTCCCCTCGAACACGGTGGTGGCTGGCCCTGTCATCATAACCGGATGGCTTTCCCCGGCCCAAGCTATTTCAAGGTCTCCACCCAGCAGGTGTGTGGTGACGCGCTTGCCGAGCAGGCCCAACTGGCGGCCGGCGACCACGGCGGCGCAGGCGCCGCTGCCGCAGGCCTGGGTCTCACCCACGCCGCGCTCGAAGACGCGCAGCCGAATCTCCTGCTCTGATACCACCTGCATGAAGCCGGCGTTCACCTGCTCGGGAAAGCGCGGGTGGGACTCGATAAGCGGGCCCAGGCGCTCCACCGGCGCCGTGTCGACATCATCGACCAGCATGACCGCGTGGGGATTGCCCATGGACAGCGCGACGGTTTCCACCGCCTCGCCATCGACCTCCAGCGTGTAGCGCTCGCTGCGAGCGTCGGCGTCGAAAGGGATGTCGGCGGGTTCGAAACGCGGCGGACCCATATTCACTTCCACCTGCTTGTCCTTGCGGACTTTCAACTGCATGGGGCCGCCGGCGGTCTCCACACTGATCTTGTTGCGGTGGGTCAGTCGGCGGTCGCGGACAAAGCGGGCCACGCAGCGGGCACCGTTGCCGCACTGCTCTACCTCGCGGCCGTCGGCGTTAAAGATCCGATAGCGGAAATCCATATCCGGGTCCTGGGGCGGTTCCACAACCAGCACCTGGTCGCAGCCGACGCCCAGGCGCCGATCTGCCAGCTTGCGGATATGCCCGGGCCGCAACGAGCAGCGTTGGCTCACCAGGTCCAGCACCACGAAGTCGTTGCCCAGGCCCTGCATTTTGGTGAACTTCAGTCTCACGCGGCGCCGGCCTCGGCCCCGGGCAGCAGCTTCTCACCGCGCAGCAGGTCCTCGATGGATTCGCGGGCGCGCACCAGGTGGGCCCGATCGCCGTCCACCATGACTTCCGCCGCGCGCGGCCGGGTGTTGTAGTTGGAGCTCATGGAAAAGGCATAGGCGCCGGCATCCATCACCGCCAGCAGGTCGCCCGCCTCCAGGGCCAGTGCCCGCTGCTTGCCGAGAAAGTCTCCGGTCTCGCACACCGGGCCTACCACGTCGTAGGGCAGGGTCTCGGCATCCTCGCGGGGGCTGACCGGTACGATATCCATCCAGGCGTCGTACAGTGCCGGTCGCAACAGGTCGTTCATGGCGGCATCGACGATGGCAAAGTGATGGCCATCGTTGCTCTTCAGGGAGTTGACCCGGGTCAGCAGCAGGCCGGCGTTGGCGCAGATGGAGCGCCCGGGTTCGAACATAAGCTTGAGCGGGCGGTCGCCGAGGCGTTTGCGCACGGCGGCGATGTAGTCTGCCGTCTCTGGCGGCTCCTCGTCGCGATAGCGCACGCCCAGGCCGCCGCCGAGGTCAAGGTGAGATATCTCGATACCGTCTTCCGCCAGGCCGTCGATCAGGCCCAACAGGCGGTCCAGGGCGTCAAGGAAGGGGCTGATCTCGGTGAGCTGAGAGCCGATGTGGCAGTCCACGCCAACCACCTCCAGGCCGGGCAGGGAGGCTGCGCGCCGGTAGCTGTCGCGGGCGGTTTCCCAGGGTACGCCAAACTTGTTCTGCTTTAATCCGGTAGATATATACGGGTGGGTGCGTGCATCCACATCGGGGTTCACACGTAGGGATACCCGCGCTGTTCGGCCAGTGTCCACCGCGACCGAGGACAACATCTCCAGCTCCGCATCAGACTCCACGTTGAAGCAGAGAATGTCCAGTTCCAGGGCCTGGCGCATCTCCTCCGCCTGCTTGGCTACACCGGAGAACACCACCTTGCGCGGGTCGCCGCCCGCCGCTACCACGCGCTGCAGTTCACCACCGGAGACAATGTCGAAGCCCGCGCCGAGGCCGGCCAGCAGGTTGAGAATGGCCAGGTTGGAGTTGGCCTTCACCGCATAGCACACCAGGTGGTCGCAGCCCGCCAGCGCATCTTCATAGGCGAGGAAATTGCGCGCCAGCGTGGCCCGCGAATAGACAAAGCTGGGCGTGCCAAAGCGCTCTGCGATCTCAGCCAGTGGCTGCGCCTCGGCCAGCAGCGCCCCATTGCGGTAGTCAAAGTCACGCATTGTGTGGTTTATTCCGTTGTGTCCTGCTCGGCGGGTTGGGGCGGCGGTGCTTCCTGGGGAATGTACAGGCCACCTTTTTGTCCGCAGCCAGCCAGCACAAGGAGCAACAGGACAAGGTAGGGCCGTAAACGCACTGTAGGTTTCCAGAAGGCGAAAAGCAGGCATTATAGCGGCGCCCGGTATGCCAGGCGAGGGTCCGGGACAGGGCCCGGGCGAGCCCCTGCCGACCGAACAATCACAGGGAGTACCACCGTGCGCATCACCCGATTCACCCTTCTAAGCCTGGCGCTGCTGGGCACCCCGGCTGTTGCCGACCCCCTGTATGCCAAGAACCTGGCGCCCATGGCGGGCCTGTTCGGCTTTCCCAACCTGCGCGCGGCACAGACCCTGGCGGCCGGGGAATTCTCGACCTCACTCAATGGTAATGTCGCCAACAACTACAGTGTTGACAACAACGCCCGGGAAGCAGTGAACTTCGATGTGGAAACCCGGCGCTTCGCGCTGCGCGGTGCGGTCGGCCTGGGCTGGGGCGTGGACTTCGAGGCGGAGCTGCCCTGGCTGCGTCATGAGGGTGGCGACCTCGACAAGCTGATCGAGAACTGGCACGACTTCTGGAACCTGCCCGACGGCGACCGCGATCAGGTGGCGCGGGATCTGATCGACATTCGCTTCGACACACCCGGTGCCGCCTTCGCCCTGCAGGAGGAAGTGGAAGGCTGGGGCGACCTCAACCTGGCACTGACCAAGCAGGTCTGGAGTTCAGAGACCGCTGCCATCAGTGTGCGCACCGGCGCCAAGCTCGCTACCGGCGACGAGGATGAACTGCTGGGCAGCGGTGGGGAAGACTATTACCTGTCCGTCAACGCCAGCGGCGAACACCGTGGCGACTGGCCGATCACCTGGCACGGCCAGGTGGGCTACCTGCGTGCCGGCGACGCCGATGTGCTGGGCAACATCCAGGAGCAGGATTTGTGGTTTGCCAGCGGCGGCATGGAGTGGCGCACCTGGCAGAGTTTTCATCTCAAGCTGCAAATTGACAGCCATGCGGCGGTGGCGGATTCAGCCCTCACCCAGTTGGGCGATTCCAGTGTGCAGATTACCGCCGGGGCAAGCTGGCTGTTCGCCCGCGGTTGGGAAGCGGAGTTCAGTTTCAGCGAGGATATCGCCGTCGATACCTCGCCGGACTTCGTGCTGCAGTTTGGCCTGCGTTACCGGGTGCCCGGTAGTTAGGGCTCGGTCCGCAGCGACTAGTCGCGGGCTGTCAGCCGCGCTGCGGCGCGGTCCGCGGCCTGCCTGACCTGCTCCGGTGCGGTGCCGCCCACGTGGTTGCGCGCGGCGACCGACCCTTCCAGTGTCAGCACCTCGAACACGTCCTCGGCGATCTCCGCGCTGAAACCCTGCAGGGCTTCAAGGCTCAGTTCCGCCAGGTCCAGGCCCTGTTCCACGCCATGGGCCACGGCTGAGCCGACGATCTCGTGGGCGTCCCGAAAGGGAATGCCCTTGCGCACCAGATAGTCCGCCAGGTCGGTGGCGGTGGAAAAGCCGCGCCGTGCCGCCTCGCGCATATTGTCGCGCCGCGGCCGGATGGCCGGCACCATGTCGGCAAAGGCGCGCAGGCAGTCGCCCACGGTGTCCACCGTGTCGAACAGCGGTTCCTTGTCCTCCTGGTTGTCCTTGTTGTAAGCCAGCGGCTGGCTTTTCATGAGGCTCAGCAGCGACACCAGATGGCCGTTTACACGGCCGGTCTTGCCGCGCACCAACTCCGGCACATCGGGGTTCTTTTTCTGCGGCATGATGGACGAGCCGGTGCAGAAGCGATCCGGCAATTCCACGAAGTCGAACTGGGCCGAGGTCCACAGCACCAGTTCTTCCGACATGCGCGAAAGATGCGTCATGATCAGGGCGCCTGCGCTGACAAACTCGATAGCGAAGTCGCGGTCGCTGACCGAGTCCAGTGAGTTTTCGGTGGGTGCATCGAAACCCAGCGCCGCGGCAGTCTGCGCGCGATCGATGGGATAGGAGGTGCCGGCCAGGGCGGCAGCCCCCAGTGGCGAGAGATTCATGCGCGCGCGGCAGTCCTGCAGGCGACCGTGGTCGCGCTCCAGCATCTCGTTCCAGGCCAGCAGGTGGTGGCCGAAGCTGACCGGCTGGGCGGTCTGCAGATGGGTGAATCCGGGCATGAGGGTGTCGGCCTCGGCGCGGGCCAGTTCAACCAGGCCCTGCTGCAGTCGCGTGAGTTCGGCGCACAGGGCATCGATGGCGCTGCGCAGGTACAGGCGTATGTCGGTGGCCACCTGGTCGTTGCGCGAGCGGCCGGTGTGCAACTTCTTGCCGGCGTCGCCAATCAGTGCGGTCAGCCTGGCCTCGATGTTCATGTGCACGTCTTCCAACTCTACCGACCAGTTGAACTCGCCGGCGTCGATTTCGGCGCGGACTGTCTCGAGGCCGCCCTCGATGGCGCTCAGTTCCTCGGCGCTTAACACGCCAACGCTGGCAAGCATGCGCGCATGGGCCAGTGAGCCGGCAATGTCTTCGGCGGCCATGCGCTGGTCGAAGCTGACCGACGCCGTGAAGCGTTGCACGAAGCTGTCGGTGGGTTCACTGAAGCGCCCGCCCCAGGTTTGGCTGGTGTTGTCTTTTTTGCTCATGGTTCCCGAATGTGCCGTGGCATGGTGCGGCGGAGGCTTGCTGCTCCAGCGCGGGGATGCAAGTATAGCAGCATAAAAACACTGTACTGCGAGGCGCGTGATGCGCGGCGTATGGCAATAACAAAACCCAGGACCATTGGTGGGGAAGGCAGTATCACGGCACAGGCGCCGGGGGAATTTTTTATTCCCGACCTGTGTGCCACGCGGCCCGTGCTGCTGATGTTCATCCTTTCAGAGTTGCTGGTGGTGGTCTATGTGCTGGGCGGCAGCCGCCTGCCCAGCTTCGACTGGGGCACCCTGGCGCTGGCGTCTCTGTTCGTGCAGTGGATCATGTTGCTGTGCGCGGGATTTCTGTGTGCCGCCCGGCCCGTTCTGGCACGGCTGTCGGTGCCGTTGGGTGTGTTGCTGAGCTTCATCATTATCCTGTTGGTGACTGCGGCGAGCAGCCTGGTGGCGTCGCTCGCCCTCGCCAACTCGAGCTTCGGGCCGCTGGATAGCTGGTGGCTGTTGCGCAACCTGCTGGTGGCGGCCGTTTTTGGCGGCATCGCCCTGCGCTACTTCTACCTGCAGCAACAATTGCGGGCCCGCGAGCAGGCTGAGCTCAATGCCCGTATCGAGTCCCTGCGCTCGCGTATTCGCCCCCACTTCCTTTTCAACACCATGAACAGCATCGCCAGCCTGATCGGCTCGCGTCCCGAGCAGGCGGAGCAGGCCGTGGAAGACCTGTCCGAGCTGTTCAGGGCCAGCCTGGTAGAAAACGATGATCGCAGCACGCTGGCGGATGAGTTGCACCTGTGCCGGCTTTACCTGGGTATCGAGCAACTGCGCCTGGGTGAGCGCATGCAGGTGGACTGGTCTGTGGAGGAGGCGGCCCGTTCCTGCCCGTTGCCGTCGCTGCTGTTGCAGCCGCTGGTGGAGAATGCGGTCTACCACGGTGTCGCCCGCATGCCTGAGGGCGGCCGTATCGGGATTCACGCGCGCTGTATCGACCGTGGAGTCAGCGTGGAAATCAGCAACCCGGTACCGCCGGAGCCTGGCACCGGGGGCAACGGCCACCAGATTGCGCTGGACAACATCCGCCAGCGGCTGGACGCGATCTATCGCGGCACTGCCTCGCTGGACGTGCTGCCCGGCTCAGACCAGCATCGGGTGGTACTGTCAGTGCCCTTTGAGCACCAGGCGGAAGCATGAAGATTCTTGTGGTAGATGACGAACCCCTGGCCCGCGAGCGGCTGCTGCGGTTGCTGGACAAGGTGGAGCCCGGCGCGATGACGGATGAGGCGGGCAACGGCGCCCAGGCCCTGGAGATGGTGGCATCCATGCAGCCGGACCTGCTGTTGCTGGATATTCGCATGCCCGGCATGGACGGCATGGCCGTGGCCGAGGCGCTGCAGTCACTGGAACAGCCGCCGGCCGTGATCTTCTGCACCGCCTACGACCAGTTTGCCCTGCAGGCGCTGGACAACCAGGCCGTGGCCTACCTGTTAAAACCGGTGCGTGAGGAAAAACTCCGCGAAGCCCTGGGCCGCGCCGGCAAGCTCAACCGCCTGCAACTGTCAGCCCTGGACGGCAGCACCCCGGCGCGTACTCACCTGGTCAGCGAGAGTCGCCGCGGTGTGGAGATGGCGGCGGTAGACGAAGTGCGCTGTCTGGTGGCGGAACAAAAGTATGTGCGCGCCATTTTCCCGGGCGGCAGCCTGTTGCTGACCGAGACCCTCAAGGAACTCGAAGAGGAATTCGCGGGGCGTTTCCTGCGTGTACATCGCAACGCCCTGGTATCGCGCGCCCATGTGGCCGGCCTCAACCGCGACGGGGAGGATCGCTGGACGGTTGGCCTGGAAGGGGTCGATGAGCGCCCCGCTGTTAGCCGCCGCCACCTGGCCGCACTCAAGGAGAGCCTGCGCCTGGGCTAGGCGTCGGGACAAGCTTCGCGGCCTTTCGTATCATGGGTGCCAGCACGCCCGCAAAAGTCACTGGAAGACAAGTCGACTATGGAACACACCCTGAAGATTGCCACCCGCGAAAGCCAGCTAGCCCTGTGGCAGGCGGAATACGTCAAGGCCGAGCTGGAGCAGGCCCACGCCGGCCTCACGGTGGAGCTGGTCCCCATGACCTCCCGTGGCGATCAATTGCTGGATGCGCCGCTGGCCAAAGTGGGCGGCAAGGGTCTGTTCGTGAAGGAACTGGAAGCCGCCCTGCTGGAGTCGCGGGCGGATATTGCCGTGCACTCCATGAAAGATGTGCCCATGGCTTTTCCCGAGGGCCTGGGCCTGGGTGTGATCTGTCCGCGGGAAGACCCCCGCGATGCCTTCGTCAGCAATACCTATAGCGCCCTGGATGATCTGCCGGCGGGCAGCGTGGTGGGGACCTCCAGCCTGCGGCGCGAGTGCCAGCTGCGCAGCACTCGCCCGGACCTGACCGTGAATTTCCTGCGCGGTAACGTGAATACCCGGCTCGCCAAGCTGGATGCCGGTGACTACGACGCCATCATCCTGGCCAGTGCGGGCCTGATCCGGCTGGGCATGGCAGATCGTATTGCCCAGCCGCTGCCGGTTGAGGCATCGCTGCCCGCCGGTGGCCAGGGCGCCGTGGGGATTGAACTGCGCGTTGACGACAGCCGTACCCGTGAGCTCATCACACCGCTGCACCATGTGGCGACCGCCCGCTGCGTGGGCGCCGAGCGGGCCCTGAACACCCGGCTGGAAGGCGGCTGCCAGGTGCCGATCGCCGCCTACGCCATTGCCCACCCGGATGCCCCGGGCCAGCTCTGGCTGCGCGGCCTGGTGGGCAGCCAGGACGGCAACACCATCCTGCGCGCTGAAGCCGTGGCGTCGGAAGATGGCTACGAGCAACTGGGTATTGATGTCGCCGAGGACCTGCTGGCCCAGGGGGCTGCGGAACTGCTCGCGGCAGCCTATGGCTGATTCCGCTATCCCGGTGCTGGTCACCCGCCCGGCGGGTCAGGCGCGGGAGCTGGGTGAGCGTATCAGCGCGGAAGGCTTCCGTCCGGTGTATGCGCCCCTGCTGGCCATCGAGGCCTTTGCCGAACCCGGTACTGAACAGCGGCAACAGTTGCTGGACCTCTGCCACTTCGAGCACGTCATCTTCGTCAGTCGCAATGCCATTCGCCATGGCATGGCCTGGATCGAGGATTTCTGGCCCCAGCTACCGGTGGGCGTGCACTGGTACACCGTGGGCAGCAGCTCCGCGGCGGCCCTGGCCGACTACGGCATTACCGCCCTGCAGCCGGAGACCGACATGACCAGCGAAGGCCTGCTGGCACTGCCATCGCTGACGGCCGTGGAGGGTCAACGGGTGCTGATCGTTAAAGGTGAGGGCGGCCGTCGGCAGCTCTATGACACTCTGGCCCAACGCGGTGCCCGCGTGGAAGAGCTGGCGGTCTATCGCCGGGCGCGGCCCCAGTATGCGCCCGGTGAACTGGCAGCCCAGCTCGCGGCACAGCAGGTTGAGGTGGTGCTGGTCAGCAGTGGCGAAGCCCTTGACAATATGGTGTCATTGCTCGACGAACCCGGTCCTGCCGGCGCTGTGCCCTGTACGCTGGTGGTCCCCGGCGTGAGGGTGGCCGCAGCGGCACGGGCGGCGGGCTTTCGGCAGGTGCTGGAGGCACCCAACGCCACCGATGACGCGATGCTGGCAGCGCTGTGTGAATACCGCGACCGGCGGCGCGGTGAACAGGCATAGCGGCGGGTCCGCAGGATGACAAGACGGAACAGACATTGAGCGACGCACCCAAGGACAAGCCGCAAGCGCAGTCGGGCGAAGTCGGCGACAAGAAACCCGCCGGTCAGCCCCAACAACCCCCGGAGCCAAAGCCTCAGGACCCGCCTGCGGGGCAGCCTGAACAGAAGTCTGAAGAAAAACCTGCCGAAACGTCTGCAGGTAAGCCAGCAGACAAGCCCGCAGAGAAACCTGCCGCTGACGCTGCACCGCTGGTCTCGCCGCCCGGGCCCCGGGTAAGCCGGCCCGCCGAGGCCGACGTGCCCGCCGCCAGTGGTGGCCGTGGCCTCGCGGTGCTGGCGCTGCTGCTCGCACTCGGTGCTGCGGGATTCTCAGGCTGGCTGTACCTGCAGCAGGAGGCACGCCGGCAGTTGCTGGATGAGCGCGAGACGCGCCTGGACGAAGACGTTGAACGCATCAGCACGACCGCCGCTGCTGCCCGTGAAGCAGTAGCTGATGCCATCGCCGCCAGCCAGCGCGCCACCAGTGAGGTGGGCACGCGCCTCAGTGAAGAGCGCAGCCGCAACGCCGAATTGCTGGACGAGCAGCGTGCCGCCCTGGAGTCGGTGCAGGCCGCCCTGCGCAGCCAGCGCCAGCAGCTTCTGGAGATCAGCAGCACAGACCGGGTCGACTGGACCCTGGCCGAAGCTGAGTACCTGCTGCGGCTTGCCTACCAGCGCCTGTTGATGGCCCGCGATGTGGCCTCGGCCGAGGCGCTGCTGAACAGCGCTGATGCCATCCTGCGCGAGCTGGACGATACCGCGCTTTATCCAGCCCGCGAGGCCATCGCCAGTGATCTGGCTGCCCTGCGCGCCGTGCCCCGGGTCGATACCGAGGGTATCTGGCTGCGGCTGCAGGCTTTGGCTGGCCGTGTCGATGGCCTGATCCTGTTCGAACTGCCGTCACTGGAGCAGCAGCGCCAGGAGGTGCCGGCGGACGCCGGTTGGCAGGAGCGGCTGTCGCTGGGTTTCCAGGCCGCCGTGCAGAAAATCTCCGACTACATTGTGATTCGCCGCCGGGATGAACCCTTCGAGGCCCTTATGGACCCCCAGTGGGAGCAACTGGTGCGGCAGAACCTGCGCATGCAGATTGCCCAGGCCCAGGCGGCGCTGCTGGCGGGCAGTCCCCAGCTCTACCGCTCCAGCCTGGAGGCGACCCGGCGCTGGCTGGCGGAGTTTTTTGATTTCAATGCCGCCGATGTGGCCGCGCTGGATGCCGAACTGGAGCAACTCGAGGGCGTGACCATCAGCGCGGAGCTGCCCGATATAGGACGCTCCCTGGAGGCGGTGAAGGACGCCATCGATCTGCGGCATGCGGTAAGGGAGGGCTGATGCGCCGTCTGTTCCTGGTGATGATGCTGATGCTGCTGGGTGGTGTCGGTGTGATCGCCCTGATCGAAACCGATCCCGGCTACGTGCTGGTGTCCTATGGCAATTACACACTGGAAACCAGCCTCTGGGTGGGGTTGGTGCTGTTGTTCCTGGTCTATCTACTGCTGTACGCGCTGTGGCGGGTATTGAGCCGCTTCCTCGCCACTCGCGGCCTGGTAGCCGACTGGATGTCTCAGCGTGCCTACAGCCGCATGCTGGCCCGCTGCCAGATGCAGTTGGACGCGGGGGACACTCAGAAGGTGATCGACACCCTCGAGGAGCTTGGCAGGCTGCACGCGCAGGAGCTGCGGCTGCTGGCCCGCGCCCGGGACGGCCAGGGCGACTGGCAGGAAGTACTCGGCCTGATGCCACAGCTTCGCAAGCAGCGAGTCTTCGGTGAGCCCGCCCTGGATGCCTTTGAGCAGCGCGCCTACCTGGGCCAGCTGGCAGAGACGGACACCCTCAAGGAAACCTGGGCCGGTTTTCCCGCCGCGCAAAAGCAGAACCCGCGGCTGGTGGAGGACTACGGTCGCCGGCTGCTGGAATCCGGTGATGCCCTGGAGGCGGAAAAGGTGCTCACCCGGGCCATCAAACGCGCCTGGGACGGTGGCCTTGTGGCCCAGTATGGCCGCATCAGCGGCCGCGACCCGGCGCGGCGCATGAAGCAGGCCGAGAGCTGGCTCAAGCAGCACCCTGAGGACGCCAGCCTGATGCTGTGCCTGGGGCGTCTGAGCCTGCACAACAACCTCTGGGGACAGGCCCGGGATTACTTCGAGTCCAGCCACCGGCTATCACCCAACCCCGAGGCCTGCGCGGAACTGGCGCGGCTGCTATTCAGCCTTGGCGAGCGCGAGCTCAGCGCCCAGTACTACCGGGAAGGGCTGCTGCTGCGGGAATCCAACCTGCCGGAACTGCCGCAGCCTAAACCGGACAGATTCGGTAGCGTGCAAGCGGGCTAGGCTTGCGTTAGGTATTTCGCTAGCGGGCGGAGTGTCGCAGCTTGTGTTCAGGTGTAGGTAACGCAGGCGGCCTGGCATTGGCGATACCCACATCCAGCTTGGCCGTCTGTATCGCTTCGTAAGTCTTGCCGGAAATCACCAACGGCTCCTCGATCACCAGCCACTCCACGGTTTCCGAGCAGGGGGGTGTGGTCAGCGAGCCCTGGTAGCGCCAGTACTTGCTACCGCCGCGGGTCAGTTGGTTCAGGTTCACAGTAATGGGCTGGCCCGGTGTGGTAGCCACACCCTGGTAGTCCCTTGCCATGTTGCTGAAGAACTCGTCGATCTTCGGCAGCGGTGCGCTCGGTGCAACGTCGACAAACAGCCCCACCACCGCAAGCTGGCCGCCGTCGATACTTCCGTCCCGGTTAATCGCAGCATGCACGAAGTGGATCTCCGCCGGGTAGTTGCTGGTGCCGGCCTCGCCGCCGTCAATCACGTGTTCGCTGGGAGTGTGGATGTGGAACTGCAACAGCCGATACTCCTGGCCGGCCAGCGTCATGGTGCGCACCGACTCGTCGGTCAGTGTCGACTGCACCGTGTGACAGTTGTGTTCGACAATCACCCTGGCGTGCGCGTTGCCGCCAAAGCGGATGCCCTCCTTTTCACCGGATGGCACTGCCTCTGCCGCCGGTAGCTCGATGGGCGACTGGCGGTGCAGCGGTGCGAGGGAGCGACCGCAGGCGGCGTAGCGCAGGCCCCAGTTATTGGGCAGCAGTATGTTCCGGCGCGCGTCGGACTGTGGCTGGGAAAGCTGGCCGTAGTAACCCCAGGTGCTGCCTGAGTGGGCCACGCAAGAACGTTTGCTGGCGTTGAAGTTGAGGACTTCTTCTGCCCCCGCCACCCAACTTGCCAGCAGGCTGCACGCCAGCAGGGTTTGCTTGAACATCCCACGCTCCTTGTCTTTGCCAACGGCTGCCGGCTAGTGAAACACAGGCTCCAGGACGGCGCCAGAACCCAGGTCAAGGTAGCCTGGAGAGCGTTTAGCGCTGGCCAGCCAGTGTGTTCAGCTCGGCCAGCTTCTTGCCCAGGTCACCCTGCAGGGCTTCAAGGGCACCGAACTGTTCCCGGGCCCCGGCAATCTGTGGGCCGATCTGGTCGCTCATCTTGAGCTGCAACTCGTTGGTGAACTCGGTGACACCCTGGCGGATGGCGCCCTCAAGAGTGGCCTGGAACAGTTGATCCATGTCCGAGGCCAGGCTGACCTGGGGGTTGGTCAGGGTACCGGAGAAGCCGAGCTGCATCATGAAGTCAGTGGTGGAAGCCAGCACCTGGGACAGCAACTCGGCGGCTCGTCCGGCGCCCTCGAGCAGGCGGGTGTCGAACTGGGTTTCTGAGAAGCGGTTGGTGAAACCGCCGCTCAACTGGCCGTTCTGCACCTTGAGTTCACCGCTGACGCTGGCCAGGGTCTGCAGCAGGGTGACCGCCAGTGTTTCGGTGCCGGCCAGGTTCATGTCTTTCAGCGGCAGATCGTCAATGTTGATGGTCACGCTGTCACTGGGTTCGCCGCGGTGGTCCACGCTGGCGTTAATCGCCAGCTGGCCGCCGTCCAGGCTGGAGCCGTTCAGCAGCAGGGTGGCGACCTGGTCGGCGTTCTCCAGCGGCCAGGCGAAATCCTTCAGCTCTCCGTTCACTGAAAGCCCGGCAGCGGACGGTAGCAGGCTGCCGTTTACCGCGGCGCGGCGCACGAAGATCGGCAGGGCGTCTTCCTGGGCGGCCGCTTCGCCACTGTCGTTGAACGCCAGTGGCGCCAGCACCTGCTGCAGCAGTCCGTCGAGGTCGCCGCGCAGTACCTGCTGGCCGAGCTGGGCGACCTGTTCACTGGACAGGCCCAGGGAGCTGACCACCCGCTGGGTGTACTTCTCCGGCAGCTCGCCGGCCAGTTCCACCTGTTCGTGCAGCATCTGTATATCGCCGTGGAACTCCTGCTGCAGGTTTTTCAGCCGCTGCAGTTCGCCATTGACCTCGGCGATCACTGCCTTGATCTCAGTGGCAGCTTTCAGGGCCTGCAGCGGTTTGTCGGTATTCTTGAGACCGCGAATACGATCTTTCCAGGCCTTGATGTCGTCCTCGTCCGGAATCGAGTCGATATTCTGCTGCCACTTGTCCTGGGTGGATTCGAAGGTCTGCTCCAGTGCCTGAACCTCGCCCACCAGCGCGTCGCGCTGCTCGTCCAGCAGGCGGTCAATGTCCGGCAGTTCAAAGTTGGGCAGGCCCACCTGGTCGATGGCGCTACCTTCCTCCACCAGCGGGCGCAGGATGGTCGCCGGCGTCTCACGGGGGGCGAAGGCCAGCAGTCCGTCCACTTCCATGTCGGAGACATCCACCACGTTTTCCGCGAGCTGGATAATGCTGATGTCCACGTACACGCGATCCGCCTGCACCAGGTTGCGCATGGCGTCGCGGCGGTCCGCCACCTGCAGCTCGTAGAGGGTGGCTTTGCCTGCGAAAGGTTTGAGGCTGAGCCGGTCGATGCTGACTTCCGCGCCGTACTGCTCCGTGGCCAACCGCTCGAACACCGGCTTCGCCAGGGTGTCCAGGAAGGCCATGTAGACCACCAGGATAAGCGTCAGGAACAGGACGATGTAGGTGCTGATGCGGCGCATGCTTCGCTCCGGATTGAAGGGCGGGTAGTATAGCCTAGCGCTTTTCCCGAATGTCCAACTCGTCCCAGATGGCGTCAACCCGGGCCTTCACGTCCGGGTCGCGGACGATGGGTCGACCCCACTCGCGGTCGGTTTCGCCGGGCCACTTGTTGGTGGCGTCCATGCCGATCTTGGAGCCCAGGCCGGACACCGGCGAGGCGAAATCCAGGTAATCGATGGGGGTGTTGTCGATCATCACCGTATCCCGCTGTGGGTCCATGCGGGTGGTGATCGCCCAAATCACATCCTGCCAGTCCCGGGCGTTCACATCCTCGTCGGTCACGATGATGAACTTGGTGTACATGAACTGTCGCAAGAAGCTCCAGGCGCCGAACATCACCCGCTTGGCGTGGCCCGGGTATTCCTTGCGCATGGTGATGACCGCCAGCCGGTAGGAGCAGCCTTCCGGTGGCAGGTAGAAGTCGACGATCTCCGGGAACTGCTTCTTCAACAGCGGAATCAGCACCTCATTGAGAGCGGCACCCAGCACCGAGGGCTCATCCGGTGGACGGCCGGTGTAGGTGCTGTGGTAGATGGGATTGTCGCGGTGGGTCATGGTGTCGACGGTAAACACTGGGAAAGACTCCACCTCGTTGTAGTAGCCGGTGTGATCACCAAAGGGCCCCTCGTCGGCCATCTCGCCGGGTTCCAGATAACCCTCGAGGATGTACTCGGCGCTGGCCGGCACCTGCAGGCCGTGCTTCTTGCAGAGCTCGCTATGACAGTTCACCACCTCAGTTTTGCTGCCGCGCAGCAGGCCGGCAAAGGCATACTCCGACAGGCTGTCCGGTACCGGGGTCACGGCGCCGAGGGTGGTGGCTGGGTCGGCGCCCAGGGCCAGCGCTACCGGGTAGCGCTCGCCGGGGTGTTTCAGCTGCCAGTCACGGTAGTCCAGGGCGCCACCGCGGTGGCTCAGCCAGCGCATGATCAGCTTGTTGCGGCCGATCAACTGCATCCGGTAAATGCCCAGGTTCTGGCGTTCCTTGTCGGGGCCCCGGGTGATCACCAGTGGCCAGGTCACCAGCGGGCCGGCATCGCCGGGCCAGCAGGTCTGGATGGGCATGTCGTACAGATTGACGGCATCGCCCTCGAGAACGTTCTGCTGGCAGGGCGCATTGCGGACTACCTTCGGCGCCATGTTCAATACCTGCTTGAGCAGGGGCATTTTCTCCCAGGCGTCTTTCAGCCCCTTGGGAGGATCCGGCTGCCGCAGATAGGCCAGCAGTTCGCCGAGCTCGCGCAGCGCCGCAAGGCTGTCCTGGCCCATGCCCAGGGCAACCCGTTCCTCGGTGCCAAACAGGTTGCCCAGCACCGGCGTATCGAAGCCCTTCGGTTTTTCGAACAGCAGCGCCGGGCCCCCGGCTCGCAGGGTTCGGTCGCAAATTTCGGTCATCTCGAGATTCGGGTCGACTTCGACTGTAATCCGCTTGAGTTCGCCGCGAGCTTCAAGGAATTCGATGAAGCCGCGCAGGTCGGCGTATTTCATGGAGGTGCTCACAAGATCTGCTAAGGCTTGCTACGGCCTGGGCGCCATTATGGCTTCGATATCGTCCACCGTGACCGGAATATCGGCGGAAAGCAAACGGGCACCGCGGCGCTCGATCAGCACGTCGTCCTCGATGCGCACACCGATGCCGCCGAAGCGCTCCAGGGCGGCACAGACGCGCATCAAGCAGTATTACTTGCGCTTCATGGAGAGGAAGAACTCCTCGTTGGTCTTGGTGTCCTTGAGCTTGTCGGTGAGGAACTCGATGGCCGGCAGGTCTTCCATACCGTGCAGCAGCTTGCGCAGAATCCACATGCGCTGCAGTTCCTCCTCGCTGGTAAGCAGGTCTTCGCGGCGGGTGCCGGAGCGGCGGATATTGATGGCCGGGTAGACGCGCTTCTCCGCTACCTTGCGGTCGAGGTGCAACTCCATGTTGCCGGTACCCTTGAACTCCTCGTAGATCACCTCGTCCATCTTGGAGCCGGTGTCGATCAGGGCGGTGGCGATAATGCTGAGGCTACCGCCTTCCTCGATGTTGCGGGCCGCGCCGAAGAAGCGCTTGGGGCGCTCCAGGGCATGGGCGTCGACGCCACCGGTCAATACCTTGCCGGAGGAGGGCACCACGGTGTTGTAGGCGCGGGCCAGGCGGGTAATGGAGTCGAGCAGAATCACCACGTCGCGCTTGTGCTCAACCAGGCGCTTGGCTTTCTCGATCACCATGTCGGCTACCTGCACGTGGCGGGCCGGGGGCTCGTCGAAGGTAGACGCCACCACCTCGGCGCCCTGGGCGCCGACCGAGCGCTGCATTTCGGTCACTTCTTCCGGACGCTCGTCGATCAGCAGCACAATGACGTAGCACTCGGGATTGTTGCTGATAATCGCCTGCGCGATGTTCTGCATCATGATGGTTTTACCGGCCTTGGGCGGCGCCACCAGCAGGCCGCGCTGTCCCTTGCCGATAGGTGCCACCAGGTCGATGATGCGCCCGGTCAGGTCTTCGGTGGAGCCGTTGCCTTTCTCCAGTTGCAGGCGCTCGTTCGGGAACAGCGGCGTGAGGTTCTCGAACAGGATTTTGTGCTTGGAATCCTCCGGCTTGGTGAAGTTGACCTCGCCGACTTTCAGCAGCGCGAAGTAGCGCTCGCTGTCCTTGGGCGGGCGAATCTTGCCATTGATGGAATCGCCGGTGCGCAGGTTGAAGCGTCGAATCTGGCTGGGTGATACATAGATGTCATCCGGCCCGGCCAGGTAGGAACCCTCCGCCGAGCGCAGGAAGCCGAAGCCGTCCTGCAGGATTTCCAGTACGCCATCGCCATAGATGTCCTCGCCGCTTTTTGCGTGGCGTTTGAGGATCGAGAAGATAATGTCCTGCTTGCGAGAACGGGCGATGTTATCCAGGCCGATCTCCGAGGCGATGTCGATCAGTTCCTGGGTGGATTTGGTTTTGAGGTCAGTCAGGTTCATAGAGGTTTATGGATTTGCTTCTTGGAGGATTCTTGGGGGTATTAGTCGTTCCGAAACGGAGCAGCGGCGCAGGCGCCACAGTGTGAGTCATCGTTGGTGACGGACATTGGCTGAACGTCTGTTCAGGACACTTCGCCTGGATGCTTACGCTTGACCGGTACCCAGAGCGACTATCAAGAGTCGATACAGCCGACTGTTAAGAGTCGATGAAAAGCCAGGTCACTGCGCCGTCGACGCTAAGGGAGTGTTTGCTTGTTATAGTGCCCTGCGGGGTGCAGGACGCGTTGAAATGTAGCACGGCCATCGGGGGGCGTCTATACCCCCCCTGGCAAAAAAATGCGGCGCTCACAAAGACTTGCGTGGCCTTTGCGGGCACCTGCCAGCGTATCTGGTCAGACAGACGCCTCGACGAATTCGGTCAATTGGGTCTTGGACAGGGCACCGACCTTGGTGGCTTCGGCGTTGCCGCCTTTGAAGATGATCAGCGTGGGGATACCGCGAATGCCGAATTTCGGCGGCACCTCCGGGTTGGCGTCGACATCGACCTTGCAGACCTTGATCTTGCCGGCGTACTCGTCGGCGATCTCGTTCAGGACCGGTGCGATCATTTTGCAGGGGCCACACCACTCGGCCCAGAAGTCCACCAGTACCGGGATATCCGAGCTCAGGACTTCCGCATCGAAAGTGGCGTCGCTCACATGAACAATGTGTTCACTCATGGGTGTCTCCGTGAATGTTTCTGGAATCGGTAAGCGCGCAATCATACCACCGGGGCGACGCTGTACAAGGAATCGCCGCCCGCCTGCTTAGCACCTTTCGGCATCCTGATAGCGGCAATTGGTATAAGCTGGCCGCTTTGCCGTGGAACCATTGCCCGGGAACCGCAACTAAGAAGGCCGGGTGCGGCAGAGCTTCAACGGAAGAAAAGGCAGAGACAGCATGAACAGGAAGCAGATCGCGGTACTGGTAGCAATTGGCGCGGCCATTGCGCTCTGGGTCAGTTTTGACCTTGGCAGCTACCTGCGCTTTGAGGAAATCAAGGCTCGCATGGGCGATTTCAGGGCCTACTATGCGGAGCACCCCTGGAGCACCGGCGCCATCTATTTTGTGCTGTATGTGGTGGTCACCGGCCTGTCCCTGCCCGGCGCCGCCGTCATGACCCTGGCGGGTGGTGCGCTGTTTGGCTTCTGGTACGGCCTGCTGCTGGTGTCTTTCGCTTCCAGCGTGGGCGCGACCCTCGCCTGCTTTGTGTCCCGGGTACTGCTGCGCGACTGGGTGCAGAACCGCTTCAAGCGGCAGTTCCGATCCGTCAACGCCGGCTTCGAGCGCGACGGTGCCTTCTATCTTTTCGGCCTGCGGCTGGTGCCGATCTTCCCGTTTTTCGTCATCAACCTGGTCATGGGTGTGCTGCCCATTTCCCTGTGGCGTTTCTATTGGGTCAGCCAGGTGGGCATGCTGGCGGGCACCGCCGTGTATGTGAACGCGGGCACCCAATTGGGGCAGCTCGAGGGGCTGGGCGGCATCCTGTCGCTGGATCTTCTGCTGTCTTTTGCGTTGCTGGCAGTCTTCCCGCTAATGGCGCGCTGGCTGCTTGGCGCTATCAAATCCCGCAAGGCGTTGGCGCGCTTTGAGAAACCGCGCCAGTTCGACGACAACATGCTGGTGATTGGCGCCGGTTCTGCCGGCCTGGTGGCTGCACTGATCGCCGCCACCGTGCGCGCGAGGGTCAGCCTGGTGGAGCGCCACAAGATGGGTGGCGACTGCCTGAACACTGGCTGCGTTCCGAGCAAAGCCCTGATTCGTTCCGGCCGCATCGCCGAATATCTGCGGCGTGCGCCGGAGTTTGGGCTCGCTGCGGTGGAGGCCCGGGTGGATTTCCCCGCGGTGATGGAGCGAGTGCAGTCGGTGATTGCCAAAATAGAACCGCACGACTCGGTGGAGCGCTTCACCTCGCTGGGGGTCAACTGCATCAGCGGTGAGGCGAAGCTGGTGTCACCCTGGGAAGTGGAGATCGACGGCCAGCGCCGCAGCGCCCGCAATATTGTCATCGCCTCCGGAGCGCGGCCCTTCGTGCCACCGGTGCCGGGGTTGGACGAACAGGACTACCTGACTTCCGACAGCCTGTGGGACTTGCGCGACCTGCCCGGGCGTCTACTGGTCATGGGCGCCGGGCCGATCGGCTGCGAACTGGCGCAGGCCTTCTCACGGCTGGGCAGCCAGGTCACCCTGGTGGACATGGCGCCGCAGATCATGCCGCGGGAGGACGCTGAGGTGGCCGCCCACGTCACCGAGGTCTTCCGCGGCTCAGGTATCCAGGTTTTGACCGGCCACCGGGCCGTCGGCTTCCGCAGGCAGGAGGGTCGCAACCTCGCCGAGTTCGATTGCGACGGCGAGACCCGGACGCTGGAGTTTGACCGGGTGCTGGTGGCGGTGGGCCGCAAGGCCAACTCCGAGGGCCTCGGTCTTGAGGCGCTGGGCATCGAAACCAACCCTAACGGTACCCTGGTGGTGGATGACTACCTGCGCACCAGCGTACCGACGGTGCTGGCCTGTGGTGATATCGTCGGGCCCTACCAGTTCACGCACATGGCCAGTCACCAGGCCTGGTACACGGCGGTGAATTCCCTGTTCGGCTTCGCCCGCAAGTTCCGGGTCGATTACTCGGTGGTGCCCTGGACCACCTTCACCGATCCGGAAGTGGCCCGCGTGGGCCTCAACGAGCTGGAGGCAAAGGAGCGTGACATCGAGTACGAAGTCACCCGCTACGACATCGATGATCTCGACCGTGCGATTGCCGACAGCGAGGCCCACGGCTTTATCAAGGTGCTGACTGAGCCCGGCAAGGATCGCATCCTCGGTGTCACTATTGTTGGTTACCACGCCGCCGAGCTGCTCGCCGAGTACGTACTGGCCATGAAACATGGCATCGGCCTCAACAAGATTCTCGGCACCATCCATGTCTACCCGACCCTGTCCGAGAGCAACAAGTTTGTCGCCGGCGAGTGGCGCAAGGCACGTAAGCCCGAGGGCCTGCTCAACTGGGTCGAAAAGCTGCACAGCTGGCGCCGCGGGGCGACCAGCCATTAAACCGAACTCTCTGTGGTATCGAAGGACCTGTTATGACTGTTGAATCCATTGTCCAGGAACGTTACGCCGAAGGCGCCAGTGAGCGCCAGGAAAGTCTCTGTTGCCCGGTGCAGTACCGGCCGGAGATGCTGGAGCTGCTGCCGGCAGAAATCATCGAGAAGGACTACGGCTGTGGCGACCCCTCACGCTATGCGCGCAAGGGCGATACCGTGGTCGACCTCGGCAGCGGCGGCGGCAAGATCTGCTATATCGCGGCCCAGATTGTCGGCGCCGATGGCCGCGTAATCGGTATCGATATGACCGACGACATGCTGGCCCTGGCCGAGCGCTATCGCACCCAGATGGCGGAAAAGCTGGGCTACAGTGTGGTGGAGTTCCGCAAGGGCTACATCCAGGACGTCGGCGACCTGGTAGAAGCCGGCAGCGCCAGCCTGGTGATTTCCAACTGCGTGCTGAACCTGGTGGCTGAGAGCGACCGCCAGCGGCTCATCGACGGCGTGTACTCGGTGTTGAAGCCGGGCGGCAGGGTAGCCATCTCCGATATTGTCAGCGATGCCGAGGTGCCGGAACACCTGAAGCAGGATGCGGAACTGTGGAGCGGCTGCATCTCCGGCGCCTACCAGCAACAGGCTTTCCTCGATGCCTTCACCGCGGCGGGCTTCGAGAATGTCAGCTACGACAGCTTCGAAGCTGAGCCCTGGCAGACCGTCGAGGGCGTCAACTTCCACTCCGCCACCGTGGTAGCGGTCAAGCCCGGCGGCAGCGGCTGCTGCTGAATGCCGGCCTGATAGTGGCGGACTGGTGGGTCTACCTGCTGCGTTGCCGCGACGGCAGCTTCTATACCGGGGTCGCCCGAGATCTGGAGCGGCGCCTGCGGCAGCACAATGGCGAACTGGCGGGTGGCGCCCGTTACACCCGCGGCCGGCGGCCGGTAGAACTGGCCTGGTCTGAGCCGGCCCACGACCGGGCCGCTGCCCAGTCGCGGGAGGCAGAAATCAGGAAGCTGTCGCGAGCCGCGAAGCTGAGACTTTTAGCCGGGTTGGAAGCTCCCTGACTAACGCGCCATCGCCTGGTCCTCCAGTGGCTGCTCGGGCGGCCGCCGGCGCCGGGAAACAAACACCGCGCTGCCGCCCTGGCGCTTGGCCTGGGTCTTGGCGTCCACCGCCAGGGCGGACACTTCATGCAGGGATCGGCAATAGGCCGGGTCGGGGTGGGCGACACCACAGGACAGGCTCAGCAGCTTGAAGAACTGCCGCTCGCCGGAGCGGTCCAGGTTCCAGATTCCGCCCTTGCCGAAGTCTTCCAGGGTATAGAACGCCGCACAGGCCGCGTCGAATTTCTTCAGCACCCGGTGGCAACGCGCCTCCCAGTCTTCCGACTGCATAATGGCCACGAAGTCGTCACCCCCCACGTGGCCGACGAAGTCCCGCTCCGGATGTGCCTCTTCCATGAGAATCTGCGACAGCGCGATGATGACGTCGTCGCCCCAGCTATAACCGTAGTGGTCGTTGTAGGGCTTGAAGTGGTTGACGTCGAAATAGGCGATGCGGAAGCTGTCGCCTGCCTCCAGCAGTGATTCAATCTGCTCGTGCAGCGGCACATTGCCGGGCAACAGGGTCAGCGGGTTGGCGTAGCGGGCGTTGCGAATCTGCTGCTCGGTAATGCGCCGCAGCAGTGTCGCGGTGCTGCCAACCCCGAAGTAATCCCCTCCATGGGTGACCAGGAAATCCTGGCTCAGCCGCCCGGCCGGATCGGTGGTGAGCTGGCGGCTGATGTCTTCCAGTCGTGTTTCCACGTCTACCACAATGGGCCGCGTATTCATGAAATGGCTGATCGGCTTGCGGCCGTGCAGGGAGCGCGCGTACTGCTGCGACAGCAGTTCGAGAATATCGTGGCGGTCGACGAGGCCTACCGGCCGGGTGCCGCTCAGTATTGGCAGGCAGGTCATGCTGCGATTGTTGTGAAAGATGTCGCAGACTTCTTCCACGCTGGTATCCGGTGTCGCGGTGCGTGGATTGCTGGCCATTTCCCGGGCGCGCATGGCCGAGCGGTGGCGCTGCCGCGCTGTGTTCTCGGGGCTGCGGATGCGGCTCAGCACCACCATGTCCTGTTCCGGGTGGGCAGCCGGCCTGCCCAGCAGGAAGCCCTGGCCATAGGGGATGCCCATGTCCTGTACGGTCTTCAGGTCTTCCGGCGTCTCGATACCCTCGGCGATCACCTGGCAATCCAGTTCCGCGGCGATCTCGACAATGGAGCGCACAAACTCCTTCTTGACCTGGTCGTTGTGAATGTTCTCGACGAAATGCCGGTCGATCTTCACGAACTGCGGGCGCAGTTCCGACCAGGTGCGCAGGCCCGCGTAGCCGGCGCCGAGGTCGTCGATCGCAATCGAGAAGCCCTCCGCGCGACACTGGTCCGTGGCCTTGCGCAGGGTGTCGTAGTCGTCCATGGGGTATTGCTCGGACAGCCCGATCACTACGTTTTCCGGCGACAGCCGGGCGTGATCCAGCACCTGGGTCAGCATGCCCAGCCGATAGTGGCGCTCAAGCAGGCTCAGCGGTGAGATATTCAGGAACAGGCGTCCGTTGCTTTTGAAGTGCGCAAAGGTCTCGCAGGCCACCCGCGAGCAGGCGAATTCCAGCTCGCCCATGAGGTCGTAGCGAAGAGCGGCGTCAAACAGCGTGAGGGGATTGTGCAGGGTACTGTTGGCGGGGCCGCGGGTCAGCGCCTCATAGCCGTACAGCCGCTGGTGCTGGATATTCACCACCGGCTGGTAAACGCTGGTCAGGGCCGGGCCCTCGATAATGGCCAGCAGTTCTTCTCTTGTGCCCTGTGTCGACATGGGTTTTGTCTGGCGCCACTGTTCCACGGTCCATGCTACGCCCCTATTTCTTACAGTTCCGTGACATAAAGGGGGGTTTTAGGCGGTCTGTGGCGAGAACTGTGAGCCGGTCGACGCAATCAGGCGCCTGCGGCCAGCTCCGCTTCCCGTTGTTCCAGTTCGTGCTGTAGTTGCAGCCAGGTGGCTTCTAGCTGCTCTGACTGCTGGCGCAGCCGTCCCTGCTCCTTGAGCAACTCATCCAGCTCCGGTTTGCGGTCGCTGTCGTAGAGCCCGGTGTCCGCCAGCCGCGTATTGAGGGCCTGTAGCGCCGCATCCGCCTTCTCCAGGGCATGTTCGGTGCTGTCGATCTGTTTTTTGAGTGGTCGCAGTTGCTCGCGCTGCCGCGCCGCTGCCTGGCGCTGGGCCCTGCGCCCGCCGCGTTCGGCAGCGCTTGCCGGGGAGGCTGGGGCGTCCTCCTGCTGTTTCAGTACCCACTGCTCGTAGCTGCTGACATCTTCCTGATAGGCGCTGACCTCGCCATCGTCAACCAGCAGCAGTTCGTCTACCGTGTTGCGCAGCAGGTGGCGGTCGTGGGTGACCAGCACCATGGCGCCTTCGTAACCCTGCAGAGCGACCGTCAGGGCGTGACGCATCTCCATATCCAGGTGGTTGGTGGGCTCGTCCATGATCAACAGGTTGGGCTTCTGCCAGACCACCATCGCCAGGGCGAGGCGGGTTTTCTCGCCGCCTGAAAAAGGCGCAATCGCTGAGGTGGCGTCGTCGCCGCGAAACCCAAAGCCGCCGAGAAAATCCAACACCTCCTGCTCGCGGGCCGCCGGGCGTAGCCGCTGCAAGTGGGTAAAGGCGCTGGCATCCAGGTCCAGTGCCTCTAGCTGGTGCTGGTCGAAGTAGCCCACTGCGCAGTGGGCGCCTTCGTTGCGCTGGCCCGCCAGCAGTGGCAGTTCGCCGGTGAGGCTCTTCAGCAGTGTGGACTTGCCGGCGCCGTTGCGTCCCAGCAGGCCGATGCGGCTACCGGGCCGCAGGGTCAGGTCGACGGCGTCGAGCACCGGCTGCTGGTAACCCAGCGTCGCCTCTGACAGCCCGAGGATGGGGTCGCTGGCGCGATCCGGCGCCAGGAAGGAAAAGCTGAACGGTGAGTCGACGTGGGCCGGCGCGATGCGCTGCATGCGCTCCAGTTCCTTGAGTCGGCTCTGGGCCTGGCGCGCCTTGGTGGCTTTGTAGCGGAAGCGCCTGACGAAGGCGTCGATCTCGGCGACCCTGCGCTGCTGTTTCTCGTAACTGGCCTGCTGGTTGGCCAGCCGCTCGGCGCGCTGCTGTTCGAAGGCCGAGTAATTGCCGCGGTAGGCATTCACCCGCTGCTGTTCCACGTGCAGCACCTGCTGACAGGTGGCGTCGATAAACTCGCGGTCGTGGGAGATCAGGATCAGGGTGCCGGGGTAGGCCTTGAGCCACTGTTCCAGCCACAGGGTGGCATCCAGGTCCAGGTGGTTGGTGGGCTCATCAAGCAGCAACAAATCCGAAGGCGCCATCAGGGCGCGCCCCAGATTGAGGCGGATGCGCCAGCCGCCGGAGAAGCTGTCCACGACCCGCGCGCCGTCGCCCGCGGCAAAACCCAGCCCTTCCAGCATGCGTTCGGCGCGCCGCTCAATATCGTAGCCGCCGGCGCTGTCCAGGGCCTGGTGCAGCTCGGCACTGCGCTCGAAGTCACGGGCCTCGTCCGCGGCGGCCAGTTCGCGGCGAATAGCGGCGATCCCGGGATTGCCTTCGATCAGGAACTCCAGGGCGGTGGACTGGCTTGGTGCGATTTCCTGGGCCATGTTCGCCAGCCGCATGCTGTCCAGGCCGTCAATCTCACCGCCGTCTGCGCCCAGCTCGCCCAGCAGCAGCGCGAACAGGCTCGACTTGCCACAGCCGTTGGCGCCGGTCAGCGCGAGGTGCTGCTGTGGCTGAATGGTCAGGTCCACGTCGCGCAGCAATACCTTGGTGCCGCGTCGTAGACTAATATTGCGCAGTATGATCATCGGCGCGGATTCTACCGACGCGGTCCCCGCGAATCCATTCTGGGACTTCTCGCTGGCGCTTTACCGCCAGGAGGGGGTGGCGCCCCTGTGCCTGGCATTGCAGGACCAGCATGGCCTCGACGTCAACCTGCTGTTGTACGCCGCTTATGCCGCCGTCTGCGGCCTCTCGCTTGAGCCAGCTGATGTGGAGGCGGTTGACACCGCCGTGGCCGATTGGCGTGAAGGCATGCTGCGACCGTTGCGCGCCCTGCGCAGGCAGTTGGATGGCGGCGAGGCGCCCGCCGCGCGCCAGGCCCTGTTGCAGGCCGAACTCGCCCTCGAGCGTGAACAGCAGGATCGCATGTGGAAAGCGCGGCAGCCGGCGGGGCGGTGGTCGCCTGGCGGCCAGGCGACCGAACTACGGGGAAACCTGGCCGCGCTGGCACAGGCCGGGGGTGTGGCTGTGGCGGAGCTGGAGACCTTTGCCTCAGCGCTGGAGCATCTGCTGCCGGTGCTGCTGGCGCAGGGCTAGCTGGTGTTCAATCCAGCCACCGATGCGATTCCAGTGGGATTTCTCCTGCTCCACCTGTGAGCCAGGCAGGTCGGCTATTCCCAGGCCCTGGGCCGCGGCCCGGGTGTAGAGCTGGCTGTCGCGCGTGTAGGTGACCCGCGGCAGCCCCAGCCCCGACAGGAACTCGTTCAGGGTGGAAAACATGATGGTATTGCGCCGCACCCGATTGGCAATCACCAGCAGCTGCTTGTTCTGCTCTCGCAGCGCGCCGGTCATCTCGATTTCACGGATAAAGTTGGCCGCCGAGTGAATATCGATAGGCGAGGGCAGGATCGGCACCAGGATCAGGTCGGCATCGCTGATGCGGTCATACAGGTCGGTGCCGTTGAGGCCGGCGGGTGAATCCACCACCACGCGTTCGACGTGGCGCGGTAGCCGGTTGCGGAAGCTGCGGGTTTCGGTGCCGCTGACCCGGCCGTAGGCGGCGATGCCGGACAAAGGCCTGGCCTCGGTGGGGCGCAGTTTGAGCCAGTGGGCGCTGGAGCCCTGGGGATCGAAGTCCATCAGCGCCGTGGCCTTGTCACGACTTGCAAACCAGGCGGCGAGGTTGGTGGCCAGCGTGGTCTTGCCGCAGCCTCCCTTGGCGTTGGCCACCAGCACGGTGCGCGGCTGTGCCCGGGGGATCACCCGGAGATCGCCAAAATCCCTGTAGCTACGGGGATCGTCACCCTGCATGCCTGTCGTCACCATTCACGTGGATAGCATCTTTCAATGTAGCACATGCGCTGGAAAAATCGCTTTTGCCTTGATTTGTCCCGGAGCTGCCCTGCGGGCTCTACACGACGGCACTGCCAGGGACGATCCCGGTCACAGAATCCCGGGCGGGCGGCGGCAGCTTGCCTCAGTGCTGGCACCGCGACCGGCAAGGGTAGTAGACTTTCAGGCCCCGACACGGCAGGCCCAGGCGCCTGCCCGGCAACACGCAGGTGCATACAGCGCATCTTCATTCGCTTAACTGGAACACATTATGAAAATTTCTAGCATCGGGCTGGCGCTGATTGCAGCGCTGCTGACGACCGCCTGCAGCCAGCAGGACAACACGCCCGCCGAACAACCGGTGACCCTGGAAACGACCGAGCAACGGCTCAGCTACGGCATCGCCTACGGACTTGGTGAGCGCCTCAAGGCTGATGGGGTGCCACTGGAACTGGACGCCTTCAGTGCCGGCCTGCGCCATGCCTTTGACGGTGAAGAGCGGCTGCTGAGCCAGGAAGAGATCGGCCAGGAGATGCAGGCGTACCAGCAGGCGCGTATGGAAGAGCGCCAGGCCGAAGCTGAACAGGCCGCCAGCACCAATGCCGCTGAAGGTGACGCCTTTCGCGCCGAATACGCCCAGGCAGAGGGTGTGATGAGCACCGAAAGCGGCCTGCAGTACAAGGTGCTGGAAGCCGGCGACGGCCCCATGCCGGCTGCGGAAGACACCGTGGAAGTGCACTACCGCGGCACCCTGGTGGACGGCACGGAGTTCGATAGCTCCTACGCCCGCGGCAGCACGGTGTCCTTTGCGCTGAACCAGGTGATTCCGGGTTGGACCGAGGGCCTGCAGCTCATGCCGGTAGGTTCAAAGTACGAGTTCGTGATTCCGCCGGAGCTGGCTTACGGTACTGGCGGCGCCGGCGCCCAGATTGGCCCGAATGCGACGCTGGTGTTCCAGGTTGAGCTGGTGTCTATCGAAGCGGCCGAGGCTGAGGAAGGCTGAACGAATTGGGCCGGTCGTCCCCTGGCCGGCCGCACCTGGCCGGCCGCACCTCGCTAGTCCGCGGCGAGTTGGGCGGCGTGGCTGCCGTGCAGCAGCGCGATCAGCCGGTCTTCCAGCGCGAAGCGCGATTCCAGTACTTCGCCCAGCAGTGACAGGTCGGCGTCGAGATCATCGATGCCGGCGGCGGGGTACTTCTCCTCGAAACCGAGAATGACTTCCGTGGTGTCGCCGATGTTGGGAATCAGCACATCGGCCACTTCACCGCTGCCATCGGCAAAAATCTCCGCTTCTTTCTGCAGGGCCACGAATACCTCGAAATGGCCGGCGGATACATAATCCACCAGTAGCTGGCAAAGGCGCTCAATACCCTCATTGACGCGTTCAGCGGTGGCGTCCCGGTCGAGAGTGGCGGCGAGGGTGGCAGCGATCGCCGTGTACTTCACCAATACCTCGCGGCGCTCCTTGAGCCAGCCCTGCAGCAGGGCTTCTACCGCTTGCCAGGTTTCCCGTGAGTCCTTGCAGTTGTCTAGCATGGTGTTGCCGCCGTCACTGTAGCCTGTCGAGGCCGTGGATAATGCTGGAACTATGTTACCGCTATGCGGCTGCTGGCCGCCGAAACAGCTGCCAGGCATTGGCGCCGAGCAGGACGGTAAATAGTATCAGTGTCTGCTCGGGAATGCTCAGGCCCAGGAAGGTCCATACGACTTCCGCGCAGTTGCCGTCGCCCATCAGGATCATTTCAAGTGTTTCACTGAGCGGGAAGGTTTCCAGCATATAGGCCAGCCCGGGTCCGCAGGCTGGCACCAGGTGATCCGGCAGGTGCTGCAGCCAGACATGGCGCGCCGCCACGGCGCCGCCCCCGAGCGCGAAAAGGCCCGCCAGCACTGCGTACACCCGCTGGCCCAGCAAGCCGGGGCCGTGCGCGAAAGCCACCAGGGCGAAAAGGCCACAGCCCACCACCAGCACTCGCTGGGTCATGCACAGCGGGCAGGGCTCCATGCCCAGCACCCGGTCCAGGTAGAAGGCGAACAGTATGGCCGCTGTGCATACGCCGGCGATCAGGCCGTTGGTAAGACGAGGGGATGGCAACATGGTTTATTCCTTGTAGCGTGCCGCGTGCTGGCGGCAAAAATCCTGCAACTCCGGATAGAAGACCAGAAATGCCCGCTCCAGTTCCGGCAGCAGCGGGCTGAGCAGCGCGTCCGCCTGGTTCAGGGGATTGGGCTGGCGCATGCGCATACCGATGCGGGTGGCGGCGGTCGTCACCGTATCCCAGTGGCGGTATTGCATCAAGAGATCATACTCTGCCAGCCGGCCCGCCATACGCTGCGCGGATTCGCTAAGCCCGGCCCGATGTTGTGCCAGCACCTTGTATACCCGCTGGCTGAAGTGCTCGAGCTCAAGCTCGGCAAAGTGCTGCCAGTGCTCGGAGAGCAGGTGGTCAAAGCAGAGATCCATAAGGATGCCGGCGTAACGCCGGGTCCCATCGGGAAATAGCGCACGGGCCTCGCTGAGGACAGGGTGGCGATCGGTATAGCCGTCTATGGCCCGGTGCAGGTCCACGCCCTGTTGCAGCCAGGTGGGCAGCGTCCCCGGCAGCGGACCTTTGAAAAAGTCGCCCTCCAGGGCACCGGCGAGCATGGCCTCTTCCGGCCAGGCCAGGTGAAAGTGGGCGAGGAAGTTCACGTAGCCGCCTACAGCGAGTCGTACTGCGCGTAGTAGTTCGCCAGGTAGGTCTCGAAATCGATGTTGTCCGCCGCTTCCACGGCCTGCTGGGCCGCCAGTGAAGCCTCGCTCGCTTCGCGGAAGGCTTCGAGTTGCTCCGCCCCCAGTGGCTCCGAAGACAGCTCCTCTGCCCAGTGCCGGCTGGCTTCCATGGCCAGGGTAAAGAACGGCAGCTCGCGCTCTGCCATCTCGGCGAGTATGCGCGCCGACGGTGTCAACGCCGGGTCGTCAAGCTTCCCGACCTGGTCCGCCAACACCCGGGCATAGTCATCGCCGCCGTGTGCGGTGTCCAGGGCGCCGGCGACCTCGCCCAGTGCCGTCAGCAATTCGTGACCCCAGCTCACCAGCGGCTTGTCGCCTTCGCGGGTGGCCAGCGCCAGTTCGGGATCCCGGCCGCGATTGACGACCGCCAACTGGTTGGCGGCTATGCGGCTGGGCTCATCGTCGTCACACTCCGGGCTGTCCTCCAGCAGGCAGTACAACAGGAAGGTATCGAGAAAGCGGATCTGGTCGGCATCAATGCCGACAGGCAGGTACGGGTTGACGTCGATACAGCGCACTTCCACGTACTCGATGCCGTCCCGCCGCAGGGCGCCCAACGGCGTTTCCCCGGAGCGGGCGACACGCTTGGGACGAATCGGGCTGTAGAACTCGTTCTCGATCTGCAGCAGGCTGGTGTTGAGCTGCTTTTCATGACCCGCTTCGCCAATGCCGATGGCGGCGTAGTCCGCATGGGGCTGGACGATGGCATCCTTGAGGGTGGCGATATAACTGTCCAGCGTGTTGTAGCAGACCGTGAGGTTCTGCTGGGCATTGCTCTGGTAGCCCAGGTCCCCCATGCGCAACGATGTGCCCCTGGGTGCGTGCAGGCTCTTGGCATGCTCGTCGAAGGGCTCCAGGCCGTGGTAGTTACCGTCACGCAGGAAGCTGGAGCACACCGCCGGTGAGGCGCCATACAGGTAGATCAGCAGCCAGGACCAGCGGCGGAAATTACGGATCAGGCCCAGGTAGCGCCCGGTGATAAAGTCCTGCAGGGACAGGTCACTGCCCTCAGTGCGATGAGCGACCTCCCACCAGGCACGGGGCATGCTGAAGTTGTAGTGAATACCGGCAATGGTTTGCATCAGCCGGCCGTAGCGATAGCCCAGGCCGTAGCGATAGACGGTTTTCATGCGGCCCACGTTCGAATTGCCGTAACGCGCCACGGGAATCTGGTCGTCCCCTTCCAGCACGCAGGGCATGCTGGCGGCCCACAGCAGCTCATCGCCAATCTCGCCGTAGGTGAAGCGATGGATGTCTTCCAGCGTATGCAGGCTGTCATCGATGCTGGTGGATACCGGCGTGATGAACTCCAGCAGTGCCTCGGAATAGTCCGTGGTGATGTAGTCGTGGGTCAGCGCCGAACCCAGCCCCCGCGGGTGCGGGGTCTGTGCCAGCCGGCCATTGGGGCCGATGCGCAGGCTCTCCTTTTCGAGGCCGCGTTGGATGCCGGTCAGCAGCCCAGCCTGCTCGGCGCCGGCAAGGGCCGCCAGGCGCTGCTCGTATGTGGATGACAAACCGGGTCCTCGGGTGGTCGGGTGACGTGTGGCCCGAGAGTTTAGGGGCGCATAGGTTCTAAAACAAGACTTCTGCAGCCTCAGGCCGCGTCCAGATAGCGCTCCAGCAGTTTGCATACAAAGTTCTGCTGAATCTCCTGCTCCTGTCCCGTGGCCATCATGATCCGTGACAGGATCAGGCCGTAGCGCATGCCGGCGAAAATCCAGTAGTAGTCGAAGTCGGCCGCCGGGTAGCCGGTGGCGGCCTGCCAGCGGGCGACGCTGTCTTCATAGCTGGGCAGGCCGTCCAGCCGTGGCATGCCGAGACCGTCTGCGAAGGTGTTGTCGATAAAGCAGTACCAGGCCAGGTCCTGCATCGGGTTGCCGAGCACCGCCATCTCCCAGTCGAGCACCGCAGCCACCTCTCGGCAGTCCTCGCTGAAGATGATGTTGCCGATGCGGGCATCACCCCAGCACAGGCGCGTCATCTCGTTTTCTGGCTGATGAGCCTGCAACCACTGCAGCGCTCGCAGGCAGATTTTGTGCTGAATGCCTTCCAGGGCCCAGTCATGGTAATGCCGCCAGTGGGCAAGCTGTTGCTGTAGTGGCGTCGAGTCGCCATCGCCACCCATGAAGTCAATGCCCAGCGCCTCGTGGTCGAGCCGGTGGAAGCGGGCCAGCACATCCACGCCCGCGTTCCAGAGCTTTTCCCGTTGCTCCAGGCTGGTGTCATGCATCATCCAGCCGTCCATATTGTAGGGCGGCATATCGGTAGGAATGCGGCCCTCGGTTTTTTTCATCACGTAGAAGGGCACGCCCAGCACCGCGGGGTCAGTCTCAATGCCGCGCAGCACCGGTACCGGGATATCCGTGTTGCGGCCGAGGACGTCCATGATGCGGTACTGCAGCGTGAGGTCGTAGTCCGGGAATACCGGCCGTTCAATCTGTGGCTGCAGACGTCCCACGCAGGCCTCCATGACCGTCTCGCCCCCGGAGGCCCAGCTGGCGTCGAACAGCAGGGTGACGTTGGACATGCCGGTGGCCTCCGGAATCTGCAGGTCAGAGATGGTGACCGCAGTGCCCCGCTGCTCGCTCAACCAGGTGGCCAGTTTCTCGCGGGTACCTTCAAGGTCTTCCACCAGGGGCGTGGGGCGCTGGTCTTCCACTGTGGCTCCTCAGCCGTTGGCCGGCTTGTCCTTATGTGGACTAAAGCCTAGGCCAGGGCCGACGCCGTCGCCATAGCTGGGTTATAGTGGAGACAAAAATGAGGAACCTGGTATGAAAATCGGACTGATCCCCGTCAACATCGGCTTTCCCCATCAGCAGGCGATGATTGACTTCGCACAGCAGGCGGAGGCCGCCGGCGTAGAATCCCTGTGGACCTTCGAGCACGTCATGGTGCCCATGGACTACGCTTCGAAGTACCCGTACGACAAATCCGGCAAGATGGCGATTACGCCTGAGACCAACTTCGTGGATCCCTTGATCTGCCTGTCGGCAGTGGCGGCGGCCACCAGCAAGGTGAAGCTGGGTACCGGTGTGAACATTCTCTCCCAGGCCAACCCCCTGTACATGGCCAAGCAGGCAGCGGGCCTGGATTTCCTCTCCAATGGCAGGTTCCTGCTGGGGGTGGGGATTGGCTGGCTTGAGGAGGAGTTCGATGCGGTCGGCGTTCCCTTCGCTCGTCGGGGCGCGCGTTTCGACGACTACGTGCAGGCCATGCGCAAGGTCTGGTCCGGCGAGGTGGTGGAACACCAGAGCGACTTCATCAACTGGACCAACTTCAAGAGCTACCCGCTACCGGTGCAGAATCCGCTGCCGGTCATCATTGGTGGCGACAAGGGTAAGGTCTACCAGCGCATTGCGAAGTACGGCAACGGCTGGTACGCCCCCACCCGCGGCCCGGAGGATCTGGCGCCGCGCCTGGAGGAGCTGAAGGCGGTGTGCGCAGCGGAAGGTCGCGACTACGACGACATCGAGATTACCGCCATGTGGACCCTGCACGGCGGCCTGGACGAGTTAAAAGCCTATGAAGACCTGGGGGTGGCGCGTCTCAACGTGCCGCTGGCTGCCATGCGCGAGGCCAATCCGGCGGATGGCCTGCACAAGTTGCACGACGAGGTCATTAGCCAGGTGGCCTGAGGCGTGTCCCCCTTCCTGTTGTCGCAGGTGCTGGTTGGGGTCGTATTCCTGTTCGCTCTGGCCTCGTTTCAGTTCCGCGACAAGCGCCATGTGCTGATATGCCTGGCGTGCTCGGCGGCTATGCTGGGTGTGCATTTCTACCTTGTGGAGGCCTGTACGGCGGCAGCGCTGGGCGTCATCGCCGCGATTCGGTTTCTGACCGCCGTCGTCACTACCTCACGCTGGCTGCTGGCCCTGTTCCTGATGCTGGTGATGGCCAATGCAGTGATCAGCTATGCCGGCCTGACGACGGTGCTGGCCACTGTTGCCACCACCACCACAACGACCGCGTCTTTTCTGGCGGCTGACAAACGGTTTCGCGAGCTGATGGCCGTCGGCAGTCTGTTCTGGATAGTCCACAATGTGCTGGTTGGCTCTCCTGGAGCGGTTGTCCTGGAGGGCTTTTTCCTGTGCAGCAATCTGGTGGGCTACTACCGGTTCCACCTGCGCACAATGCCGTAGACGGGCGCGACTAGATGACGTCTCAGCACTGGCTGCACCCATGCCGGGAGTTCGGCCAGTGGTGGCGCGCTGCGGCTATGCGAACTTCAGTGGGCGCTGCGCAGCAGCCGGTCGACGATGCGCTCCAGGTGGGCGAGGCTGGAACATTCCGCCGCGAAGTGACAGCAGGACAGATAGCGCGGCATCTCCGAATCGCCGCTGCCCCACATGGGACGCGATTCCGGGTTCAGCCAGATGACCTGCCTGGCGCGGGCGTAGATGCTCTGCATCACGTCCAGTCGCGGGTCGCCGTTGTTGTTGCGGGCATCGCCCAGAATGATCACCGTGGTCTGACTGTCGATGTCGTCCAGTGCCAGCTGCGCGAAGTCCATCAGGCTGGCGCCGTAATCGGTGGCGCCGCCGTACTGCCAGTTCACCAGTTCCACCGCTTTCTCCACCGTGTGCTGGTCAAACAGCTCGCTGACTTCGCCGAGGCGGTTGGAAAACGCGAAGCTGCGTACCCGCGGCAGCACGTCGTAGAGGCTGTAGAGAAACATCAGCAGGAACTTGGCGTAGGCCGACACCGAGCCGGAGACGTCGCAGACGGCGAGAATCTGCGGGCGCTGTTTCTTCGTGGACTTCCAGTAGAGGTTGAACAGCACCCCCTCGTGGGCGATGCCGCGCCGCAGGGTCTTGGCCATATTGAGCTGACCCCGCTTGGTGACCTTGCGGCGCCGGGAGTGGCGGGCGGCCAGCTTCTTGGCCATGCGCCGCACCAGGTCCTGCACCCGGTGCAGGTAGTGGTGTTCAATGTGGCTGAGCCGCGCCTTGGCCAGGACATCGTCCATGAATTGCTGGTTGCGTCCCTGGGCGTGCAGCAGATACTCCCGCTCCACGTGGTCGCGCACCAGCTCCCGCAGCCGGTCCCGGTAGCCCTGCAGTTCTCCCAGCGCGTCACTGCCGCGGTTTTCCAGTTCGACAATGGCGCTGCGTATGTGCGCCTCGCCCAGCTCGTCGAGAATGCGCCGGGTGAACTGACCTTTCTGGGTGAACATCTGGATCTCTGGCAGGCCCGCCGCGTCGCCGGCGCGGGCGATGGCCAGCGCCAAGGCGTTGCGATCGTCGTTGCGCAGCATGTCCATGATCGGTAGGTCCAGCTCGCCCGCCAGCGCCGCATCGCCGGCCAGCTCGCCCTCCAGGTCGAGGCGGGTCTCAGCGCCTTCGCCGTCCATTTGCTGCAATGCCGCCTCGGCCGCTTCCAGCTCGGCCGGGTCGGCGCCGGGGATGCTGTCCACGGCCTCTTCACTGTTAGCGGCCTCCCGCTCGGCGGACTCCGGAAGTTGATAGGAGAAAAACTGGTCGAAGCAGCGGTTGAAGGTGACCTTTTCTTCCGCCGTTTTGGCCAACGCCAGTGACAGGCCGCTGCGTAGCTGGCCGCGGTCCTCGTAGCCGAGGGTGGTGATTACCTGGACCGCATCCAGTGTTTCAGCCGGTGAGATGCGCACGTCGTGGCTGCGCAGCACGTTGATGAAACTGACCAGCCTGGAGGGCACTGAATCAGGCGCCGCCGGCGAGGCCGGATTTGGGCGGGCTGAGCAGGCTCCTCAGCTCGGGCTCGGTAGCCTCGATATCGTCCTGGAACTTCAGCAGCACGTTGAGGGTGCTGCGCACCGTGGCCTCGTCGAGCTGCTCGGCGTGCAGCAACAGCAGGCTGCGGGCCCAGTCGATGGTCTCGCTGATGGCCGGTACCTTCTTCAGGTCCAGTTGGCGCAGGGAGTGCACGAAGTTGACAATCTGTTCCCGCAGGCCCTCGTCCACGTCCGGCACCCGGCTGCGGACGATACGCTCTTCCAGGTCGGTGGTGGGGAAGGGGATATACAGGTGCAGGCAGCGGCGCTTGAGTGCGTCGGAGATATCCCGGGTGTTGTTACTGGTGAGGAACACCACCGGTGAACTCTTGGCCTTCACCGTACCGATCTCGGGAATGGAGACCTGGTAGTCGGAGAGAATTTCCAGCAGCAGCGATTCGAACTCGTAATCTGACTTGTCCACTTCGTCGATCAGCAGGATCGAGCCTTCGGACTCGTGCATGGCCTTTAGCAGCGGGCGCGGCTCGAGGAAATCCTCGGAGTAGAAGATGTCGCCGAAGTGGTGCAGGCGATCAACGGACTCCGCCAGGCCCTTGGCGCCCTGCAGCAGGTCGCCGAGCTTTTCCTTTAGCACCTGCGTGTACAGCAGCTGCTTGCCATACTTCCACTCGTACAGGGCCTTGGCTTCGTCCAGGCCCTCGTAGCACTGCAGGCGGATCAGCGGCAGCTCCAGCAGTTTGGCCGTGGTCTTTGCCAGCTCGGTCTTGCCGACGCCGGGCGGCCCTTCCACCAGGATGGGCTTGCGCAGCTGGCAGGCCAGGAATACGGCAGTGGCGATTTCTTCACTGCAGATATAGCCGTGTTGCTCGAAGCCGGCCTTGATGTCAGCCGCTGAGGCGAGCTGGGGAAAATCCAGGGTATTCACGTGGGCTCCTGTCGATGTGGGCGCCTATTGTACTCAATTCCCTTTGTGACAGCGCACTACCCGTCGATGGGCTCAGCTCCGCAGGGCCGTCTCCAGGGCATCGAACACCCACTGCCTCACCGCCTTGATGCGCTTCACATTGCGCATATCCCGGTGGAACACCAGGTAGGGTTGGCGCTGCGGAATGCCGCGAGCGGGAATCTGCAGCAAGCCGGCCTGCCGGGCCATGTGGGTGGGCAGCAGGGCGATACCGTAGCCGGCCCCGGCGGCATTGAGCAGGGTGCGCACGCTGGAAGAGCGCATGCGAATGCAGGCATCCAGGCCGCGCTCGGTAAACCACAGGCTCTCCGGCAGGTCGCGGTAGCTGAGGCTGTAACCCAGCAGTGCTTCCTGCTGCAGGGCCAGGGACTGCGGCGGGCGACCCGCGAGATAGGCGGTCGAGGCATACAAGCCCAGGAGGATAGAGGGCAGCTTGCGGGTGACCAGGTTTTCTTCGGTGGGACGCGCCAGGCGTATGGACAGGTCTGCCTGCCGGCGCGCCAGACTGACGGTCTCGTTGGCCACTTCGATATCCAACTGCAGCCCGGGATGGCGCTGCTGCAGTATCGGTAGTGCTGGTGCCAGGATGTCCGCTGCAATGGTCTCGGTGCAGGAAATGGACACCGGTTCAATGTCTGCCCGCTCCCGCAGTGATGCCGCAACCCTTTCCAACTGGTGCAGCCCGGCGGCGGCTCCGCTGGCGGCTGCGTAGACCCGGGCGCCCTCGACGGTGGGCTCGGTGCCCGAACTGGAGCGATGCAGCAGCTTCAGGCCCAGTGATGCCTCCAGGGACTCCAGCCGGCGACCGACGGTGGCGACGGACATCCCCAGCTCCAGGGACGCGGCGCTCAGGCTGCGCGATTCCACCACCGCCAGGAATATCCGGACTTCATCCCAGTTCATCTATTTTTCATAATTGAAAAATGGCTTTTCGATTATGGATATTCAGGCGTGTACTGCGCAAGCCTATATTGCGATACCTTCAACCCGCGGGAGCGCAGCCATGTCCAGTATTCAACAACTCACATTTGTCGAGCCCGGCAAGCTGGAGTGGTGGGAGGTCCCGGCACCGCTGCTGCGCACTGGCAAGGACGCAATTGTCAAACCGCTGGCGGTGGCGCGCTGTGACCTGGACACCGCGGTGGTGGTCGGCAGTTTCCCGATTGCCGGGCCCTTTGGCTTCGGTCATGAGATGACCGCCGAGATCGTCGAAGTGGGTGACCAGGTGACCGGTTTTGCGCCCGGAGACCGGGTGGTGGTGCCCTTCCAGATCAACTGCGGCGAGTGCACCAATTGCCGGCGCGGCTGGACCAACGCCTGCCAGAACGAGGCGCCCTACGCCGCTTATGGCCTGGGTACGCGACTGGATGACGACTACGGCGGCGCCTTCAGCGACCTGGTGCGGGTGCCCTACGCGGATGCCATGTTGTTGGCGCTGCCGGAGGGCATATCGCCGGAAGCCGGCGCCGGCCTGTCCGACAATGTGGCGGATGGATACCGCACGGTTGACCAGGGCCTTGAGGAATATCCCGGCGAGCCGGTATTGATTGCCGGTGGGCTGGCCCAGAGCGTCGGCCTGTATGCCGTGCACGCCGCTATTACCCTGGGCTCCAGCCGCGTGGTGTATGTGGATTTCGACAGGACCCGGCTGGCTATGGCAAAGGCAGCCGGCGCCGAGGTGCTGGAGATCAGCAGCTATGAAGAAGCCGTGCGCCACGACAGTGACTTCCTGATTACCGTGGATGCCTCCGCCCTGCCCGATGGCCTGCGCTATGCGATGCGCTCCACTGCCCCCTGCGGCTTTGTGAATGGCGTCATCGGCGGCCTGGAACCTACGGTGGCGCTGGAACTGCCGGCGGTGTACCGGCGGGGTATTACCTACACGCTGGGGCGGGTCCACGCCCGCCACGTGATGGAACGTACCCTGTGCCACGCCTGCAGGGGTGAGTTGGACCCGATGGCGATTGTCGACCGCGTCCTGCCCTTTGAGGACAGTATCGACGCCATGCTCGACCCGGCGCCGAAAATCGTCTTCTCGCGCGCCGCGTCCTGAAGTTTCAGAAGCTGCGCGCCGCGGCGCGCTGCGCTGCCTGCTCCTGTACCTGGAAGAACTGCTCCACCGTGCGCTCGACAATCGCTGCGGCGGGCTCCACTTCATCGATGAGGCTGGCCGACTGCCCGATCAGCGCCACGCTGGCCTCCAGGTCGCCCCCAAAATACAGCTCGAGGATATTCGACAGGATCGCGGAACCGTCGGCCCCCTCGCGCAGGGCCGCGGTGGTGTCACTCTTGCGCGCCCGCACCGGCGGCATGCCGGCGGTGTTGACCAGCCAGGTGTCGGTGTCGGTGGCGTCGACGATGGCGTTCTTGAAGTTCTGGTGCACCGGGCTTTCGGCGGCGGACACAAAACGGGTGCCCATTTGCACGCCCTCGGCGCCGGCGGCAAAGGCTGCCGCCATGCCGATGCCGTCGCTGATGCCGCCGGCGGCCACCATGGGGATGTCGCAGCGGCGGCGAATGCCCTGTAGCAGCGGCAGCAGGCCCACGGGATCGGGATTCTTGAAGCCGCCGCCCTCGGTGCCTTCGACGATCAGGCCGTCTACTCCGCATTCCACGGCTTTCATGGCGCTTTTGAGGGTAGCGACTGAGTGGTAGACGGTGATGTCGGCGTCTTTCAGCATGCCGATGAACTTGGCCGGATTGCCCGCCGAGGTGGTGACAAATTTCACGCCGTGTTCCACGACAAAGCGCACCATGCTGTCATCGCGCAGGAACAGCAGTGGCAGGTTGACACCGAAGGGCTGGTCGGTGAGCTCCGCCATGGCGCGGATTTCCCGCTGGCAGTTCTCGGTTTCCCCGGAGGAGGTTTCGATGATGCCAAAGCCGCCGGCGTTACAGACGGCGGAGGCGAGCTGGGAACGGGCGATCCAGCCCATGGGCGACTGCATGATGGGATAGCGGCTGCCCAGGTGCGCAAGTACACGGTTCATTGCTTGTCCTTGGTGCGGAGAGGTTTAACCCCCCGTGGTGTTCATGAAGCGGACGATGTCGGTTTCAGCGTCCAGATCGAAATGGTGCTTTTCGGGCTTGAGGTCCATGGCGGTGATGATGGCCTGCTGCAGCGCGGCATCGTCTACGGCCGGGTCGCGAAGCAGGGCGCGCAGGTCCATGCTGTGCTCATTGCCCAGGCACAGCAACAGGCGGCCCTCCACGGTCACCCGCACCCGGTTACAGAGGTGGCAGAAATTGTGGCTGTGGGGGGAGATGAAGCCGACCCGGTTGTCGCTGCCGGTGACCGCCCAGTAGCGCGACGGGCCGCCGGTCTGCTCGGTGGTCGCGGTGAGCTGGTAGCGGGTGCTGATCACCTCTCGCACCTCGTCGCTGGAGCAGAAGGTCAGGGCCCGGTCGTGGTCGTCGATCAGGCCCAGGGGCATTTCCTCGATAAAGGAGATATCCAGGCCGCGCTCCAGGGCGAAGTCCACCAGGTCGAGAATCTCTTCCTCGTTGCGGCCCTTCATGATCACAGCGTTGATCTTGATGCGTTCGAAACCGGCGGCACGGGCCGCATCGATACCGGTGAGCACCTGCTTGAGGTCGCCGGTGCGGGTGATGCGCCGGAATTTGTCCGGGTCCAGGCTGTCCAGGCTGATATTGATGCGCCTGACGCCCGCCGCCCGCAGCGGCTCGGCGTAGCGGTCGAGTTGGGAGCCGTTGGTGGTGATCACCAGTTCTCGCAGGCTCTCGATGGCCCCGAGCTGTTCGACCAGGTGCATCACATTGTGGCGCACCAGGGGTTCGCCGCCGGTGAGGCGTATCTTCTTGACACCCAGGGCGGCGAAGGCGGCGCCCACCCGGTAAAGCTCCTCCAGGGTAAGCACCTCGGCGCGGGGCACAAAGGTCATATCTTCGGCCATGCAGTACACGCAGCGGAAATCGCAGCGGTCCGTCACCGACAGGCGGATGTAATCTACCGTGCGGCCGAAGCGGTCGACCAGGGCGGGTGAGTTTTCCATAGACCAGCGATTCTACTGGGAATGGCGCTGTTGCTCTAGAGTGCCCTTTACCGGGCCGGCGGTGCCCTTGCTACACTAGGTCGCCCTCTGAAGGAGAACAACAATGACGGGACGGCTCAGCGGCAAACGCATTCTGATTACCCAGGCAGATGATTTTATGGGGCCCACCTTCAGTGCGGCGTTTCGTGATGAGGGAGCGGCGGTGATAGAGGATCGCAGTGATCTCACGGTGCCGGAAGCGGCGGCTGCGGCTGTCGCCGGCGCGGGCGAGATCGACGTCCTGGTGGCCAACCTGGCGGCGCCTTCCGATGCAGCCTACGCCGTCAAGGTGTCGGATGAGCGCTGGAATCGCCTGTTCGATGTCATGGTTCATCCCCTGCACCGTCTGGTGCGGGCGGCGCTACCGGGCATGATGGAGCGCCGTGCCGGCAAGATTATTGTGGTGGGCAGTGCTACCGGGCTGAAGGCGGCGCCGGGTACCGCGCCCTACAGCGCCGCGCGCAGCGCCCAGGTGGGCTATGTGCGCAGCGTGGGGGTGGAGGCGGCGCGCTTCAACGTGCAGGTCAACCTGATTGCGCAGCATTTCGTGGAAAACCCGGAGTACTTTTCCAAGGAGTTCCAGCAGACCGATGCCTTTAAGCAACTGATGTCGGAAGTCCCCGCCGGCCGCCTAGCGCGCCCGGAGGAAGACGCGGCACTGGCGGTGTTCCTGGCTTCTGGTGAGTCCGACTTCTTCGTGGGACAAGCAATTCCCTTCTCCGGCGGCTGGGCCCAGTGAAGCCGCTCTCTCTCGCGCTGGCACTGTCGCTGGCGGCGCTGGCCTGGGCCGGTGCGCCGGCGGTTAGCTGTGACCCGGTAGACGGCATTGACTCTATCTGCGGGCTGGTTGCGCCGGAAGATATCGAGGTGCTGCCCGATGGCCGCTTCCTGGTGTTCAGCCAGATGCACGAGGGTCTGGGACTGTCTCTGCTGGATACCCGCGATGACAGTGTGCGGCCGCTATTCCCGCCGGGTGCAAGCCAGGCAGAGCCCGGCTGGGGGGAGGCGGACTGCCCGGCGCCGACTGCCAGCGAGGTGTTGCTGCACGGCATTCACCTTCTGCGGCGTAGCGATGGCCGCCTGCAGGTGTTGGCGGTCAATCACGGCGGCCGCGAGTCGGTGGAGTTTCTTGAAATCCTCGAGCCGCTCGACGGCTTGCCGGTGGCGGTGTGGCGCGGCTGTGTCATTACGCCGGAACCGCTGTTCTTCAACGATGTGGTGGCGCTCTCAGACGGTGGCTTCCTGGCCTCGCATATGTTCTCCCGCAATGCCCAGGCCTGGGGCGCGATCAGGGCCCTGGCGGGGGCAGAGACCGGCCGCGTGCATCGCTGGCGGCCGGCATCCGGTTTTGAGGAGGTGCCCGGTACCGGCGTGCGCATGGCCAATGGCATCGCCGTAGCGCCGGATGAACGGTACTTCTACCTGAACGCCTATCTCGGCAGCGAGGTGCGCAAGTACCCGCTGGACGGCGGGCAGCCCCTGGCCATCCTGAAGATCCCGCGCCCCGACAACTCGGCCTGGGACAGCCGGGGCCGGCTTTTGGTGGCCAGCCATGACGATCGCCTGCGAGCCATCATCCACGGCTTGCCGGGCAGCGAGGGTGCACCGGTGGATCTGCGCTTCAGGATCTCCGTTGGGTTTATAATAAACGCCATCTTCAATGCGTTCGATCACCATGATACCGCGGCCACCTGATCCGCGCGACGGCTTCA
>JANQLM010000102.1 GCA_028280635.1 Halieaceae bacterium | reverse complement strand
GGCGCTGCATCTGCGCGGCATCAACGCCCGCGTCGTGCAGGCGGGTACAATTCGGCGCGGCGACCAGGTCAGCAAGCTGGCGTAGGCGGCCGTGGCGAGAGTCGACCTGGGGTACTTCCGGCAGCGCCTTGATCGCCTGCGCGAAGAACTGGAGGCGGTGGCGGAGGAGTCCGAATCTGCGACCTCAACCGTGGAGCTGGACCAGGCCCGGGTAGGCCGCCTGTCGCGTATGGATGCCATGCAGGCCCAGAGCATGGCCCAGGAGACCGCGCGCCGCAGGCAACGGCAATTGGCGCGCATTGAGGGCGCCCTGCGCCGCCTGGAGAGCGGAGACTACGGCGAGTGCTTGAACTGCGGCGAAGCTATCGACCCGGCGCGGCTCGAGTTCGACCCCACCACAACCCGCTGTATCGCCTGCATGGAGTCAGGCGAGGCAAGCTAGCTGTCCTTATCCTCGTCGTCTTCATCCTCGTCGTCGGTGACCGCGTCGTGCACACCGCTGGCCACCTCAAACGGGACCTCGACCACTTCAACCGCCACCGCAGTGGCAGCGCCCACGACCGCGCCGGTCACCGCCATGGCGGTGCAGGCGGGCAGGCAGGCGAGCATCAGCAGGATCGCTGCGAGTCTGGAAACTGTTCGAAAACTTGGCGTACTTCCCATGGCTTCACTCCAGGCACCGCCTCTGTGTGCGGCTTGCCTTTCACAGTACCCGGGATAGGTGTCAAAACAAGCGTATTTGTACCGAAGACCGTCGCACGGCTGTTGGGGGCAGTTGACCTAATTCCTCAACAGAATTAGGTGACCAGCCCCAGTACCTCGCTGCGGCGTTGTCAGGAGTATTTGAACAGCGGGTGCAGGGATTCCGCCAGCTGGCGGTCAATGGCCTGGACTTCGTCGTCGTTGAAGTAGTCGCGGTAGCCGCCTACCTTGGCTCGCCGCACCTTGTAGCTGTTGGGATTGTCCTTGTCCCGCGGCATCATACGCCCACCCGCCAGGCGAAACTGCTGCTTGCTCTCCATTTTCTTCATGTTTTCGTAGGAGGAATACTCTACCGCGGCATCGACATGTTCATCGCTGGCATCAACCTGCATAAAGTCGAGCATTTCCCGCAGTTTCCGGTGGGGTTCCGAGCGCAGTTCCTCATAGCGCAGCAGGTGGAAGTTCTCTACCTTGCCAGCTTCCGTCGCCCACAGGTTCAGGTAGTCGCACACCGCCGTCATGCTGCCACCGTTGTCGCCGGTGACAAAGTCGAACAGGCTGATCTCCGAGCCCCGCGGTGGGTAGTTGTTGATGGCCACCTTGGAGGGCTTGATGCGGAACTTCCACTGGAAGAACTGGGACACGGCCACGTCGCGCGGGTCCCTGGCCAGCAGCACAACCTTCTTGTCATAGAAAGGCTGTTTCGACTCGAAGTCGCCAGTAAAGTCCTTGATGTAGTTATCGTGGGTAAAAAAGACTTTTGGCACCGAGCGATTGAGGTTGTGGAAATTGTCGAAGCCGAGAATGGCATTGTCCGGAAGGTCGTACATGACCCGAAACAGGTGCGACACCATCACCCGCAGCCAGGTGCGACCGCTCTTGCCAAAGCTCACCACCACGATATCAGCGCGGCGCAGCTTGTCGTACTGCTCGACGCCGCGCAGCTTGCGCTCCGCCTCAAGAATTTCCGCTTCGGACTTGCCGCGCATACGCCAGTGCAGGATGCGACGCGACAGTTTCTTGTTGGCTGTTTGCAGGGCCTGCCGCAGGTTCTGGATCGCCAGCTTCACGCCACCGACTCCGCCTGCACGCTATAGCCAAACTGAGGGTCGAGCTCGGCCACCATCGCCTCGAGCTGCGCACACTGTTCGTCAGTAAAGTAGTCGCGGAAACCGCCGACCTTGGCTTTACGGACCTTGAAAGACTGGGGGTTGTCCTTGTCACCGGGCTTGACCCTGGCACCCGAACCCTTGAAGTGGCGCTCCTGCTCCATTTTCTTCATGTTCTCGTAGGCGGCGAACTCCACCGCCTCTGTGATCTGCGCATCGCTGATCCCGGTGCCGGTAAAGTCGAAGATCTGCCGCAGTACCTTTGCCGGGTCCGCGCGCATGTCCTCGTAACGTATCACCAGCACATCCCCGAGCTCCGGCATCGCCCGCGCCCAGCCATTGAAATAGTCGACGATACGCGGCACACCGGCGTCTGCGTCCTGCACAAAATCCCAGACGTCGATATCAGCGCCGTGGGGTGGGTAGTCGTTGATGAACTTCTTATTGGGGCGCATCCGGAACTTCCACTGGAAGAACTGGGATACCGCCACATCGCGGGGGTCACGTACCAGCAGCACAATACGCTTGCCCTTGAAGTGCGCCTTGGACTCCCAGTTGCCGGTGTAATTGCGCAGGTAGTTGTTGTGGGTGAAGAACACCGCCGGCAGTGCGGCATCACGGTCGCGAAAGTTATCGAAATCCAGCAGCTCATCAGAGGGCAGGCCGCCCTTCAACTGGTAGGCACGGGACAGCATGACCCGGAGCCAGGTACGCCCTGATTTCCCCCAACTCATCAGCACCCAGTCGCAGCGCTCGAGCTTCCCGAACTCCTCACGACCCCGCAGCCAGCGCTCCAGGCGCTTACGACGCTCGGCGGGCAACCAGAAGCACAACAGCAGAATGAGGATGCGCGCGGCGGCGCGGGCCTTGTCGCCCATGGGCGGGGATTTCTCCGGCTTGAAAAGGCGGCGCATGATACAGGAATTCTTGATTTGCCGCACTATTACCGGGCGTCCCGCTTGCTGCGCTTTCGGGCGAGCCCGTACAATTCGCGCATGTCAATGATCAACCTAGAAGCGCTCCGCACAGCGGAGCTCAACAGCGACCCTTTCGACTTCATGGTAGTGCCCGGCTTCCTGCCGGCAGACACACTGGCGACAGTGAACGCGGACTATCCGGCGATCGATACGGCGGCCAACCACTCGCTGGACAACCTTAGCTACGGGCCAGCCTTTGCCGCGCTGATGGAGGAAATCCAGGGTCGGGAGTTTGCCGAGGTGCTCGGCGAGCGCTTCGATATGGACCTCGCCAGCCTGCCGACCACGGTCACGGTGCGCAAATTCTGTGAGCGCACCGACGGAAATATCCACACCGATCACAAGAGCAAGGTGATCACCGTGCTGGTGTACTTTAACGAGAGTTGGGATCACGAGGACGGGCAGCTGCGCATGCTGCGCTCCAAGTCCGATATCGAGGATTACACGGCTCAGGTCAAGCCACTGGGCGGTACTCTGCTGGCCTTCCGCCGCACCGATCACTCCTGGCATGGCCATACCCGCTTTGTCGGCGAGCGCCGCATGGTGCAGCTCAACTACCTGGACCAGAGCCCGCTGGCGGTCGCCGCCCAGCGCATCAGCCGCTTCGGCACTCACTTCATGAAAAACGTGCTGGGTATGCGTTAAGGAAACTGGTCCGGATTCACTTCCGGAAGCTGGTCCGGAAAAAGCGCCTCGATCCTCTTAACCACAATACCCACATCATCGGGCAGCGGCGCTTCCTCGGTCCGGAACGGCTGACCCGCCCAGACCGCGTAGCGGTTGTCCACCAGCAGGCGGTGGAAGGCGCGGAAATCCCGGGTAGCGCTCAGTACCTTGAAATAATCGATGTAGTACACACCCCGCGCCACCGCGTGGCGCAGCCGATCAAAACCCGAGACCCGCTTTGGCCGGAACAACCAGTGCGCCAGGGACCGACGCAGTTGGTCGACCTTGCCCAGCCAACCCCCGGGCAGCGGAAAGATAGCCAGAGGTTTGTGGAGGTAGATGACCTCCACCATCATCGACACGCTATCGCCGGTGACAATAAAGCCATCCGCGGAGCCGAGCAGCGCCCGATAGGGGTTGTCCGTGGCATCGGCTGACCATTCGAAGTAGACCGCCTGCTCCGGCAGCTCCGCGCGCAGCACTTCCAGTACCTTGGACGTGGTACGTCGGCTGGTGGTGATGTAGGGCGTGCCGCCCAACTCATCGATCACCCAGCGGGCGGTGGCCACCAACTCGCGGGCCACCTTGCGATTCATGATAAAGGGGTTGGTCTCGCCGCCGATCAGCATGGCGATCAACGGCCGCTTGAGGTCCGCGAAACGTTCGCGCCAGGCTTCCGCTTCACTGGCCACGTCCTGCGGCGCGATGCGCATCAAAGGCAGGGTAGTGGCCTGGAAATTGTGCAGCGGCGGCATCTGGTTTTCCGCACTGGCCACCACCAGGGAAAAATCCAGCATATGGCCGGAGGGCTTGCCCACCAGCACGATTCGGGTGCGATTGCCCGACTGCTGGCGCACCCACAGCGCCACCATCGAAGGCCGCCGCCCCACCGTGATGACCAGGTCAGGCCAGGGCCCTTCCAGGCTATCGGACTGCGCCAGGTCGAGGTGGTCAAGCGAGGGCCGGTAGCGCGGTTTGCCCAGCACCCATTCCGGTTTCATGTGCACGTACTTGTGCTCCACCGGCCAACCCAGGGCGTCGACGATAGTGTCTATCTGCCCGTTGTCGCCCCGCTTGTCACTGAGAATGACCCAGGTGCGCGGCGGCATCTCAGTCCTCGCGGCAGTAGCCCAGCGTGGGGGCAATGCTCTCCCGCACCAGCGCTTCCAGCTCAGCCACCTGCTCTGCGTCAAAATCGTCCCGGTAGCCACCTACCTTGCCGCGCCGCACCTTGTAGGTGCTGGGGTCGTTCTTGTTCACCAGCTTCATGCCGCCCTGACTGAAGGTGCCGCTGGTTTCGAGCTTCTGCAGGTTGTCAAAGGAACCCCAGTCCACCGCGGCGCGCACCTCCTCCTCGGTAAAACTCTCGCCCATATGCTGGACAATCCTGTGCAGGGTCGGCACCGGGTCAGCACGCAGGTCCTCATAGCGCACCATCAGGCCGTGGGGCAGTTCGGCAATCGCCTCGGCCCACTGGTTCTGGTAGTTGATCAGGAATGGCAGACCGATGTCCGAATGCCGGACAAACTCCCACATTTGCACCGTGCGCCGATCGATCGGGTGTTCAATGGAGTGGTTGATCAGCTCCTGCTTGGCGCGGGACTGGCGCTTGGTGAACTGGTGGTACCAGGACACGGCAATATCAATCGGATTGCGCGCTAGGAACAGCACCGGTTTGTGGCGCAGGGGATTGTCCGCGGCGCCCACGGCGAGCAGCTTGCCCACCTCGCTCTCGTAGCTGTACACACCGTTGGTGGCAGCGAGCCGCGGGATTTCGGGAATCCTGCGGGCGAACTCATCGGTGTTGATCAGTTTGGATTCGGGCAGCTTGTAGCGCAGCTGGTAAAGCCTGGAAATCATCACCTTGAGCCAGGTATTACCGCTCTTGGGGTGACCGATGATAAGAAACTGGGCGGCGTGGGCCTTGGCCAGTTCGAGGTTCGCCAGGTGCTTGCGGCGCAGGGCCACCCGGGTTTTTGCGGGCAGTGGCTCGGTGGGAATGAGTATCAGCGCCTTCTTGACGCCGTCGCTCAGCTTGAACATCCGGTGCTATCTCTAGGTTTGGGCTGGAGGCCCTCTCTGGGTTTGGGCTGGAGGCCCTCTCGGCCTGGGCCGGAGACTCTTCGTGGAGTTGAGAGAAAGCCCCCGCTTTGAAAAGCGCGCAATTATGCGCCAAGCACAGCTAAATGGCCAGCCAGGCCGGGTGCCGGGGAACCCCGGCGCTGTCACCCCGGTCTGAACCTGTGTTGCGTTACAATGCGCGCAACAACCCCCTCGCGGACAGAGACCGCTCGCTTGATCGTCGATCGCTATATCAGCCTGGAAATTCTGCGCCCCTTTGTCTCCGGCCTCGGGCTGCTGATACTGGTGTTCATTGGTTACTCCGCTTCCGTGCAACTGGGGCTGGCGGCCCAGGGCAAACTGGACATGCTCACGGCCTTCAAGCTGGTCGGGCTCAACACCCTGGTGACCCTGGAGGTCCTGCTGCCTTCTGCCTTCTTCTTTTCGGTGCTCGCCGCCATTGGCCGCATGTATCGCGATGCGGAAATGAATGCCCTCTACGCTGCAGGGCTGAGCCGCGCGCGCATCCTCGAGGCCGTGTTTAAGCTGGCGGTAGTGATTGCCGTCGTCACCGGCGTGGTTTCCATGCTCGGCCGACCCTGGGCCTACCGCGAAAGCTACCGACTGGAAGCGCAGGCCGCCGCCGAGTTTGACCTGAAAAAAATGTCTGCCGGCGAGTTTGTGAATATGGAGGGCAGTGACTACACCTTCATCGCCCAGGGCCTGGACCTGGAGCGCGGGCTGCACAAGGGTATCTTCATGCAGAAGCACTACCCCGGTAAGGGTCGCGAGGAAATCATCATTGCCGAGTCGGCCGCGCTGCCTACCTTGAACCCCGGCCAGGCGCTGACCGCGGAATTTCACAACGGCTACAACTATCTTCTGGACAAGCGCGAGCGCCAGGACATCACCCTGAAGTTCAAACACATGGAAGTCAGCCTCGCCAATGAAGAAGCCAGGGAGCAGTACCGGCGCAAGGCGGAAACCACCCTCACTCTCTCGCGTTCCTCTGAGCCCAAGGACATCGCCGAGTACCAATGGCGCATCACCACACCGATTGCCACCCTGCTGCTGGCACTGGTGGCCGTGCCGCTGGGACGCACCGCACCGAGGGAATCGCGGCTGCGCAGCTTCTTCGTGGCGCTGGGTATCTACATTGGCCTGTTGAGCCTTACGGCTGTCATGCGCACGGGCATCGAGCAGGGCACCGTGCCGCGCTTCCCGGGCCTGTGGGCCGCCCACGCGGTGGTACTGGTGATCCTCGTGTTACTGGTCAACCCGCCGCGCTGGCGCCGGCGAGCCAGGCCGGCGGCCGCGACATGATCCTGCACCGCTACATTGCCGCTAACCTCGTGCTAGGTTGGCTGATGGTATTGCTGGTCGTCGGCTCGGTGTTCGGTTTGATTGCCTTTATCACCGAGCTGGAGCGCACGCGCTTTGACTACGACGCACTGGCGGTGGCGCGCTACACGCTTTTTACCCTGCCCCAGCAGTTGGTGGGCCTGGCGCCGGTGATCGCCCTGCTGGGCAGTATCATGGCGCTTGCCAACCTGGATCGCTACAACGAACTCACCGTTATCAGCTGTGCCGGCGTCTCGCGCAAGTCGCTGCTGACCGCGGTGGCCTTGCCCACTGTGGTACTGATGGGCTTGCTGTGGGCGAGCCAGGAGTTCGGCACACCGCGCCTGCACCAGCATGCCGAGCAACAGCGCCACCACCTGCGTTACCGCGGCGACGTCCGCATCCCCGATGGGGGCGTCTGGGCACGCCACCAGCAACGCTACGTGCACCTGGCACGTCTCGAGGAAGGCGGCATACCCGGCGGTATCGATCTATACGAGTTCGATGAAGACGGACAACTGGTCCGCACCCTGCACGCCCGCACCGCCGAAGTACTGTCAGGAAGACGCTGGCTGCTGAAAGGGGTGCGGGAGAAAAAACTGGTGGACGGTGTATTCCAGACCCGGGGTCATCCGGAACTGGAGGTCAACGGCATGTGGGCCGAGGACGAGCTGCCGACCCTGTCGCTGACTCCCGACAGCATGACCCTGTCGGTGCTGTATAACTACAGCCAGTTCCGCAAGGCCAATGGGCAGGCCTGGCAGACCTACCTGGGCGCCTTCTGGCAAAAGCTCGCCATGCCACTGACCGTGGGCGCCATGGTGCTACTGGCCACGCCGATTGCCGCCAGCCTGGGTTCCCGGCGCAACAGCAATTTCGGCTTCAACCTGGCGATTGGTGCGCTGGTGGGCATCCTGTTCTACCTTGGCGCGCAAATCATCTATGCGCTGGGCCAACTGCTGGCGGTAAGCGTACCGGTGGTCGCATTTACCCCAACTCTTATCGTCCTGGGCGCGGCCCTGCTGCTGCTGCGGCGGATGCGCTGGTGAGCCTGGAACCAGGGATGCTGAGCTTTCAGCCAGTTCTCAAGAGCCTTCAGCCAGCCGTCAAGAGCCTTCAGCCAACCATGAACAGCCGTTTGAGAAGCAGCCCCGCTATCGGCATAATGCCGCGCTTTGCCGATCGCCCCACCAGGTCACCCCCATGAAGCTGATGCTCAGTTTTTTCCGTGCCTACCGGCTGCACACCGTGCTGATGCTGGTGGCGCTGCTGCTGTCGGGCATTGCCGAGGGTGTGGGACTGTCAGCGCTGCTGCCACTGCTCAATATCGCGGTGGGCGGTGAGGCCAGCTCGGCCGCCAGCGAGCTGGGCCTCGGCGCTGCCAGTGAGGCCCAGTCGGGCTTCGAGGCCGCAGTGCTCAACGCGCTGGATAAGCTCGGTATCCAACCGATCCTGGGCAATATGCTGTTGATTATCGTGGCCGGCGTGGCCCTCAAGAGCGGATTCCTGCTGCTGGCCCAGCGCCAGGTGGGCTATACCGCCGCCCAGGTAGGCACCGACCTGCGACTGGAGATGCTGCGCGCGGTGCTGCGCAGCAAATGGGAGTACTTCCTGCACCAGCCGGTGGGCAAGCTCACCAATTCCCTCGCCACCGAGGCCCAGCGCTCCTCGGCTTCTTTCGTGCACGGCGCCACCGCCATCACCTTTCTGATCCAGGCCATCATCTATGGAGGCGTGGCTTTCGCCCTGTCATGGCGAGCGTCGCTGGTGGCCATTGGCGCGGGCGCGGTAGTCATTGGCCTGTCCCACTTCCTGGTGCGCATTACCCGCAAGGCCGGCCGCAAGCAAACCAACCTGATGACCTCCCTCATCGCCAACCTGACCGACACCCTCCAGTCGGTCAAGCCGCTCAAGGCCATGGCCAGGGAGCACCTGGCGGACACGGTACTCGCCCACGAGACCCGGCGACTGAACAAAGCCCTGCGGGTGCAGGTGCTGAGCGCCGCGGTGCTGGATTCCGCCCAGGAGCTGATGTTCGCCCTGTTCATCTGCCTGGGCATTTACGTGGCGCTGGAAGGTTATGGCATGGCGCTCACCACCGTCATGGTGCTCGTCGTCACCCTGGGGCGGGCCTTCAGCTTCCTCGGGAAGGTGCAGAAGCAGTACCAGAAGCTGGTGCAGGGTGAAAGTGCCTACTGGGCCATGCTCGACAGTATCGAAGCCGCCAACTCTGCCCGCGAGAAATTGCACGGTGGAGAGCAGCCCGGTCTCGATGTCGGGATTCGCTTTGACGGAGTCAGCTTTGCCTACGACCAGCACCGTGTGTTCGAGGGCCTGACCCTGGATATTCCCGCCGGCTCACTGACCACCCTGGTAGGCCCATCCGGCGCCGGGAAGACGACGATTATCGATTTGACCATCGGCCTGCTGCGGCCGGACAGCGGCGAAATCCAGCTCGATGGCCGCTCCCTGGAAGCGCTGGATATTCGCGCCTGGCGCGACATGATTGGCTATGTACCCCAGGACACGGTACTGCTGCACGACAGTATCCTGCACAACGTCACCCTGGGTGACCCGGAGCTGAGCCTGGCGGATGCAGAGCGCGCACTGCGCGCGGCGGGCGCCTGGGACTTTATTCAGCGCTTGCCGGAGGGCGTGGAAACCGTGGTCGGTGAGCGCGGCGGCAAGCTGTCAGGGGGGCAGCGCCAGCGCATAGTGATCGCCCGCGCCCTGGTCAACCAGCCGCGACTGCTGATTCTCGACGAGGCCACCAGCGCCCTGGACCCGGACAGTGAAGCCGCGGTGCGAGAGTCCATGGAACAGCTCAAGGGGCAGCTTACGATTCTCGCCATCTCCCACAACCGCGCCATGGTCAGCGCCGCCGACCGGGTCTACCAGCTTATCGACGGCAGCGCCCGGTTGCTGGAAGAGGATTTAGGCCTGACCAAGTAGCCTGCGCACCGCGTCCACCGTGCGCGCCAAATCGCTGGCCGCCAATGGCGCCCGGGTGCCGGGTTCCCCCAACCAGTTCGCCCGCTGCGCCGCCACCAGCCGCTGATGGACCAGGGTGATATCCCGGGACAGGCGCCGCCAGAAGAATCGCATCAACAGGGCGTAAAGCATCCCACCCAGGCGAAAGTCCCGGGGCACCGGACGTTCCCGCCGCATTCCCCCCAGGTCAAAAATGAACACCGGTTTGCCGGTGCTGCAGGCCTCCGACAGCATGGCAATACTGTCGCCGGTCACCACAACCTGCTGAGCCAGGGCCAACATGCCCAGGTAGGGGTTGTCGGCGTCACCCTCGCGCCAGTGATAGACCCGGCAGGGCACGTCAATATGGCGTTCGAGTTCGGCCGCAGCCGCGGGTGACGTCCGCGAGCTGGTGGACACCAGCAGCGAACCGCCCTGCTGCCTGGCCAGTCCCGAGGCCTCGCGGGCTAGCCGCTGTGCCGCCTGCTTTCCAAAGGTGAAGGGGCCGCTGTCGCCACCGACGTTTACGGTCAGGTACGGCGGCGGCAGTTCCGCGAACTCGGGCCCCCAGCGCTCGGCGGCCTGAGCCAGCCGCTTACTATCGAGACTATGGAGGGTAAGCTCGTTGTTCACCACATTGTCGAGATCGGGCACCCGGTACTGGGGCGTGGTCACCACCATGTCAAAACTGTCCAGTGGCCCCCAGGGCCGGCCCAGGTGCAGGTAGCGGGTTTGCCCACCCGACTGCTCACGGATCCAGCGGCACACCGGTTCGTTGCGCACCCCGCAGGTGATCACCAGGTCCGGCCACGGCGGCGCCAGCCGGGCCCTGGCGTCCGCGGTAATGCCACTGACGCTGGAGGCGCCCAGGATATGCGGCAGGATAACTGCCGCCCGGTAGTCCAGCTCGATGGTACGGCAGGGCCAGCCCAGGGATTCAGCCAGTGCGGCTGCCAGCGCACGCACCTGACCGCGCTCACCGGCGCGGTAAGCGTCTATTAACCAAATCGCTGGCATTGAGGATGTTCCGTGGGTATAGTTCCGGCTTCGAAATCTAGCGACTTGCCAGAAGCGGCGCAAGGGCACAGGCAGGATGGCCGACTACCGCGAATACCTTGAATTCATGTACGGCGCACTCGCGTCACTCAACAAGAAAAACGTTGAGTTGACCGAGACCACCGACCTCGTGGCAGACATTGGCCTCAGCTCCCTGGAAGTGATGGAATTCATCGAGAAGATCGAAGACCACTTCGACATCTCCATTCCCCTCAACATCCTCCCGGACGTCAACACCATCGGTGAACTGGCCCAGAAAGTCAGGGACCTGAACCCCTGATCGCTACCGGCAGGCGCCACGGCAAACACGACAGGGTGTAACAGATGCTGTTTGATAAATTCCAGGAGATGGCCGATTTCCAGGCGGAGTTAGCCAGCAAAAGCGTCAAGCCGTTTGGCGCCGTCACGGAACAGATTCTCTCGGCCACCGAGGGCATGGTGGAAGGCAAGAAGGTCATTCTCGCCGGCACCAACAACTATCTTGGGCTCTCCTACGACCAGCGCTGTATCACTGCCGCCCATGCGGCACTGGACAAGTGGGGCACTGGCACCACCGGATCACGCCTGGCCAACGGCTCCTTCGCCGAACACCAGGCGCTGGAAACGGAAATGGCAGAATTCTACGGCGTGCCCCATGCCATCTGCTTCAGCACCGGCTACGCCGCCACCATGGGCATGACGGCCACGCTGGCAGGCCCCGGCGACGTTATCCTGCTCGATGCAGACAGTCATTCCAGCATCTACTCAGGCGTCAAGCTGTCCGGCGCCGAGGTGATTCGCTTCAAGCACAGCGACCCGGACAACCTTGAGAAGCGCCTGCGCCGACTGGGCGAGCGCACCGGCAATACACTGATTATTGCCGAAGGTATCTACAGCATGCTCGGTGATGTGGCCCCGCTCAGGGAAATCGCCGCGATCAAGCGCGAGTATGGCGGTTACCTGATGATCGACGAGGCCCACTCCATGGGCGTGATGGGCGAGACCGGTCGCGGCGCTGCCCAGGCCGCGGGCATCGAGGACGACGTCGACTTTTTTGCCGGCACCTTCAGCAAGAGCCTCGGCGGCATCGGTGGCTTCTGTACCAGCCGCCACCCGGAGATGGAGGCCATTCGCTTTTGCATTCGCGCCTATATCTTTACTGCCTCTTCCACACCATCGGTTGTCGCATCAACCCGCGAGGCCCTGCGCATTGTTCGCGCCGAACCGGAACTGCGTGACAAGCTGTGGGACAACGCCAACCGCCTGTACTCCGGACTCGCCGACCTTGGCCTGCAGTTGGGGCCCGTCGCCAGCCCGGTAGTCGCCGTGCAACTGGCGGATCGCGCCCAGACGATTGAATGCTGGCAGGCGCTGATCAACTCAGGCGTCTACGTGAATATGGTGGTACCGCCGGCCACGCCGTCCACCAATTTCCTGCTACGCAACAGCGTGAGCGCCGCCCACTCCACGGAACAGATCGACACCATCATCGGCGCCTATGCCGCCCTGCTGGACAACGGCCTGATCAACCCCGACCAGGCGGCTTGATGGACAAAATCCACGTTACCGGCAATGGCCCATTGCGCGGTGTGGTGCGCATTGCCGGCGCCAAGAACGCCGCCCTGCCGGTGATCGCCGCAGGCCTGCTGAGCCCGGAGACCCTGTCACTGTCGAATATCCCGGCGGTGAAAGACATCGATACCGCACTGCAATTGCTGGAGTTGCTGGGCTGCAAGATCGAGCGCGACGGTGACAGCCTCGGCATCGACAGCAGCCGGGTGCACTCGGTGCGCGCACCCTATGAACTGGTCAAAACCATGCGCGGCGCCATCCTGCTTCTGGGACCCCTGCTGGCCCGCTTCGGGGAAGCTGATGTTTCCCTGCCCGGTGGCTGCGCCATTGGTTCCCGGCCAGTCAACGAACACATCGCCGGGCTGGAAGCCATGGGCGCGGAAATCACTATTGAGGGTGGCTACATCAAAGCCAAGTGCAGCCGCCTCAAGGGCGCCCACTTTGCCTTCGATATCCCCTCGGTCACCGCCACCGAAAACCTGATGATGGCCGCCAGCCTGGCTGACGGCGTGACGGTGCTGGAAAACGCCGCACTGGAACCGGAGGTCGAGGACCTGGGCCGCCTGCTGAACAGTATGGGGGCAAAAGTCTCCGGCGCCGGCACCGGCACCGGCACTGTGACCATTGAGGGCGTGCAGCAGCTACACGGCGCCGGGCACGCGGTGCCGCCGGACCGGATCGAAACCGGCACCTTCCTGGCCGCCGCCGCCGCCACCCGCGGTTCAATCAGCGTGCTGGATACCCGTCCGGACTTCCTGCAACACGTGCTCGCCAAACTGGAAGCGGCGGGGGCCGAAGTGGAAGCCGGCGAGGACTGGATCAAGCTCGATACCCACGGCCGACGCTGCAAGGCGGTGCATGTCAGCACCGCCCCCTACCCCGCTTTTCCCACCGATATGCAGGCCCAGTTCATGGCGCTCAACGCCCTGGCTGAAGGCACCGCCACGGTGATCGAAAACATCTTCGAGAATCGCTTCATGCATGTCGCGGAGCTGCAGCGCATGGGGGCGGAGATCGAGCTGCAGGGTCACACCGCGATTGTTACCGGGCGCGAGCGCCTGCAGGGCGCGCCGGTGATGGCCACGGACCTGCGGGCCTCTGCCTGCCTGCTGATCGCCGCGCTGGCCGCCGAAGGCGAAACCACGATCGACCGGGTCTATCACCTCGACCGGGGCTATGCGAACATCGTCGACAAGCTCGCCGAGCTTGGTGCGATTATCCACCGCGCCTGAACCCCAGCCGGAGACAGCCTGGCATGGCGCAAACGTTTGCGCAGCTTTCCGACCCACACCTCTCAGACCTGGGAGGTGTGCAGGCATCACAGTTGCTCAGCAAGCGCCTGCTCAGCTACCTGTCCTGGCGCCGCAAGCGCCGCTTTGAACACCGCCGCGAAGTGCTGGATGCCCTCGCGGAAGACCTGGCAGGCGCAAATCTCGACCAGCTGCTGATTACCGGCGACCTGACCCATACCGGACTGCCGGAGGAGTTCCGCCAGGCGCAGCAGTGGCTGCGGCAACTGGGCCCCGCCGACCGGGTGGCAGTGACGCCGGGCAACCACGATGCCCTGGTGAAGGATGACCCACAGCAGACCTTCGCTCTGTGGCGCGATTACATGGCGCCGGATCCGGGGCGAGAAACGGGTTTTCCAAGCCTGCGACAGCGTGGTGAGCTGGCCTTCATCGGCCTGTCCAGTGCCCTGCCTACACCTCCATTGATGGCCAGTGGCAAGGTCGACGGGACACAACTCAGGGCCCTGGCCGAATTGCTGGAAGAAACCCGCGGCAGGTTCCGCGTGGTCTATGTCCACCACTCTCCGGTCCAGGGTGTGGAGAAATGGCGCAAGGCCCTGCGTAATGCAGATGCCGTTGCCAAGGTACTCAGCACCCATGGCGCCGAACTGGTGCTGCACGGCCACGGGCACAGGGCGCGGCTGGACCAGTTACCCGGCAGGGACGGTGATATTCCGGTCATCGCGGTACCTTCGGCCTCGGCCATGGGTCTGTACGGCGCCGATGTGGCGGCCTACAACCGCTACCGGGTGGAGCGTGATGACAGGGGATGGCAAGTGACCGTGGAGCGCCGCCAGCTAAGTGCTGATCGGAAGGGTTTTGAACCAGTGGGTGAAGACAGGCTGGCATTACCGCGGAGTGACTAGCGCGGCGCGCGGACCAGGCGTGCCTACGCGGCTCGGCCTACGCGGCCCGGCCTGACTACGCGTCCCTATCTACAGCCTTTTCCAGGGAGCCCTTTACCAGCATCAGGTCGGCGATGGAGTCCACATCGATCGCCGCGTTGGCATAGGGCAGAATCACGGCCCGCATGCGCAGGCCCAGGCGCTTGGAGAGTTTTGCCAGCGCATCTTCCAGCGGCAGCAGGCCCAGGCGATAGCGGATCACCGCCCACCAGCCCAGCAGCCCGATGACCAGCAGCGGTTTCTTGCGCTCCTGTTCAATCTTGCGCCAGAAGTTTGCCGCCCGTCGGCCCTCCGGCGTGAGAAAAGCGAACAGGTTGCAGCCGCAGAATTCGCCGTCGGCGAAGCGCAACACGGTCTTTTTAATGCCCGGATAGGCCTCGGTGACCAGGGCATGGGGAGCCAGTCCCACGGCGACATCAACATCATCGGCCAGGCTCTGGCGCCCGAAGGCGTCGACAATCTCCGGGGTCAGCAGCGGGTGGTCTGCGGTGGTCAGCAGAATGGGCTTGTCAGCATCGACCGCACGCATGGCCCCGTAAGCGCTGGTTGACGGGCTGGACTCCGGCGCCCGCCAGCCCACCTGCCCGGAGTCCACCAGGGCGGTAATGCCCGCATCGGTTGCCAGCTCATCGGCCTGGGGCCCGGCCATGGTGATTTCCGACACCACCTTGGAGGCCATCAGTGAATCCAACACCCGGCGCACCATGGGTGTGCCGTCGATATCGATCAGCGCCTTGCAGCCCGCCGGTGATTCATTGACCAGGGAATCGGCCTTGGTGCGATCACCCGCCAGCACAATGGCGGTCATCTGGTGGGATTCGGGGTCCAGTTGCATGTGGGGAGTCCTAGAGCGGTTTTTCGTACACGCGGTAGCGCTTGTACGCCTGGCCGCCGATGGTTTCGATAATATTGCGCATCCCGTCGTTGTCCTCAAGTATCCAGCCCATCTCCACATCCTCGACGCCGCGGGCGTGCAGCGCCTTGCGCACCGCGTCAATCACCATGAAGGCCAGGGTCGGGCCCAGGCGTGAGTGCTGGAAGGCCTGCCTGACGCCCATCAGCGGGACCCGGGCCGTGCGGGGATGCGCCACTTTCAAGCGCCACAACAGTTTGAGCCAACCGAAGGGGAACAATCTGCCCCGCAAATCCCGGGCGGCTTCGTTTAGATTGGGCAGCGCAACGATGAAGGCCACGGGCTCACCGTCGTACTCGGCGACCTGGATGTACTCGTCGGGCATGATTTTGGTCAGCGTTTTCACCGTGTCAGCCCAGCCCGTCGGGTCCAGGGGGACAAAGCCCCAGTTGTTTTGCCAGGCATCGTTGAAGATTTCTCGCATCACATCTGCCTCGGCGTCGATACGCGCGCGGTCCAGCGCCCGCACCGTTACCCGGTCCGAGACTCGCTCGGCCAGCCGGGTCATCACCCGCGGTGCATCGAAGTCGGGGCGAATATGGTAAGCCAGCAGATCGCGGGCACCGACATAACCCTGTCCCTCAATCCGCTGCCCGTAGCAGGATTGCGCATGCCCCATCAACACAAAGGGCGGCTTGTCGAAGCCCTCCACCAACAGCCCGACCTCCTCGTTAATATGCAGGTTGAGGGGCCCGCGAACCCGCTGCATACCCTCATCACGCAGCCAGGCCTCGGCAGCGTCGAACAGCGCTGCAAACACCTGCGGATCATCCTCGGCCTCGATCATGCCGAAGTAGCCGACCCCGTCCCCGTGCCGGGACTGGTGGAGTTCATCTATCTGGGCCGTGATGCGACCAACCGCGACGCCGTCGCGCCGCGCCAGCCAGCCGCGCCAGCGAGCGTGCTGGAAGAAGTGGTTCTCCGGCGAGAAGCGCTGGCGTTGCTCAAAGGTCAGAGGCGCAATCCAGGCCGGATCATCGGCGTAGAGCCGGTGCGGCAGTGCCAGAAAATCGTTGAGCTGGGCCGGGGATTCCAGTGTTTCCAGGCTGATGGATGCCGCGGACGGGCCTTTCATGAAGTGTCTACTTGGTCTCTGCCAGGCGTGGGGCGCGCAGTATAGCCCCGATTCAGGCATTGACCAACCGGCTCGGGAGAAAAGAGCTTAAATAACAGGGAGTTGCAAGGATAAATAGGTCCACCGGCGGTCGCGAATGAACACTGGCAACACGCTCTCTGTCAGCGCCGGGGATTTATACTGTCGCGGGACATCCTCCAAAACACAGCCCAATACCCGGGGAGGGCCATCGACCATGAGACCACACTCGCTGTTGCCAGCTATCCTGTTGTGCCTCGCCGTGCCCACGGCAGCCCAACAGCCACCCGCCTTTGACTGTGAAAACAGTGAAAAGCACCGCCAGTTCGACTTCTGGGTTGGCAAATGGGCGGTGACAGACAAGGCCGGCAAGACACTCTATGGGCGCAACACCATCAGCAAGCGTGAAAACGGTTGCATGCTGTTCGAACAATACGACACCGGCCAGGGGTTCAGCGGTTCCAGCATCAACTACTACAACCCCTCGGACGGGAAGTGGCACCAGCAATGGATAGACAACGGCACATCGATCATCCGCACTTCGGGGGAGCTTAAAAAGGGCGCCATGGTGATGCGCGGCAAGATCTTCTACCTGGACAGCTTCAGGACGGCAAAATTTCGCGGCAAGTGGACACCACTGGAAGACGGCCGCGTCCGTCAGCTGTTTGAGGAAAAGGACTCCCAGGGTGACTGGCAGGTCTGGTTCGACGGCTATTACCAGCGGCTGGAGTGAACGCCGCAATGCCCGCCGTTTTCCCCGGGATTTGGCGGGCAGTCCCGGGCGGGAGATCGCTCAAGCCGTTGCACATCGCCAGGCTATGGAAAAAAGCGCTTAAATAACATATAGTTGCGGCCAGTGATCGGCTGGATGCAGGAGTGTTGCAGCCAGATTCGGGAGGGCTGCACGACGCACACGCCCGCAGTTAGACGAATGACCGCGGCAATCCCTCAATTCTGGGATCAATGCGACCGGTCCGATTGGTATTATTACCTATAAGTTACAGTGTTTTCGGTGCTACCATTTTCACGTATCGGGTGAAAATAAAAAAAGGCCTGAGAGCATGGCGCAAGTGGTTGTACACAGCGGCTTTTCCATGAAGCAGTCACTGTGAACAGGCAGCTGATAAGGCTGACGACAACTACAGCAGCGCGTAAGACCACGTGGGGGCAGGAATTTGGTCTTCAACTCGTCCGGCAGAGGTTCCGGAGTGCGGGTTGGGGGCTTGTTTGATTTTGTAACGCGTCGATCTTGTGACAGCGCGCAGGCGGTAGATCCGCCAAAAATGAGGGGGATTCATTTTTGCAACCTAACGCTACGCCGACGAACCACGACCTGGCCTTTCGCGCGGCAGATTTCGACACCCTGACCGAAGCGCTGGACTATGCTGCCCAGGGCGATACCGGCTCCAATTTCTACACCGGTCGCGGCGAGATTTACGCCAGCATCCCCTATCGCGAGCTGCGCCAGCAATCCCAGGTTCTCGCACGCAAGCTGCTGGGACTGGGTCTGCACAAGGGCGATCGCGTCGCGCTGGTCGCCGAGACTGACCCCGAGTTCATTCGCTTCTTCTACGCCTGCCAGTACGCCGGCCTGATCCCCGTTGCCCTGCCGGCCTCAGTGAAAGTCGGCGCGCACAGCGCCTATGTGGCCCAGTTGCAGCGCCTGCTGGAAGCCAGCGACGCCGCCATCGGCGTGGCGTCCGAGGGCTACCTGCCGTTCCTGCAGGAAGCCAGCGAAGATCTCGCTATCCGCATGGTGGAGGAGCCGGAGGCCTTCCACGCGCTGCCGGATACCGGCCTGGCACTGCCGGAGGTGAAGCCCACCGATATTGCCTATATCCAGTACACCTCGGGCAGCACGCGCTTCCCCCGCGGCGTCGTGATCGAGCACCGCACCGCCATGGCCAACCTGCAGGCCATCATGCAGGGCCTGGCGATGGGCGCCGAAGACCGCATGATGTCCTGGCTGCCCTACTACCACGACATGGGCCTGGTGGGCTTTGTACTGGTGCCGATGTCAGCACAGGTGTCCATCGACTACCTGGATACCCGCGAATTCGCCATGCGCCCGCGGCAATGGTTGAACCTGATGACCAAGACCAGGGCCACAATCTCCTTCGCCCCGTCATTCGGCTACGACCTCTGCGCCCGCCGGGTACGCCCCGGCGATATTGAACAGTATGACCTGAGCAGCTGGCGTGTCGCCGGCATTGGCGCCGAGATGATCCGCCCGCAGACGCTGGAACACTTCGCCGACATGCTGGAACCGGCGGGCTTCGATCGCCGTGCCTTCCTGGCATGCTACGGCATGGCCGAATGCACTCTCGGCATCAGCTTCTCGCCGCTCAACACCGGTTTTACCACTCACCATATCGACAGCGACCACCTGGCAGACCACCACGAGGCGGTGCTGCTGGAAGAATCTGAAAACAGTGGTCGTGGCCGCCACTTCGTCAACTGCGGCTACCCCTTGCCAGGTTTCGAAGTGGAAGTGCGTGACGACGATGGCAGGGCGCTGCCGGACTGGCACAGCGGTGTTATCTACCTGCGCGGCCCCAGCGTGATGTCCGGCTACTTCGGCCTGCCGGAGGAAACCGGCCATGCCCTCTGCGATGACGGCTGGCTGAACACCGGTGACATCGGCTACCTGGCAGATGGCATCATCACCATCACCGGTCGCAAGAAAGACCTGATCATTATCCACGGTCGCAATATCTGGCCCCAGGACCTGGAGCACATCGCGGAGACCCAACCCGAAGTGCGGGTGGGAGATGCCCTGGCGTTTTCAGCGCCCGACCACGAGGGTGACGAGCTGTGCGTGCTGGTCGTACAGTGCCGCGAAACGGATCCCAACAAGCGCAACAACCTGGTACGCCGCCTGACCGCTCTGGTACGCATGGAGCTGAGCCTCGACTGCTATGTCGAACTGGTGGCTCCGCACTCCCTGCCGCGCACCTCCTCAGGCAAGCTGTCTCGCTCCAAGGCCCGGCAGGACTTTATCGCCGCACATGACGATGAACGCCTGAACGCGGTTGCCGAGGAAGTGCGCCTGAGAGTCGCCACGGCCTAAGCAGCGCCGTGGCTAAACTGGTCGCGCTCACCGGCGCGACAGGCTTCATAGGAAAACGGCTCAGCGCTCACCTGCTCACCCAGGGATGGCGTCTGCGCGCCCTGGTGCGCAACCAGAAGAAGGCAACCCAGCTCCCCGAAGCCGTGCAAACGGTGGCGGGATCGCTGCAAACACCGTCTGCCCTCGACGCCCTGTTACAAGACGCAGATGCCGTTGTTCACCTCGCCGGTGTCGTACGCGGCAACAGTGAAGCGGATTTCATGACCGCCAACGACGCGGGCACGGCGGCCCTGGTGGATGCCGCCACTCGCGTTACACCGCACGCACGCTTCCTGCAGGTGTCGTCCCTGGCGGCCCGGGAACCCCAGCTATCCTGGTATGCTGCCAGCAAGCGCGCCGGGGAAGACCGCGCCAAGGCCAGCACCCTGGATTGGGTGGTCGTGAGGCCACCGGCGATCTACGGCCCGGGCGATGAAGAAATGCGTGCTATCTTCGACTGGATGGCACGCGGCATCGCGCTGGTGCCGGGTCGGATTGAGGCACGCACCTCCCTGCTTCACATAGACGACCTGGTGCGGGCCATTGCGGCCTGTCTGCAGAGCCCGGCCGCCGCCGGCCAGGTGTTCGAATTGGGAGATGGCAAGAGCGGCGGTTATGACTGGCGGGAGATGGCCACGATTGCCGGCGCTGTTTACGGGCGCGCGGTGCGGTTGTGGCCGGTCCCCACCGGATTACTCGACACGGTGGCCGCCGCCAGCCTGGGCCTGGGCCGGCTCACCGGGCGAGCAGTAATGCTGAGCCCACCCAAGCTGCGGGAACTGCGTTTCGAAAACTGGGTGACCGACAACCGCGCCATTACCGAGCACACTGGCTGGGCACCGCGTATCGGCCTGCACGATGGCCTCGCGAGCCTCCATCAGTCGGCCCCATGATGTGAAAAGGACACGAAATTCCGGCCCCGCTAGCGATGCGCTTTCGCTATAATAAGCGCTTGATTTTTTTCCAGTTTTCTCGAGTAAATGGCTGAATTCATCATCGGCGGTCCCCTGCGCAAGGTCGCGCGCCGGCACCCGCGCCTGCAGCGGGCGCTGTGGCGCGCGGACTATGCCCTGGTATGGGTACTGGTGAAGCTGTTCACGCTGCTGCCGGTGGACTTTGCCTCGCGCCTGGGGTGCCGCGTCGGTCGCTGGATCGGCCCGCGCATGAAACGCAAGTCAGCGATTTACCGGGAGAACTTTGCCACCGCCTTCCCGGAGCTGGACGATGACGGCCTGAACCAACTGACGCTCGAGGCCTGGGGCGCGGCTGGCCGGGTGCTGGCCGAGTACCCACACCTCGCTACCATTCAGCACGAACCCGAGCGCCTGGAGATTGTTGTTCGTGCTCCCGACCTGACACGGCCCTGCGTGATCGTCACCGCCCACCTCTGCAACTGGGAGGTGATTGCCTCCGCCATGGCCCGGCTCGACATACCCAATGCCTGCCTGTATTCACCCCCTACCAATCCGTTCCTGGACGAAATGCTGGCAGAAAGCCGGCGCGCCCTTGGCTGCGAGCTGCTGCCTCGCGATAATGCGGCACGCCTGATGGTCCGCGCCTTGCGAGCAGGACGCTCGATGGGCGTTGTCATGGATCGCCGGGTTGATGATGGCAGCCCCATCGAACTGTTCGGCAAGCCCAAGCTCACGACACTGATGCCCGCCAAACTGGCGCTCAAACAGGGATGCGAACTGGTGCCCGTACATGTCGAGCGCTTGCGGGATGCCCGGTTCAGAGTGGTCTTCCACGAACCGATCAAGGCCGTGGACGCCAATACCAGCGAGAATGAACAGGCGCTGGATATGACCAGACAATTGCATCAATACTTCGAAGCCTGGATTCGCCAGCACCCCGAGGACTGGTTTGCCTCAAAGCGACTCTGGGATAAACAGAAAACCACCGCCTCGGCCAATCCGGCCGGGAACGACTCCGGTATAGACAGCTATGCAGCCTGAAGCCCACCACACTGACACGCCAAACCCTGACATGCGCGAACAAAGGGAGCATCAGTCCATCCGCCTGTTTGAGAACGACACGCTGGAGCGACTCTCCCACGTGCACCCGATCACGCCCCTGCTGTTCTGGGGCCCGGTGGCGACCTGGCTGTTGTGGCGCAGCGTCAGCCTCTATGACTTGGGCCCCGGGGCGCTGCTGCTGATGGCCGTGGCGGGCATGTTTACCTGGACGCTGGCTGAATACCTGCTGCATCGATTCGTGTTTCACTTCCCGGCCAAGAGTCGGATCGGCAAGTGGTTCGTGTTTGTCTTCCACGGTAACCACCACCACGACCCCAAGGACAAGACCCGTCTGGTCATGCCGCCGGCCGGCGGGGTACCGATTATGGCTGCCCTGTACCTGCTGTTCGGACTGCTGATTCCCCAGCCCTGGCTGCAGCCGTTCTTCGCCTTCTTCATCATCGGCTACCTGTGCTACGACTACATTCACTACGCGACGCACCACTTTCCCATGCGCAGCCCGCTGGCCAAATACCTGAAGCACTATCACCTGAAACACCACTTCTCCGGTGAAAGCGGCCGCTATGGGGTGAGCTCCCCGCTGTGGGACCACGTGTTCAGGACGCTGCCGGCCACCGAGCAGGCACCTCGCGGCCAGGCCTAGGACTCACACCTCCGGCGCCCATGCCTGAGTACTACCTGGTACCCAAGCGCGCTGCCCGCGCCTGGCCATGGCTCGGTCGCACGGTGCAGTGGCTGGAGGCGGTGATCTTTCGCGGGGTATTCTGGCTGCTGGATCGACTGTCGCCGGAGCGGGCCAGCGCCTGGGGCGCAGCCCTGTTCGGCTGGCTGGGCCCCTACAGCGACAAGGCGCGCAAGGCGGATGTCAACCTGTCAATCGCCTTCCCGGACCAGAGCGAGGACTGGCGACGCGAGAAAGTACGCGGTGTGTTTCGCAGCCTGGGAAAATCCGCCGCGGAATTAATCAAGCTGGGGCAGATCTGGCGCGAGCACGACCAGCGCATTGATTTCGAGGTCTCGCCGGCGGCACGCGATTACCTGGCCGGGGATGGAGGCGCGGTGTTTGTCACTGCTCACGTTGGTCCGTGGCAGCTCACCAACCTGATTTCACTGCACCTCGGCCTGGAAATCAGCACCATTTACGCGCCGGAGTCCAATGCCGCGCTGCGGGTGCAAATGCTGACGCTGCGCGAATCCTTCGGCGTGAAGCTGATTCCCTCGGATGCCGGCGCCCGGCCGCTGCTAAAGGAATTGAATGCCGGTCGCTGCATCGGCATGGCCATGGATACCCGGCTGGACACTGGCGTGTTAATACCGTTTTTCGGCCGCGAGGCGCTGACCAACACCACCGCCGCGAGACTGGCCCTGAAGACCGGCACGGCGCTCATTCCCATTCGCGCCGGGCGTCGCGGCAAAGCCCGCTACCGGGTGACCGTATACGACCCGATTGCCACTCCCGAGGCCGGCGATACTGACGCGAGAGCGGTGGCCATGACCGAAGCGGTGCACCACCACTTCGAGGACTGGATTCGGGAACAGCCGGACCAGTGGATTTGCCTGAAGAGGCGCTGGCCAAAGGCACACAAGCTCTAAAGCCAGGACTCTCACACCCAATTTGGCGAGCGCCTATGCTCTATGGGAGCGGGCCAGGTACTCCTCCGACTGCATCTCCTGGAGGCGGCTCTGGGTGCGCTGGAACTCGAACTCCAGGCGCCCGCCGGAGTAGAGCTCCAGGATCGGCACCTCCGCCGACAGGATCAGCTTGACGTTGCGGTCGTAAAATTCATCCACCAGGTTTATGAAGCGGCGGGCCTGGTCGTCGGTGGCCTGCCCCATCTTCGGCACATTGCCCAGCAGCACCGCGTGGTAGATGCGGGCGATCTCTATGTAGTCGTTCTGGCTGCGCGGACCGTCGCAAAGCTCGGCGAATTCAAACCACACCACGTCGTCCGCCACCCAGCGACTGCTCAGGAAGCGGCCATTGATCTCCAGCCGCTCCCATTGCATACCCGCCTCCGGTGCCAGGCTGTGAAAGCTGCGCAACAGGCTTTCATTGGCCGCCGCGTCCAGCGGGTAGTGATACAGCTCGGCCTTCTGCAGGGCGCGCAGCCGGTAGTCGACACCGGCATCGACATTGACCACCTCGGTGTGCCGTTTCACCTGCTCAATGGCGGGCAGGAAACGCTGGCGTTGCAGGCCGTCCTTGTAAAGCTCGTCGGGCACGATATTGGAGGTGGCCACCAGTGTGACACCGCGCTTGAACAGGGACTCCATGAGCCCGCCGAGAATCATGGCGTCAGTAATATCTGACACAAAGAACTCGTCAAAACACAGCACCCTGGCCTCTGCTGCCAGGCGATCGGCAATGTGTTCGAGTGGGTTGGTTTCACCTTCCAGCTCCGTCAGCTCCGCGTGTACACGCTGCATAAAGCGGTGGAAGTGAATGCGCAGCTTGCGGTCAAAGGGCAGGCAATCGTGAAAGGTGTCCACCAGGTAGGTTTTGCCGCGGCCCACGCCGCCCCACAGGTATAGCCCGCGGATAAGCTGCGGGCGTTCGCCCCGCCAGCGCCGCCAGGCCGACGCCAGCGCCGAGCGCTGCTGATGCTCACGCTCGGCAGCCACCAGCTGCTGGTATAGCGCGTCGAGTTTCTCCACCGCATGGCGCTGGGCGGGGTCCTCCTGGAAGTCCTCCCGCTCCAGGTCCCGCGCATAGCGCTGCAGTGGGCTGCAGTCCTGTGCCGTCATGGGCGCACACTTTAGCGAGCACCCCCGGGCCGTGCAACGAGGTCTTAAGCCCCCACGGGTAAGCCGCTATACTGGTCCCTTACACACAGCGAGGTAACCCCGTGTACGAATTGAGCAGTCTTCTGATGACCGCACTCCTGGCGCTGCTGGTAGGCGGCGGTCTGGGCGCCCTGATTGCGCGCCGCTACTCCTTTGACGGCCGCAAGCAGCGGGAACTGGAGCGCAGCGTGGACAAGCTGCTGCAACAGCAGAAGGACTACCAGCATGAAGTCGTAGAGCACTTTGCAGGCACCGCCAAACTGCTCAACAACCTCGCCGAGAGCTATCGCGACGTACACAACCACCTGGCCAGCGGCGCCAGCGAGCTCTGCGACGACGAGACCGGCAGCATTCTTCGCACCATACCGGAATCAGGCCTCTCCCAGATCGGTGGCGAGCCTGACCCGGCCGCCGTACAGGCGCCGCTGGACTACGCACCGAAGGCCTCACCCTATGCGTCCGGTGTCCTCAATGAGGAATTCGGCCTCGACAAGGCCAGCGCGGCCCCGGGCGGGGATTTTGTCACCGCCGAGCCCGCTGTCATTGAAGAACCGGCAGTCAGCGAGGAACTGGAAAAGGTCGAGAAAAGCGCCTGATGCGCAGCCTTAGACCGGGTTGTCGATATCGATGAAGTGGTGCTCCAGGCCCAGTTCTGCCGCCACCGCCTCTCCCAGGGCCTGAACGCCATAACGTTCGGTGGCATGGTGTCCCGCGGCGACAAACTCGATACCCTCCTCGCGTGCCACATGGACTGTCTGCTCTGACGCTTCCCCGGTGAGATAAAGATCAGCGCCGGCCGCCACCGCCGCCTCAATATAGCCCTGGGCACCCCCGGTACACCAGGCGACGCGTCGCACCTTGCGCTCCGGGTCGCCGATATGCAGGGGCGCTCGATCCAGTTGCTGCGTCACGGTTGCCAGGAAGGTCTTAACCGGAGTATCCGCGGCCAGGCTGCCCACATTGCCCACCGCGGCCGGGTCCCCTGGGTGCAGGGGCTCCTCGACGGCAATACCGAGCCGGGCCGCCAGGGTGGCGTTGTTCCCGTACTCCGGGTGTGCATCCAGCGGCAGGTGGTACCCGAACAGGCTGAGTTCACTCTCCAGCAGCGCGGCGATGCGCCGCCGCTTCATACCTGTCAGCACCGGCGCTTCGTTGCGCCAGAAATAGCCGTGATGCACTAACAGCGCGTCGGCGCCGGCTGCCACGGCGGCATCCACCAGCGCCTGGCAGGCCGTCACACCGCTCACCAGGCGCCTCACCTCGCCGCGTCCCTCCACCTGCAGCCCGTTGGGCGCATAGTCGCGGAAGCGCGAGGGTTCGAGGATGCGATCAAAGGTCGCCGTGAGTTGTGCCAATGTCACAGCCATACTGCATGCTCCGTACTGGTGCCAGGTGTATAATTCTTCGCCCCTGCATCGAACAGGCTGTCAATGCGAAGCGTAGTTCAGTTTATCACCTGGCCCGCCGTGGCCGGCATCCTGGCGGCGGCCCTGATTCTGCAGTGGACCGCGGCTCAGAAGCCGGGCTCCGCCCCAACGGCTGCGGAGCTGGTGCAACAGAATCCGCGAGTCAGCTTTGCCGCGGCCGTGCAGCGCGCGATTCCCTCCGTGGTCAACATTTACACCGCCAAGCTGGTGCAGGAGCGGGTCCCGCCCATTCTCGAAGACCCGGCCTACCGCCGCTTCCTCAACAGTAACAATCGCCGCCGCGAGCGCCTGCAGCGTTCACTGGGCTCCGGTGTGATTGTGTCCCCGCAGGGACTCATCCTGACCAGCGGCCACATCATCTCGGGGGCCGACCAGATACTCGTGCGGCTGCACGACGGCCGCACGGCGCTGGCGGAGGTGGTGGGCAGCGATGCAGATACTGACCTGGCCGTCCTCAAGATCGATATGGAAGACATCCAGGCGATCAGTTTTGGCAACCCGGACCAGGCGCGGGTCGGTGACGTGGTCCTCGCCATCGGCAATCCCTACGGCTTTGGTCACTCGGTGTCGCAGGGCATTGTCTCGGCCCTGGGGCGCTACGGACTCAGGCTCAGCACCTACGAAGACTTTATCCAGACCGATGCCGCGATCAATGAAGGTAACTCCGGTGGCGCCCTCATCGATACCGAGGGCCGGCTACTGGGCATAAACGCCGCCACGTTCTCCCGCAGCCGTGAATTCACGGGCATCGGCCTGGCCACCCCCGCCGACCTCGCCATGGGTGTGGCGCAGGACCTGGTGGCCTACGGCCGGGTGATTCGCGGCTGGATGGGCCTGGACGTGCAGAACATCTTCATGACCGGCTCGGACACGCCTTCACTGCTGGTGACGGGCACTCACCCGGAAGGGCCCGCGGCCCGCAACGGTATCCGCGAGGGCGACATCATCACCCATATCGACATGGAACCGGTGGTGGATGGCCGGCTGACCATGACCCAGATCGCACTGCTGCGCCCGGGTGATGAGGTCGAGCTGAGCCTGGTGAGGGGCGCCGAGGAGTTGAACCTCCACGTCATCGTCGGCTCACGGCCACCGCGCAGCAGCTAGGCAGCAGCTAGCCCACGGGCCCCGGCCAGCTAGTCGTCGGGTTCCGACAGGCGGTACTCCGCTGACAGGGCATGAGCCTCCAGGGATTCACCGCGGGCCAGGGTCGCCGCCACCGGCGCCAGCTGCGCAATCCCTTCCCGGCTGCACTGGATCAGCGAGCTGCGCTTCTGGAAGTCATAGACCCCCAAAGGCGAGGAAAAACGCGCAGTACCCGAAGTGGGTAGTACGTGGTTGGGGCCGGCACAGTAGTCGCCAAGGGCCTCGGCACTGTAGCGGCCCAGGAATATCGCGCCGGCGTGCTGAATGGCCGGCAACAGGTCGTCCGGCGCTGCCAGAGAGAGTTCCAGGTGTTCCGGCGCCACCCGGTTGGATACCGCCGCGGCCTCCTCCAGGTCCCTGCACAGCACCATGGCACCGCGCGCTTCGAGTGACTTGCGGATGATGTCGGCTCGCGACATATCCGGCAGCAGCCGATCGATGCTGGCCTCTACCTGGTCCAGGAAGCCGGCGTCCGGTGACACCAGGATCGACTGGGCGTTTTCGTCGTGCTCGGCCTGGGAGAACAGGTCCATGGCAATCCAGTCCGCCGGCGTCTTGCCGTCACAAATCACCAGGATCTCCGACGGCCCGGCCACCATGTCGATGCCCACCTGGCCGAACACCCGGCGCTTGGCCGTTGCCACATAAATATTGCCGGGGCCGACAATTTTGTCGACACGCGGCACGGTGTCGGTGCCATAGGCCAGCGCGGCCACCGCCTGGGCGCCGCCAATCCCAAACACCCGGTGGGCACCGGCCAGGGACGCCGCCGCCAGCACCAGCGGGTTGATCTCGCCGCCGGGCGTGGGGACCACCATGATGATCTCAGTGACGCCGGCCACGCGGGCGGGAATCACATTCATCAGCACCGATGAGGGGTAGCTGGCCTTGCCGCCCGGTACGTAGACGCCCACCCGAGCCATGGCAGTGATTTTCTGGCCCAGCACGCTGCCGGTGCCGTCCTGATAGTGCCAGGAGTCGCCGAGCTGGCGCCGGTGGTAATCCTCTATGCGACGGGCGGCCACTTCCAGGGCACTGCGCTCGTCGACCGCCAACCCATCCAACGCCGCCTGCAGGCGCTCAGCATTTATCTCCAGGGCCGCGACAGTGTCTGCTTCAACCCGATCAAAGCGGGCCGTGTATTCCAGCAGGGCCGTGTCGCCACGGGTAACAATGTCATCGACTATGGCATCCACAGCCGCAACGACTTCGCGATCGACGCTGTCCTGCCAGGCAGTCAATCGATCCAGTTGCTGGCGGAAATCCGCATCGCGGGTATCAAGCCTTCGCATCAGACCAGGGCCTCCCGCAACTCCGCCACCAGCGCCTCGATCTCCAAGGGGTAGCTGCGCATGGAGGCCTTGTTGACCACCAGCCGGGTACTGATATCCGCGATCAGGTCCAGTGGCTCCAGTCCATTGGCCTTCAGGGTATTGCCGGTATCCACGATATCCACGATCACGTCGGCCAGCCCCATCAACGGCGCCAGCTCCATGGCGCCATAGAGCTTGATAAAGTCTGCATGGCGGCCCTGGTCCGCGAAAAACTGCCGCGCCACGGTAGTGAACTTGGTGGCCACCCGCAGACGCCCGACTCCGGGGGACCAACCCACCGGTGCCGCGGTCATCAGGCGACAGCGGGCAATGCCCAGATCCAGTGGTTCATAGAGATCGTCGGCGCCCTGCTCCAGCAGGATATCCTTACCCACCACCCCGAGGTCGGCGGCGCCGTGGCGTACATAGGTCGGCACGTCGGTGCCCCGCAGCACCAGCAGCCTGACACCGGGTCGGGTGCAGTCAAACACCAGCTTGCGGCTGGAGGCGATGTCCTCAGCCGGCACGATGCCGGCCCGCGCCAGCAGCGGCAGGGTCTCCTTGAGGATCCGCCCCTTGGTAAGGGCGAGCGTGAGTACACCGGGCACGGCTGGGCTCAGTTATTGAGCGCCTGCCACTCGGCCGGCGTATGGGTACGAATATTGACCGCGTGAATGCTGCCGCTGGTAATCAGCGGATTGAGTACCTTGTAGACTGCCTGCTGCTTTTGCACCGGCCGCAGGCCATCGAACATCTCACCAATCACCAGGATGTCGTAGTGGCTGCCCTCGCTGCGAACTTCCACCTCACAGCCTGGCAGTTCTTCGGTCAACAGTGTCTGCAGTTCCTGCGCCTGCATGATTTTCCCCGCCGCGAAAAAAGCGTGAAGTTTAGGAGAAATACCCGTCAATAGCGAGTCGCGGCAGCGCCCGGCGCAAGGCGGTGTCAACCGGCCGTCGCATCGCTCTCCGGGGTGGTCCAGTTGTCGATCACCGCATTGATGTCGCCATTCGCGTCCTGGGCGGCGGCCTGGAACTGGTTGCGATAGATAACCCCCAGGTTGATGGTCTCAACAATCAGGTTGCGCAGCCGCCAGCTACCGTCCTTGCCTCTACGCATCTGGTATTCGATGACGTAGGGCTCCGGAGCATCACTGTAAATAAGCTGGCGAATCTCCGCCTTGTCGCCGAGCTCCTCACCCGCATCGGGGCGTTGTACCTCTACCCGACTGCCGCCGAAAGCCAGCAGGCCCTTACCATAGGTACGCACCAGGCCCTCGCGCATCACGTCGGTAAAGCGGCTTACCTGCGCGCGCAGTTCCTTCTTGCCCTCGGGGCTCAGCGATTGGTAGCGCTTGCGGCTGGCGTAGGGGCCCATCACGGCGCGGGAGAAGTAGGCGAAATCCACGACCTCATCGAGCACCGTCTGCAGTTCGCGGAAGTAGCGCTCGGGGTCCTCATCGGCGTAGCCGTTGGCCTCCTGCACCAGCGCCATCACCTGGTCGGTGGTGCGCTCGATAACCTGGTAGGCGTCTGGAGCCGCCGGCTCCTCTGCTACAGCCGAGGCGAGCGGCGCCATGCCGACCGCAATCAGCAGTGCGAGTGCAAGGGCGGAGAATCGGGTGATGCTTGGGAGCAGCGCGTTCATAGTCATCCTGTTAGATTGCACGGTTCCTGGGTTCAATCCGGGGGCTGGTCGCGGTATCCGGTGTCCGTTTCCTTAGCCCCGGTGCGCTTATATAATGCAGCGCCCGCGGCATGATACGATGTCCCGTCGAGCTTGGACTGCTGCCCGGGCCACTACCTGGACCATCTTTTGGCCGCAGTTTGCCCGAAGTTTGGCCAAAGCTTAGCCAAAATGATTGACCGAAATGTTTGACCGAAATGTTTGACCAAAAGTCTGGCCGCATTTGGCTTTCGTTTTTACTTACGCTTTGGCTTACGCTTTGACTACGACAGCCACAACAAGTTCGCTCGGCAGAGGTTCGCAAGGGTTTCAAATCGCTTCGGGGCGAGCACACAGGTTCAGGCGGTCGCTTTCAGCAGCGGCGATACTGTAACAGGAATAGTGACTTTATGCTGATCGCTTCGGCCGCCATCCTGGTCGGCTTTATCATCCTGGTCTGGAGCGCTGACCTGTTTGTCGCCGGAGCCGCCGCCATCGCGGACAACATGGGCATGTCACCCATTTTAATTGGCCTCACCATCGTCTCCCTGGGGACCTCCGCGCCGGAGGTACTGGTCAGCATCAACGCCGCGCTGTTCGGTGCCGGCGACCTGGCCGTGGGTAATGCCATTGGCTCCAATATGGCCAATATCGGCCTGGTGCTGGGCATTACCGTGCTGATCGCACCACTGCCGGTGCATCGCAACCGGCTGCGCCGGGAGTTACCCACCCTGCTGGCCGTGACCCTCGGCTGCGGCCTGCTGCTGCTCGACCTGGAACTGACCTGGCTCGACGGGCTGTTGATGCTCGGTGCCCTCGCCTTCATTCTGTACGAAATGATTCGCTCCCAGTCCCACGACCCCAACGCCGAGGAAGAGGCCAACGTAGAGGCGCTGCCGCATATGAGCCCCACCCGGGCCTGGGCCAGCTTTGGCATTGGCCTGGTGCTGTTGGTCATCAGTTCCAAAGTGCTGGTGTGGGGCGCCAGCAATGTGGCCCTGGAGCTTGGCGTCAGCCCACTGGTGATCGGCCTGTCGATTGTCGCGGTGGGCACCAGCCTGCCGGAGCTGGCAGCCTCCCTGGCCAGCGCCATGAAGGGCCACGCCGAGATCGCGCTGGGTAATGTCATGGGCTCCAACCTGTTCAACCTGCTGGGCGTCATGTCGCTGCCGGGTTTGTTCGAGACCCAGTCTCTCGGGCAGGAGGTGCTGCTGCGGGACTACGCCTCCATGCTCGGCATCACCCTGCTGCTGGCAGGCGGGCTCTACGCGACCACCATCAGGAGCGCGGTAGCCGGCGGCGCGCCGCGGGAACACCAGATCGGCCGGGGCATGGGCGTACTGTTTCTCGTGCTCTACGCGCTGTATTATTACTGGCTTTACAACACCGCCCGCTAAGCCCCCGGGAACCATCCGTGTCCAGACCCGAAAACCCCGATTTTCTCGGTGCCGTGCGCCGTACCGTTGAACTTGAGCGCGACGCCATTACCGACCTGCTAGAGCGCCTGGATGACTCATTTACACGCGCCTGTGAAATTCTCCTCAACACCCAGGGCCGGGTCGTCGTGACCGGTATGGGTAAGTCGGGTCATATCGGCACCAAGATCGCCGCCACCCTGGCCAGCACCGGCACACCGGCGTTCTTCGTGCACCCCGGGGAAGCCAGTCACGGCGACCTGGGCATGATCACCAGCCAGGACAGCGTCATCGCACTGTCCAACAGCGGTTCCACCAGCGAGGTAGTCACCCTGCTGCCCCTGCTCAAGCGTATGGCCGTGCCGCTGATCACCATGACCGGCAATCCCGATTCCGTGCTGGCCCGGGCCGCCGAGGTCAACCTCGACACCCGCGTCGCCCAGGAAGCCTGCCCGATGGACCTGGCGCCGACTTCCAGCACCACGGTGACCCTGGTGGCCGGTGATGCCCTGGCGATCGCTCTGCTGGAAGCCCGCGGCTTTACCCCGGAGGACTTTGCCTTTTCGCATCCCGCCGGCGCCCTCGGCCGCAAACTGCTACTGAAGGTGGATGACATCATGCACGGCGGCGATGAATTGCCGCGCGTCGCCGCCGGCACCCTGCTCGACGAGGCGCTGATCGAGGTCAGCAGCAAGGGCCTGGGGCTGACCACCGTGCTGGACGACGATGGCCGCCTGTTGGGTGTGTTTACCGACGGAGACCTGCGCCGGGCGCTGGACAATGAGATGGACATTCACAACACCCCAATCGAAGCGGTGATGAGCGACCACCCGGTGACCATTGACAAGGAAATCCTGGCCGCGGAAGCCCTGCATATCATGGAGGAGCGCACCATTACCGGCCTGATCGCGGTGGACGAGCAACAGCGCCCCACCGGCGTGATCAAGCTGCAGGACATCCTCAAGGCGGGTGTCGTATGAGCCTGGCGCTGGAGAAGGCACGGCGTGTCCGCCTGCTGGTGCTGGACGTGGACGGCGTCCTCAGCGATGGCCGGCTTTACTACGGAAATGCCGGCGAAGAGCTCAAGACCTTCTATACCCCGGACGGCCTGGGCATCAAGCTGTTGCAGGCCGCCGGCATCGAAGTGGCCATCATCACCGGCCGTAGCTCCAGCATCGTGGAGCGGCGCGCGGGGGAACTCGGCATCGAGCGTATTGTCCAGGGTAGAGATGACAAGCTGGACGCCCTCATGGAGATAATGGCAGGAACACAACTGTCCTTGGAGCAGGTGGCCTACATGGGCGACGACCTGCCGGACCTGGGTGCCATACAGGCGGTGGGGCTGGGTATGACGGTGGCCGGCGGCGACGAATGTGTGGCTTCCCACGCGGATTGGCGCAGCCAGCGCGGCGGCGGACTGGGAGCGGTGCGCGAGGCCTGTGAGTTCATCCTCGATGCGCAGGACCTGCTGGAGGACGCGCGCAGGCCCTTCCTGTACGACAACGGGTCATGAACTTTTCACGGCGGCTGCGCTTCAAGCGGTACCGGCTCAGGCCCTATACTGACACCATGACAACTATCCTGGGCAGCAATCGGAGCTGGCGTGCGGCCATGGCGGTGAACATTGCCGCAACGCTCGCGCTACTGCTGAATGCCGCACCCTCCCAGGCACTGCCGGACGACACCGAGCAACCCATCCATATCACCACCGACGAAGCCCTGCGCGATGAGAAAACCGGGCGTACGGTATACCAGGGCAACGTGGAACTGGTGCAGGGCACCATCAAGATCACCGCAGACCGCATCACCTTCTACCGCCTGGAAAACGAGGCCGAACGTATCGTCGCCGAAGGCTCGCCGGCGCGTATGCAACAGCAGCCCGAGCCCGACAGCCCGCTGATGCATGCCCACGGCGATATCATCGAGTACTTCCGCAGCGAAGAGCGGGTGCAACTGCGGGAGAACGCCCAGGTCGACCAGGACGGCTCAATCGTGCAGGGCGACCTGATCGATTACTTCATCAGCGAACAGTTGGTCAAAGCCGCCGCGGAATCCGACGGACGCGTGACCGTCACTATCCCGCCCCAAAGACTGGAAGAGGAAGAATAGGCGCAGCCCCCTTGGCCGTTCTCACCGCCAGCAATCTTGCCAAGAGCTACCGCGGCCGGCCCGTGGTGCGCGACGTCAGCCTGGAAATCGAGAGCGGCCAGATTGTCGGGCTGCTGGGCCCCAACGGCGCCGGCAAAACCACCTGCTTTTACATGATCGTCGGCATCATACCGGCGGACCGCGGGCTGATTACCATCGACGGCCAGGACCTGACCCGGCTGCCCATGCACGGCCGCGCCCGCAAGGGCATCGGCTACCTGCCCCAGGAGGCCTCTATCTTTCGCAAGCTGTCGGTAAAGGACAACCTGATGGCCATCCTCGAGCACCGCCGCGATCTCAAGCGCAGCCAGCGCCAGGCACGGGTTGAGGAACTGCTGGAAGAGTTTCACATTACCCACATCCGCGACAGCGCCGGGATGTCCCTGTCCGGCGGTGAGCGGCGGCGGGTGGAAATCGCCCGGGCCCTGGCCAATGAACCGGACTTCATCCTGCTGGATGAGCCATTTGCGGGAGTTGACCCCATCTCGGTGAACGACATCAAGCAAATCATCTCCCACCTGCAGGCGCGCGGCATCGGCGTGCTGATCACCGATCACAACGTGCGTGAGACGCTCGACATCTGCGAGAAAGCCTACATCGTCGGTGAGGGACACATCATTGCCGCCGGCAGCGCGGAGGACATTCTCGCCGACGACCAGGTCCGCAAGGTCTACCTGGGTGATGAATTCCGTCTCTAGTGGCCGGGCAAACTGCGCGCAAGTCTGGGGAATCGCTCACATTTTCACCAACTTTTCTCGCCCGGCGGTGCCTCTGCCCCATAAAGCCATGCTAGTTTCATGCCAAAGTTGCCTCACTACAGCAGCAGGGCTACACTGACCGCAGGGGAGCAGCCCACCACATATGAAACAGTCCCTACAATTAAAGCTTGGCCAACAGCTGGTAATGACGCCCCAGCTGCAGCAGGCTATCAAGCTGCTCCAGCTCTCCACCCTCGATCTGCAACAGGAAATCCAGGAGGCCCTGGAGACCAACCCCATGCTCGATGTCGAGGATGTGGGTGAGGCTGAGCCCGCCGAGGCGACGGAACTTGAGTCGCGCAGCGATGCGGATGCGATCACCAGCGACGAACGCGAACTCTCCGACTTCGATGCCCAGATTCCCGATGAGCTGCCGGTGGATACCCAGTGGGAAGACGTCTATCAATCCCCCGTGGGCGCCGCCTCCGCTCCGGCCCCCGACAGCGACTTTGATTTCGACAGCCGCAATTCCAGCGGTGAGACCCTCGGTGACCACCTGCTGTGGCAGCTCAACCTGACGCGGCTGTCCGACACCGATCGGGTGATCGCCATGGCGATCATCGATGCCACTGACGACAACGGCCGGCTCGCTGTCGGTATCGAGGACATCTGGAGCGGGCTGGCGGCGGACCTCGACGTCGAACTCGACGAGGTGATGGCTGTGCTGCATCGGCTTCAGCAGTTTGACCCACCCGGCGTTTGCACCCACGACCTGCGGGAGTGCCTGCTGGTTCAGCTACACCAGTTGCCCGCCGATACACCCTACCTGGCTGAGGCGCGGCTGGTGGTCAACCGCTATATGAACCTGCTGGGCAACCGCGATTACGCCCAGTTGATTCGTCGCAGCAAGATTCGCGAGCCCGAGCTGCGGGAAGTGCTGACCCTGATCCAGTCGCTCAACCCCAACCCGGGCCAGACCATTGGCAGCGACAACACCGAGTACGTGGTGCCGGACGTGTTTGTCAGCAAGAAGAACGGCGCCTGGGTGGTGGAGCTTAATCCAGACATTGCGCCGCGACTGAAGATCAATACCGACTACGCCGGCCTGGTGAAGCGCGCGGACAACAGCGCGGACAACACCTATATGCGCGACAGCCTCCAGGAGGCGCGCTGGTTCCTGAAGAGCCTGCAGAGCCGCAATGAGACCCTCATGAAGGTCGCGACGCGCATCGTCGAGCACCAGCGCGGCTTCCTTGAATACGGCGAAGAAGCGATGAAGCCGCTGGTCCTGCACGATATTGCGGAGGCGGTCGAGATGCACGAATCCACGATTTCCCGGGTGACCACGCAGAAATACATGCACACCCCCCGCGGCATCTTCGAACTCAAGTATTTTTTCTCCAGCCACGTCAACACGGCCTCTGGTGGAGAGTGTTCCTCAACGGCGATCAGGGCCCTGATCAAGAAGCTGATCGCCGCCGAGAACCCCAGAAAACCCTTAAGCGACAGCAAGATCACCAACCTGCTGGCCGAACAAGGAATCAAGGTGGCACGCAGGACGATCGCCAAATACCGCGAGTCCCTGGTGATTCCACCGTCAAACGAGCGCAAACGCCTGGTGTAGGAACAGGTCGGCGCGCATGCGTAACAGGAGCGACATATGCAAATCACAATCAGCGGTCACCATGTAGAAGTAACGCCCGCGCTGCGGGAATACGTGCTCACCAAGTTCGATCGGCTGCAGCGACATTTTGACCAGATCACCAATACCGATGTGACCCTGATTGTGGAAAAGCTCGTGCAGAAAGCGGAGGCGACCGTGCACGTTTCCGGTGCAGACATCTTCGCCAACGCGGAATCTGAAGACATGTACGCCGCCATTGATATGCTGGCTGACAAGCTCGACCGACAGCTCATCAAGCACAAGGAAAAGATACGCGGCCACTGATGTTCCAGCTCGACAAGCTCCTGGACCCGGCGCTGACGTTCTGCGCGCTCGCCGGCACCAGCAAGAAAAAAGTCATCGAAACCGCCTCCACGCTCATTACTGAGCGCAAGAGCGCGCTGGATGCCGCAGAGCTTTACAACAACCTGCTTGCCCGGGAGAAGCTGGGCAGCACGGCGCTGGGCGACGGCATCGCCATTCCCCACTGCCGCCTGAGTGGTTGCCGGCAGTCCCTGGGATGCCTGATCACCCTCGAGCAGCCGGTGGATTTCGACGCCAGTGACGGGCAACTGGTCGATATCGTGTTCGTTCTGATCGTGCCCGAAGAGGCCACCCAGGAACACCTGGACATTCTGGCCGGCCTCGCCCAGTTGCTGAGCCAGGTCAGATTCTGTGACGCGCTGCGCGACGCCGGGAGCGACGAAGCGCTCTACAGCGCCGCGGTGAGCTTCGGGCACTAGGCCTCCGTGCGCCTGGTGATCATCAGCGGTCGATCGGGGTCGGGCAAGAGCACCGCCCTGCACCAGCTCGAGGACGAAGGCTTTTACTGCATCGACAACTTGCCCGCCACCCTGTTGCCGGCGCTGGTGGAGCGCGCCCACTCCGAACCTCTATCTCCCGCCGGCCTGGCGGTGTGCATTGACGCGCGCAATGCCCACGTGGATCTCACCCATTTCTCCAATCTGCTGGCGGAACTGCCTGGCGACGTGAATATGGATATCCTGTTCCTGGACGCTGAGGACGCGAGCCTCATCAAACGCTTCAGCGAAACACGGCGCCGCCACCCCCTGAGTTCTGATGACACGCCGCTGGCCGATGCGATCGCCAGGGAACGGGAGATACTTGAGCCCATCGCCAGCGCCGCCTCGCTGGTGATTGATACCAGCCAGATGACAATCTACGAGCTGCGTTCGGCCATCAGGGAACGGCTGGTGGGGTCACAGTCCGGTGAGATTTCGGTGCTTTTCCAATCCTTCGGTTTCAAACGCGGCGTGCCCGCCGACGCAGACCTGGTGTTCGACGTACGTATCCTGCCCAACCCGCACTGGGAGAAGGCCCTGCGCCTGAAGACCGGGCGCGACCCGGAAGTTGTTGAGTTCCTCGAGCAGCAGTCGCTGGCCACGGATATGTTTGAAGAGATCTCCAGCTTTCTGGACAACTGGCTACCGCGCTACCGCGATAGCAACCGCAGTTACATCACAGTTGCCCTCGGTTGTACGGGTGGCCAACATCGGTCAGTATATCTCGCAGAAAAACTCTACCGACGCTTCCGGCAGGACTATCCGGAGGCCAACCTCAGGCACCGCGAATTGCAGGGCCAGGCCGATGGCCACAACCAGGGCTGAGCATGCTCCGGCAGAAAATTACAATAATCAACAAGCTGGGTTTACACGCGCGCGCGGCAGCGAAGTTCGTCAGCTGCGCCGCCTCCTTTTCCAGTTCCATCCAGGTCGGCCAGGAGGGCAAGATGGTCGACGGCAAGAGCATTATGTCCATCATGATGCTGGCTGCTGGCAAGGGCACGGAGCTTGCCCTGGAAATAGACGGCGGGGACGAAGAGGAGGCGCTGGCCGCCATCACGCAGCTCATCGAGAACCGCTTCGACGAGGGCGAGTAATGCCCTCCCGGCGCTGCTTGCTCCACACCGGGGCCTGAATCCAGGTGGGCCAGGCCGTCGAGACCAATCGCACCCAGGCCCAGCTTGACGAGCTGACCCGGGCGCTGGGCAGCGGCACCTTCGTCAACGTCCGGCATATGCTCAATGCCCTGCCGGCCACCGATATCGCACGACTCCTGGAATCTTCGCCACCACCCACGCGGGCGGTGCTGTGGCAGCTGGTGGACGAGCAGGATGAGGGCGAGATTCTGCAGGAGCTGGGTGACGAGTTGCAGTCACAGTTCCTGCGCAGCATGGACGCCACCGAGGTAGCCGCCGCCACTGAGGGCCTGGAGCCCGACGACGTCGCCGATATCCTGCAGCGGCTGCCGGAAAAAGTGCTACAGGAAGTACTGCGGGTCATGGATGAGCAGGACCGTGCCCGGGTGGAGCAGGTCCTGGACTACCCGGAAAACACCGCCGGCGGCCTGATGAATACCGACACCATTACCGTGCGCGCCCGCCACACGGCGGACGTTGTACTGCGCTACCTGCGCCGCCACGAAGAGCTGCCGGCCATGACTGACAGCCTGATCGTGGTGAACCGCTCGGACATGCTGCTGGGGGTGCTGCCCTTGCGGCGGCTGCTGGTGGCCGACCCCGCCGCTACCGTGCGCGAAATGATGGATACCGAGGTGGAGGCAATACCCGCTGAGATGGAGGCCACGGAGGTCAGCCAGCTGTTTGAGCGCAATGGCTGGGTGTCGGCACCGGTGGTCGACGACAGCGGACGACTGCTGGGCCGGATTACCATCGACGATGTGGTGTACGTGATACGGGAAGAGGCCGAACACTCGCTGATGAGTATGGCCGGCCTGGACGAAGACGAAGACACATTCGCGCCGGTGCTCAAGACTACTCCGCGCCGCGCGGTGTGGCTGGGTATCAACCTTGCCACCGCCTTTATCGCCGCCTCAGTTATCAATCTGTTCCAGGGCACCATCGACAAGGTGGTGGCGCTGGCGGTACTGATGCCCATAGTCGCCAGCATGGGCGGTATTGCCGGCACCCAGACCCTGACTGTCATGGTGCGGGGCATTGCCCTTGGCCAGATTGGCTTCAGCAACCAGCGCTGGTTGCTCAATCGTGAGTTCCTGGTCGGGGTGCTCAACGGGCTGCTGTGGTCCGTCGTGGTGGCGCTGGCCGCCTCGCTGTGGTTCAAGGACTGGCAGATCGGTGCAATCATTGCCGCCGCCATGGTCATCAACCTGGTCACCGCGGGTGTCGCCGGCACCCTGATCCCGCTGTTGATGAAACGCTACAGCATCGATCCCGCCCTGGCCGGTGGCGTCGTGCTCACTACCGTCACCGACGTGGTGGGATTCATGTCATTCCTGGGGCTGGCCACCCTGGTGTACGGGTAATCGCCGTGGACGACTTTGAAGACGACTACGAGGAGGGTTTCGAGCAAGTCGCGCCCAGCAAGAGCGCGCTCAAGCGCCAGATGACCGCGCTGCAAAAGCTCGGGCAAACCCTGGTCGAGCTCAGTGACAAGGAGCTGGCGCGCATGCCGATTGAAGACGACCGGGTGCGGGAGGTGATTCTCGAGGCGCGCGGCATTCGCAGCAACAGCGCCCGACGGCGACATCTGCAATACCTCGGCAAGTTGATGCGAAGTGTGGACCCGGCGCCTATCCAGCAGGCTCTCGATGCCCTCCACCAGCAGCGTCGCGGCAACGCCGCGGCCTTTCACGTTCTCGAACAGTGGCGCGAGCGCCTGCTGCGAGAGGGTGACCCGGCCATCCAGGCCCTGCTGGAAGAACACCCCGGCGCCGATCGCCAACTGCTGCGCCAGTTGATTCGCCAGCACCGCAAGGAAACCGACACCGGTAAACCGCCCGCCGCCAGCCGCAAGCTGTTTCGCTACCTGCGCGAAATGATCGGTGAGAACTAGGTCTCCGGGTCTTCCGCCGCGGCGTCCGGCTCCGGCGGCTCAATAGTCTCCGCTCCATCCGCGGTCTGTATCTGCCCATCCCCGCCCGCGGTAGACTCCACCGGCAGCTTGCGAGGTTCGCGGGCGGAGTTGTCGAAGATGCGCTGGAAGTTCACCTGCGGGTCTCCCCAGTCACCATCCACGCTGTACACCGCACTGGAGAAGCGATCCATCTGCTTGTCAAACAGTTTGCTGATCACATACACACCCGCCGCTGCGGGGAGGCCGCTGACCAGGGCAAACATCCAGGGCAGGTTGCTGGCGATCGGCAGGGTTGCCACCAGTTCGCCGTCAACCGTGGCCTCCCGCGCATCCGCCAGGCCGACAAACTGGAAGCGGCTGGCGCGGCCGCGCACATCGATGCGCGGCACATCGATCAGGCCTTCCCGGAACAGCAACTCACCCTCGATGGAATCAAAGGGCACGCCCGACTTGTAGACATGGGACAGGTCCAGGCTCAGCTTGTTAATGAACTCCGTGAGATTGAGGATCGCGACCACCCGCAGGGTGCCTGAGGTGGCCCCGGAGGTATTGAGGAAGCGCCCCTCCTGCACGTTCAGGGTCATGCGGCCGTCGGCTGCGGCCAGTGCAAACTCGGTGGGTCCGCCGGGCCACGAGAGCTCAAGTCCCACAGTGCCGGAATTGGTTTCGACAATCTGCTCGTACTGGTACTGCTCCAGCACCTCGCCGAAATTCACAAAATCGAGCGTGCCCAGGACACGCGTGCGTTCCCCCTCTTCGCCGCGCAACCAGTCCAGCCGCATGGGTGCGTCGCGACCCAGTTGCAGGCGTCGAATCTCGCCCTTGACGTTTTCAAAGTGCAGGTTTTCGCCACTTTGGCGCAGGGTAAACGCCAGGTCTCCCCAGTGGTCGTCGGCCTCGTGCAGATCGGCAATGGCCACCGTCAGCGGCGGAAACTCGAAGCTGTCGGCCGGCAATCCTTCTTCAGCATTCATCATGGCGGCGAAGCCGCCGACCTCGAGGCGCTGGAAATCCAGGTCCACGGTAGACAGGTCTTCAGGCAGCGTAACCCGCCCTGCTGCCCAGGCGGTGTCGAAATCGATCTCCCAGCGGTCCGGGAACTCCTTGCCATTGAGGCGAACTTCATCAATCTGCTTGCCGAACAGCTGCAGCTCGGCGATCTCAAGATCGCGCAGTGAGGTGAGAATCGCCACGGGTTCGGCTTCATCCCCAGGGAAATAGCGCTCGATGAAACCGTCCCACTCGTCCCAGTCCATGTAGACAAGCTGGCCACCCAGCAGGAAGCGGCCGGGTTCGCTGGCTGCCAGCGGCGCGGAGAAGCCAAGGCTACCGCCGTCTATACCCTCTTCACCGAGATCCAGGGCCAGGAAAGCCTCCGAATCCATGGCGATCTGCACCCGCTTCGGGCCCGCCGCCAACGGCATGCTCAACTGCATGGCGCGCCCCTCTTCCGCCGTCTTCGCCCAGGGCGAGGGCAGGTCCAGGGACACGCCGCGCAGTTCGCTGTCCACCTGTAACAGCGCTGAACCGCCCGGGGGCACCCTGACGTGCACGGTGGCATCGGTTTCTCCCTCTGCCAGCGCCAACACGTCCAGGTCCAGCCAGTCGCGAACGTCGCGGGCGCTGGCGCGGCCGCTGACGGCCAGGTCCAGTTCGGCCAGCTCGCCGCCACGCCGGCCCTGCTCAAGTCTCCCTGCAATGGGTCGACCCCATAGGGTGCCGGTCATTTTGTCAGCGCGGAACCCGTTCCAGGAATCGTAGTGGAGGATGGTGCTCGCCCGGTCGATATTGAGATCGAGATCACCCATATCGACATCGACGTCCCTCAATTCCGCCACCAGGTTGACCCGAGGCTCTTCCGCGCTGTCGCTGAGGTTCATGGCCAGCGCCAGCCGGGCTTCCAGGTCACCGTCCAGGGTCCAGTCCAGGAAGGTGTCACCGACGGTTTCGCTCAGGGGTGAGTCATTGACAACGGCAAGCCCATCCGCGGCGCTGCCCTCCAGGTAGGCCGTGAGGGCGAGTTGTAGCTGCTTTTGAGGGTCCTGGCGCAAATGCACGCGAATATCGCGGGCGTCGGAGTCGAGCATGCGTCCGCGCTGGGCGTAGACGTCCACATCGGCGTCATCAATCAGCACCAGCCCCAGGAATTCCTCCACCGCCGGCCAGCGCGGGTGGTAGTCGATGCGCGTATCCTCCACGTCGAAGAACAACTGGATCGTCCGATACCGGGGGTGCCGGACCAGGCTGCCCCGGAAGATAAAACCGCCCTCGGCGATTCGGCCCTCGCCGATGCTCGGCTCCAGCCATTCCAGCAAGGCAGGGTTCAGCTTGTACGGCAGGTACTTGCGGCGATACTCCGGCGCGGTATCCCGCAGACTGACCATGAGGTCCATTTCCGCTCCAGCGGGAGCTTCGACCCGCGGCAGCTTGAGCGAGAACAGCCCCCGTACCTCACCCTCGTCGGCAACTGCCGTAAAGGGCCCGCTGCGCAGGCGGAAGGCGTCGGGATCTACGCGCCATTGCAGCTCAGCGCTGAAGGAGTGGTAGTCGAGGTGATTGTGGAACACCTTCGGAAAGGCCATGGAAAACTCCGAGGATGCCAGCTGCACGCGACCGCCATCCTTGTTGAGCACCGCAAAGCCCGAGGCATTGCTGAGCCCGGGGGCACCGCGCCAGGGCTCCACATCAATACCCCGGAAGTTGGTCGAAAGCCGCCAGTCGCGCCCCGTGTCCATGATGTCGCGCACACTGAACTCCACCTGCTCCAGCTCGCCCTTAGGGGACAGGCGCGACAACACGTCCTGGGCCGTGGCGGGCAACAGGCCGGCGCCCTCCAGGTACTCCGACAGCGTTCCCAGTTCCACGTCTGCCAGGCGCAGGGTGATATCACCGCCGCCATAGCGGCCGGTCAGGCTGGGTATCACCACCGAGCGCCCGGCGCCAATCAGCTCCAGGTCCCGGGCACGAAAATCCCAGGCCTGGTCCCTGTAGTCCGCTGCCGCCGTCACGCCCAGGCGCTCAAAGTTCCAGGGTTTGGCCTCGGAATCCCGCTGTCTGAGCGTCACCGACTCGCCCGCCAGCCGGTTGGCAAGCTGCACCTTGCCCTTTTCCAGCTTCAGCCAGAGGTCGTTCTCCACCCGGCCCGACAGCGGCTCCAGATCTGCCAGTGCCAACAGGTCATCGAACAGCGCCAGGTCTCCCAACTGGGACTTCAGGTGAAACAGCCCGCTGAAACTGCGGAAGTCAGTCAGACTGCCGTTGCCCTCCGCGGTCAGCCTGAACCAGGCATCCCGGTCCGGCGCCCGCAGGCTTAGCTGCACGCGGCGGAAATCACTATCCCTTTGCAACTCTGCCTGCACGAAGGACACCCGGGTGACGGCGTCGCGGTCCAGCTCCAGCGCCAGCTCATCGAGCGTGAGCTCCTCGGCATTGAAAATGAACTCGTTGAGGGTGGTGGTGAGATTGCCCTGGTTGCCCCCGGGGATACCGGCAATGGACAACTGGCCGTCAGCGCCCACGTCCACGTGAATGCGCCCACCACGGGCCGTCAGGGCAAACAGCCGCGGCGACATACTGCGCAGGGTGTCAAAGACGTCCAGTTCCAGGAACAGGCTGTTGAACTCAAGGCCTACCGGCGCATGCGGATCATCACCGAGAATTCGAAGGCCGCGAGCCTCCAGCCGCGGGGACAGAGAGCGCCAGCTACCGCTGAGGCTGTCTATCTCCAGGGTAAACGGCAGGCGCTGGTTGGCGGCCTCGAGGATCTGGCCCTGGTACTGCCCCACATTGCCCATCAGCAGCCGGCCTGCACTGCTGTAAACCGCCAGCAGGACGATAAGCAGTACGATCAGTGACCAGAGCCATGTAGTGAGCCGTTGCAGCACGTTTACGTTAAAACCGATTCCTGCGCCGGTAAAGCTGACTCGGCGCGATACAAACCTTAGAGCAGTATAATGTCGAACTGTTCCCGGCTGTACATCGGCTCAACCTGGAACTGCAGGGATTTACCCGCCAGCGCTTCCAGGTCAGCCACCGTCGCCGAATCCTCGTCCAGCAGGCGATCCACCACTTCCTGGCAGGCGCGCACCATCAGGGTGTCCGCATCGTAGGCCCGCGCTTCCCTGAGGATGTCGCGGAAAATCTCGTAGCACACGGTTTGCGCCGACTTCAGGCTGCCACGCCCGCCGCAGGCCGGGCAGTCTTCGCACAGCACATGGGAAAGACTGTCGCGAGTGCGCTTGCGAGTCATCTCCACCAGGCCCAGTTCGGACACACCGGTGATCACAGTCCGCGCCCGGTCTCGCACCATCGCCTTTTCCAGGGCGCGAAACACCTGACGCCGGTGCTCCGCATCACGCATGTCGATAAAATCGATGATGATAATGCCGCCCAGATTGCGCAGCCGAATGTGCCGCGCCAGCGCCGTGACAGCCTCGAGGTTGGTCTTGTAGACCGTTTCTTCCTGGTTGCTGCGCCCCACGAAACCACCGGTATTCACATCGATCGTGCTCATCGCCTCGGTCTGGTCGATGATCAGGTAGCCGCCGGACTTGAGCGGCACCTTGCGCTCCAGCGCCCGCCCAATCTCATCTTCCACGCCGTAGACGTCAAACAGCGGACGTGTGCCCTGGTAATGCTCCAGCAATGGCGCCAGCTCGGGCACGTAGTCCTCGCAGAAATCGCGCAGCCGCTGGTAAGCCTCCTCGCTGTCCACCCGGATGCGCTCTAGCCCCGGCCGCGCCAGGTCACGCACTGAGCGCTGGTAGAGCTGCCAGTCCTCGAACAGGCGGGCGGGCGCCTGCTGCTCCGACCCGCGGCGGCTGACCACCGCCCACAGCCGCTTCAGGAACCGGAGGTCAGCTTCCAGTTCTTCACGGCCAATGCCTTCCGCAGCGGTGCGCAGGATATAGCCGCCCTCACCCATGGCCTGGGCCGCCGCGGCCTCATCGAGCAGGGAGCGCAGCCGGGAGCGCTCGTCGTCGTCTTCAATCTGCTGCGAAATCCCGATATGCGGCGTACGCGGCATATAGACCAGGTAGCGGGACGACAGGGAGAGCTGTGTGGTCAGGCGCGCACCCTTGCTTCCCAGGGGCTCCTTGATGACCTGCACCATCACCTCCTGGCCCTCGCGCAGTTGCTCGCGAATGTCCTCGGCGGCACCGCGAATTTCGAGGCCATCCTGGCCCAGCGGGTAGATGTCGTTGACATGGATGAAGCTGGTGCGCTCCTCACCGATATCCAGGAATGCTGCCTG